>JBKQIY010000163.1:0-90620 GCA_052148155.1 Acidimicrobiia bacterium | reverse complement strand
GTCGGCACCCCAGTTGCCCTTATTTCGCGGCTCTATAGCCCGGCCTGCACGTACCCCTGTCAACGCTTCGCCACCGCCCTTACGGACACCGACGCATGACTCGGGGCCATCGTGGGTCGCTACCCCTCCGATGTAGAGCTCTCTCATCTCCATCCTCCTGCCGGTTTATCCCGGCGCACCACCGCTGCACTCCTGGCCAGGGCCGCGCGACCTGTCGCAGCGTGTCGAGATCGACCTTCGCATAGATCGCTGTGGTGGCCAGATCACGGTGACGGAGCACTTGGCTGACCTCGATGATCGTCGAACCCCTGCGCAACAACTCCGCAGCGAGCGTGTGACGTAACCGGTGCGCGCCGACACGGCCGATCCCGACCCGCACACAGGCCCGTCGCCTGCGACCGGAGGGATCGCCACCGCCAACGAACGCGACGTCAAACCTTTCAGGAACAGATAGCGCAACAAGGCGCGCAACTCGGCGACTCGACCCTTCGCCGAGCCAGCCGAAACCCGCCCGCACTCAACGACGAGAAACCCGGTGACCTGCGAGGCGGCCAGATCGATGATGAACCGGTCCCCGGCGACCGCGTGCCGTTCGTTCAGGAACCGGCGGGCCGTGTTCTCGTAACGCAGCACCGTCCCCGCTGCCAGGCCGCGCTCGGCGATCATCCACGACCGGAACCCGACCACCACCTCTTCGACCGGCCTGACCGGTTCAACCGGACGCGGTTCCAGAACCCCCACGTCCCGCAGATACGCCACCAGCGGATCAGTGCTCCGCAACCTCGGAACGCGCTGATCCCCCCGCGACCGCAACGACTCGACGAACACCTCGATGTGCTGATCAGTGAGCTGCTCACCATCGGCCAGGTCGGCTTGCATCCAACGACCGAGCTGCCCCATCACCATCAACAATCCACGCACCGTTCCCGGCGTGTAACCAACGGCCAGCAACCGCTCTCGGAAGGGCTCGATATGCGCACCCATCCGTCCCGGCTTGCGACGCGGCGTTCCTGACATGACACGACCTCCTCACGTCGAAGCACCACGCTCCGACCCGAAGAGACTCCACCGCCACCGGAACTATGCCGACCAGGTCGTCCTCACCACGAGACGGAACCCCAGCTCACCGGCCATCCGCGACACCCGCGATCGCATAGTTCCCGGCTCGGCATAGGTCGATGATCAGGAGTCGTGGTCCGGCGTAGAAACCGCATGGTCGTCGCCCCGCGTCCTCCGAGCGCAGCGCTGACAACGTGCAGCGAGATCGGCTGCCGTGGTGTTGTAGGTGCGGTAGGCGACCGCGATCGATGCGCGTGCGAGTCCGATGGCGAGCATCGTTTTCGCCGACACCGGGCGGACCGATGAACAGGACATCCGTCGCGTCCTCTAAGAAGCGCAGTGTCGCGAGTTCGTTGACGAGTGCGCGATCGATACAAAGTTGCGCGTCGAAGTCGAAGTCGAAGTCGTCGAGTCGTCATGGTGAAGGCAAGCACGCGAACCGTTCGAGCCGTTGTTTGCGACGCCGTTCGGTCGCGGCGACTTCGACGTTGAGGAGCTGTTCGAGGAACGCGCTGTGACCGAGCTTGTGTTGGTGGCTATTCGAGCGCTTCGGGGAGCGTTCCGCAGCGGCGGTGAGCCGGAGATACGCGAGATGTGATCGAGATTTCTGATCGGTCGAGTTCTCGCTCATGAACAGCACCCCGACGAGTTCGGCGTAACCCACCCAAGACCGCCGTCGAGCAATGGAACGGCACGAGCTGGTCGATCGTCCCCAGCCCCAATCCCAGTTGACGGCCCGGTGACCATACGAGACGAGTCGCCGCCCTGCTGGAGCCTGAGGCGGAACGGGCGTCAGCAAAGAGGCCGGTGAACGCGCGAAGACCGACACGCGCGGGCAACCTTTCCTGCCGTCCAGGTACTGATAGAGATGTGCTCGACACGAACACGCCGGTCGACGACGACGCGCCACCGCTACCTACCGACTTCGACTTCTACGTCATCGAGCGCTCCCCTGCGCTGCTGCGGCTCGCGTTCCTCGTGACCGGGGACCGCTACAGGGCCGAGGACCTCGTCCAGACCACGCTCGCGAAGGTCTTGCGCAGGTGGGACGCGACCGCCGCCAAGGGCGACCCGCACCCGTATGTGCGCAAGGTCCTCATCCATACCGCGCTCGGCTGGCGCCGACGCAAGTGGGCAGGCGAACAGCCCACCTACTACCTCCCCGACCACGCCACGGACCACGACATCGCAGACCTCGCCGCGCGCCGCGAGCACCTCCGCTACGCCCTGCTCCAGCTTCCTCCCCGGCAGCGGGCCGCGGTCGTGCTTCGCCACTACGACGACCTCAGTGAGGAGCAGACCGCGGCCGCGCTCGGGTGCAGCGTAGGCACCGTCAAGAGCCAGACCGCCAAGGGCCTCGCGCACCTCCGCACCCTCCTCGACAAGAACGACTGAAAGGCCCCCGATGGAACTCCACGACGCTCTCACCGACCTCGCCGACACCGTCATCGACCATCCTCGCCGACTCGCCGACGTCCGCGCCCGCGACCGCCGCCATCGCCGTACGCGTGTCGCAGTCACCGCTGCGTCGACCGCCGGCGTCGTCGGTGCCGCCCTCGTGGTCGGTGCGCTCGCGTTCAGCCCGTCTTCGTCCCGTGGTCCGCAAGCCAACCTTGCGGCCGGCGTCGTCTGGGCTGACGTCACGACGTCGCGCGGTGTACAGGCGGCGCTCGGCCGCAAGCTGGCCGAACGGACATGCGGCGGCGTTCCGGTCCCCGCCGGCGGCCTGCCCCAGAGACCGGTCCACGTCGACGGCCCGCCCCCCGGACCACTGTCGCCGCCAGTGTGGACCGGGACGCCCCCACCGGTCGGCGTGCCGTTCAACCTCAGCGGAACGGTCACCGCCACAACCAACGACTCGCTAACGATCACCGCGGCCGTCGGCACTTCCGCGGGCAGCTTCGACATGCCGAGCGTGTGCAACCCGCCGCTCGCGGTCGTCGGCGCCGAGGCCCGCATCGCCGGGACTCGCACCGGGCCCGACACCTACGACTTCAACACGATTTCGGTGCGGATCGACCTCAGCCAGCCGGAGCCGACGACCTCGACCGAGGCCCAGTAGCCCACGAGGCCAACACCCGCGTCCACGGTGTCGTCACCCCCACAACCTACGCGACCGGTCGATCAAGCATTCGAGTTGTGCACACATTACGCACACCCAGCACCACGCGCCATCCGTCGACGTGGCGCGGGATTTCGCGTCGAGTTGTTGGTCGGGTTTCAGGGACTCGGGACCGTGGGAAGGCACCGTGACCCTCTCGGATGCGGTCGCGCGATAGACCTGCCGGCATGCCCACACAGTTTTCGGCACGCACGCGGTCCGATCCCTGGTGAGGGCCCCCGGCGCCACGCGACGAGCATCTCGGTCCCGAGGCTCTTGAAAGGCAGCCGGATCAGGGCCGGCGGAACCGAGAGCCGGGTCCGACCGACCTGTGCCGGTTCAGTCATTTCTGCCCCTTTCGAAGAAGGTGAGTCCAGCCACGACCGGTGAGCCAGTGTGCTCAGGCACCGCGGAGACGTTCGAGGATGCCAGTGTCGAGCGCCTCTTGCGGAATCGTTTCAGGTCCGGCGAAGGCACTGATCATGAGCGGAAGGATCTCAGGGTCCATCGCTGCGATGTTCTCGGCCAGCATCGTGCGCCGCGCGGAACGGTTCTCAGCGTCCTCCGCCTGCGCGACCGCGAGAACATCGGCGAGAAATCGCACGCGCTCCATGCGTGATGCACGCTCTTGGCCGTAGGACGCGAACGCAGCACTCTCATGCGCGCCGTCGAGAATGAGGTCGCGCACGATGCGTACGTCGCGCATAGCGATCGAGAGCCCTTGGCCTATGACCGGGTCGTTGTGGCCGGCGGCATCGCCGATCAGCACGACACCGTCCGCGAACGGTGCGTCGGTCCAAGTGTCGTCGCCGGCGTACGTGGCGCACGGCCCGGCGGGTGTCGCGGCCATTACCTGCTGGCTCCACGGATAACACGAGACGTTGCATGCCGCGAGGAACTGTTCGGTTCCTTTCCGACCCGAGAAGCGGTGCTGTCCGGACAGGCCCGTGCACAGATACACACGCGCGCGCCCGCCGCCTTGGTGGAACATCAGGAAGAACACGTCGCCCTCTGCGGCGACGACGTCGTGGTCGTTCGGAACGCCGTCGAGACCGTCGACCAGAAGGCCCGCGATGTAGCTGATCGGCTCCTGCCGGTCCAGCGCGATGCCGGCTTGTTTGCGCACTGTTGATCCGCGCCCGTCCGCGCCGACGACAAGCGTGGTCCGTAGTTCGGTCGCGTCGCCGTTCGTTGTATACGTGACAATTGGCGAGCTCCCGATCGAGAGGACAACGTCGCGCACGCCGCGCGCGACGGTTGCGCCCGCATCGGCCGCAGCGTTGAGCAGCGCCTGACATGCGTCCGGATGGCGAAGGTTCAGCGATCCGGGAATGTCGGGAATCATCATCGACATCGGAATATCACCGACGTCGCCTGCGTCTTCCCTGTACTGCTTCCACACTGGCGTGATGTGCGCACCGGCATCCAACAGGACCTGTTCCACGCCAACGTCGCGTGCTTCTTTCACGCCCCATGCCTGCATGCTCTCGCCACGAACGCGATCTGCGAACTCGGTGCTCGCCTCCAGCACAGTCACACCAACGCCGGCGTGCGCGAGCGCGAAGGCGAGGGACGCGCCGCCGATTCCGCCACCAACCACTACGACATCGGACACATCAGCCATGACAATTCCCTTCGACGCTCGTCACCCCGAGATTGTGCACCCGAACCCGCGGGCGGCCCTCACGCGGCCGAAACCCGGCGCTCTCGCGCCCGACAAGCTGGCCGGACTCATGTGATGCACTGATGGACCCTTCTGCCAGACCGGACACCGCAAGGTTGAACCGCCCGCGTGGGCCCGCGAGCCGATACGCGTGCACACCCTCGCCGACATCTCTGCAGCCGCTGCTTGTGAGCGTGGGCGCGGGGCTTGCGGGGGTCCCGCGATACGGGGCGCGATGAGCCGGTCGGAGTTTCGCGACCGCTGCCGGCTCTGAACGTCCCGGTGGGGTTACGGGCGTGGTCGACCGCGATTGTGAGTGGCGCGCGTAGTGGACGGGGTCTTGAGCGCGTGTCGGGTGGCGGCGCGAATGGCGGCGATCGCGGGATCGGTGTGGTCACGTTCGTGGTAAGCGACGGCCAGCGGCACGGTCCAGTGTGGTGCAGGTTGCAGGTTGAGGCGGATCAGCGTTCCCGCGTGCAGGTCGTCGGCGGCCGCGGAGGCGGTGACGAACGCGACATGATTGTGGCTGCGGGCGAGCCGAATAGCGGTATTCGCGTCGGAGCATTCGCGGCGACGCCATTCGGGTAAGCCGTCGCGTTCGAGTTGGTCGACGTACTTCACGGCGACGGTTCCCCACACGTTGAGCGCGACGTAATGATCTGCGAGGAGGTCTGGGCGAATGATCCTCCTGGTCGCGAGCGCATGCGTCGGTGCACAGACGCAAATCACGGGGTCGGCTGGGAGCGCGAGGTATCGCAATCCGGGCGCCGGTGTCGCCGGCAACACGAAGCCAACGTCGGCGACACCGTCGAGCAACATGGCGACGATCTCGTCGGAATGCGCGTCACGGAACTTCAGCGCAAAGGGCACGCCCGCGAGCGCGTCGAGCACGAACGGGATCGCCCGGTGCGCGAACGTCGAGTGCACCGTGACGCGCAACTGCGGGGGCTGGTCCTCTGACCGCGCGGCCTCGGCAGCTTCCTGCACAAGCGACACCGTGCGCTGTGCGTACGGCAAGAACCGCTGGCCGGCCGAGGTCAGCGTGGCTCCGCGATTGTTCCGGTCGAACAGCCGGGCACCGACGATCCGCTCGAGGCGGACGACGCGCTCACTCACCGACGGTTGAGACACAAGCAGTGTCGCCGCGGCGCGGCCGAAACTGCCTTCGCGGACGACCGCCAGGAACACATTCATGTCCTGAACCTCGATCGTCATAGGTTCAGCCTATGGCTAGTTCCAGGAAGCGGACCACTACCGGCGACCGGGACGACGGCAGATCATGCGCTTATGCACACCACACCGACCCTCCAGCCCGTTGCCCTCGGCCGCGATGCCGTCATCCATCTCGGCCCCCAACTCGACATCACCGCGCTCGCCGTTACTCCAGGATTCTGGGCTCACGATCCCATCGACAGCCCCGCGCTCGCGCACGGACGCATTCTCTCGGTCTTTGACTACACGACGACATGGCCGTACTGGGAACGTCATCCCGCAGGCGACGAGCTCGTGTTCCTCCTGTCCGGCCGCGTCGAGCTTCTCCTGGACGACGTCGAACTACGCCAAGCCGTCACCCTCGGTGTCGGCGAAGCCGCCATTGTGACCGCCGGCACCTGGCATCGGGCACTCGTCCACGCTCCAAGTCGACTCCTGTTCGTCACTCCCACACCCCGACGGACCCAACAACGTCCAGCCACAACAGACAACAACGACTGATGAGACGCCACGCCGCAAGCCTTGCCCCGAGCAGACGCGGTCTTGGTATTTGTGGGGCGCTGACAACACTGGCGCAGGCACGGTCCGCGCACACGCTCGAAATAGCGCAGCCCACGCTCGTCGGCGCGTAGAGCCCGCCTCGGGGCCGACGCAGCGTCCGTGCGCTGATGTTTCTGGACTTCGATTAGGACGGCGTGACGGTGTAGACGCCGCCTACGTATGAGCTGCCGGCGCCGGCTTCGGGCCAGAAGAGAATGACGCCAACCGACTGAGCGTTTCCGAGCGCTGTGGAGTATCCGTAGCCTGCGCCGACGTCATTGGTGATCGCTTCGTAGAGGCACAGGTAACCCGGGTCGGCCGAACCCGGCGCGGCGCAGTGGGGGGCCGGCCACGTTGGCGCGTCGACGATGTTGGCGTTCTTGATCGCCGCCGGCAGCGGCCGCGGGTAGGTGATCCCTTCGCCGATGTAGCCGCCGGTGCCGTTCCCGCCTCCCGCGCCGAACGTGCCGGATTCGGATTGGCCCGACGGCAGCGGTTGAATTGCATGCGCCTCAGGCGAGAGGTCGTTCACGCTGACGCAACCGGTGCAGTCCAGTTTGTTGCCGGCTCGGACCCCGAGGGGGCCGTTCGAGTACAGACCGTCGCGGGTCCCGGACCCGATGACGCCGACACCGCCAGGCCCGTTCGCGGTCCCGAGGACGCCGTAACGCGTGTTCGACCCGCCGCCGGTCTGTTTGCCTTCGACGGCTTTTGTCCCAACTGCCTTGGAGGAGTTCGTGCCCATCACCGCGGGAGTACTGGTGCCCGAACTGAAGCCGCCGATCGCCGCATAGGCGGCAGTCGGAATCAGGATAATCGCAACCGTGACCGCGAGCATCTTCCAACCTCGTGTTGCGATTCTCGTCATGGGACGCCCTCTCCGCTTTCGATCGCAGCGCCGACCGGCGCTCGGTGCGAGCCTGCCACGCGGCCGGCAGCGGGACAATGACGGCCCTCGAGTCGGCGCCTCGATGGCTACGCGACCACTGGAGACGACTGCGCCGATGGTTGCCCGGTCCCCCGTCGGTTGGTCGCGCGGACGTTGCACGAATATGTCTTGCTCCGCGTCAGGCCTGAGACGCCGAGCGGGCTTGCGGTGCCGGTCCTGCCCCGAGCGACTCCACCATTCGATGATGTACACACAGCCTTGAAGTCGGTAACCGGAGCACCGTTGCCGGCAGGGGTCATGAACGACACCTTGACATGCCCCGTGCCGATTCGAGAGACCACGGGCTTGGCGGGCTGATCGGGCGCACCGACCGTCACTGCCGCTGACATGGCCGAAGGCGGGCTCGTCCCGCGTGCGTTCGTGGCGGTCGTCGTGCACCGGTAACGCTTCTTGGTCGTGACTCCGTCCACGTTGACGGGTGCGGCAACGGCGGCGTCGAGCACCACGCGTTCGGTCGCGCCACCGTCGTTCGACGCACATGTCACCGTGAACGCCGTGATCGGGGCGCCGTTGTCTTCGCCGGACGCGAACACGACGGTGAGGCTCCCAGAACGGTGCTCGGTCGCGTCCGAGACCGCGTGCACGGCCGATGGCGCCGCCGGCGCGCTTGATTCACACAGATCGGTCGCAAGCGTCGCGCCGTGCGGCGTTCCAAGCCCGTCAGCCATGTCGTATCCAATGGTCGCGGGATACGCGCCGCCGTTCGTACCGGTGACGTCGTTGTCGGGCGGCGTTCCGATATCTGCCCCGCTGGTAGCCGTGACGTCGTAAAAATCGGCTGGGTGCTGAACCGCGTCCGCGTACAGGATCGGGTCGGCGAACCCGACCGAACTGACACCGACCGACTGACATCGCGCGTCCACGAGTGCGAGCACTCCTGCCCAGAGCGGAGCCGCGGCGGACGTTCCCCCGTTCAGCGACCAGCCTCCGAGCTGATCGGTGTCGTAGAGAAGGTACGGATAGCGGTTGTAGTCAGCGCTTGCTGACACGTCCGGGACTTCGCGTCCGAGGTTCGGATACTCGGGGTTGTCAACCCCGGGGCCGGTTTGCCATGTTGGCCTCGGCGAGAGGATAGACACACCTCCACCTCCACCGGCGCAACTGTCGTCAACCGTCCCGTCCGAGCAGCCGTCGTTCCAGGCGCCCTCCTCGGCGGGAACGGTCGTGCCGACCGACGCGAGATACTGCGATGCGAACGCGATGTTCTCCGTCCCGCCGACGCCTGTCACCCACGGGCTCGACGCCGGATTGCTCACATACAGCGACGTGATCGCATTGTCGTTGCGGATGCAGCCGGCGGATCCGGTGTCGCCGGCCGCCGCGAGGATCGATTGGCCTTGGGTCGCGGCCTCCTCGAAGAGCATGTTCTGGGCGGAGACGTAGCTCGGGTCGTCAGCGACGTAACGCTCGCACAGAGCCCAGCTGACGCTGACGACCTGGGCGGCATCGTCGCTGATAATCCGATTCCAGATGTCGAGCTGATTCTGGTCCGTCGCACTCGACACGTCGGGTCCCTCATAGACGTCGACGACTGCCCCAGGAGCGGTCCCGATGACGGTTTCGATATCAAGTTCGGACTCGGCAACACTGCGGTAGTCGGACAGGTAGCCCGCGCCCGGGCCTCCGTCGACGTTCACGGTGTTCACCATCGCGTTCGTGCCGTAACAATCCTGGAAGCCGACAATGTCCGAAGGCGTGTATCCGCCAACTTCATACACGGCCACCGTGACGCCAGCTCCGTTGTCGCCACTCGCGTACAGCGACGACAAGCCGTAAGACGAGTCGAGCACGGTGTCGGAGTTCGGATACATGTGGTCAGACGCGGCGTCCGTGGCGGCCAGTGTCGTCACCGTTGAGCATGCCGTCGCGCCGGTGGCGCCCGACGTGACGTGTGGAACCGACGCAGATGGCCCGTGACCGACCGGCGTGGGCGTGGTTTCGCTCGCTGTCGTCAACGGACGCGCGAGCGATCGCGGCTGCATGACATTCGTCAGCCCGACAATCCCTTCGACGTTGCCGAGGAGACTTCTGGGGACGACTGCGACGTTCGCCGTGCTGTAGGCATCTGGCTTGTCCGCGATTGAAACATGGCGCAACCCCACATGAAAGGCGCGTTGTAGAGCGTCGACGGTCCCCGAAACCGGGATGACCAGCCGGTTGGTGCTCGGCGGCCGTGGATCAAGCCCGAGCGAACGAAGCGCGCGATCGACCGTGTCAATATGGCTGGATGTCGCACCAAACTCGTTCGCGAACTCGTCGCGCGTCAGGTACTGCCGGTAGCGTGACGAACCGGGAGTCGCGACAGCTCCCGCAAGCCGCGCAAGACCAACCGGGTCACGAGGCCGCAGCACCACGTCAACGTTGAGCCGCTCCGACACCGCGAGCGGAGCACCCAAGCTCGCGCCGAGCGGAAGCGGCGGTGCTACGACGACGCCGCCGACCTGAGCGGTCGTCGCCGATGCCGTGGTCGTCGGTATTCCGGCCCCCAGTTCCAACACCACCACCAACGACACAGCCAACAATGACCGCGGCGGCCTGCGAACAGTCTTCAACCTCGCGACCACTGCTTGGACCCCCACGAACCCCTACGCTCCCGCTCGGCAAACCGGTCGTTGCACCACACCATGGTCGACGCGGCTCGTCGTGCGCTACACAAAGAACTCGTCGTCCGCTCGGATCCGATCAGACCGACCACTCAGCCCAGTCATATGCCAGCACAACTCGGTTCCGACGACAACGGGGTCACGTCGAGCCGCGGTGGCAGCACGAGCCGGATTGGCAGTCACCGCGACCAGAAACCCGCATGGCCCAACGACGGTCGACGGTCCCAGAGGCATTTCAGCCATAGCCGCGGGTGACATTGCCGAAATCGCCAGGACCTTCTCGGTCGCAGCCGACCGTTCGATGCGCGAAGGAGCGAGGTCGACGACCTCGTCGCCGAGTTGTATGCCGGCATCGGATATCCAGAACGCGACGCCGCCGCTCGCGCCTGGTGCGGCATGGGCGAGCTTGCGTCGGGCGGCGGTCGAGCTCGGAGCGGAGACGTCGCCACGGGGAATAGCCGAGAGCTTTACGGGGTCGTTCCCAAAGACGTCGATGAGCCGGCTCGGCGGGCCGACGTGGCCGACGTGGCCGACGTGGCCGACGAGCGGAAAACGGTGCGCTCAGTATCCGGGTGGGGACGTCAAGGTCAGGCGGTCCTGATCCGATGACTAGCGAGACGTTCGGATGAGAGGTGTGTTCTGTTCAGTCGTCGAGTTGGCGGATCGGAGGCGAGGCGGGGGGTGCCCGATCGGCGGACCTTTCGTCGGCTCGTGGTCAGCTGGGTTGTGGTTGCGCTCGCTGGCGCGGTCCCGATCGTCGGGGCTGGCGATTCGGGAGCGGTCGGTCTTCCGAAATTTCCGAGCGCATCGTGGAGCACGACGATCGGCCCGACGCATCTGTCGTCGCCCGTCATCGCGGATGTGACTGGTGACGGACATCCCGATGTCGTGACGTCCGACCTGTCGGGGATGTTGCACGTGCTTGACGGCCGTACCGGACGCGACCTTCCGGGCTGGCCACAACCGATTCAGATC
Source organism: Acidimicrobiia bacterium (assembly GCA_052148155.1). GTDB lineage: Bacteria > Actinomycetota > Acidimicrobiia > IMCC26256 > PALSA-610 > JBBQER01. The sequence continues at coordinate 79,518 of JBKQIY010000163.1, read as the reverse complement.
ATTCCCGGCCAGACCGTCGCGTCGGAGTCGAGCCCGACCGTCGATGATCTCGACAACAACGGTCGTATGACAATCATCGTCGGTGCAGGATCGCTCAACGTTCCGGGCCAACAAGGTGGGGTGGAAGCGTTCAACGCGAACGGGACGGTGCGTTGGCGGATCCAGACCCAGACCGTCGCGGGTGAGAGCGGCGTGGTCGGTACCCCAGCGGTCGGCGACGTGAACGGTGACGGGTATCCCGATGTCGTGTTCGGAAGTTGGGATCACAACATCTATGTCGTGAACCGGTTCGGTCAGGCGCTGCCCGGGTTCCCATTCAACAGTCTCGACACCATCTGGGACTCGCCCGCCCTATACGACGAAGCGCACATCGGCCGGATGGACATCTTCTTGGGAGGCGACGCCAGCCCGGGCGGTCCGTGTGGGAACTTGAGTTGGGCCGGCATCCTGCGCGCGATTCGTGTAACCCCGTCGGGACCGAAGATCTTGTGGTCGCATTGCCAACATCAGATCTTCCAATCGAGCCCAGCGATCGGCGACCTCGAAGGTAATGGCCGCATGGACCTCGTCGTCGGGACCGGCACCGGGCCGTCGGGTGACGCGGTCGCGACGAACTCGTTGAGCGCGTTCCATCTCAATGACGGTTCACCGGTTCCAGGCTGGCCGGTCCTTCTCAACGGGCCGATCTTCGGTTCGCCGGTCATCGGTGACATCACCGGCAGCGGGCAGTCCGACGTGGTCGTCACCGCGTGCGCGGCCTGCACTGACGGACGCGTGTGGGCGTTCAACGGTCACGGCGGCCTGATGTGGGACATGCTCGCCCCCAACGACCATACGGAGATTCTCTCCACCCCGATCCTTGTCGACCTCGACGGGGACGGCGTCAACGACGTCGCGGTCGGCCAAGCCGGCCAGTTCTACCTGCTGCGAGGTCGTGACGGTGCGCCCCTGTACCAGTCGATCGAGATCAACCGCGTCGTGCAGAACTCGGCCGCGGTCGCCGACTTCGGACCCGGGTACGGATGGCGGCTCGTCATCCAAAGTTGGTTGCCGCAAGGTGACGGCCAACCGCAGAGCGGATCGGGACGGGTTGACTCGTTCCCGCTTCCCAAAGCCCCGGCGGTCGCGCCGGCGTGGCCTCAGTGGCGAGGCAACGCTGCCCATACCGGGTCGCCGTCGACAGCTCCGGCAAATGCCGGGTACTGGTTGGTCTCGAGCGCGGGTGGCATCTTCTCCTACGGCAACGCCCACTACTACGGGTCGACTGGCGCATGGCATCTGCGACAACCGATCGTTGGGATGGCCGCAACCCCTTCGGGTCGTGGGTACTGGCTCGTCGCGCGCAACGGCGCCGTATTCAGTTTCGGTGACGCACACTGGTACGGTTCCGCCAGCGCAAAACATCTGAGCCAGCCGGTCGTCGGGATCGCACGCACCCCGTCCGGCCACGGCTACTGGCTCGTCACCCGCAACGGCAACGTGTTCGCGTTCGGGGATGCGAGGTTGCATGGTTCGACGGTCGCGCGGCGTCTCGCCCATCCGATCGTCGGGATCGCACCGTCTCGGTCAGGGCACGGCTACTGGCTCGTCGGACAGACCGGCAGCATCTTCCCGTTCGGCGACGCGCAATGGCACGGGTCGGTCGGCCTCAAACATCTTGGCCAACCGATCGTGTCGATGGTGGCAACACCGTCCGGGAACGGGTACTGGCTGGTCGGACGAGCGGGTCACGTCTTCGCCTTCGGTGATGCGCACGACTACGGCTCCAGACCCCAAGGGCTGCCGGTACCTGTCGTGGCGTTGACACGAACCTCGACCGGCCTCGGGTACTGGCTCGTCGGACAGAACGGCGACATCTTCCCGTTCGGTGACGCGCAGTTCTACGCGCCGATCGGGGGCGTTCCCACCAACCAGTCGATCGAAACTGCGGTCGCCAGCCGACACTCGTAACCTCGCGATCGCGGTCGGCTGCGATTTGCCGTCGAGGTTCGTCGCCGAACTCGAAACGAGCACGGCCTCGGCATCCCCGTCCGACCCGAACCGCGTGAACACAGACAGTTCGGTGCGACCCCGCACCCGCGCCGGTGTGCGCCGCGCCCAACCGCATGCTGCGGTCGCTCGCGCGCCGTCGAGATCGCTGCTTCAGGTTCGGAATGAACTGTCGAGGAGGCGCCGTGAGCGGTCGGTCGCTCCCACCAAGACCCGAAGGGCTAGGACGAACACACACTGATGCGAACCGACAACTTGTTCGTCGCCACCTCCACCCGAATCGCAGAGCGTGACAAGACCGCATCGCAAGCAATGCCATGCCATGCCATGCCATGCCATGCCATCGCAACCGGGCCGGTCGAGTATCGAAACCTGGAGCGGCGCATGTTGCGGATCAACCGGCCTGACAGATTGGCATGCCGTTGGTGACCGGGAGCCCTCCGGCCACCTGCATCATGTACCGCCATACCGGCGCGAATGCGGGGGTCCCGTTCGTACATCGGGGTGTTTGCGAGTCGACCGCGGTTGAGTCATGGGTTGCCAGCGCGGGAACAGGCCCTGGCGGGACGATGGCCGAGGTCACCAATTCGTGCGTATCGCCGAACGGGGTGCTGCGGCCGTCGATTGAAACCTCAGGTCCGAATGATTGCAGGTTGAGTGCGGCCCAGTCGGTGACGATTTTGTCGAAGAAGGGGTCCCGAACGTGGTCGAAACCCACATAGCGATCGAGCGGAGTCAAGTGTCCCGTGGTCAGGTAGGTGGCGGCGACCGGTGGGAGAGTCGAGGTGGAATCGACGTCGGATGAGAGCATCACAACTCCTTCGACGTCGCGGATTTTGGCGATGTACGCGGCGTCGCCACCGCCTTGGGAGTGTCCGGCGACAACGGTGTGTCTCCATGCTGGTGTGGCGCCCGTGATGAACTGAGACCATCGCTCGGATGGATCGTGGACGCTGAGGTAGCGGAGCAGGTCGACCAGGCGGGCCTGAATCGCGTTGGTCGCGCCGATGTGAACGTACGGGTTGGGGTCACTTCCATCGAAGTCGTCCTGGCGGACGGTTCCATAGCACGCGAGGTTGTTTCGGCAGACGGTTCCGACGGCTGTCGCGTTCGGGTAGGTCAGACCGATCGCGTGAAATCCGGCCTCGGCCGCGGCCTCGAGGAGGTAGGTGCAGCAGTCGGGCTGGCCACCTGTCCCGGGCAGGAACACGAACAGTTCACCGTTCGACCGGACCGCGGTGTCGATGACCGCGACGTTGGGGTCGTTCGGTGCGCCGACGGTCGCGCTGGTCGTTGACGGATCGACCCGGAGGATGGTCAGTCCCGATGGGTCTGTGACGGCGTGCGCGGCGCTCAACGCACCGACCCGTTGCTGGATCGGCGACGCAGCCAGCCGGTGGCAACCGGAGAGTGCGAGCGTCAGGACGAGGACGCACAGAGCGGTCATCGAGGCCCGGTTCGGTCTCACCGAGCACGACGGTAGCCGCATTTGGACGGCTTCGGATTTGCCACCGCGCGACAACGCATTCGCCATCGCAAGCATCGCGGGACGGTGAGTTACCTAGCCGTCGGGCGGCCCACGGTGGGGCGATTCCTGAACCGCCTCGAGCGTTCCCAAAAGTTCTGCATGCGTCGCTCACCCACGCGTCGTCGTGGAACTCGCCGGCGACAGGATGATCCTTGAACAGCCCATGGCTCACTGTGTCGCGTTCACGTCAAACCTTTCAGACCGGGCGCGATCGTGGCTCTCCCCGAATGTGCTGGCGGCTTCGGTCCGTCACCCAGTTGCGTGTTGCCTGCCGCCCCAACGAAACGATCTGCCCGGCGACAAGAAGCAGAACGACGAATGGCAGGCCTCGCCGAACGCCGCGCATCGCGTCCTCCCCCGCGTCGTGGAGCCCGCCGCGCGCCAAGGCTTCGGTGGTCCCGCACCTGCGGAGGTCGCAAGACGTGGCCCGTCCCCGTCGTGGAGCAACGATGGGCACAGTCGCGTTGCCGCTCTGCGCGCCTCGGACAACGAGGCGAGACGGATCTGCCGGGCGGAGCGCGCGGTTGCGCGACGCTCGTCGTGGCAGATCAGACGCATTCGCAAGGCACTCGGTGACAATGTGGGCAACCGTGCATGAACCGCGCGGCACATACGTCCAACTCGATACCGAGCTGAGAAGCCAGTGACGAGATCCATGCGAGCACGTCGCCGAGCTCGTGGATCTGCTGCTCAAGCGAACCCTTTCGCACGGCCTGGGCCAACTCTCCGACCTCCTCGGCGATCCACGCAACTGTTGGCGCAAGACCTCTTTTGCGGTCTCGTTCCCCGTAGGTGGCCTCGATCACAGTCTGCAGTTCGTGCAATTCCATGACGAATCATCTCCGTCGTCGTCTTGGTCGCTTTCGGTGGTGCGTTACCGGTCGCATGACCTGCTGAGCTACATCTTGACGGTCCGCGGGTCGATTGCGTCGGTCGGTGCATATGAGGGTCAGCTGATGTTGAGTCTGGTGCTCACCGCGGTCGCTCTCGGCCTGTCGAATTTCGGCGCCGCGATTGCGCTCGGCCTGTCCGGCGTCGACGCAGCGCTGCGGCTGCGCGTCGCGCTCATCTTCGGCGTCTTCGAGGCAGGAATGCCGGTGCTTGGGCTGCTCGTCGGTCACCACGTCGCCGCTTCATTCGGGTCCGCGAGCACCTACGTGGGCGGCGGCTTACTCATCGCGAGCGGCGCATACACGATCCGACGGGCCAGGCGAGCGCACCCAGCTGCACCTCCCGCGACAAGTCGCGTCGAGCCACTTCTCGCAATCGGCGCAGCCGCGAGTGTCGACAATCTCGTCGTCGGCTTCGCGCTCGGCACACACCGCGTGTCGCTCGCCGTCGCGGTGCCGCTTATTGCCCTCACGAGTGTCGGCATGGCCCTCGCGGGGCTGGAACTTGGCCGCAGACTCGGCACTATCGTCGAGGTGCGGAGCGAAGAACTGAGCGGCGTCGTACTCATCCTCGTCGGCGCCGCCATCGCGTCCAGGCTCTTCTGACAGCGGAGTTGATGGATTCGTGCTCCATTGGCGTCTTCGGACGCCCGCGGCTCGGACGTGTTTCCCGGCCGGGCGACGACGAATTCACGGTCAGGTCGGTGACCGAGGGCTGTCATCCATCGTCTCGCTGAGTCTCGGCGGCCCTCGGAGCGGGTCAGACGAGCGGGCAGCAATGTTCTGCGCGACGGCTTGCGCACCAACCTGTCGAGGGCAGGTCCGTTGTCGCGATTGCAAGAGGTGGTTTGTCGCCGCCGGCGTCTCGACCGAACTTGGCACACGGGCCGCGACGTCATTGCTTCACGCGCGTCGAGCGACACCGCTGCGACTTGAGGCATACGGCCGGCGCCGTCCAGGTCAGCGTGGAGGTCACTCGCCCTCGGCGGATCGGCCGCGCGGCAACAGCCCGCTAAGAGCGGCCGCAAACCGCTTGTGATGACGCACCCGCGGAAAAGGTTCTGTCCGGACCTGCTCACTGTGGGTGTGTCCGACGCCAAGGGACTCCGCCAACACTCGGGTGCCGCGTCGAGATTGCCGAACGTCAACAAGTTCGCGTGAAGCTCTCCTTGATGTCCGGTGCGCTGTCGTCCGCTCCGTGTCCTCGCGTCTGTCCGCGACTGCTGGCAGAAAGCCGGCTGTGACGCTGGGCGTCCCGACCTGCGAGAGTCAGGTCGCGCTCGTCGGGCTCGCCAAGTCCGCCCCGCCGCAGGATGTTGACGCCGACGAACTGACGGATCGCCTCGTCGGTGGGGATGCTCATTCGACGGGCGAGGACCATGAAGTTCGTCAGGTCGACGGGACCGCGCCGCGCCGAGGTGGCTTCGACCGAGACCGGCTGTGTGAGGGTTTCGCCGAGCGAGCGTGCGAGAGGACGGTCGCTTTCCTCGCCGAAGCGACGGTCGTCGACGGAACGGCGGCTGAGCGGTGCGGGCGCACCGAGGGGAGGCACCCGCACCGCACCACTCTCCCCAAGAGCGGGGGCGGGTGGGGAGAGGTTGTTCGAAGAAGACGCGCGCCGAGAATAAGAAAGCACCGCGATCGGCGGGTCGAGATGCCGAATCGGAGGGTCGGCGACAACCCGCTTGTCGAGTGCTCGAAGCGACCAGACGCGCATGTATCGCCCTCCGAGCGGAATTCCGGGTTGATCGGAATCGTCAGGGCGTGCGGCTGCGTGGTCTGGGCGAGCACACACACAAACTTAGAAAGTAGTTAACTTTGCCCACCTCCACTGTGTACCCAGTGTCAAGTGACCAAACTCCACCTTTTCCGGCGAAGCGCCCCGCTCGAGTGAGCCCGCCGAGGCCGGTGCAGATGCGACCGCCTGCCGGTGTCGCAGCCGCAGGTTGAGCGATGACGGCAAAGCCCGCCCTCGAGCGTCTGGGCGGTGCACCTCGAGTGGGCGGTAGGACACCGGGCGGTAGGACACCGACCGGCCCTGACATCCTTCGATGGTTGCGACGAGGTCGATGCGTCGCACGGCCCGCGGGGGCTGATATTCGCAATCGGCTGCCGCCTTGGGACTGCCGTCATCGGAGGCACTGCGTTGACGGGTTGCGGGTCGCCGGGAGAGCATGGTCGGTATGGGGGGACGGGGGGCTGTTGGTGTCGTGCTCGTGGTCGCGCTGTTCGTGCCGATGACTCCCATCGGAGCTTCGACGGCGGCTCCCACGGGCGGGTCTGCCTGCCGGTCGTTTGTCGGGAACGCGACGTTGACGCCGGGGCTGCCGAAGTTCGGGGACACGCGGCGCGTGAAGCCGACGATCTCGATCGAGGGCGCACGACTACATGGCTGTCCGGGCCGCGCGACGAGCGGCACGGTGTCGGCGACGCTGAAGTTCGCGAAGCCATCCAACTGTAAGTTGCTCATCACCCAGGTCAGTCAGAACATCGCTGCGATCGCGAAGGGGACCTTGACGATCACTTGGGATAACAAGATGACGTCAACGATCGCGCTTACCATGTCGTTCGGAAGTGTTCCGCACGAGGCTGCGGTGGCGATCATGGCAGGCACGGTCGAGGCAGGTCTGTACCAAGGTCTGAAAGAGTCATGGACCGTGCTCTGGACGATGCGGCGCACAGAGGAGTGTTTCGGAGGGGCGCCGCTCACGTCGCTCGCGTTCAGCAAGTTCGCTGCGGTCGCCACGAAGGCCTGATCGCAGCGTTCGTTCCGCGTCACGTCGAGGCGGGCCCGGTTTCGTCGGCACTGAGAAACGACGTCGCGCGCATCGTGGTAGGCCGGTCTGTGATCGCCGACGGCGACATCAGGGTCAGATGTTTCGGCCACCATCAGCCGCGCAACCCGCGCGTGCGGAGCACGAGACTGGCGAACGTGCACGGCCGACCCTGATTGTCGGGTTTGTGAGCCGCGCAGCGTATTGAACGCCGTTCGCAACACTGCCGCGGAACTCGGAGCAGCCGGCTGAGACGAACGGCATGGAGGCCTGCGCGTCCGGCGTTGTCGTGTGAGGTCACGGCATCGAATGCGCAACGAGGCGACCAGATGACGGTGTCGGCGTGGATGGCGTCGGTCTTCGGCCCGAGAGTACGTGTGATCGAGCGCGGCTGCTTCGGTCCGCCGGGCCAGTCATGGCCTTCGTCGGCGAGCGTGTACCACTCGACGGCGCTGTCACCGCGACAGCCGCCGTATTCGGTGAGTGTGACCCCCGGGTCGGGGTGCGACATTCTCTGTAGGCGAACATCCGTCGTGCGCGGCCCACCGTTGCGCGGCGACCCGCACGCTTTAGGTCCAGTACGCCTGACCGTTCCCGTCGTACCCGTCGACGGGAACGAGCAAGCCGTGAAACGAGATACGGGGACCGCCCGGGCCGCGTCGCATGTCGCTGGCAAGCGGAGTCCGCTGACGGGCGCGACTGCCGCGAACGTCGTGGCGGCAGCGCAACCAAGCTAACTCGACATCCGCGCGCCGCCCGAGAAGCCGGTCGCGTACACGCGCGCTGGATGGATGCACACGCGCGATCGCATCGTTGAAACGACGTCTTCGAGGAACGTCTCATCGTTGCGGCACCCGGCGGAACCGGCGAACCGCCGAACAAAGATCGGCCCTGGATGTTCCATACGAAGCCGGTGCCCGACGGGATGATCGCCTGCGGGTACACGACATAAACGTGTCCCGTCGGCGGTGGCGTCCATGCCCGAGAACAGTTCGTGGTGTTCGCCGGTCGACGCACTGCCGTGCAGGTTGAGTACCAGTGGTGTCAGCTGCGTCTCGGAGCCGCTCGGGCCATGCGCGATGAATAATCGTGTGCGCCGGGAACGACGACCAACGATCTCGGTCGAGGCCGGTCAGCTGTCGGGTTCGGGAGCCGGGGCGCCGTTGTAGACGATGAGCCGAGAAATTTTACCGGCGGCGAAGGTGAAAAAGTCGCTGACGAGGGACACGTTGCCGTGCATGCGGAGGCGGATCTCGACCGCGACGCGGTCCTGGTCGATGAGAGGAACGCCGGGCTCGGGCCACAGGTCATCGACGGTAAACGCGAGGTCGCGGTAAAAGCTCGCAATGGCGTCGGGGCCGGTGAAGGTGCCGGCCAGGGTGGTGAGTTGCGCATCGGCCGCGAAGAGCGGCCGGAGTCCGTCGGCATCCTTGTCGCGGATCGCGGCGAAATAGGCGTTGACGATGTCGAGGTTCGTCATGGCAGTTGGTAGCACTCGAGTGCGTTCGCGCCCAGGATACGTTCCTGCACCGGCATGGTGAGCGACGCCAACGTGTCGCGGAGTTTGGCGACCGCGCCGGGGAAGGTCGAGTCGTGATGTGGGTAGTCCGAGCCCCAAACGATGCGGTCATTCCCGATGAATGGTGCGAGGGCGGGCAGGGTCGGTTCGTCGATCTCGAAGCTGATCCAGCACTGTCGAGCGAAATATTCGCTGGGGGCCAGTTTCATGTCTGGGCAGTAGCCGCCGAAGCCGGCGACCTGTTCGTCGAGGCGCCACAACCAGTACGGTGCCCAGCCGCCGCCGGCTTCGAGGAACACGAACCGCAAGCTCGGGTGACGTTCCATGACGCCCTGCGTGATGAGCTGCGCGGACGCGGCCATCTGTTCGAATGCGTGCGACATGGCGTGTAAGACCAACGGGTTGAACGGTTTGCGGTCGGTGCCGAGCGTTTCGATCGTGTTCGATGAGCCTTCATGGATGCCGATCGTGACGTCCAGTTCTTCGGCCGCGTCCCAGAACCGCTCGTGGGTCGGGTGAGTGATGGTTCGACCGAGGCACGGATTCGGCCGCAAAAACGCGACTCGGAAGCCGAGCTCGTCGTGGGCGCGGCGCAACTCGGCAATTGCAGCGTCGGTCGACTGCCACGGCACCATCGCCGCGCCGTATAGTCGTCGGGGATCGGCGGCGCAGTATTGCGCAAGCCAATCGTTGTACGCCCGGGCGAGTGATGTTGCCGCCTCGGTGTCGAGAACCGACCAGAAATTTAGGCCGAGCGACGGATATAGCACCGCGGTGTCGATGCCCTCGAGATCCATGTCGATGAGGCGAACGTCGGGATCGAAGCCTCCCGGCTGGGCTTCATCGTAGGTTGGTGAGCGTGCGAGGTCGGCCATGTCCGACCCTGGAGTGCCGAGTTTGCCGAGCGACACTGTCACGATCTCCTGGTCGCCCACATACACATGGTCGAGACCGAATGAGTCCCGCATGACGTGCAGGCGATGTGGTGGCGGACACACGTCGAAGACGCCAAGCGGTTCGAGTACATGACCATCAGCATCCACGACTCGCGCACCCATCACTCGAAAAAGGTACCTGTCATCGATCGCCGCGCGCACGTAGACACGACCGACGAGCCGGCAAGGCCAACGAACGCCGACTCGTCGACGCGTCTTTCCCGAACGGGCCGAACGACGGTCCACAGGTCGGAGAGGTCACGGCCGGCCCGCCGAACCAACCGCCCACGTGTTCCGGCGAGTTTCGCGTCGGCGGCCAAAGTGCCCGCCTCGAAGTCGACTCGATAATGGACACCCAAAGCCCCCCGGCGGCGTTGAAGTTGCGCGCTCGGCGTTATCCGTTCGTCGGACCAGACCTTCGGGATCCGCGACTTCATGTCGCGTTGGTCGTCCTGACGCTTCAGGTGCTCGGCCAGACGCTCTTGCACTTCGATATCTCGATCGCGCAGATCTTGATCGCGGTCTCGACATGCGCGGTCATCGAGTGCGCGATCACCTTGCGCCGGGAGCACGTGGTCGCATGGCCAACGAGCGCGTTGCTGACCGGGAGCGGCGTGGCGCTCGTGCTGCGGATTCCCGGCACCCGTCACGGAGACTGGTGGAGTCTGCGCGGCGGATGGATCTTCGCCGCCGTCGCCGCAATTTCGCTGCTCTCGAAGTACCTGATCCGGGTGGACGGCCGCCCATTGTTCAACCCATCGAACTTCGGTCTGGTGTTGTGCTTCTTGATACTCGGAAGCCGGCGAGTCGATCCGCTCGACTTCTGGTGGGTACGGCCCGGTGTCGGCCTCGCGCTCGCGTTGACAGTGATCATCGTCGGCGGAGTCCTCCTTGCCTGGCGGGTGGGGTTGCTCGGCCTCGTCGCGAGCTTCTGGACGACCTACGCGGCCGCGTTGGCAGTGCTCGCCATCCGCGGGCACTGCATTACCGCCCGTTGGCACATCGGTCCGGTCTGTGACGGGTACTTCTGGTGGATCCTCGTCACCTCGCCCGAGGTACTCGTCTTCGCGTTTTTCATGATCACCGATCCCAAGACCGCACCGCGCGGGCGGATCGCACGTCACGTCTACGGCGCCGCGATCGCGCTCGTGTTCGTCGCGCTGGCCGCGCCCCAACGAACCGAGTTCGCCACCAAGGTCGCGCTGCTCGGCGCACTTGCGTTGGTCTGCGCGGCACGGCCGCTACTCGAACGACTCCTTCCGGAGGCGGGCCCAGCGCCGGACCGTTTCGGGACCGTGGTTGGGTTCGGCCCAACGGTCCGCAACGACGCACATCGCAAGAGCCGGGCGAGCGTCGCGGCCCGCTTACGATTCGTCGCCGTCGTTGCTGTCGCCGCGGTCGCGTATACGGCCATCGTCCTCGGCGCCGGCACGCCGGCGGCGACATCGAGCGTCACGCCGGTTGCCCCCGCCCCGGCCGTACCCGCGCACTGCGCGAGTGCCGCAACCATCCCGACCCAACCGCGACCGCCAGGCACTGGCGTGCCGCCACCCACCATCAACGTGCGCGACGCGATCGACGTCGCGACGCCGATCAGTCGGCGCGAGGCGACGGAGATCGTCGGTGACGTCACCAACGACCTCGCGATCGCGGCTGAAGCGATTGACCGCCGAGACGCGGTGCTCGCCTCGAGCGTCGCCCGGTTCCCATGGCTCGACAACTTGATCTCCACGATTTGTTCCGAGACCGGGCCGCTCGCCGTCGCGACCTATCACCTCACTGCCGCGACGGTCACCGTCGCGAAACGAACATCCGGCCAAGTCTTCCCCGAAATCGACGTGGAACTACAGGGCGTCGTACACGAGACGACGTTCACGCGGTCGAAAACGCCGCGCCGACTCGCCGACCACGCCCGCCGCTATCTGAACACGCTCGTTGTCACAAAAGGTGGCGGTCACTGGCTCATATGCGGAAACCGTTCCGATCCGCGCACCGCAGCGTGCGTGACCGCGACATGATCAACCGCCGCCGCGTAGGCGTCACGAGCCGTCGGATGCTCAGGCCAACTTCGCACGCGATCAGCGGCGGGGCGAGCTGATCGCAACCAGGCCCGGCACCGACGGCAACGTCATGGTCTGGTGCAACACACCGGTCGGACGCTGAACCGCGGCCGCGCCGGACGCAGATGACCGTGCCTCGGCCGGCGCCAACGACCACGCCCGACCCGAGTTTGGCGGGCACCCAGCACACCCCGGAGCGAGGGTGCGTGCGCGCGCGGGACGTCGGGCGCAACCGCACACGCAACAACCAGATGCCGTGAGGCGAGGTCGGCCTCACGGCCGCGTCGGCCTCGATGCGCGCCGCTCGGATGACGCCGTCACCGTCAGACAGCGCGATGCTGGCGGTTTGCTCGACAACGTTCGACCGCCTCACGACGCCGGTCTCGCGTCGTACGGCAGCTTGGTGATGTTCGAGGGTTACGCGATGTTGATGGAGGTAATGCGGGCCTCGGCGGGTACATATCGATCCTCGACCTCGCGCAGCCGATTGGCGAGCACGATCAACATCTTGCGGTCGACCGATGGCATCGAGGCGACGAGCTCGTCGAACGCGAGAGAGGTCAGCACCAACACCGATGTCGGCTCGGTCGTCGTGACGGTCGCGACGCGGGGCAGCCGTTCGAGCAAGGCCATCTCACCGAAGAAACTTCCCGGTCCCAAGGTTCCGATGACAACGTTCTTTCGAGTGGCCTGCACACGCCCGCTGACGATGACAAAAAACTCTTGGCCTCGTTCGCCTTGCGTCGCGAGCACCTTCCCGGCCGGGAGGTCGACCTGTGTCGCAAGCTTCGCGAGTGCGTCGAGCTCCCGCTTGGTGCAGCGTTCGAAAAGCCAGACGTTGCGTAGCAGTTCGATGCGAAGGTCACGCTTCATTGTTCTCCGTTGCAGGTCATATGGGTCCGCTGTGGTTTGTCCGTTCGGTGAGCGATGCTTCGTCTTGGCCGGGAAGTTGCCGCGATCCTCTCGGCGCAATCTGGGCTGTCGGACCCGGACTGCGCAGGCGGGCGACAGCTCCGCCGAGGCCGGTTGCACCCTCAAGAACGGTCACCGCCACGGAAGCCGGCTGCAGCACGAGCACGACGCTACAGATGCGAGAGACACACCCGCCATGATCGAACCTTTTGGGGGACGGTCAGGTACAGCGCGAACACGGCTGGACGACGTGGCGAGTGGGCAACGCTCGCGCGGCGACACACCAGCCCCCTCATGTCCAAGGTCGCCGTGCTCCACACGTCACCTCGGGAGGTTCCCGAAGCTGGATGCACTGTCCGGTCGCGGACTCTCGCGCGCTCGAATCGGGTTGGGCGCCCGTCGTATCCGGGAGTTCTGCCAGGCGCCGCGACCACCGGACGATGCCGCCGGACGCGTCGCGACAACGAAACGCGCAGATTCAACACAGTACGCACGATTCAGGCGGCATCGCGCAAACGGCTCCCCGAATCCGGTGGGGCCCGCAGCCCGCCGTAACGCGCCGCGCGACGCTCTCGGCAACCGACCGCGTGAGACCGCTTCCTTTCGCTGCGACGACACATACGACGTGCTGGCGGGCCCGCTGCCCTGCTCAGGAGGTGGTGTCGGCGATGAAAGGCAACGACGCGTACCGTCGAACGAACGACCCGTCGGCGTAGCGACCTTCGTCGGGATCGACCGCGAATCTCGGGCAGCGAGCGAGCAGCTCCTCGAGCGCGACCCGCGCTTGGAGTTTCGCCACCGCGGCTCCGAGGCAGTGATGCGGTCCGAATCCGAAGCTGAGGATCCGGTCGATGTTCCGGGTGACGTCACAGTCTTCGGCAGTCGGACCGAACTCGTCGGGATCCCGGTTCGCGGCTGCGAAGAGCAAGAGCACCTTGGTGTGTTCGCGGATGAGACGTCCATGCAAGTCGAGATCGTGTGTGACCGTCCGGGCCAGTCCCTGCACCGGCGAGGTCAGGCGCAAGAACTCATCCACCGCGTTCGGGATCATGTCGGGCGCCTCGATCAGCGCTTCGCGTTGGTCGAGATGGACGGTCAAAAGTACGGCCGCACCGCCGAGGAGACCCGTGGTCGTATCGTTCCCGCCCGCGACCATCGTGAAGGCGTAACCGAGGATCTGCACGACCGAAACTGCCACTCCCGCGGCTTGGAGTCGCACCAGATCGGAGATCGTGTCGTCGCCCGGATCGCGTCGTCGCCGCTCCGCAAGCGCGGCGAAGTATTCGATCATCTCCCCGACCGCTTCTGGCGCCCCGAGCGCTCCGCCCCGCGCGTTCGCGGCGACGATCGCGTCGGTCCAACGATCGAATCGAGCGCGATCCGATGTTGGAACCCCCAAATAGTGCGCAACGACGAAGCTGGGCAGAGGTTTGAATACGTCCGCGACGATGTCGCCGGAGCCGGCCGCTCGAAGTCGGTCGATCCGCTGACCGACAAACGCCCGTATCGCCGGTTCCAGCTCGACGACCCGTTTTGGCGTGAACCCGCGCGCGAGCAACCGCCTGAACTCGGTGTGCTCGGGTGGATCCATCATCACGATCGGCGTTGCATCCCGATCGAGACCGACAAGTTCCCGTTCGTTCGAGGTGAAGGTCAGACCACGAGCGGAGGAAAACATCTGCGTATCGATCGCGGCGGCCGAAACGTCCGCGAACCGTGACAGGACCCAATAGTCGCCTGCTTCGACGAAGTGGACCGGATCATGTTCGCGAAGCCACCGGTACATAGGGAAGGGGTCACGCCACCGTTCACCGCCACCGACGACGAAACCCGAAATCGGGCCTGCGTCACCTGCGCTCATACGATCGCTTCCGTGCGGTGCCGGCATACATGTAGCTCATGATCTTTGGTCCGGCGATCGCGAACGTCTCGACCTGCTCGAGATCGAGTCCGGAGGCTGCGATCAGGGCGGCGGGATCACGGTCGAGGTGGCAGCCGCCCGCGACACGCCGTTGGATTCCGTTGTAGCGGCGTTGGCGTCGCGCAACTTTTGGGTCGTGGGAGAGTCCGTGCTCGAGGAACACGAGACGCCCTCCGGGCCGCAACACCCGCCGCACTTCCTGCAACGCCTCATCGACGTCGGGGATCGTGCACAACGTCCACGTACTGAGCGCGTTGTCGACCGACGCATCATCGAGCGGGATCGCGGCACCGTCGAGGCCGACGAACTCGACGGGAACACTCGACGCCGCGAGCCGTTTCTCCGCGAGCTTCCTGCCGACCAGCGCCGGATCAATCGCGTATACCCGCTCCACCGCGTCCGGGTAGTACGGGACGTTTGCACCGCTCCCGAAGCCGACCTCGACGACGACGCCGCTCAACTCCGTCAGCGCGCGCCGGCGCAGCTTTCCGATCCGCTGGTTGCCCAACATCACGTCGATGACTCTCGGCAGCACGTGGTCTTCGTACAGGCTCACGCCGCCAGTCTCGCAGGAAGGCAGACCACCAGCATCCGACCGACCAGTGCGGCGCTCGGCCGGCCGGATCGGGCGATGACGTCGCGAAATCCGCGGTCCTTGATCCTGCTCCGCACGACGCGAAGGTCGACGCGGTCACCTCGGTCATCGTCGCGCAGCTGTGCGTGGGTCCGTTGCTGCGCTGCTCGAGGTGCCTGCGATCAACGAGCCGTCCGCTCGTAGGGCTTGCCCGTGGCGTCCGTGCGGCCGACCGATGCGCCCTCGACCGCAACCCATCTGCGTCGACTCTGGCGGCGTCAAGGCGCGCGCCGAACCTCGAGGAGATGTTGGCGAATCGAAACGACTGGTCGGCGGTCTTTATGACGCGCCGACCGGCCAGAGCAACGGGTTGATTGGACTCGCGGCAAGATCGCCGGGACATAATCCGGGGAGCCAGACACCGAGATCGAACTGCTGATACACCGAATCAGGCTCGCAGACACGCGCGCCGTCCGCGAAGTAGATGACCGTCATCACGGGACGCATCCGTTCGGTGGGGTTCGGACCGGCACGATGCAACGTCCACCCTGCGTGGAACGTGGCATCGCCGGCTCGGATCGCCCCGTAGCTGTGCTCGGCAAGGTGCTCGGAACGAACCAACGCGGCGTAGGCCTGTTCGCTCTCGTCGGAGATGGCATGCCCGCGCAACTTGCCGGCCCGGTGACTTCCGGTCGCGAAGGTCATCGAACCGACCCTCGGGTCAAGATCGGCGAGCGGCATCCACATCGTGACTGTCTTTTCGGTGTCGACCGGCCAGTAGAACTGGTCCTGATGCCAAGGTGTGTGGCCGCCGCCGGGCTCTTTGAACAGCGCCTGATCGTGATAGATGCGCACGCCGCTCACACCGAGAATATCGGCGGCGGCTTTCGCGAAGCGGGACGAAAACACGAACCGGCGGCACACGTCGTCGGTACGCCACAGGTTGAAGCTCTGGAGGAACGCGGCCGAATACGTGTCGCGTTCGCTGATCGGTCGGCGCTCCCGGTTCGTGTTCGCTGCCGCGGCCTCCAAATGGTCTCGGTACGCGGCAATCTCGGAGGCGGCCGCCAATCCCGCCAACATGACATGCCCCGCCGATGCGAACTGCGCGGGGGCGTCCGGGTCGATCGCGTACGGCGTGTCGAGATCGGGCAGCGTTGCTGGATCGACGACTTCCACTCCCCCAACGTAGGCGGCGCACGACCCCGACGACATCCCCGCGGTCGCCGTCGACGGAGTCGTTAGGATCGGCCCGCTCCGCGAAGCGGCGGCGAGGGGTAGAGCCATGGATCCGATTCGGTCATCACGGGTCGCACGCGCGGGAGCGATCCTGAGCGCATCGATGCTCGTGGTCTGCACGCTGGCCGCGTGTGGCTCGTCGTCGAAGGCGGCGAGCGCGGCGACGCAACCGACGACGAGCGTCGCGGGGAACCCAGCGCGGGTGCTCCTCGTCGGCACCTTCGACGGACATGTCGGCCAATACCGAACGATTCAGTCCGCGGTGAACGCGGCGCGAGCCGGCGATTGGATCCTCGTCGCGCCCGGCGATTACCACGAGACCGCCGACACGACTGGCCCGCCGTCCGAGTATGTCTCGTCGGGCGGCTTCGGCGGCGTGTTCATCGACAAGTCGAACGTTCACATGCGCGGCATGGATCGCAACTCGGTGATCGTCGATGGGACCAAGCCAGGCGCGCCCGCGTGTAGCGGCAACCCAAGTGAGCAGACGTACGGCCGTGTCGGCACCGACGGCAAGCACGAAGGCCGCAACGGCATCGTGATTTGGAAAGCCAACGGAGTCAGTGTCGACAACCTCACGGTATGCAACTTCCTCGCCGGGTCTGACTCATCGGGCAACGCGATCTGGTGGAACGGCGGCGCCGACTCGGGAGCGGTCGGTCTGCACGGCTACTCCGGGAGTTATCTGACCGCGACCTCGACGTTCTTCGGCGGCGAGGGCACCGCCGCGCAATACGGCATCTTCTCTTCGAACTCGCAAGGTCCGGCCACGTGGACGAATACGTATGCGAGCAACTTCAACGATTCCGGCATGTATGTCGGCGCGTGCCTGCAGGTATGCGACATCACGATCAGCGACGCGTGGATGGAGTTCGACGCGCTCGGGTACTCGGGCACGAACTCGGGTGGCGCGATCGTGATCGAACACTCACAGTTCGACAACAACGAAGACGGCCTGGACACCAACACGCAGATCGGCGGTGACCCGCCGGCACCTCAGAACGGCACATGCCCGAACAACGACATCAGTCCGATCACGCACACACACTCGTGCTGGGTGTTCGTCGACAACAACGTGCACGACAACAACAATCCGGACGTTCCGGCCGCGGGGAGCGCGGCGGCCGGTCCGGTGGGTACCGGGATGACACTCTCCGGCGGCCGCAACGACACAGTGATGGACAACACCTTCACGAACAACGGGGCGTGGGGAATCCTTTTCGTTCCCTACCCTGACAGCGACAAGCCGGTGCTCGGTCAGACGTGCGCAGGAACCGGTGGCGTGCAGACAACCGGGTTGGGTTGCGTGTACGACCCCGAGAACGACGCACTCCTGCACAACACCTTCTCGCACGACGGCTACTTCGGGAATCCGAGCAACGTCGACTTCGGACAGATCACCATCTCTGCGCACCAACCGCAGAACTGTTACGCCGGCAATACGGCACCGGACGGCAGTGCGCCACCCAACCTGCAGACCCTCCAGCCGACCTGCGGAGCGCTCACGACTGCGGCGAATACCGGCGGCAGCCTGCTCGGTCAGGTGCTGTGCGACACCGGGTTCGGCACCTGCCCGGCCGGTGCGAAATATCCAAAAACGACCGGCGCGGTCATGCATCGGTTACCGACGACGCTGACCTCGATGCCGAATCCGTGCGTCGATGTGCCGGCCAACGCGTGGTGCCCGGACGGCAAACCGGTGTGACGACCGGCACCGTGGCGTGTGCGAGCATGAACGAACCCGACCGGCACGAAACGGCGGATCGACGCACGATCCGAAGCAGGGTCGCGGTCACGCTGATCGTGGCGCCTGAGCTTGAAGCGCTCGAGGTGGGTGCACGCCGGCTTGGGCGAGCTCGACCGA
This sequence comes from Acidimicrobiia bacterium, assembly GCA_052148155.1. GTDB lineage: Bacteria > Actinomycetota > Acidimicrobiia > IMCC26256 > PALSA-610 > JBBQER01. The sequence goes on along the minus strand of JBKQIY010000163.1, from coordinate 61,313 downwards.
TCTGCGCACGCGAGCGCAACGTCAGCCAAGGCCGGCAGCCCGCGTCAGCTGATCGTCGCGACGCCTCTCGGGCCGGTCGCGCACCGGCGTGCCGAGCTCCCCAGGATTGGTGTGCGGGCTTGGTACGTTCTGTCTCGTGAGTTCAGCCAACCGTCAGCGCAGGCAACAGAACCGAACGGCGCGCACAGCCGCCGTCGAACAGGCGCGCCGGCGGGCGCAGCGGAGGCGGCTCACGCTCGCGGCCGTGGGGCTGGTCCTCGCCCTTGCGGTCGCGATTGTGCTTGTGGCGCGGGCGCGTGGCAACAGCGGCAGTAGCGCCTCGAGCACGACGTCCGGGCCGACCACGACCGTGGCCGGCTCGGTCGCCGGCAAGCCGTGCGTCGCGATGTCGGGTCCGTTACCGGCGGGCGCGCCTGCGGTTCCGGTCAAGGTCGGCCCGCCACCGACGGACCTCGTCAAGCAGGACCTGAAGGTCGGGACCGGCGCGGTCGTGAAACCAGACGCGACCGTGACGGTCAACTACATCGGCGTGTCGTGCTCGACGGGCAAGATCTTCGACTCGTCGTATTCGCGGCATCAGTCGTTTACCACTTCGCTCGCTGACGTCGTGCCCGGATGGACGCAGGGGATTCCGGGCATGCGGGTTGGCGGCGAGCGTCTGCTCGGCATCCCGCCCGCGTTGGCCTACGGGGCGCGCAGCCCAGGGAGCGGCATCGCTCCCGACGAGACGCTGTGGTTCGTCGTCCAAGTGTTGAAGACCGCGTAGTCCCGTCTCGCCAGTTTGATCATCTCTTCGCGATGGTCCCGGGGGCTGGACGCCGCGCCCAGTTTGCGGTGCACGACTGCCTGCGGCGTCGAGAACGTCGTTCGGATCGCGGTGGATCCCGACGACTGTTGCGTCACCGCGACGACGGTTCGACGCAACAGCAGGTGGCCGGTCACAGTGGACGAGTCGCTCGCATTCGGTCACAGATCGCGATCGACGCGCCGAGGCGACGTGTTCGCGGCCGGGTGCTCGCCGGCGGACACCATCAGCTTGGCCGGTCAGCCTCCGGTTGCGGCCCCGCCGCCGCCGCCACCGCCACCGAGGCCGCCGAATCCGCCGCGACCGGTGCTGGGGCCGATGCTGGTGGCCGCGATCGAGGTGCCGTCGGTGCTCGCGGTTCCCACGACGCTGACGGTGCTCCCGACCGCGAGCTTTTGGACGGTGCCGGGCTGACTGATCGTGACCTTCGTCGCCGGGGTGGTCGTGACCTCGATGTCGTCGCCGGCCGTGTTCTGGATGTACACGTTGGAGCCCTCGACGAGCTTCACAGTGCCGGTCGTCGCGCCTCCGGCGCCGCTAAAGAAAGATCCGATGCCGCCCGATCCGGCAGCGGCGCCCGAGCCGCCGCGCCCGCCACGGAACTGCGAGATGAGCGACGACAGACTCGACGACGTACTGCTCGACGGCCGTTCCTCTCGGTCGACGAACGCTCCGGCGAGAAACGAGACACTCAACACGATCAAGATAAGCAGGACACGCGTCGCGGGCGTGGTGATACGGGTCTTGCGTAGATCGGCCATCAAGGCCTGATCGGGCTCGATCTTGTCGATGTCGACGAGCGATACCGGCGGTTGCCCGCTCGCTTGCGTTGGATCGAGAACGCTCACGATCACCTGTCCTTGTCATTCGAGCTGGGTGTACGCACCGATTATTCGTAACGGAGTGCGTCGATCGGACGCAGCTTGGCGGCCCGGTTGGCTGGATAGCTTCCGAAGAACAAGCCGACACCGATCGCGAACGCCAACGCGAGGATCACGGAGTACGGCTCGACGACGGGTACAACATTGTCGATCTTCACGAAGGCGCTGAGTGCGATGCCGCCCACCGCGCCGAGGACGCCACCGATGCCGGCGAGCAGCGTGGCCTCGACGAGGAACTGGGTGAGGATGTGTCCGTGACGAGCTCCGACCGCCTTGCGGATACCGATTTCGCGGGTGCGCTCGGTGACCGTGACGAGCATGATGTTCATCACGCCGATGCCCCCGACCAGCAAGGAGATCCCTGCGACCGCAGCGAGGAGCACCGTGAAGGTGCGGTTGTTCGTTGAGACCGCTTGCAGCGCCGACGCTTGATTCAACACGCTGAAGTCGGTGGAGGTCGATCCCGGGTGCTGGGCGACCAGCACGTCTGTCACTTCGGTCTGCGCGGCGGTCGCGCGGCTTGCGCTCTTGGCTTGCACCGTCACACCGCTGACCGTTCCGTTGTTGCCGACGAACGTGTCGCGTGCAGTCGTGAGCGGCATGATCGCGATGCTGTCCTGGTCTTGGAACCCGTTGGTGCCTTTGGACTTGAACACACCGATGACGTTGAATGAGCTGCCGCCGATGAGCACCTGCTGACCGACGAGCGCCGAGCCGACCGCATTCTGACCGACCAGGTCCTTCACGTCGGTCAACCCGAGCACCACGACGTTGGCGTGCGTGTCGTACTGCTGTTGGGTGAACCAGGAACCCCACTGCACCGGATAGTTGCGTACCGAGCTGAAGTTGGTCGTCGTTCCTGAGATCGTGCTTGGTGTGTCCGTCGCGCCGTTGTAGACGATCGACTCGCTACTCACGTTCACGGCCGGGACGACCTCAGCGACGTCAGGCGCGTTTTGCTTGTTCTCGAGGGCCGTCACGTCGCTGTCGGTGATCGAGTACGTCGCGCTTTGTGTCCCTCCCCGCGCTCCGAAACCGAAGCCGCCGGTCCGCACGGTCAGCAGATTCGAGCCCAGCGCTTCCAAACTCTTCCGGCTCGCGACGGCGGAACCGCTGCCGACCGCGACGAGCACGATCACGGACCCGACACCGATCCCGATGCCGAGCGTCGTGAGGAACGAGCGAAGCTTGTTGGCGACGATTCCCCGCAGCGCGATACGGACACTCGAGAGATTCATCGGACTGCGCTTTTCTCGGCGCCGAATCCTGCGATCACAGCGGTGTGCGCCGTGTCCTCGACGACCAGCCCGTCACGCAACCGGATGAGCCGTCGAGCCCGCGCCGCGACATCGGGTTCGTGCGTGATCATGACCACGGTGCGGCCCTCTTCGTTCAGTCCCTCGAACAGTTCGAGCACCTCGCCGGTGGACACGCTGTCGAGCGCCCCGGTGGGTTCGTCGGCGAGGATCATGGTCGGATTCGTCGCGATCGCGCGCGCGATCGCGACGCGCTGCTGCTGACCTCCGGAGAGCTGATTCGGGAGCGCGTCACCGCGGTGACCGAGTCCCACTTTGACGAGGGCGGCGAGCGCGCGTTCTTGACGCTCTTCTTTGCGCACGTTGGCGTACACCATGGGGAGTTCGACGTTCGCGAACGCGGAGGTACGTGGGATCAGGTTGAAGCTCTGGAACACGAATCCGATCTTGCGGTTCCGCACGACCGACAGCGCAAAATCGTCGAGTCTCGAGACGTCCATGCCGTCGAGCAGGTAGCGGCCGGAAGTCGGGACGTCGAGACATCCGAGGATGTGCATGAGCGTGCTCTTGCCGCTCCCCGACGCACCCATGATGGCGACATACCCGCCCTGGAAAATATCGAGGCTGACGCCGCGCAGCGCACGGACCTGCGTGTCGCCTTCTCCGTAGAGCTTCGTGATGTCACGGATCGCGATGACAGGATGATCGGTTGTCATCGTCATCCGCCGCCGCGGCCGCCACCGCCACCGCCACCGAGGCCGCCACCACCGAGGCCGCCACCGCCCAGGCCGCCACCGCCGAAGCGTCCGAGGATCGAACTCGATCCTGTCGAAGCGGTCGAGGTCTCCACGACCTGGTCGCCGACGTTGAGACCGCTGATGATCTGCACCGCATTGTCACCGCGCAGCCCGATCGTGATCAGTTTCGAACTGACGGTCCCGTCCTTGGCCTTGACGGTCACGGTTTCGGTTGTCCCCGTCGTCGACACTGCCGAAGTCGGCAATGTGATCGCGTCGTTGACGTTCTGGAGCACGACGTTGACCGATGCCGTCATGCCCGGCTTCACGCCTGTGGGTGTGGTGTCGAACGAGATCAGCGCGTAATAGGTGACGACGTTGCTCACGAGTGTCGAGTCGGTGTCGAGTTCGATCACGTGGCCGGTGAACGTCTGGTTCGGTAACGCGTCGAGGGTGATGGTGGCGGCCTGCCCGACGTGCACGTTCGGCGCGTCGGTTTCGGTGAAGCCGACCTTGACTTCGAGGAGGTTCACGTCAGTCAGCTCGATAAACGCCGAACTCGACGATGACGAAGCAGAAGAAGACGACGCACCCGACGACGCGCTCGAGCCGCCCGATGATGACGAGGACGACGAACCGCCGCCGCCGCTGCCCGACTGCTGACCGACGAGGCCGTTAACGGCCGCGACGACACCGGCGACCGGGGCGCGTAGCGTCGTCTCGCTCAGGTTCTTCTGCGCGGTTTGCAACTGAGCTTGGGCCGAGACGATCGACGCCTGCGACTGAGCGAGCTGCGCCGGCAACGGCGGCGATTGCTTGACCGCATTGCCCACCAACGTCGTCTGGTACTGGGTCTGCGCGGTCGTGAGTTGATCTTGTGCCTTCTGTATCGACTGTTGGTCCTGCATCTCGCCGCTCGACTGCGCTTGCGTCGCGCTGGTCAGCCCGGCTTGCGCTTGCGTGACAGCACTTTGGGCTTGGGTCACGCTCGACTGCGCCGACTGCACGCCCTTGACGAAGTTCAAGAGGTTGGAGACCTGTGCGCACTCGACGCCGTCGTAGGTCGAACCGGGCGTCGCGGGTGTGGGGCAGTGCGCCTGGACGATTTCGTATCGGGTCGTCAACGCGTCCGTCGACGCTCCGATCGGATGTCCAGGATCAGCCGTCGCCTGCAGTGTCGACAACGCGCTCTCTGCCTGCTGGACGGCGTTCTGCGCCGATGTCAGATTCGACTGCGCGGCGGTGACCGCCTGCTGCGCCTGGGTGACGGAAGCTTGGAATTTCGCCGAGTCGGCGGCCGCGCTCTGCTGGGCGTCGGTGACGCCCTGCTGCGCCTGGGTGATGCCTTGACTGGCCGCGACGACGCCCATGGCGTCTTGCTGGCGTTCGATCGGCGTCTCCCCCTGTATCAAGCCCGCGAGGCTGGCCTGCGCCGACGTGAGGCCAGCTTGCGCGGACGACAGTGCCATTGCGTCTGCGGTGTCGTCGACGGTGGCGAGCGCCTGATTCGCGACGACGTGCTGTCCGACCGACACCAGAATGGAGGTGACCTGGCCGGACTGCTGAAACGACAGCGACAGATCCGTCGGCGCCTCGACGTTGCCGGTCGACGTGACGCTCGACAATACGTTGGCCCGGGTCGCTGTCGCATAGATCTGCGTCGTCGATGCCGAACTCTTCGTGGAGCGGACGGTGAAGTACGTCCCGACCGCCGCCGCGAGCACGACGAGCGCGAGAATCCCGTTCAGGAAGAGCCGCTTGCGCATGTCACCTCACCGGTTCTTTTGCGCTGATTCGATTGGACGCGACCGGGCCGTGCTGCTGATGGGCTGATCAGCAGGTGGACTGGTCAGCCGGCTGCTGCTGTCGTGGTCGTCGTCGCGCCGCGGGCGGGCAGCAACGGCGCGCAGATCTTGCTCGCGGCCGCGTAGTGGGGATCGGTGCGCAGGCCGCGCAGGGCGCCGAAGCCTCGGAAGCCGGAACCTCCTGCGCCTGCGGGCGTCGAGGTCGTAGTCGGTACCTTCACACCGTTTTGGCTCAGGCACGACATGTACGCCTTGATCTGCGTTGCGCTGGCACCGCCGGCGAACCCGCGGCCGAACCCGCCGGTCGGTAGCTTCGATCGGCATGCGCTGAGCGCCGTCTGGTCCGCGGACGGCAGCCCCGCACCGCCACCACCGAAGAAGCCGCCGCCGCGACCGCCGGAACCTCCGCGGAATCCGGAACCGCCGCGCCGGCCGCCGCCGAATCCGGCTGGGAGGGTGACGCCGTGCTGCTTGAGGCACGTGGTGAAGGCCGCGAAGCCTCCGGTGCCGGCTGCGCCGGCGACGACGGTCGTCGACGAGGGAGTCGTGGCCGCGGTGTTCGCTTTTGAGCTGCCACCGCAGGCAGCGAGGGTGGCAGCGGCAAGGACCGCGATGATGGGGGCGGAGAGTTTTCTCAAGGTCCATAGAAGACCACAGAAAACTCGGAGCCAGCGCGGTTTCGCATGTGGATCTCCTGTGAACCGCCGGGCGAATGTCGCGCTCCGCGCCAGGAAGTCACCTGGAGCGGTATTCGTCGAAGCCGAAGGTCGTGACGACGGCACCCGCGTCGGTGATGGCCAACGCCTGGGTGTCGGAACGGCCGGTCAGCCACGGCGCCGCGATCGACCCGACGGCGACGGCCGCGGTTGCGAGCGCATCCGCGATCGCGAGGTCGGTCCCGACGACCGTGGCCGACATCAGCCCCTGCGCCGGCCGTCGGCTGCGGGGATCGATGACGTGGTCGCCGCGTTCAGCGCGACCCGAGGTCGCCACCGCGCCGCTCGTGACCCAGACGACGTCGGCGACGCGGTCGTGGCGCCAGGGGTGCTGAATACCGATCCGCCATGGCCGGTCATCGCCGACACCTCCGCGTACGACGACGTCGCCTCCGGCGTTGAGCGCAAGGTGGGAGACGCCACCGCTTGCGAGTCGGTCGACGGCTCGTTCGAGCGCCCAGCCTTTGACCAGACCGGACGGGTCGAGTGGCGCGAGTCCAGGGCGGGGTTCGATATCTGCGTCGGCGCCGACCGCGATGTCGAACGCGCCGCACGTCGCGTGTTTCATCTGCTCACAGAGCGCGAGGACCTCGCGCACTTCTGGGCTTGCATGCGCGGCGGTTAGCTCGCCGCGTCCGATTCGGCTGATCTCGCTGTCAGCGCGCCAGGTGCTGAACAGGTCGTCGACCCGTTGGAACCAACCGAAGACGTCGTCGATGACGGCCGGGTCGACGGGGTCGAGTACGAACAGGCTGATCATGGTTCCCCACATCGGCTCGACCCGTCGCGTTGGACGGTCGACGGTCTTGCGGTTCATATTCCGGCCTGATCGAGTGCGCTTTGCAGCGACTGCGCGTAGCTCTGACTCGTGTAGGTCGCGCCGCTGATCACGTCGATGTTGGCGCTGCGCGCCTGCAATGCCTCTTGGCGCAGTTCGGGACCGGCGATGCTGTTGATGTACCGGGACCGCTGGCGGTCGGATGGAAGTTCGAGCGCCTCGACGTCTTCTAGTTGGCCGTCACGGACCACGACCTCGACCTGCACGTCGCCGTATTGGTTCGACACGACCGGGCCGACGACGGTGCGCGACGCGGGAGTGGTTGGGGGTGACGCCGTCGCCGGAGGGCGTCCGGTCGCGTTGGGCGCCGGATTCGTTCCGGGATTGGTCGCCGGTGACACCGGCCCGCTCGTGCCCGATCGCGTCCCGCTTGTCGGCGGCGTCCCACCCGCGGGTGGCTGCAACGCGGGACGTCCTCGGGCGACTGGTCGGGTCGCGACGCCCGGAGAGGTGTGGAACGACGCGAGGAGCACAATGCCGGCGATGGTGGCAACGATGACCGTGACGACGCGTCGCACCGGGTACATCCTCCTCAAAACTCGAACCGCTCGAAGTGGATTTGCGCAGCAGGAACGCCGATCAGCCGGAGCCGGCGTCGTACAGCATCGACCAGACCGGGTGGGCCGCATACGAAGACGTCGCGCGATTCGACATCGGGTACGAGCCGGGTGATCGCCGTCACGCCGAGCTGATCGGTTCGATCATCGCCGATTTCGTCTCCGAGCAGGGCGTGGAGCACGATTCCGCGACGCGCTCCGAGCTGCGCAAGCTCATCTTTGAAGATCACGTCGTCGGCTGACACGGCACGGTAGAGCAGGGTGAGATCGCCCGGCGAAGCTGGCATCGACGCGAGGAGGGCCCGCAGTGGCGTGATGCCGATCCCGCCAGCGATGAGCAGCACCTTGCGGCGAGTGCGGCGATGCGCGGTGAATGTCCCGTACGGTCCTTCGGCGAACACTCGCGTGCCTGGACGGACGCGTTGGAGACTTCGGGTGTCGTCGCCGAGGTCCTTGACGGTGATGCGAACGCTCCGTTTGTTCGGGGCCGCCGACAGCGAGAACGGATGTGCCTTCCACCAGCGGTCCGGTGTGAGAAAGCGCCAGAGGAAGAACTGTCCGGATTGCGCGTCGAGCATCTCGAGCCGGCGCCCACTCAAATAGATCGACACGACGCCGGGAGCCTCACTCTTGACTTCTCGAACGCGTAGCGCATGCCGTGCGTTGAACCACAGCGGCCATCCCACTCGCCAGACGAAAACGGAGCCGAAGACGACGACGTAGAGCGAAACCCACCACGCCCGGGCGATCGGATCGCCGCTGAAGTCGGTCCCGACCGCAAGTTGATGCGCGAACGAGAGCGCGACGCCGAGGTAGGCGTACAGATGGATCGAATACCACGTCTCCCGCGACAGTTTTCGGCGTGCCGCACGCGCCGATGAAACCCCGACCGCGATGAGCAGGACGAGGCCGACGATGGCCATCAACACGTCGGGAGAGTGGGCAACCAGGTCGCGGGTCTCCGAGACCAGCGACACGTGGCTGCTTTGGGCATACCCGAGGGTCGTGAGCACCGCGTGGCCGACCAGGAGCCACACCGCTGCGAAGCCGTTCCAACGATGCCACACCGCGAGACGGTCGAGCCCGACCTGACGTTCGAGCCACGGAACCCGCGCCATCAACAGGAGCTGGATCAGCACCGCGTCGGTTCCGGCCAGCGCGGTGAGTTGTCCGGCCGCGATCGCGACGCCGCCGGGACCGTTGACGGCGTGCAGATCACCGTGACGCAACCACAGACCGAGGGTCACGACCGCATTGACGACGACCACGACGACGACGAGAAATGCGCGGTCCGACGTACGAGCTCGCGCCGCCGATCGCGCCTGTGGTGCGACGAGGGACGCCTGCACAGGGGCCGCTGTCGTCACGGACCGATTCTCGTCCGCGCGGTTAAGAGAAAACTAAGAGTCGATCCGTTCGGGATCTTCGAAGCGGTAGCCCATGCCGGGCTCGGTGATGAAAAAGCGCGGGTTGGCTGGATCAGGTTCGAGCTTGCGCCGGATATGCGCCATATACACCCGCAGGTAGTTGGTTTCAGTTCCGTACTCCGGTCCCCACACCTCGCGGAGCAGCGCGCCCTGCGTCACCAGCTTGCCGGCATTGCGCACCAGCACCTCGACGAGATGCCACTCGGTTGGCGTGAGGCGCACTTCGCCACCGGCATTGGTGACACGTTTGGCCGCGAGGTCGATCGTGAACGCCCCAGTCGCGACGGTCGCCTCCTCAGTTGCTGGTGCACCTCGCCGGAGCGCGGCACGGACGCGTGCGAGCAGCTCGCCCATCCCGAACGGCTTGGTGACGTAGTCGTCGGCGCCGGCGTCGAGCGCGGCGATCTTGTCTCGTTCGGCGTCGCGAGCGGAGAGCACGATGATGGGAACGTCGCTCCAGCCTCGCAGACCGTGGATCACGTCGATGCCACTGAGCGCGGGGAGTCCGAGATCGAGCACGACGACGTCGGGATGGCGGCGCGCGGCCATCTCGAGCGCGATTTCACCAGTTGTTGCACCGTCGACGTCGTAGCCGCGCGCGCGCATGTTGGTGATCAACGCGCGCAGGAGCTGCGGTTCGTCGTCGACGGCGAGCACGAGGGTCACGGAGCGACTCCGAGGCTGACGACCGCGGTCGTGCCTCCGTCGGGGGTGTCTTCGATCAACAACTCACCTTCCATCGCGCGTACGAAGCCCCGCGCGACCGCGAGGCCGAGCCCGACTCCGGTACCGCCCCGGTCGCCGAGCCGTTGGAAGGGCTGAAACACCTGCTCGCGCGAGCCGGCCGCGATCCCCGGACCGTGGTCGATGACCCGCAGGTCGACCCGATCGTGCACGCGGCCGGCAGTGACGCGCGCGGGGCGGTCTCCGGGCGACCATCGCATCGCGTTCTCGACCAGGTTCGCGACGACCCGTTCGAGCAACGCGGCATCGGCACGTACCGGACTGAGCCGCTCGGGCACGTCGTACACGACGCCGTACGCTCGCTCACCCAAGCTGGCAATCGCGGCCGGGACGACCTCTTCAAGGTTCACGGGTCGTAGCGTCGGCTGCAGCACACCGGCCTGCAAGCGGCTCATGTCGAGCAGGTTCGATACCAGTGCCGTCAGCCGGTCGGTTTCTTCCTCGATCGTCTGGAGAAATTCGGCCTCGTCCTGTTTCGACCATTCGATATCGGGTTGACGCAGGCTCGACGCCGACGCCTTGATCGACGCGAGCGGCGTGCGCAGGTCGTGGGAAACGGCTTGGAGCAGCGCGGTGCGCAACTCGTTGGCCTGGGTCAGCTCGGTGGCCTGCGCCGCGGCTTCCGACAGACGCGCCCGGTCTCGGGCGCCGGTCAGCTGGGCCGCGAATGCGTTGAGCACCTGCCGGTCGGCGCCTGTGAGCCGGCCTCCGACCAATGCCAGCACCACATCTTCGCCGAGAGGCAAGGTGAGATTGGCATCTTCAGGACACGAGGGAGGGTTGGGGCCGGCGCCGGCCTCGGTGTGCCATGTCCCGTCGGAGCGGGCGAGCACGCTGGCGCCGTCAAGTCCGAACGAGGACCGTACGAACACGACGAGATCGGCGAGGGGGTCGTCCTGTTGCACGTTGGCTGCCAGACGGGCCAGCGTCTCGGCATCAGCACGGGCACGCGCCGCGTCGCGCGCTTGACGAGCGGCCGCGTCGACGAACGCACTGACGACTCCCGCGACGACGACGAACACGATCAACGCGAGCACGTTCTCGTGCCGTTCGATCGTGAAACGGTGTATCGGCGGCGTGAAGTAGTAGTTAGCGCACAAGAACGCGGCGACCGCGGTGCCGATCGCGAGCACCGGACCGCCGGTGGCCGCGGTCGCGACGATCAACAACAAGAACAGCAACAGCACCGAGCCGAGGTTGAGATCTCCCCGCAATCTCGACAGGGAGATCGTGAGCACCGGCAGGCCGATGGCCCCGACCGCGAGTCCGGACAGCCGCCGCCGCATCGACAACGCCGACGCGCGCCCGACGAGCGGCCGGTGTGGTCGCTCATCGCGGACGCGTACACCGGCTTTGTCTTGAGAAATGACGTGCAGGTCGATCGGGCCGGACAGTCGGATCACACGGTTGATCACCGAACCGCGCGTCAGTTCGGCCCAGCGGGAGCGGCCGCTCGCCCCGAGTACCAGCTGTGTGCAGTTCTCGACCCGAGCGAGTTCCGCGAGCGCCGCCGCGATATCGGAGGCGATCACCTCGTGGTACTCGCCGCCGAGGTCGGTGAGGAGCTGACGGTGACGCTCGACGGCGTCGGAGCGGCCGCCGCCGGTGAGGCCGTCGTCGCTTCGCACATGCACGCCGAGCAGTTCACCGTGGGATCGCTGCGCCATGCGCGCGGCCCGACGGATGAGCGCCTCGGTTCCGGGCGCGCCGGTGATCGCCACCAGCACCCGCTCGCGGGTCTCCCACGGCTCGGTGATGTTGTGACGATCGCGGTAGCTCTCGAGGCCTTCGTCGACGCGGTCCGCGAGCCACAACAGCGCAAGTTCTCGTAGGGCCGCGAGGTTGCCGGGACGGAAGTAGTTGGCGAGCGCGGCGTCGATCCGATCCGACTTGTACACGTTGCCGTGCGCCATTCGCCGCCGCAGCGCTTCGGGCGTCATGTCGACGAGTTCGATCTGGTCGGCGGTGCGTACGATCCCGTCAGGGATGGTTTCTCGCTGCTTCACGCCGGTGATGCGCTCGACGACGTCGTTGACGGATTCGAGGTGCTGGATGTTCAAGGTCGAGATGACGTCCAGGCCGGCGTCGAGGAGCTGTTCGACGTCTTGCCAGCGTTTGTCGTTTCTCGAACCAGTGATGTTCGTATGGGCGAGCTCGTCGACGAGCACGACGTCAGGACGCCGCGCGAGGACTGCGTCGACGTCCATCTCGTCGAAATCGACATCTCGGTAGTGGACCTTGCGCAACGGCACGATCTCGAGGTCGCCGAGCTGCTCGGCGGTTCGCGCCCGCCCGTGGGTCTCGACGATGCCGATGACGACGTCGGTGCCACGGTCGTGGCGTCGGCGACCCTCGTTGAGCATCGCGAACGTCTTCCCCACGCCTGGGGCTGCGCCCAGATATAAACGAAGTTGCCCCCGCGCCATCCGACCAGTGTGTCGTACTGTGCCGCGAACGCGGGTATTTCGAGCGAGTTATGCAGCGTCAGTTGCCGTATCCTCCGCCGCCGCCTCCGGAACTCGTCGTCGGCGCGGCGGTGGTAGGTGCCTGCGTCCCGGCCGGACTGGCGGGAGATGGCGATGTCGCCTTGCTCCCACATCCTGAGCGCGCGGCGACACCGATCGCGGCCAACACGACCATGGTCAGCCTGTGCTTCGTCACGACTTGGAGGACGACACGACCGGCGCGCCGGTTCACCGGCTCAGCGGCGGGCGCGGGCCTCCTCGCGAACGGCGGCAGGCACCGGGCGGATGTCGCGCACGATCCCGACGAAGCTGAACATGCGCAGCACGTAGTAGGTCACGTCGACCTGCCACCACCGGAAGCCCTGACGGGCCGCCCACGGGTAGCGGTGATGATTGTTGTGCCAGCCCTCACCGCTCGTGATGAGCGCGACGATCGCCGAGTTGCGGCTCGTGTCGGGCGTGTCGTACACGCGCCGTCCGAACACGTGTGCAAGTGAGTTCACGCAGAAGGTCGCGTGCCACAGCACGATCGTCGACGCGAAGAAGCCGATGACGAGCCCGCTCCACCCCGCGTACAGGTAGCACGCGATGGCGAGACTCCACGTGCCGATCCAGTCGTGCTTATCGAGCCAAACCAGTTCGGGGTACTTCGCGAAGTCCTTGATCGCGGCGGTGTCGGTCTTGTTGAATTTGTCGCACAGGATCCACCCGGCGTGGCTCCACCAAAAGCCGCGGATGGGCGAGTGGATGTCGCGTTCGGTGTCGGAGTACTTATGGTGGGCTCGGTGGTGCGCAGCCCACCACAGCGGCCCTTTCTGCGCTGCGGTCGTGCCGACGAACGCGAGCACGAACTGCGGGACCCGCCCGAGCCGGTAGCTGCGATGCGCGAAATAGCGGTGATAGCCGCCGGTGATCGCGAGCATCCGGATGAAATAGAGCGCGAGGGCCAGCCACACGGCCCGCCAGGTGATCCCGGTCACGAACGCGAGGAGCGGCACGAAATGCAGCGCGAGGAACGGGATCGACGACCGGCGGTTGATGTGCTCGTTGGGAGCCCACGTCGACGGGTCGCGGCTCGCGCCACTCGACGCGGTCGGTCCGACACCGTCGACCCGCGACTCGACGTTCGCGGATTCGACGGTCACCGACATGCCTGCTCCTGACCCTGAAGCCGCCGCTCCGGCGGGCCCGGTCAGCCTACCTCCCGGTAGGTAGGGCTAGCCGAGCATCGCCCGGAGGGTGCAGGCCAGGATGCCGCCGGCACGAAAGATCTGCCGTTCGTACGGCGTGTCGATCCGGACGCGCATCACGAACGAACGACGGTCGGCGACCACGGTCACGTCGGCCGGGAGGGGGCCGTCGGTCGCGAGTGCCTCGACACCGTCGATCCGGTACTCCTCATGGCCAGTGAGGCCGAGCGACGCGGCGGACTCGCCCGACACGAACTCGAGAGGCAGCACTCCCATGCCGACCAGATTCGACCGGTGGATGCGCTCGTAGCTCTGCGCGAGCACAGCTCGCACGCCGAGCAGCAGCGACCCTTTCGCCGCCCAGTCTCGTGACGAACCGGAGCCGTATTCCTTGCCTGCGATGACCAGGAGCGGCACCTCCTCGCGGGCGTACTGCATCGCGGCGTCATAGATCGTTGCCGGCTCGCCGTCGGGCAGATGCACGGTGAATCCGCCCTCGGTGCCGGGGGCGAGCTGGTTACGTAACCGCACGTTGGCGAACGTCCCCCGAACCATCACTTCGTGATTGCCGCGACGCGCGCCGTACGAGTTGAAATCGCGTGCCTCGACACCGTGGCCGATGAGCCACTGGCCCGCCGGCGTCGACGCACGAATGTTTCCCGCGGGCGAGATGTGGTCGGTGGTGACACTGTCGCCGAGGAGCGCCAGCACACGAGCTCCGGTGATCGGAACGATGGGGAGATCCTGGCCCGACACGTCGTCGAGGAACGGTGGGCGGCGGATGTAGGTGCTTTGCGGATCCCATTCGTAGCGGTCGCCAGTCGGGGCCGGCAGCGCACGCCAACGTTCGTCTCCGTCGAGGAACGAGCCGTACCGTTCGACGAACATGCTGCGATCGAGCACCGATTCGACGACGTTGGTGATCTCCGAATCCGACGGCCACAGGTCGCGCAGATAGACCGCGCGTCCGTCGGCGTCGGAGCCGATCGGATCGGAGCTCAAGTCGATGTCCATCGTGCCCGCGAGCGCGTACGCGACGACCAGTGGCGGCGAGGCCAGGTAGTTCATGCGGACGTCGGGATGGATGCGCCCTTCGAAGTTACGGTTGCCGGACAGGACTGAGCAGACCGACAGGTCATGTTCGCCGATCGCGTTGGAGATCTCCGGCGCCAACGGGCCCGAGTTGCCGATGCAGGTCGTGCAGCCGTAGCCGACGACGTCGAAACCGAGCGCGGCGAGCGGCTCGAGGAGACCGGCTTTGGTGTAGTAGTCAGTGACGACGAGAGAACCGGGCGCGAGCGTGGTCTTCACCCACGGCGGCGTGGTGAGGCCACGCGCGACGGCATTGCGGGCCAGCAGACCGGCCGCGATCATGACCGACGGGTTCGACGTGTTCGTGCACGACGTGATCGCCGCGATCACGACCGCGCCGTCGGCGAGATCGAACGCTCGCCCGTCGGCCAACGCGACCGGCGCGTCGGCCAACTCCAAGGTTGTGCCTTCGTCACGGCGAACGCCGGCCAAGGCTTGGGCGAAACCCGCCTTGGCGTGCGACAGCGAAACGCGGTCTTGCGGTCGGGCCGGTCCGGCGAGCGACGGCTCGACCGTCGACAGGTCGAGTTCGAGCATCTCGTCGTAGTGCGGAACCGCGGCGGCGTCGTGCCACAGACCCTGGGCTTTGGCGTAGGTTTCGACGAGCGCGACGAGATCATCGGGACGGCCGGTCGCGCGCAGATATCGCAGCGTCTCGTCGTCGATCGGAAAGAGCGTGCTTGTCGATCCGTACTCGGGCGACATGTTCCCGATCGTCGCCCGATTCTCGAGCGGAACGCGCCCGACACCTTCGCCGTAGAACTCGACGAGTTTGCCGACCACGCCGTGTGCGCGCAGCCGCTGCGCGACGGTGAGCACGAGGTCGGTGGCGGTGACGCCGGGCGACAGCGCGCCGACGAGCTTGATGCCCACGATCGCCGGCAACAACATCGAGATCGCCTGGCCGAGCATCGCGGCCTCGGCCTCGATGCCGCCCACCCCCCAACCGAGCACGCCGAGGCCATTGACCATCGGCGTGTGCGAATCGGTTCCGACCAAAGTGTCCGGATAGGCGAATCCGTCCGCGTCGCGGAACACGACTTGTGAGAGGTACTCGAGGTTTACCTGATGGCAGATACCCCGGTCAGGTGGGAACACCTTCAACGTCTTGAACGCCTGTTGAGCCCAACGCAGGAACGTGTAGCGCTCCCGATTGCGTTCGAACTCAAGTTCGGCGTTGCGGGCAAGTGCGTCAGACGAGCCGGAGAAGTCGGCGATGATCGAGTGGTCGATGACGAGGTCGACGGGAATGCCCGGCTCGACGGTGGCGCTGTCACCCCCGAGCCGCGCCACCGCGTCACGTACCGCCGCGAGGTCGGCGATCGCGGGGACGCCGGTGAGGTCCTGCATCAGCACACGCGCCGGCATGAATTGCAGCTCGCGGTGGCCGGCCTCTTGGGCGGAACGGCTGCGATCCGCGACGGCGCGGATGTCGTCGGCGCTCACGTCGACACCGTCTTCGCGTCGGAGAAGGTTTTCGACGAGCACCCGCACCGAGTAAGGCAGCTCATATGGATCGCTGACGATCGCATCGAGGCGGAACACGTTGTAGGAGCGGTCGCCGACGGACATACGTGCGCGTGCACCGAAGCTGTCGAGGGTCACGGATTCGAGGCTACCCTCCGCCCTCGGAGGGACCGCACCCATGACGAGCGCTCCATGACCGATGTCATCGCGGTCGACGTCGGCGGCACGAAACTCGCGGCAGGGATCGTCGCCGAAAACGGCACACTCGTGCAGCGGGTGGAAACGCCCACCCCCCTCGACGTCGACGGCGACACGCTGTTCGCGACGCTGGGCCGTCTCGTCGACCAGCTCGACCGGCGCGACGCGGTCGCGTTGGGCGTCGGGTGCGGTGGGCCGATGGACCGACACGGCGAGCATGTCTCGCCGCTGAACATCCCTTCGTGGCGGCAGTTTCCGCTCCGCGAACGCCTGTCGGCGTATACGGCCTGCCCGGTGTGGATCGACAACGACGCCAAAGCCCTCGCGCTCGGCGAAGGTTGGCTCGGCGCGGCGGTCGGCGCCTCCGACTACCTCGCGATGGTGGTCTCGACCGGCGTCGGCGCCGGCATCGTGCTCGACGGTCGACTCCTCGACGGCGCCGACGGCAACGCCGGCCACATCGGCCACGTGATCGTCGAACCCGCCGGACACGCGTGTGCGTGCGGCGCGCGCGGCTGCCTCGAGTCGGAGGCCTCAGGTTCGGCGATCGCGCGAATCACCGGAACCGCGCCGGCGCAGGCATCGCTCGAGATCCGCGAGCGAACCGGGACGCTGGTCGGCCGCGCGGTCGCGTCGGTCGCCAACCTGCTCGATGTGCCGCTCGCGGTGGTGAGCGGCTCCGTCGCGCTCGGCTTCGCCAAACCGTTCTTTGAGGCCGCCCAGCGCGAGCTCGACGCGAGTTGCCGGCTCGAGTTCTCGCGGGGCACTCAGATCGTCCCGGGTGCGCTCGGCGCCGACGGCCCGCTGATCGGCGCCGCCCGCGTCGCGTTTCGCAACCTCGAGTCCGGCGCGCACGAGCGGCGCGGGTAACGAACATGTTCGTACCGGCGTGAGCAAGCGGTCTGCGGGATCACTCGCTCACGCCGGAACGGGAGTTGGGGGAAAGTTCAGCGCTCTGCGTAGCCGAAGATGCCGCCATCGATCACGACGGTGCCTTCTTGGGTGACGGTCTGGAACAAGGCCCGTCCGTTGCCGTCGTCCCACATGCGCACGGTGAGCTCGTCGCCAGGGTAGACGGGCTTGGAGAACCGTGCGTCCATGGTCTGGAACTTCGCAGGATCAGATCCGCACAATGTGTGCAGCAGCGCCCGTCCGGTCACGCCGTAGGTGCACAAGCCGTGCAGGATCGGTTTCGGGAACCCGGCCAGCTTCGCGAACGCCGGATCGGAGTGAAGCGGGTTCCGGTCGCCGGACAGTCGGTACAGCAGCGCCTGGTCGTCGCGAGTCCCGTAGGTCACCTCGTGTTTGGGTGCCCGGTCGGGGATCTTCGGACGTTCGACCAACGCGTCGCCGCGGCTGTCGCCGAAGCCGCCCTCACCCCGGATGAACGCACCAAATCGTGTGTTGAACGCCGCTTTGCCTGAGTCCTTGTATTTCGACTCGGTCTCCATGACCGCCAGCGCGCCTGAACCCTTGTCGTAGATCCCGACGATGCGGGTCGTCGACACGACAGTTCCGACGGTGGGGATCGGACCGAAGACCTCGATTTTCTGCTCGCCGTGCACGAGCATCGCCCAGTTGATGTCGCCGAAGCTCGGCATTGCCCCAGCACCCATCCCGACAATGACCGGGAACGTCGGCAACACCAGCTGGGTGATCCCGCCCGCGGTCGAGTTCTCGGTCGTAAATTCGAGCTCGAATCCGGTCGGGTCCAGCTGGCCCGCACCGACGCCCAACGCGTAGACGAGCGCGTCGGTGCTGTCCCAGGAGCGTTCCCCGGGCTTCGAAACTGCGCCGACTGCATCGAGGTTCATGGGCATGACTTCGATCCCTTCTAGGACGCCATCGTGGAGTTCGGTTGGGCTTTCGCAACGAGGTCGGGCACCACTTTGGTGAGCTGTGCCGGCTCCCAACGCAGCCCATCGTTGCGGGCGGTCGGGCCGCGCCGCCAACCCTCGGCGACCGAGACCCGGTCGCCGTCGACCAAGAACACGCGGCCGGTCACGTCGACGTTGTCGTTCGAACCGAGCCAGACCACCAGGGGAGAGATGTTGGCAGGGTCGAGCGCATCGAATCCGTCGTCGGGCTTGGCGCCGATCCCGAGTGCCTCGGTCATGCGTGTCCGTGCGACCGGAGCGATCGCGTTGGCGAGTACGCCGTAACGGCCGAGCTCGAGACCGCAAATGATCGTGAACGCCGCGATGCCGGCTTTGGCTGCGCCGTAGTTCGTCTGGCCGGCGTTGCCGAACACACCCGACGGCGACGAGGTGTTGACGACGCGGCCTTGCACCGTGTGGCCGGCCTTCGCCTGCTCTCGCCAATAGGAGGCGGCGTGACGGGTCGGGCCGAACGCTCCTTTGAGGTGCACGGCGATCACCGCGTCCCACTCCGACTCTTCCATGTTGGTCAGCATCCGGTCGCGCAAGATTCCGGCGTTGTTGACGATCGTGTCGAGACGGCCGAACGTGTCGATCGCGCGCTGCACCATCCGGCCCGCGCCTGCGAAGTCGGCGACGTTTTCGCCGTCGGCGACCGCATCGCCGCCCATTGCTTTGATCTCCTCGACGACTTCCATGGCGGGACTGAGCGACCCGCCGTCGCCATGCATGTCTCCGCCGAGGTCGTTGACAACGACCTTGGCGCCCTCGGCTGCGTATGCGAGCGCGTGCTCGCGGCCGATTCCCCGGCCCGATCCGGTCACGATGACCACTCGGCCGTCGCAGATGCCCATGTTGGTCCTTATTGGGTCCGGAGCTGCTCGCGCAGCTGATGTTTGTACAACTTGCCGTTGTCGTGTCGGGGGAGCGCCCCCGTGAACTCGACCCGCCGGGGACACTTGTAGTGCGCGATGCGGTCGCGGCACCACTCGATCAGCTCGGCGCCGAGGTGATCGGAAGGTTCGACGCCGGGTTGGGGCTCGACGACGGCGACGACGATCTCACCCCAATCGTCGTCGGGAACTCCCACCACGCCGACGTCTCCGACCGCGGGATGCCCGATCAGCACCGCTTCGACCTCGGCGGGATAGATGTTCACTCCCCCGCTGATCACGAGGTGCGCACTCCGGTCGGTGAGGAAGAGGTAGCCGTCGTCGTCGACGTAGCCGACGTCGCCGAGGGTGAAGTAGTCACCGTCGTACGCTCCGGCGGTCTTTTCGGGCGCCTTGAAGTACTCGAAGCGGCTGCCGTCGGGTCCGGGGGCCTTCAGGTAGACGGTCCCGATCTCACCGGGCGCGGCATCGGTGCCGTCGGCGTCGAGGATCCGGACGTGATCGGCCGGTTCGACCTTGCCGACCGTTCCCGGCCGCCGCAACCAGGTCTGCGGGCTCACCAGGGTGCCTGCCCCTTCGGTGGCGGCGTAGTACTCCCACACGATCGGGCCGAGCCAGTCCATCAATCGTTGCTTCACCGCGACCGGGCACGGTGCTGCGCCGTGCAGGATGAAGATCAGCGACGAAAGGTCGTGCGCGCCTTTCACGTCGTCGGGGAGGGAGAGCAGCCGGTGGAACATCGTCGGAACCATGTGGGTGTGGGTGATGCGGTATCGCTCGATGAGCCTGAGCGTCTCTGTGGCCGACCATCCGTCCATCAAGACGATCGGGACTCCCAGCGCGGCCGGCGCCGACAACGAAAACGCGAGCGGTGCCGCGTGGTAGAGCGGTCCGGTGCACAAGTGGACGTGCGCGTCGGGGTCGTAACGGGTGAGCAGGCCGACGTCGAGATCGCCGCGCGGATCCGACGGCCGATGGACACCTTTGGGGCGGCCGGTCGTCCCTGACGTGTAGAGCATTGTGCGGCCAGGCTGCGGATCTTCGATCGGCTCGCCCGACTGTTCGCCGAGCGCGTCGTCCCAGCTGTCGAAGCCGGCGACCGTGGCACCGACGGCCAGACGCGCTCGCAGCCGCGGGGCGAGTTCAGCTGCGCCGGACGCGGCGTCGCCGAAGCGGGCGTCGGCGATGAGGGCGGTCGCTTCGCAGTCGTCGACGATGTATCCCGCTTCGTCGGCGGTGAGGTGCCAGTTGATCGTCGTGAGACGCAAGCCGGCGCGGCGAACCGCGACGACCGTTTCGACGAACTCCGGGCGGTTGGAGCACATGAGCGCGACCCCGTCGCCCGCTTCGACACCTCGGGCGCGCATGGCTCGAACGAGACGGCTCGCGTTGGCGTCGATCTCGCAGAACGTGCGATCGCCGACGTCCGAATACACCGCCACGCGGTCGGGCTGGCGTTGCGCCCAGAACGCCGCGAGCAAGCCTCGGTCGGCCGCGTTGCCAAGTGCCACTCGATCGAAGTCAGCCACACGTCCCCCCGAAGACTCAGAGCGACTAGACGTTGGCATTCTCGCGATCTCGCGCGACTTCGTCGAGCGCGGCGTATTCCTCGCCGGTATCAGCGAGATCCTCGAACTCGATCACGCCGATCTCGGTGAAGCGTTGGCGTAACCATCCGTCGGCCGCGTCGATCAGCCCGAGCTTCTTGCAGTTCGGGACGATCTTCGAGAACAGCAGTCGTTGGAACATCTGTTGGGCGGGTGGGTTCACGCGATCCATGGTGCGGTACACCGCGTCAGGATCGATACCCATTCGTGCCCACATCTCGGTGTGGGCAAAGCGGCGCTGCAATCGGCGGGCAACGTCGAAGGCGAACTCCTGACGCTCGCGCATTTCCGCGTCGGTGAGCTGCGTGTAGAACTCCTGGAGGGAAAGCACGCCGAACGCGACGTGTCGGGCTTCGTCGCTCATGACGTAGCGCAAGAGCTTCTTCAGCAGCGGTTCGGTCGTCAGCTGATACAACAGACCGAACGCGGCGAGGGCGAGACCCTCGACCATGATCTGCATCCCGAGGTACGCGATGTCCCAGCGCGGATCGC
This sequence comes from Acidimicrobiia bacterium, assembly GCA_052148155.1. Lineage (GTDB taxonomy): Bacteria > Actinomycetota > Acidimicrobiia > IMCC26256 > PALSA-610 > JBBQER01. Next base: position 40,266 of record JBKQIY010000163.1, on the reverse strand, counting down.
GCAGGATGTCGTCGAGGATGCCTTTCAGGTTCTCGTTGATGCCGTACTGGCTGCCGAGCTTCTCGTCGAGGTAGCGGGCGAAGACCTCCACGTGTCGAGCTTCGTCCATCACCTGCGTCGCGGCGTAATATTTGGCGTCGACCCAAGGGACGGTCTCGACGATACGGGCCGTGCACAACAGCGCTCCCTGCTCGCCGTGCATGAACTGGGAGAGCAACGAATTCTGAATCTCGACCGAGACGCGGCGCCATTCCTTTTCGCCGAAATGCTTCACGGGTGAGCCCTCAGCGTCGGCCAGTGCCTGGAAACGGGCGACGCCACCTCCGCCGAGCTCCCGGCCGATTTTCTCGGGGTCCACATCGACCGACCAATCGAGGTCCGTGGTCGCGTTCCACTGCGACGTCTTGGCCTTCTCGTAGAGCTTGACCAGCGACCCTCGGGTGCGTTCGTAGTCCCACGTGAAGATCGTGTCGAAGTCGGCGGACACGTCGTGCACTGTGTCGAGAACATCGTCCATGCCGCGATCCTACCGGCGGCCGCATCGCCGAGCGCGAGGCAAAAGGGGTGGGGACCGAACGTACCCCGCCGCTCGGACCGCCGTCCTCACGCGTCTGATGTGCGACCGGCGCGGGAGCCGTCTCGGCGAGTTCGCACGCTCAGCCCGACCGGCGGCCCAGGTCGCGACCGGGACTCCCGCAGGTCGGTCCGACCGACGCCGGGCGTTGGGTGTGTGCCGACACTCGTGCTGGCGACATCGGCGCAGACGGCGCGCAAACCGGGCATGTGCCGGCGCCGCTCGAACGCGGCGCGACGAGATTTCGGATCAGCTTGAGGCTCGCGACCCGTCAGGTTCTGGCTGGTTCAGTTCGATGAAGTTTCCGAACGGGTCGTGCAGGAAAGCCTGGTGGCCGGCGCCGGCGATGTGGTCGCTCGTATAGACCTTCTGGTCGTGTTCGCGCAGGTCGGCGACCGCGGCGTCAAGGTCGTCGACCCGGATAGCGAAATGATCGGATTTCGGTCGCGGCTCGTCGGACTGCATCAAATGCACTTGTTGGCCGCCGGCGTCGAGCCAATGACCGGGGCCGAGGTCGGGTCGAGGAAGTTGCGTGAAGCCGAGCACGTCGCGGTAGAACGCGAGACCGGCATCGGCGTCGGAGACGCAGATGGAGACGTGATGGATTCCGGCTGGCTTCATGAACCACCAGGGTATGCCGCTAGCGTGCCGCCCGCACAGGACACGACGAAAGGGAATTCGGGACAGGTGGGAGCGCTCGACGGCAAGGTCATCGCGGTGACGGGGGCAGGACGCGGGATCGGCCGCGCGGTCGCATTGGCCTGTGCAGCCGAGGGCGGCGCGGTCGTCGTGAACGACTACGGCGTCAGCGTCGACGGCAATGAGCCGACCAGCGAGGTCGCCGACAGCGTCGTCGCCGAGATCGTCGCGGCCGGTGGACAGGCGACGGCGAACGCGCAGTCGGTTTCGACGATGGAAGGTGGCGCGTCGATCGTGAACCAGGCCGTCGACACGTTCGGACGTATCGACGGTGTCGTGTGTGTGGCTGGGATCTTGCGGGAGCGGATGCTCTTCAACATGTCGGAGGCGGAGTGGGATCCGGTGATCGAGACCCACTTGAAAGGAACGTTCACGGTGTTCCGGGCCGTCGCTCCGATCTTTCGCGAGCAAAAGAGCGGCACGATGCTCGCGTTCACGTCGGGTGCGTTCGCCGCGAGCGTCGCCCAGGCCAACTATGCCGCCGCCAAGGGTGGCATCGTGTCGTTGGTCCGCAGCGCGGCGGCCGGAATGCACAAGTACGGCGTCACCGCGAACTGCGTCGCGCCCGTCGCCCGTTCTCGGATGTCGGGCCAAGTGCCGTTCGGACTCGAGATGGGCGAGCCCGAAGACGTTGCGCCGATGGTCGCATTCTTGTGTTCCGACCATGCCCGCCACGTGACCGGCCAGATCTACACCGTCAACGGTGGTCGGGTCGCGGTGTGGAATCAGCCGGTCGAGGTGCGTGACATGCGCACCGACGGACGGTGGACGGTCGCTGAACTTGCCGCTCGTTTCGAGGAAGTCGGACAGGAGCCGATGCCGATCCTCGCGGCGCTCGCCGAGCGTGCCGCGGCCGCGAACGCCGGCGCGACACCGAACCAATAGTCTCGTGCAGGCTGGTCTGCGGCTGGGCTCGTGGAAGGGTCAGCCGTCGATCACCCTCGCCGCCGGCGACCGCGACGCGGTCTTCCTTCCCGCCTGCGGGATGCTGTGTGCGTCGCTGCGCCATCGCGGCGACGAATTTGTTGCGTGGCCGCGCACCCTGGCGCAGTTCCTCGCCGGCCGGATGACCGCGGTGCCGTTCGTCCATCCGTGGGGAAACCGGCTCGAACGTCGGGAGTACCGGGTCGGACGCCGAACCGTCGACCTTCGCGGCCTCGACCTGCCGACCGACCCCAACGGACTTCCGATGCACGGCAACCTACGCGGCGCCGCGTTCGATCTCGTGCGCGCCGAGGCCACCGAACACGGCGCGCGCCTGGTCGCGCGGCTCGACTATGGGGCCCGGCCCGACCTCCTGCGCGCGTTCCCGTTCCCGCACGTCGTGACCGTCGACGCAAAACTCGACGAACGAGGGCTGCGCGTCACGACCGACATCGAGCCGACCGGACGTACCGCGGTCCCCGTCTCTTTTTGTTGGCACCCATTTGTGCGCGTGCCGGGCGCACCGCGTCAGCATTGGAAGCTGCGCTGGCCGCAATGCGACCGGCTGCTCGTCGACGGGCACATCATCCCGACCGGTGAACGGGTGCCACAACCGGCGCAGGACGCCGTCCTCGCCGATCGCACCTTCGACGACCACTACTCGCTCGGCGCCGACCGCCGCTTCGCGTTGCGCGCCGGTGGACGAAGCGTCGAGCTGCGCTTCGGCCCGACATATCCGTTCGCGCAGCTTTACGTGCCGGCACGTGGCAACTTCGCGGCGATCGAACCGATGACCGCGACGATCGACGCGATCGGCCGCGGCACCGAACCGCTCGTGAAACCCGGCGACCGGTTCAGCGCGTGGTTCACCATCGTGGCGGTCACATCGTGACGCCGCGCCTGTTACCGGTCGGTACCCGCACCGGTTTCCTCGGCGATCTGTGCGTCCCTGACGATCTGTACTGGGTGAGCCGTACCCCGGTTGCGCTGGCCGGAATGGCGTATCCCGGACGGGCCGACTGGACGCGACTGGCGTCGGAAGGGATCGGTCATGTGGTGTGCCTCACCCACGACCTCGCGCCGTACGACCCGTCGCCGTGCACGGTGCGCGCGGTCCGGCTGCAAGACCTCGTCAGTGGCGAGCCGCCGAACGATCCCGACCGTGAGTACGACCTCGTGGTCGGCGCCGCGAGCGACGTGATCGCGCATGTCGAGCGCGGAACCGGCGTCGCGGTGCATTGCATGGGCGGACGCGGCCGTACCGGGACCGTGCTCGGCGTCGCCTTGGTGCGACTCGGCCACGATCCCGACACGGTCATCGAGTACCTGCATCGCCTCGCGGTCGGGCGCGGCCGTCGAGGTTGGCCGGAAAGTCAATGGCAGGCCGACGTGGTGCGGTCGGTCGGGTCGGCGCAGCGGGACGGCCCGGACCGGCGCTGAGCTTGTGGCGTCGGTCGTGGTCGACGCCGGGTATCTACGCGGCCAGCATGAGGTCGACGGCCTGGACGCCTGGGACCGAACCGAAGAATCGGGCGGTCCCGAAGGCATAGACCGCGCCGTTCGAGGCGAGCAGGTAGTAGCCCGTCCCTGAAGGCAATGCTCGCATCCGCACGGTCGGAACGAACGGGGCGTTGGTCAGCGCACGGATGGTGGGCATGCTGCCTTCGAACGGCACGTGGAACGCGAAGATCCCACCGTCGGCGGCGACCATCCAGTAGCCGTGGCCGTTCGCGGCGCTCGCCATCGACATGATCGGTGCTGCGAGGTGGAGGTTGCCGGTGGAGCCGAAGAAGTGTGCGTCACCAAACGTGAAGATGCCGCCGTCGGCGCCGACGAACCAGTAGCCGTGGCCGGTCGGGGTGACGGCAAGGTCGAGGACCGGGGCGTTGAGTCGCATGCCGCCGGTGGAGCCGTAAAAGTGGGCGTCGCCAAACGTGAAGATGCCGCCGTCCGCGCCGAGCAGGATGTAACCGCGGCCCGAGGGCGTGGCGGCGATCGCGACGATCGGCGAACTCAACCGGTGGCCGGCCATGGAGCCGTAGTAGTGGGCGTCACCGAACGCGTAGACCGCGCCGTCGGCGCCGACGAGCCAGTAGCCCTGACCGTCGTGGGTGCGTGCCGAGGCGACGATCGGAGCGTTGAGGGTTCGTCCGCCGAGGTCGCCGTAGAGGTGGGCCTGCCCGTAGGCGCGCACCCGACCGTCGGCGCTGACGATCCAGTAGCCCTTGCCCTCGGCCCCGAAATGCGCGGGGCGCGGTTGCGCAGCGAGGAGCGCGGCGGTCGGGTTGATCAAGCCGTACCCGAAGGTCGGGTCGTCGCGGCCCGGACCGAGGTCGGTGGCGGTCGACTCCATGATCTGTTTCACCTGCGCCGCGGACAGCGACGGCGTTTCCGAAATGAGCAACGCCGCTTCGGCCGAGGCGTACGGCGTCGCCATCGAGGTGCCGCTCGCATCGGCGTACGCGGTTGGGGAGCTGCCCCAGCAGGACACGATGTCGACACCGGGCGCCGACACGTCGAGGTAGTCGCCGGTGTTCCCCCACGCGGGGTGGGCGAGATTGCTGTCGACGGCGGCGACCGCGATCGCGTCGGGATAGGCCGCCGGGTACATCGGAGCGTTGCCGGCCTGTCCGTTGTTCCCGCCGGCGGCGAGCACAACGTCGCCTTTGCTGTTCGCGTACTCGATCGCCTGCTCGAGGCCGGCCGACTTGCCGCCGCCGAGGCTCAGGTTGATGACCCGGGCGCCGTGATCGGCCGCCCAGATGATGCCTTTCGCGACGTTCGAGGCGATCCCGGAGCCGTTCGCGTCGAGGACACGCACGGGCAGGATACGGACGTCGGGTGCGGCGCCGTCGATCCCGACTCCGTTGTTCACGTGCGCGGCGATGATCCCCGCGACGTTGGTGCCGTGACCGTTCGGGTCGATGTCACCGTTGTCGGACGGGTCGACGTAGTCCTTGCCGGGCAGCACCGAACCGATGAGATCCTGGTGGTCGGCCTCGACGCCGGTGTCGACGATCGCGACGGTCACTCCTTGGCCCCGCGTCACCGACCACGCCGCTTCGAACGGAACCTTGTCGAGCGCCCACTGCTGCGGCCGCAGCGGGTCGTTTTCGCTGCCCGGAACCTCAAGTGCATGGACCGGCACGTCGCTCTGCACGCTCAGCACTTTCGGTCCTGGATCGCCTTGGGCGGCGTTTGTGGCGAGCTCCGTCGCGGCCCGGCCGGTCACGACCTGCAGGTCCCCGTCGGCGGTTTCGGTCAGGACCCAGGCATGGGCCGGGACGGGCACGGCGACCGTGTCGGCACGAACCGGTGCGGCGCCTCCGAAGAGCGCGACGGCCGCGACCGTCACCGTCGTCACAATTCGCGCGCACCGCGCGTGAAGTGAGTACTCCTGGGTGTTCTGCTGGCCTCCCGAACGCATAGTGTGATCTCGGCACTGACTGTGGCCGACTCAAGGGGCCAAACGTCCGTATTTCACACCGGGTGGTCACGACCTTCACCGCAAACGGAGGGTTGCTCGTCGAAACGACGTTCGACCTCGCTCAAACGCTGCTCGACGAGGAGCCGGAGTTCGTCGAACGCGGCGGCGGTAAGGCCGATCTCCCCCATTGCCCGAGCGAAGGTTTCCACATCGGGACCTTCGGCGAAGGACGTGCCGTCCGTCCCGGCTCCGACCGACAAGGCGACCACGTCGGCGAGATACACGGCGTACACGACCGTGTCGGCGTCGGCTCCGGGCCGTGCGTGCTCGCCGATCGCGCGCACGAGGCTGTCCGGCAACGACCACGCCTGTGCGATCCAGGCGCCCAGCTCGGCGTGGTCGATGCCCAGCACCGCGGCCTCGGCGTCGATCGCTGTCAGGCCTCGTTCCTCGTGCGCCCGGAGCGCTTCGAGCACTGGAGGTGCGAGATATCGGGCCATGACGAGCTTGCCGACGTCGTGTAACAGCGCGGCTGTCGCCGCCTCGGGCGGCGGGCGGTGTTGCGCACGCGGCGCCAACAGCTCGGCCGCCAACGACGCCGCGACCGAATGGCGCCACAGCTCCCCTTCCCCGAGCCCGTACTCGGGTACGGCGTCGTCGAGGCGGCTGCGGACGTTGCGGCCCAAGGTCATGGCAAGGACAGGGCTGGCGCCCAACCTGATCACCGCGTCGCGTACGGTGGTGATCTCGACGCGACTCGAGCTCCACGAGGAGTTCGCCGAACGCAGGAGCGAGGCGGTCAGTGCCTCGTCGTACCGCACGATTTCGACCACCTGTCCGAGTTCGGGGGCGCCGGCGCACACGAGCGCCGCGAGCCGGGTGACGCTGGGGGCGAGAGGTTCGAGTTGGGCGGCCGCCCGTGCGAGCTCGTCAAGGTCGATCACGCACGTGTGATCGGCACCGCGGGACCGTTTCTCAACATCGGACGCACCGGCACGACTCAGCGGAGCAGCGAGACGACGAGCCCGACCTGGCCGAGGTGGTACGTCACCATGATCCACACGCCGGCGCCGTCGAACCCGCCGACGAAGCGGTCCCAGGCGATCATCGAGTCGGAGGCCGCGAACAGCACGGCGCCCAGCGCCGCCGCGGGATTCCCGACCGCGAGTGCGGTCGCGACCATGGCGCCGATCACCACCATGTATGCCGCGACGGGTGCGACGAGGCGGCGATCCTGGCGCCGTACCGCGGGCAGGATCCGCCGCCCAAGCGACCCGATCGCCACCGTCACGACGAACGCGGCCACCACGAACGCTGCCGCGGCGGGCCCATCGGTCCAGAAGCCGACGACGTAGCAGACGTGCGCGGCGAGGAATGCGGCCAGCCCACCCACGAACTGTTCGTGCGGCAACATGAGGAGCACATCGCCGACGAGTGAGCACACGAGCGCAGCCACGAACCAGCGCTGGCGGATGCCGGCTCCCGTTGCGGGATCGAGGAGTGCGGCCGCGATCACGAGCGCAAGGATCGTCGCTGGCTTGCAGACGAACTCGAGCCGGCGCCGCGCGGGCGACGACGTGTGGGCGGCGCGCGAAACCCAGTCGCCGACCGCGAACACCACCGCCGATCCGAGGGCTGCGATCACGCCTTCGTTCATGATCCGACACCGTGCCAGACTGGACGGATGGCATTCCACCACGTAGCGATCGCAACCCGAGACCTCGACGCGACCCACCGCTTCTACACCGAGGCCATGGGCTTCGAGCTCGTGAAGGTCGAAGCTGCACCGACGCCCGATCCCGGGTGGGCCCGTCATCTGTTCTACGACACCGGCAACGGCGAGATGCTCGCGATCTGGGATCTCCATGTCCCGTCGTTCGACGGCTACCGGACCGAGATCTCGACCGGTCTGGGCCTGCCGCCGTGGGTGAACCACATCGCGTTCGATTCGCCCGACCTCGACGATCTCGAGCTGCGCCTCAAGCGGTGGCTCGACCAAGACCTCGAATGTGTGCGCATCGATCACGGCTGGTGCACGTCGATCTATACGAACGACCCGAATGGCATCACCGTCGAGTTCTGCTCGTCGACACGCGCGCTGACCGACGCGGACCGTGCCGAAGCCCACCAACTGCGCACCGCGTCGAAACCGCAGCTTGCGTCGGCGGTACCCGAGGTCGAGTTCTTCCCCGCGAACGCGTAGGAGCGTCGATGGACTTCGCACCCAGTGCCCGCTCCTACGAGCTCAAGACGCGTCTCGTCGAGTACGACAACGAGATCGTGCGGCCGGCCGAGTCCGTCTACCGCGCGCAGCGTGCCGAGTCGGGCGATCCGCACTTCCCCCCGCCGGTCATGGAGGACTTGAAGGTCGAGGCGCGCAAGCGCGACCTGTGGAACATGTTCATGCCTGAAGGTGATCTTGGCGCGCAGCTCTCGAACCTCGACTACGCGCCGCTGTGCGAGGTGATGGGTACGTCGTTCCTGCTGTCGGAGGCGACGAACTGCTCGGCGCCGGACACCGGCAACATGGAGATCCTCGCCCAGTTCGGCACTCCGCTGCAGCAAGAGCAGTGGCTCGCGCCGCTGCTCGACGGTGAGATCCGATCGTGCTTCGCGATGACTGAGCCGTGGGTCGCGTCGTCGGATGCCACCAACATCTGCAGCCGCATCGAACGCGACGGCGACCACTACGTGATCAACGGCCACAAGTGGTTCACGAGCGGGGCGCTCGACCCGCGCTGCAAGGTCGCGGTGTTCATGGGTGTGACCGATCCCAATGCCGACGCGCACCGACGGCAGTCGATGATCTTGGTGCCGATGGACAGCCCTGGCGTCACGGTCGTGCGGGGCCTGCCGGTGTTCGGGCACTCCGAGGGCGGCGGCCACGGCGAGACGCTGTGGGAGAACGTGCGCGTCTCGAAACAGAACCTGCTCGGCGAAGAGGGCGGCGGGTTCGCGATCGCGCAGGCCCGCCTCGGACCGGGCCGGGTCCATCACTGCATGCGGGCGATCGGGCTTGCGGAGCGGGCCCTCGACCTGATGTGCATGCGCGCCCAGACTCGGGTCGCGTTCGGCAAACCTCTCGCCGACCAAGGCGTGGTCCGCGAGCGAATCGCAGAATCACGGATGCAGATCGAGCAGGTACGGCTGCTGACGTTGAAGACCGCGTGGATGATGGACACGGTCGGCAAGAAAGCGGCGCAGACCGAGATCGCGTCGATCAAGGTGGTCGCGGCTCGCGTCGCGACGGATGTGATCGACCGTGCGATCCAGCTGTTCGGCGGCGCCGGCGTGACCGACGATTGGCCGCTCGCGTCGATGTACGCACACGCACGCACCTTGCACCTCGTCGACGGACCTGACGAGGTGCACATGCGCCAGATCGCACGCCGCGAGCTCGGCCGCTATGCGCACCTGCGCCCGTCAGGATTCTGATGTGAGCGTCGGGCGGTGAAGGTACGTGTTGGCTACGGCCTCGGGAACCTGCGGTCGCTGGACGGCGAACGGCTGGGCTCGGTCGCGGCGGCGATCGAGCGTCACGGGTTCGACTCGTTGTGGCTTTCGGAACGCATCAGCGGCCCTGCCCCGGACCCCATGCTCGGCCTCACGTTCGCAGCCGCCCGTACGAGCCGGATCAAACTCGGAACGAGTGTGCAGGTGTTGCCCGGGCGCAGCCCTGCACTGCTCGCCAAGGAATGGGCGACGCTCGATGTGCTTTCCGCCGGACGTGCACTTCCCGCCTTCGGGCTGGGGATCGCACACCCGCTCGAGCAGCAGGCGTTCGGTGTCGCACGCGGCGACCGGGCCGCGATCTTCGATGAGGCACTCCCGCTGATCCGTCGGCTGTGGTCGGAGGACAGCGTCGACCACGACGGAACGCACTTCCGTTACGAAGGAATGAGCGTGTTGCCGCACCCCGGACGGCCCCTCGATGTCTGGCTCGGCGGGAAGGCGCCGTCGGAGCTCCGTCGGGTCGGGCGGCTCGCCGACGGCTGGCTCGCGTCGTTCGCCACACCCGAAGACTGCAAGACGTCGCGCGGGGCGATCGAAGAGGCGGCGTCCGCGGCGGGCCGGACAATCGACGACGACCATTTCGGCGCGATGGTCTTCTACGCGCACGACAAGCTTCCCGAGCGCCTCGTCGAGCTTTTGGCCTCACGCAATCCGGGCGTCGACCCGAACGACCTCGTCGCCCGCGGATGGCCGCGGTTGCGCGAACTGTGTGAGCGTTACGTCGAGGTCGGCTTCTCGAAACTGGTGCTCGTTCCGTTCACCGAACCCGAGGATTGGGACGACGAGCTCGGCCGAGGAGCGCACGAGATCCTGCCCGTTCAGCGGTGATTACGCCTCGAGGAACCGGCGGAGTCCGATCATCGAGCCCATCACGCCGATGACGGCGCCGATCGCGAGGACGAGTGCGCCGATCACGAACACGTCGTGTGAGCTGGCGTAGAACGGCTGGAGCAGGTTGTGCTGGTTCTTCAGCAGTTTCGTGATGATCCATTTCAGGAAGTACACCAGACCGACCGCGAAACCAGCGCCGATCGCGCCCTGCACGAAGCCTTCGGCCATGAACGGCACGCGAACAAAGAAGTTCGACGCTCCGACCAGTTTCATGACTTCGATCTCCCGTCGGCGCGCGAACGTTGCGAGCCGAATCGTGTTCACGATCAGGAACAGTGACGATGCGAGGAGCACACCGGCCAAGACGAAGAAGGCCCACCGAATCCATTTGGTCACGTTGAGCAGTGTCTTGACTTCCTTCGCCGGCGTGTTGATTGCGTCGACGCCGGGAACGTTCTGGAATTCGTTGGCGATCACGCTGGTCAGCTGCGGCTTGATCGGCACAACCCGGAACGACGTCGGCAGGCCCGACGCGGGCTCGTTCTCGACGAGGACTGGCTGGTCTGCGAACAGCTGGTCGAACTCTTTTTTGGCGTCCTGCTGGGTCAGGAAATGAAAGCTCTTGACGTTCGGATCTGATTTCAGCTGAGCGTTGACGGCATTGATCTGCGCGGTGGTCGCCTTCACCTGCATGAAGATCTCAAGTTCGACGCCGTGCTTCCATTTGTTGGTCCCGTGGTCGACGGTGCGGGAGACGAGCAGGATCCCGCCGAACAAGAAGAGCGAGACGGCGACGGTCATCACACCGGCGAACGTCATGAGTAAGTTGCGCCGCAGGGAGATCAGTGTCTCCCGCGTAAAGTAGGCAAGTCGCGACACAATCGTCCCCCTCCGAGAGTTTCTGTCGGTTCAGGAACCGACGCCGTACACGCCGCGTACCTGGTCTCGCACGAGCGACCCGTGATCAAGTTCCATCACCCGACGGCGCATGGCGTCGACGATCCGCTGATCGTGCGTGGCCATGACCACAGTGGTCCCCGTACGGTTGATGCGATCGAGCAGACGCATGATGCCGACTGTCGTGGCCGGGTCGAGGTTGCCGGTCGGTTCGTCGGCGAGAAGGATCAACGGACGGTTCACGAACGCGCGTGCGATCGAGACGCGCTGCTGCTCGCCGCCCGAGAGCTCCGTCGGGAAGTTCTCGGACTTCTTGGACAGCCCGACCAGGTCGAGGATCTGCGGCACCTGAGCCCGGATGATGTGTTTCGGACGTCCGATCACTTCGAGCGCGAACGCCACGTTCTCGTACACGGTCTTGTTGGTGAGCAGCTTGTAGTCCTGGAAGACACAGCCGATGTTCCGGCGGAGCTGTGGAACCTTCCACGCTCCGAGGCGTCCGATGTCACGTCCCGCGACGAGCACACGACCGTCGCTTGCGACCTCGTCGCGCAGCAAGAGTCTGAGCAGCGTCGACTTCCCCGAGCCGGACGGCCCGACGAGGAACACGAACTCACCCTTGGCAATGTCGAGGGTGATCTCACGAAGGGCGACGACATCACCCTTGTAGATCTTGCTGACGTTCTCGAATCGAATCATGAGAGGCCCGAAGACGCTACCAGGTGGGACTGCGCCCCAGGAGTCGGGGCGTGATCCTAGCCTGGCGGCCCTTCGCCGCTGCGGCGCCACTGCAGGTAGGCCTCGATGAACTGGTCGAGGTCCCCGTCGATGACCGCCTGGACATTGCCGGTTTCGGCTCGCGTCCGCTCGTCCTTGACGAGCTGGTACGGAGCGAGCGTGTACGTGCGGATTTGGTTGCCGAACGCGACGTCGCGCTTGTCGCCCGAGAGGGCGTCGAGCTCTTTGCGGTGCTCCTCGCGGGCACGTTCGGCGAGGCGCGCGGCGAGGATCTGCATCGCCTTGGCCTTGTTCTGTGTTTGCGACCGTTCGTTCTGGCACGACACGACAATCCCGGTCGGGAGGTGCGTGATGCGGACCGCGGAATCGGTGACGTTGACGTGCTGACCACCAGCGCCCGACGACCGGAACGTGTCGATCCTGAGGTCGGTCGGATCGATGTCGGGCTCCTCGGCGGCTTCGAGGGCGGGCACGCAGTCGAAGGAGGCGAACGCGGTCTGGCGGCGGGCATTGGCGTCGAACGGCGAGATGCGGATCAGTCGGTGCACTCCTCGCTCACCGGCGAGCATGCCGTACGCGTAGCGGCCCTTGATGATAAATGTCGCGGAAGTGATGCCCGCTTCTTGTCCTTCTTGGGTCTCGTCGATCTCGACCGTGAAGTCCTTCGCCTGTGCCCAGCGCGTGAACATGCGTAATACCATCGCCGCCCAATCCTGTGCGTCGGTGCCGCCCGCGCCCGAATGGACCTCGCATATCGCGTCGCGTTCGTCGTGCTCGCCGCTGAAAAGCGCGCGGAGCTCCAATCGGTCGAGCGTGCGGCGAAGACCGTCGATCTCGCCTGCGATCTCGGACTCGACTGAATCGTCGTCTTCTTCGCGTCCGAGATCGAACAGCGTTTGCGCGTCGGAGACCTGGCGTTCGAGCTCGTCGACCAGTTCGACGTCGTCACGGACGACGGAAAGTTCGCCGCTCACCTTGCGGGCACGGTCGGGATCGTCCCACAGGTCCGGTGCCGACGCCGCGGTTTCGAGCGCGGCGAGACGTTGCCGGGCTTGGTCGATACCGAGGTAGCGGTGCGCCTCGCGCACGCGACGCGATACCTCAGCCAGGTCGTCGCTGAAGTCGCGCATTCAGCGACCGTGGCACAGCTTGTATTTCTTGCCGCTCCCGCAGAAGCACGGTTCGTTCCGTCCCGGCGTCTTTTCGACCCGAACCGGCGCCTGCACGACCGGCTGCTCGGCCGCCCCGGTCGTTTGGAACTGTTCGTCGCCGTCGCCCATGATGAGTTCGGGCTGGGACGCCATTGCGGGAACGATCGCGCCGGAGCCCTGCACGGGATCGGTCGGCGCGCTGTATTGCACGTTCTGTACCGCGCTCTGTGGCTGCTGGTCGACCACGACCTGCAGGTGGAATACGTACTGGACGAAGTCGTCGGCGATCTGGCCCATCATGGCCTCGAACATGTCGAAGCCTTCGCGCTGCCACTCTGAGAGCGGATCCTGCTGGCCCATTGCCCGCAGGTTGATGCCCTCCTGGAGGTAGTCCATCTCGTAGAGGTGTTCACGCCAATGCTGATCGATCACCGAGAGCATGACGCGGCGTTCGATATCGCGCAGGGTTTCGGCGCCGATGGACTCTTCCTTCTCGGCGTACAACGCGGTGGCGTCGTCGTGGAGCAGCTCCTCCATGGCCTGTGAGTCGCCGGCGACATCGAGTTGTTCTTTCGTGACCCGTGTCGGAAAGTGGGTGCGGGCGTCGTCGAGGAGCCCTTCGGTGTTCCATTCTTCAGCGAATTCGCTGCCGCAGTACTGATTGACGAGGCTGCCGATCGTGGATTCGATCGCGTCGAGCGCGGCGTCTCGTAGGTCTTCACCGTCGAGGATCTGCTGGCGGCGCCGATAGATGATCTTGCGCTGCTCGTTCATGACCTCGTCGTACTTCAGCACATCCTTGCGGATTTCGAAGTTGCGGTCTTCGACTGTGCCTTGCGCACGCTCGACCGCTTTGGAAACCATCTTCGACTCGAGCGGCACGTCGTCTTCGAACGACTTGTCCATCACGCGCTGCATCAGACCCGTCGCGAAGAGCCGCATCAGCTCGTCTTCGAGCGACAGGTAGAAGCGACTCTCGCCGGGGTCGCCTTGGCGGCCCGAGCGTCCGCGCAGCTGGTTGTCGATTCGACGAGACTCGTGCCGTTCGGTGCCGAGCACGTAGAGCCCGCCTCCGGTGAGCACCTTGTCGCGTTCGACCTTGCATTCGTCTTTGAAACGGGGCAGGACCTCGGTGTAGCGGGCTTCGTACTCGGGGGTACCGACGGCGAGTCCTTCACGCATGCACTCACGGCGCGCCAGACCCTCGGGGTTCCCGCCGAGCAAGATGTCGACGCCACGACCGGCCATGTTCGTCGCCACCGTGACCGCGGAAAGCTGGCCCGCTTGGGTGACGATCTCCGCCTCGCGTTCGTGCTGTTTCGCGTTCAACACCTCGTGCGGAATACCCCGCTTTTCGAGCAGCCGCGACAACTTCTCCGACTTCTCGACCGAGATGGTGCCAACGAGGACCGGTTGACCGTTCTCGTGCCGTTCGGCGATGTCCTTCGTTGCCGCCTCGTATTTCGCGTCTTCGGTCTTGTAGATGTAGTCGGCGTTGTCGATGCGGATCATGGCCTGGTTCGTCGGGATCGACACCACCTGCAGGTCGTATGTGTGTGCGAACTCGCCGGCTTCGGTGTTCGCAGTGCCGGTCATGCCCGAGAGCTTGTTGTACTGGCGGAAGTAGTTCTGGAGCGTCACGGTGGCGAGCGTCTGGTTCTCTTCTTTGATGTGCACCCCTTCTTTAGCTTCGACCGCCTGGTGCAAACCCTCGCTCCATCGGCGTCCCTCAAGAATGCGCCCGGTGAACTCGTCGACGATGTGCACCTCGCCGCCCGTGACCAGATAGTCGACGTCGCGCTTGAACAGCTCTTTCGCCTTCAACGCCTGCTGGATCTGGTGTACGTAGTTCTGGTTGACGTGCTCGTACAGGTTCTCGACACCGAGGGCCTCCTCGACGCGGCCAATGCCCTCTTCGGTGGGCACGACCGTCCGCTTGGCCTCGTCGACCTCGTAGTCGCGCTCGCGGTGCAGCCCGCGCACGATGCGCGCGAACTGGTAGTAGAGCTCCGCGGCATCGGTCGCGCGGCCCGAGATGATGAGTGGGGTGCGAGCCTCGTCGATCAGGATCGAGTCGACCTCGTCGACGATCGCGAAGTAATGCGGTGAGAGCGACTGCTGGCGGGCCCCGCGTTGCACCTGATCTTCGATGCTGGTGACCATGTTGTCGCGCAGGTAGTCGAAGCCGAACTCGTTGTTCGTCCCGTAGGTGATGTCACAGCCGTACATTGCGCGCTTCTGCTCGGGCAGGGAGTCGTCGGGAATGATCTTGCCGACGGTGAGACCGAGGAAACGGTGCAGTTCGCCCATCCAGTCCGCGTCGCGGCTCGCCAGATAATCGTTGACCGTGACGAGGTGGACACCGCGCCCGGCGAGCCCGTTGAGATACGACGGCAACGTGGCGACGAGCGTCTTGCCCTCGCCGGTTTTCATCTCCGCGACCCAGCCCAGGTGCAGTGCGGCGCCGCCCATGAGCTGCACGTCGAAGTGGCGCTGGCCGAGCACTCGGCGCCCCGCTTCGCGCACGGTCGCGAACGCGTCGGGGAGCAGATCATGCAAGAGGTCGGCGACGAGTTCCTCCCCGTGTTCGGGGTTCTTGCCGGACGTCCGAGCCTGGTCGATCCGTTCCCGGAACTCGTTCGTGCGGCCCCGCAGCTGCTCGTCGGACAGGCGCTCGACTTCCGGCTCGAGCGCGTTGATCTCGGGCACGATGGCCACGACCGCTTTGAGTCGACGGCCTTCACCCGCGTGGAGGACTTTCTGAATCAGGCTCATGCGATCGGCGAGTCTACCGGCGCCGGTCTCGGATCAGGTTGCGTCCACGAGCTTCTCGCGCACGGCGTACATCGCCGCCTCCATCCGGCTCCGCAGTTGCAGCTTCTCGAGAATGTTGCGCACGTGGTTCTTGACGGTGTTCTCGGCGATCACGAGCTCGGTCGCGATGTCCCGATTTGACAAGCCACGCGCCACGAGCCGGAGCACCTCGAGCTCGCGATCGCTGAGCCGCGGGACGGTGCCGTGTTCCTCCTCAACGCGTCGAGACAGTGCGTTGAACTCGGTCAGCAGCCGCGACGCCATCGTCGGGGAGATCAAACTGTGGCCCCTCGCGACCGCGCGTACGGCCTCGGGCAACTCCTCGATCGAAACCTCCTTGAGCAGGTAGCCGGTAGCGCCGGCCCGCACGGCCGAGAACAGATCCTCGTCCTTTTCGGACACGGTGAGGATCGCCACCTTCACGTTCGGGACGAGCGCGCGTACCCGCCGAGTGGCTTCGATGCCCGACACGCCCGGCATGACGACGTCCATCAGGACGAGGTCGGGAATCAGTTCGACGATGCGCTCGACTGCGTCGAGACCGTCGCCGGCCTCTGCGACCACCTCGATGTCGGCCTCGTCCTCGAGCACGAGTCGTACACCGCGTCGAAACAGCGCGTGCGGGTCGGCGAGCAGCACCCGGATCGGGGGGTCGACAGGAGCCGCGGGCAAGCTGTGTTAGCCCGTCGCCTCGATGAGGCCGAGTTGACCGTCGCGGCGGCGATAGATGACGGCGGCACGACCGGAATCGGCGTTGGAGAACAAGAAGAAGTCGTGGCCGAGCAGATCCATTTGGAGTGCGGCCTCCTCGACGTCCATCGGCTTCACGTTGAACTGTTTCGTTTTCACGACCAGGCCCGGCTCGCCGTCGCCGTCGCCGTCGCCGTCGGAGATGGCCGCGTCCGCGACGGCACCGGCCGCGTCGCGCACCCCTCGAGATCGCGCGCCGTTGCGGCGTCCGACTCGACGTTCGTGCAACCGGCGCATCTGTTGTTCGACTTTGTCGAGGGTCCGGTCGAGCGCGATCCCGTACTCCGTTGCCGCGGCGGTGCCTTTCACGAGATGTTGACTCACGTGCACGAGGATCTCGCACGTGTGCGAATCCTCCGAACGGCGAGTCGGATGATGCTCGTAGTCGACTTCGATCCGGCGGACGTCGTTGGCGAATTTGTTGACACGCTCGACCTTGTCGATCGTGAACGCCCGCAAGTTGGCATCCACTTCGCTGGGCTTGCCGACCACGACGATGTCCACCGTCACCCCCGGAGATTGTCGGCTGCGGTGGTGCGAGTATAGGCAGCGTCCCGGGCGCGATCGGTCGGGACGCGGCGTACACGCCGCCGTGGCGCCAAGGCGCTCGAGTGCACCGCAGCATGCGTGTCGCAGCCAGGGTCGCGCCGGCAATCACAATGTTGACGACATCAGTCGACGACGAGCATCGTGTGTTCCCTGACCCCATGGTTGGTGTACCGGTTCGGTCCCGCGCGACGCTCGGTGACGCCGCGGTCGCGGCGCGCACGACACGTGCGCGGGTTCGCCGGAGCCCTACGACACATCGATGTCGTGCGGCCTGTTGCGCAACACCGCGCGAGTCGCGCGCCGGACCCGCGATGCGGTGTGGTCGTTCTCGCGACCAGCTCGGACGCGACGCGACGGACGCGCCCGCTCGGCGCGCCTCGCCCATCGCAGACCGACGACCCGGCCGCGGCGCATGCGTCGACGCCGTGTCGGGACCGGCGTCGCCGTTTCGCTGCGGTGTTCGTCACCGGTCCGGGGTCGGGCGCGGCGCGGGCTGGATTCCGAATGCCGGACCTGCCCGCGTGCCCTGTCCGGGCCGGGGCTAAGTCGGCGCTGAAGGAGACGAAGCGCGGCGCACGTGAGACGGCAAGGAGCGGGCGTAGGGGCGGCGGGCGACGCCCACCTCGGTCACGATCGCGGTCACCAGAAGGGCCGGTGTCACGTCGAAGGCCGGGTTGCGAACCGCGCAGCCGGCGGGCGCGATGACGCGGCCCGCGACGGTGCGGACCTCGTCGGGATCGCGTTCCTCGATGCAGATCGCGTCGCCGTCGGCAGTGGCGAGGTCGATGGTCGATGTCGGCGCCGCGACGTAGAACGGAATCCCATGATGGCGTGCGAGGACAGCCAGCGCGTAGGTACCAACCTTGTTCGCGACGTCGCCGTTCGCGGCGATACGGTCGGCACCGAGGATCACGAGGTCGACCTCGTCGGCTGCCATCAGCGACGCGGCTGCGCTGTCGACGATCAGCGTGGCGTCGATTCCGAGCCTTTCGAGTTCGAACATCGTCAGTCGCGCACCCTGCAGCAACGGGCGCGTCTCATCGACCCACACCCGCGGATCCCGTCCGCGTTCTGCGGCGGTACGGATCACGCCGAGGGCGGTTCCGTAGCCGACGCATGCGAGCGCACCGGTATTGCAGTGCGTGAGCACTCTGGCACCGGCCGCCAGGAGCGGCGCACCGTGCGCACCGATCGCTCGATTGCGGGCAATGTCATCGCGTGCGAGTTGTTCGGCCGCGTCAAGTGCCGACGCCGCGTCGCCGGTCTCGTAGGCCGAGAGCGCATAGGCAACGCCGCTCGCCAGGTTCACCGCCGTCGGTCGAGATCCGACCAACCGATCGGCGGCCGCCCGCACCTGGCGCCGTGTACGCAGAGTGTGCGCGGCAAGCGCAACACCGTACGCACCGGCGGCGCCGAGCGCGGGCGCGCCGCGAACCGCGAGCGAACGGATCGCATCCACGAGATCGTCGACCGTCGTGCAGTCGAGGTATCGAATGTGGCCGGGCAATGCGCGCTGGTCGAGGAGCCGAACCCGCCCGTCGCGCCATTGGATCGTTGCCAGCGCGCCCCGCCGCGCCTCGGCTCCGACGCGGGCGGACGTCACGTCGGTAGACGGATCGTCGGGTTGGTCCGATTGACGAGGGTCTGCGCGCGCTCGTTCACGAACGTCGTCCAGAACTCCTCGGTGTCGTCGTGCGGCAGGATCCAGAAGCGCTCGGCCCGAATGGCAGCCAACACCTTGGCCGCGACGTCGTCGGGAGACATGCCCTTGTCGATCAGCGACTGCAGAGCCTGCGCGAATCCGAAGGTCGCGCTGGGGTCCGCCGACTGGGCGCCGGGACGGTTGCGTGCACTGTCAGCAATGCGGGTCCGTACCCATCCTGGGCACAGGACGGAAACCTTCACGTGCGGCGACATGAGTGTCATCTCGTGGTGAAGGGTCTCCGAGATCGCGACCACCGCATATTTGCTCGCGTTGTACGGCCCCATGAACGGGCCCGCCACCAGACCGGCGACGGACGCGGTGTTCACGAGGTGCGCCTCGGATTGGCGTATGAGGATCGGAACAAACGCGCGTACGCAGTTGATGACGCCCCACATGTTGACGCCGAGCACCCATTCCCACATCTCGAGCGGCGCCTCCCAGGACAGTCCCCCGCCGCCGACACCCGCGTTGTTGCACGCGATATGGATGGCACCGAAACGCTCGACTGCGGCGTCGGCCAGGGCTTGCACGTCGGCGGCGGCGGTCACGTCGGTGCGAACACCGAAGACTTGCGCTCCGGTTGCCTGCAACGTTTCGACCGCGCGACCGAGCGCGGGTGCCTCGATGTCGGCGAGGACGACCTTCATCCCTTCGGCGGCGAAGGCCGACGCGAGTCCGAAACCGATCCCGCTCGCGGCTCCGGTGACGACCGCGACCCGATCCTTGAACTCCTGCATCCCTTAGCCTCGCGCAACTCACGCAACTGACGTGAGCTGAGCGGTCTGACGGACCGCTCAGCTCAGCCGGTTCGCCGGTATCAGTAGCGGTAGAGGTCAGCCTTGTACGGGCCTTGCACCGGCACGCCGATGTACGCGGCCTGCTCTTCGGTGAGTTGGGTGAGTTTCACGCCCAACTTGTCGAGGTGCAGACGGGCGACCTTCTCGTCGAGATGCTTCGGGAGCGTGTACACCTTGCGCTCGTAGAAATCGGTATGCGTGAACAGTTCGATCTGCGCGATCACTTGGTTGGTGAAGCTGTTCGACATCACGAAGCTCGGATGTCCCGTCGCGCAGCCGAGGTTCAACAGCCGGCCTTCGGCGAGCACGATGATCGCGTGACCGTCGGGGAACAGCCACTCGTCGACTTGCGGTTTGACGTTTCGGCGTTCGATACCTTTGAACTTCGTCAGACCGGCCATGTCGATCTCGGTGTCGAAGTGACCGATATTGCCGACGATCGCGTTGTGTTTCATCTTCGCCATCGATTCGACCGAAATAACGTTCTTGTTGCCGGTCGTGGTCACGAAAATGTCGGCGATGCCGACAATGTCGTCCAGTGTCGTGACCTGGTATCCCTCCATCGCGGCCTGCAGTGCGCAGATCGGGTCGATCTCGGTGATCACCACACGGGCGCCCTGGCCGCGCAGTGACTGCGCGCAACCTTTGCCGACGTCTCCGTATCCGCAGACGACCGCGATCTTGCCTGCGATCATCACGTCGGTCGCACGGTTGATGCCGTCAACCAGCGAGTGCCGGCAACCGTAGAGGTTGTCGAACTTCGATTTCGTGACCGAGTCGTTGACGTTTATCGGCGGGAACAACAGCGTGCCCGCTTCGTGCATCTGGTAGAGGCGGTGCACACCGGTGGTGGTCTCCTCGGTGACGCCTTTCACGCTCGCGGCCATCTCGTGCCACAACTTCGGCTGCTCTTTCAGCAGACGGCCCAACACTCCGAGAATGACGGCGTACTCGTCGTTGTCGGCGGTCGACGGGTCGGGCACCTCGTGCGCCAGCTCGAATTCCACTCCCTTGTGGATCAGGAGTGTGGCGTCGCCGCCGTCGTCGAGGAGCATGTTCGGACCGTGCGAACCCGACGCGTCGGCCTCAGGCCAGCGCAGCGCCTGCTCGGCGCACCACCAGTACTCCTCGAGCGACTCGCCTTTCCAGGCAAACACGGGAACGCCGGCGGGCGCGTCGGACGTGCCGGCCCGGCCGACCGCGATCGCGGCGGCCGCGTGGTCTTGCGTCGAGAAGATGTTGCAGCTCGCCCACCGCACCTGCGCGCCGAGATCGACGAGAGTTTCGATGAGCACCGCAGTTTGGATGGTCATATGCAACGAGCCGGTGATGCGAGCCCCTTTGAGTGGCTGCGCCGGGCCGTATTCCTCACGGCACGCGACGAGGCCGGGCATCTCCACCTCGGCGAGTTCGATCTCTTTGCGCCCCCACGGCGCCAGTGAGAGATCGGCCACTTTGAAGTCGAGTTTCGCGGCGAGAGTACGGGCGTCAGTTGTCGTCATGGTTCCTTGGTCCTCCGGTTCTGGCGCGACCTTTTACGGGCAACGCGCGAGCATGCACGGAGGCCGGCCCGGATCACCGGATGACAGCCCGCAGATCGGGCCCGACCGAGCCTTGATGATAACGCACGCCGGGTGCGACGGTCTTGCACGACCACGCGACCGCCGCTGCGGTGGTCGACGCCGCGCCCGCGGTGTGGGGCCAGGACACCCACCTTCGACCGCCTCGCCGAGCCCGCCTACGGGCCGAGCTCGCCGTTCGCACGCTGTGAGGATGTCACATCGCGACCACGGCCCGGCTCGACGGGTGCCGTGGGAGGCCGCGACTGGGTGCCGTTCGGTCTTTACGAGGTGGCTGCCAGCTTGGATTTCAGCTCGAAGATCGCGTCGATCGGGCCGGGATCGACATCGTTTAGGAGCGCCAGATAGCAGCTCGTCCAATCCCCGACGTACATGAGGTCGAGGATCTGTGCGAGCCGACCCTCACCCTGGGCGACGAGCGAGAGCACCTGGTGCACGCACTCTTCGATGATCTGTCGGGTGGCGTCGAACCGGAGTCCCAAGCGCGGGTGCTCGAAGCCGTGACGCAACTCGACCAGAGATATCAGCTGGCGGGTGACGTCGCCGTGTTGGCCCCACGCGCAGATCTCGTTGTGGTCGAGCTCGGGGTAGGTATGCCAGAACGCCGGCGCTTTCGCGTTCTCGTTGACGTCGCACTTCCACCGGTAGGCGGCCACCGCGCCGATCGCGCCGCCGCCGTAGATCAGCGGAATCGTTCGGCCGATGCGGCGCGCAAGCTCACGTGCCGGGTTGGCCGGCCCGTCGATGTCGGGATGGCACGCGTCGCGCCGCTGGGCCAGCTGCTGTTGGGCGCGCATCATGAGGGCGTGCGCGCCGGGCGCCAGCCCGAGCCGGTACAGCACGGTGCATAACGGTGCGACCAACGCGCCGACCGCGGCGCGAGGCAAGAAACCGGACGGGCAGCGCATGTGCAACGCGCCGACGTCGCGGGCGAGTGCTTCGAGCTCGCCGCCGCAGGACACTGCGACGAGCTGCGCTCCGCTGTCGAGCGCGCTGCGCGCCATCGAGATCGTCTCTTCGGTGTCGCCGGAATAGGACACCGCGAACGCGAGGGTGTTCGGTCCGACGTACGCGGGTGTGCGGATCTGCTTCAACACGTTGACCGGCACGGGGAGCTCGTCGTTGAACGCGGCCGAAACGACGTCGCCTGCGATGCCGGAGCCGCCCATGCCGAGGACCACGATGTTGCGGATCGAGTCGGCCCGGGGCAGCTCGTCCGCGGAAACCATCGCGGCCGCTTCGTGCGCCGCCGCGAGCTGTTCCGGCAGCGCCGCGACCGCGTCAAGAAAATTCAGGGAATCACTGGGCAAAGTTCGGCTCGATACCGTCGGTTTCGGCCTTCTTCATCAGGCGTGTGTGCTCGGCGCCGTCGACGGTTTCTGCATCGTCGATCAGCAGATCGGGGATATCGCCGTCGAGGATGCGGTAGCGGCGTGTCAGCCGCGGGTTGTACAGCGTGTCCTCATCGACGAAGTAGAGCAGCGGTCCTTTGTCTTCGGGACACGCGAGGATCTCGAGCAGCTTCGGGTCGAGCGCCATTGGCGCGCCTCCTGGGTTGCGGCATCTTCTTCGATCGCGGCCCGGCAGGCTATCCAGCTCGACGCGCGTGGTGCTCGGCTGTTGTGGGCGCCGGTCCCCAGCCCGGGCGGGGATGGGCGCGCGGGACCGTGCGCGTCGAGGTCCGGCGCCGCGCGCCGCGTCGGCGACGGTGCCGACACCACGCGGGAGTCGATCGCACACGCCGGTTCTACGCGGCGCGGACCCGGGCGAGCACGTCGGCGGTGTGGGCGTCGCACGCGGCCACGTCGGACGCTTCGAGGTTGAGCCGCAGCAACGGTTCGGTATTGCTCGGACGCAGGTTGAACCACCAGTCTCCGCCGTCGACGGTGAGGCCGTCGAGGCGGTCCTGGGGACTCGATGCGAACTCGGCGGCCAGCCGGTCGATCACCGCGAGCGGGTCGTCGACGCGTGAGTTGATCTCCCCGCTTTGCACGTAGCGCTCGAACGGCTTGCGCAACTCGGACAGCGGCATGCCGGCGCGGGAAAGCTGCTCGAGGACAACCAACGCGGCGATCGAGCCGCTGTCGGCCCGCCAGTTGTCGCGGAAGAAATAGTGCGCGGAGTGCTCGCCGCCGAAGATTGCGCCGGTCTCGGCCATGACCTGCTTGATGAACGAATGGCCGACTCGGGTCCGGACTGGGATGCCGCCATGCTCGCGGATGACCTCGGGCACCGCCCGCGAGCAGATGAGGTTGTGCACGATCGTCTCGCCCGGATGACGGTCGAGGATCCCGGCCGCGACGATCGCGGTCGTGGTCGAGCCGCTGACTGGCTGACCGGCGTCGTCGACGAGGAACACGCGGTCGGCGTCACCGTCGAACGCGAGTCCGACATCGGCGCCGAGATCGAGGACCACCCGTTGGAGGTCTTTGAGGTTCTCGGGTTGGATCGGATCTGCTGGGTGGTTCGGAAAAGTGCCGTCGAGCTCGCCGTACAGGACCGTGAGCGAGAACGGTAAGCCCTCGAACACCTTCGGGACGACGAGCCCACCCATGCCGTTGGCGGTGTCGGCGACAACGTTGAGGGGACGCAACGCTGCGGTGTCGACGAAAGAACGAACGTGATCGCCGAACGCCTCCAACAGGTCGAGTCGCTCTACCTTGCCGGCGACCTCACCGCGAGAGGTGACGCCGGCCGCGACCATCTCTTTGATTTGGGTGAGGCCGGTCTGCTCGCCGACGGGAGCAGCACCCGAACGGCACAGCTTGATCCCGTTGTATTGCGCCGGATTGTGACTGGCGGTAAACATCGCGCCGGGCGCGTCGAGCTTGCCGGCCGCGAAATAGACGACGTCGGTAGAGCACAGCCCGATATCGGTCACGTCGGCGCCGGCAAGGGTGGCGCCCTCGATGAACGCGGCGGCGAGCGGCGCCGACGATGCCCGCATGTCGTGACCGACGATCAGCTGCTGGGCGCCGGTGAAATGCGCGAACGCGTTTCCGATCCGGCGCGCGAGCGCTTCGTCGAGCTCTTCGGGATACAGGCCCCGCACGTCGTAAGCCTTGAAGATGGCGTCGAGCGACACGGGACTCCTACCGAGGAACCGGGCCAACAGGGGGATGCGGCCACGATCGGGCGCTCATGGTAGCGGCGCGGCACGCTCCCCCGAAGGCGGATTACCGCCGGCGACGGACAGGCCGTCCGACGCCGCTCCGCCACCGGCCTGCACGGCTTCGCTCCCCGAGGTCGGCGCTGGCGCGCTGTCGGGGGACCCGTCACCGCCCCCTTCGCCGCTTTCGCCGCCTTCGTCGCCTTCGTCGTCCGGGTTCGGGTCCGCACCGTCGCCCATCGCCGTGTACGGGGCGAAGCCCTTCCAGGCGAAGAGCCCGACCAGCCCGGCGAGACCGAACACGGTGCCGATCCGCCCGAGCCAGTCGACCGGGGTCAGGCCGTAGGTGAGCGTGACGTTGTGGCTGGTCGGCACGACCACCATGAAGTTGGGCGCGGCGCGGTACACCCCCGACGCTCCACTCACCTTCCAGTTCGGGAAGTACGACGTGCGGACGAGCACGGGTTTGCCGATCTGCGACACGTGGAACGAGATGGAGCTGACGTCCTCGGTTATTTGCGTCACCTGCGTCGGCACGATCGGCGTTTCGGTCGTCTGGCCGAGCTGTTTGATGTCGATGTGCTTCCACGAGGCCGGCCCCGACGCGACCCAGACCTTGTCGAGCTCGGACGCGTCCATCCACCAGGGCGCCGCCGCGCATTCCCACGCGTCGAGTTCCGGAATCTGGGTGGTGGTGTCGGTCCACGGCTGTCCCCAGCACTGCTGATAGTTCCCGGCGTGCACTGATGCGACGACGGGTTCGACGGACAGGCCGGTAACCAACGGCGAGGAGTTGTCGGGCTCGTCGACGTGGTAAATCTTCCAGCCTTTCGGGGGCTGGCCGTCGAGGTCGGGAACGGTGGCCACCAAGGTCAGGTCGGGCTGAGCGGCTGCCATCGCTTCGGACTGCGGCGAGAACAGCATCAAGTAGGTGACGCCCAGCATCTGCAGGTGCCTCACCCCGAGCGCGAAGTCCGTCGGATCGCTCGAAGTGCCGTAATCGAGTCCACGCACCGGATTCGACGGCGACTGGGCAAGTTCGCTGACGGTGAGGAAGTGGTAGTCGGTCGTCGCCGACGACTCGAAGTACAAGCCTTCCATCGAGTCGATTCGGCCGTTCGTGAAGTACGGCAGGAGCTCCAGCGCGAGCGTTGTGCCGTAGTTGCCGATCGCGTCGCCTCCCTCCCACAGCGCGCGGCCGGGCGGAAGCTTGTCCATCGTCTCGATGAGCGACCGGAATTCCGGCCACGCCGGCATGCTTTGGTAGCCGCCGTAGTTGTATTGGGCCCAGCCCGCGATCCGGATGTCGGGATTGCCGTTGCGTGCACTCCAGGCGAGCCGCATTCCGAAGATGCAGCCGGCTCCGACCAGCACCGCGAGCGCGCTCATCGAGATCACCCGGGCGCGTCGACGGAGCCGTTCGGGATCGAGATAGCGGGGCGGTTCCCAATCGGGGGGCCCTTCGTCGAACCGGCGTTCGGCCAGCGCCGCGACCGCGCGGCGCCGTACCTCGGGGTCGATCTCGGCGCGTTCGTCGAGCGCGATTTCGGCCCACGCCTTCGCGCGTACGTCTTGCAGATCGCCGTCGCTGATCCACGAGAACGCCCAGGTGACCGCCTGCGCGACGAAACGTACAAGCTCGGCCGCGCCCATCGCCGCGATGAGCGCCCACATCAGCAGCCAGAACGGCAGGAACCGCGTGTTCCACACCGCGTGTTCGGGCCACTCCACGAAGAACACGCCGAACGCCAGTGCGATCAACAGCATCACGAGCGTCGACCGGCGCCGGTACCAACCCGCGGCGACGATCGCGACGCCGGCAAGGATCCACATCCACCACGGCAGCCACAGCGTCGGCGGGATCACCTTGCCGTTCACATCTCGGTTGATGGCGACACCACGGACGATTCCTGCGATCGCGTTCTTCACCGGGTTGGGTAAAAAGATCCAATACGGCACCTTGAATGAGCTACCGGTCGAGAACACCTTGGCGTAGCGCATGCTCTGCGTATACGCCTGTTGACCGATGAGCGGAAGCGACCACACTGCGGTGAGCGCCAGACCGACGACACCGACCGCCACGGCGATCGGCCACGTGCGTCGGGGCGAGCGCACCAGCCAGAGCAACACGGCCGCGACGCCGACGAAAATCGCGACGACGATATGCGACATGACCGCAGCCGCGATGAGCACCGCGGGTAGCCATGGTCGCTTGCCGGTATCGAGCGTGTACGCGAGCGCTCCGAGTGCGAACAGCGCGAGCGCCAACGCGATCTCGAACGAGTACTCACCGGCAAGCGTGCTCGCGATGTTGCCGCCGTAGATGTTCCAGTCGGTGCGTTCCTGCACGAGCGTGCCGAGCGCAGCAATCGCGAAGAAATGCGGTGCCGGCCAGGGCATGCGCATGCCGCGTGCGAAGGCGTAGGCGGCGGCCGGAAGCATGATCGGGCCGCTGACGGTCACGATCTTGAACGCGATGTCGTAGGGCATCACGGTGTTGAACAGCGCGACCATCACCGTCGGGAACGGGAAGTAGTACTGCCCGACGGGGAAGCCGGCATACCAATCGGGCGCCCAGCCCGACAGGCGGAACTTCGAGAACCAGTGGTGTTCGAGGAACCAGGGCATCCAGACGTGGGCGCCCATGTCGCCACCGTTGGTTGTCGTGTCCTTGAAGATCCATCCGAAATGAACGTCCCAGATCGGCCAGAGCTGGGTGTGCGGGTCGATGATCGCGATCACCATGAAGGTGCAGATCGTGACGACGATCCAGCCGGTCGTGCGTTCCCAGCGGGCACCACGCTCGCCGCTCTCGTCGACCGAGTCGTCGTCGTCGGCCAGCCACGGCGTCGCGCGGTCGAACGCCGAACGCAAGAACGAGCCGAACCGACCGTCGCGGCCGACCGACGCGAACTCGTCGGACGTCACGCCCTCGTCGATCAGGGTGTCGGTCACGATCTCCAGCATGCCAGGCCTGGAGTCGCGACTTGCTGCACTCCGGCCGTGTCGGACGAGCGAGGTTCAGCTCAGTTGGGGACTCGTGCCAACTCGAGGACCTCACTGAGCGTCATGACGCCAGTGTCGTCCTGCCAGCTGTTGGCTTCGCAGCGGGCGCAGCGGTGGAATACGACCTCGCGCCCTGCGATCCGCATGCGGATCGTGATCAGCGCGCCTTTTGCACATCGTGTGCACGCGAACATGTGGTGGCCTCCCTGCCTTGTAACCTGCGGTTTGTCGGCACGCAGCGTGACGAACTGAAGCGAACTGGACAATTTTGTGCCGAACCTGTCGGCCGGGCGTGCTACTTGTGAAACGCGGAGACGGTCGTCAGCAGGTTGAAGCCGATGTGCAGCAGGATCGACACCGACAGGTCGCCCCGGCGGAGCGCCGCCACACCTGAGATCGCCCCCAGCGCGAAGAGCGCCGGCACCACCGCGAAGGTGCCCCAGGTCGGGTCGAGCATCGGGTGCGCGAGCGCGAACACGAGCGCCGAGATCGCGACCGCCGCGCTTGGCGAAACCCGCCGTCGCAACGCGCGGAGCAACAAGCCGCGGAACAGGACCTCTTCACACACGGGTGCGACCAGGCCGGCAACCAACGCGATGAGCACCAGATGCACGCCGCGGGCCTGGTCCAGGTCCTTGACGACGTCTTGGCTCTGATGAACGAGGTTGGTGATCGGAAAGATCAACACGCTTAGCGCGATCTCGAGCACGACACCGACAGCGACGACCCACAGCTCCCGGCGATGCACAACGAGCCCGAAATCTGCGCGAAGCGACCCGAGTCCTTTCCGCCGGCTGACGAGTACGAGCAGCGCGATCCAGCCGCCGAACTGGCCGAGGAAGGCCAATCCGTCGGTGATCGCGCCCGGATGGGCGGGTTTGTCGCCGGTGAGGCCGTACCCGAAGGTCGCAAGAACCAGCCCGGCGATCAGTCCGCCGAAGTACACCCAGCAGAAATCGCCGAGGCCCCAGGTCACGACCGGCTGCCCGGCGGGGACGCGCCGGTCCGGCGACGAGGTGCGATCCACTGCGCAAGGGTATCGACCGCCCGGAGCCGGTCAGGAGCCGAGGCCGCCGTAGCATGACCGACAGAACCCCGACTGGGAGCGCAGATGAGTCCAGGCCCTGAAGACCAGTGGCGGCCGCCCGAGCCGCCCGGTCGATCCCCGCGCCCGGGTGGTCAGCGTCCCTCGGGACGGCCGCGCTGGATGCCGCTCGTGATCGTCGCGCTGGCGATCGTCGGCCTGTTGGCCTGGCAGGCCACGACCAGTTCGGGCACCCCGCGGGCCAGTCTCGACTATTCGCAGTTCCTGAAGCTCGCCGACGAGGGCCACATCGCGACCATCTCGTACCAAGCGTCGAGCGGCCATATCACCGGCACGTTGAACAAAGGGGCGCCGTCCATCGACGGCAAGACCGCGTTCTCGTCCCAGACCAAGCCTGACGGCATCCCCGACGCCGACCTCGCCGAGTTGAAAACCGACAAGGTCGCGGTCAATTATTCGCCGAAGCCGTCGAACTTGGTCGGCACGATCGTCAGCTTCGTGCTCGTGATCGGTCTGATCGGGGCACTGTGGTGGTTCATCGCGCGACGGGCGCAGGGCCAAATGGGCGCGGTGATGAACATCGGCCGTTCGCGCGCCAAGGTGTACAGCACCGACAAACCGAAAACGACGTTCGCGGATGTCGCGGGCTACGGCGCCGTGAAAGAAGAGATCACCGAAGTCGTCGACTTCTTGAAGGTGCCCGGCAAATTTAAGGATATTGGCGCGCGCATTCCCAAAGGTGTCCTGCTCGTCGGACCTCCCGGTACCGGCAAGACGCTGATTGCGCGTGCGGTCGCCGGCGAGGCCGGCGTTCCGTTCATCTCGATCACCGGTTCCGACTTCATGGAGATGTTCGTCGGGGTCGGCGCGGCACGCGTCCGTGACCTGTTCCAGACCGCACGAAAGCAGGCGCCTGCGATCATCTTCGTCGACGAGATCGACTCGATCGGTCGCAAGCGAGGCGCGGGCCTCGGCGGTGGTCACGACGAACGTGAGCAGACCCTCAACCAGATGCTCTCCGAGATGGACGGCTTCGAGGCGACCGAAGGCATCGTGATGCTCGCGGCAACCAACCGTCCCGACATTCTCGACTCGGCGTTGCTGCGGCCGGGGCGCTTCGACCGTCAGATCATGGTGCCGCTGCCGACCCAAGAGGAGCGGGTCGAGATCCTGAAGGTGCATTTCCGAGACAAGAAGATCGCACCTGATGTCCCCGTCGAGGTGATCGCACGCGGCACGCCAGGTATGAGCGGAGCCGACCTTTCGAACCTCGTGAACGAAGCGGCGCTGTTTGCGGTACGGCGCGGCGCGCAGGACGTCCACAAAGAAGACTTCGACGCCGCCCGTGACCGTGTGCTGATGGGCCTGCGCCGCGAGTCGCTCGCGCTGTCTGAAGAGGAGAAGGAGATCGTCGCCTACCACGAGGGCGGCCACGCGGTCTGCGCGTACGTACTCGAGTTTGCCGACCCGCTCCACAAAGTGACGATCCTCCCGACGGGCATGGCGCTCGGCGTGACCCAGCAGCTGCCGCTCGAGGAACGCCATATCTACAAGCGCGAATACATTGTCGACTCGCTCGTGGTACGCCTGGGCGGGCGCGTCTCCGAGGAGATCGTGTTCGGCCACCAGTCGACCGGCGCCGAGAACGACCTCGTCGGTTGCACCGAACTCGCGCGCAAGATGGTGCGCGAGTGGGGCATGTCGAGCCGCGTCGGGCCGATGGCGTGGGGTTCGCAGGGCGCAGTGTTCCTCGGCGAGGATCTCATGCACTCGCGCGACTACTCCGACGAGACAGCACGGGTCATCGACGAAGAGGTTGAACACATCCTGCGCGACGAGGAGGACCGGTGCCGCAAAGTGCTCGAGGAGTATCGCCCCGGGCTCGACTCGGTCGCCAAGGCGTTGCTCGAGCGTGAAACGTTGGCGGGCGACGAGGTCGCACGGTTGGTCGACACGGCCATGGGACGCAAGGTCGGCGGCCCGCGCATGATCCTGCACGCCGACGGCACCGAAGAGCCGTCCACCGAGTCCCTCGACGACCCGTTGCTCACCCCGCCGGATCTCTGAGTTCGGCGAGCGCGCTCCACAACTCGGACGCGGCGAACGCGCCGACGAACGATCCGCGGGTCACGCCGGCCGCGTCGGCGAGCACCGTGATCGGCGCCGCGTCGATGTGGTAGCGGCGGTGCAGGTCGGGCTGCGCGCTGTATTCGATCTCCGCGACGCTCACGTCGTCCGATTCGAGCGGCTTCGCTTTGTCGTACAGACCTGCGCACGAATCGCAGTGCTGCGAGGTGAACAGGGCGACGAGCCACGACGCGTCCGGTCTGGGGAAGTCGTGCCGGTCGAGCTGCTCAGGTACCGTCGCCCGGCCCTGGGTCGGAGGCGCGACGACGCGACGACGCTCGAGCCACCACGCGACCGCGCCCGCGATCGCGAGGATCGCCACTGCGATAACTACCCGAACGGCCACTGCAACCGAAGCTACTGCGACAGCCTTAACGTGAAGGAATGCCGGGCGCTCGGGTGGCGTCACCCTCCGCGTAGATCGTCGACTCGACGAAGACCGGCGCGTCCGCCGAGATCACCACCGCGGCGTCCTGACGGTGGCTTGCGCCGGCAATCTCGGCCGGAAGTACATACCGTGAGTTGGGGGCGATCATGAAATCCTGCAGCGCGTCGGGACGGTCGACGATGCCTGCGTGCACGACCTCCACCGAGATGTGCGCGGCGCCGACACCGTTGTTCATCACCGAAATCGACGTCGATCGTTCGTCGACAACACGGGTCCGTGCGATCACCCACGTACGAGCTGGAACGGTCGAACCCATCGATGTCGTCGCTCCCAGCGCGACCTTCCGGCCGCCGTAGCGGCTCAATGTCTGCGCCACGATTGGAGTATTGCCGTCGGCTTGGACTTCCAACTCGAATCCGCTGTTTGGGGGTACGCCAAGGCAGTTGCTCTGCAGGCGGGCGCAGCCGCCGATCTGTACCCAACTCACGCCTCCGGTGGGCACGCTGAGCACGACGGGCGACACGATGGTCTTGGAAGCGACGATCGCCTGCACGGCGACCTGCGCGCCGAGTTCGCTCAGATCAGCGATCGCGATCCATTGCGAAGCACCCGCGACGGTTTCGCCGTCGGTGTACCACCATTGGCTGGCCGGAGCCAGCGCGCCGATTGAGGTCGCCAATCCGGTCGGGCCCGACGCACTGCGAAACTGCAGTGTCTGGGATGCCACGACCTGGCCGACGTCGGCGTGCACCTGCACGGCCACGCGTGCTTGGCGGACGGCCTGATCCTGCAGCGCAATGACGACCCGCGACCGGCCGGGGACGTCGATGCCTTGCAAGGCCGGGAGTTGCTGCAGTCCCGTATCGGTCCGAAGTGTCACGTCGACGCGGGCGTCGGTCGAGTACGGATCGTCGAGCACGAGCCACTGCGACACGCCGCGCACGGTGGTACCGGCCGCGAAGTACCAGTCGGTGCTGGCCGTATCTGCGCACGGCACCGCGTCGAGCTCGTCGTCGGTTTCCGCGCCGGCCTCGACGACAACGTCGGGTGAGAACGGCTCGACGACGATGGGGCCCGGGGGAAGCGGCTTCGAACCGGCAGACGGCTGGTCGCCGTTGGGTTCGAGCGAACCGTCGGTCAGGGACGCCCGGTCGAAGGTCCGTACCGTGTCGGCGGGGACCGTCACGTCACGCACGATGGGGGCGGCACCGCTATCGGGTTGCACGGTGATGACCGCGTCGGCGCCGCTCGGACCGAGATTCGACAGCGTGACGGTCTGATCGCCGGTCGGGAACAAGGCTGGCAACCCGGGGCAGTACCACGCGGTCGACAGCGCACCTGGGTTGGGACGTTCGAAAGCATCGACCGGTGCGATCGTCGGCGCCGCCGAGGACGTATGTGCACGTCCGCTTGCGAGGCCGACCGCGAGCGGGACGATGACGAGCGCGAGGATGAGCACCCGACGCGCTGCGCGAGTGGGCGTGGCCGGCGCCGTCATGCCGGCATCGTCCGGGCTCGGCGGCTGCGACGGACCCGCGTCTGCCACCACATCGCGATCGCGAGCAGCCATGCGGCAACCTCGATGTCCACGAGGAACCCGGGGAGGGCGCCGACGCGGTACTGGATCGCGACCGACGCCGTCGCGGGCAACGCAAACGCGTTGGTCCAATCGAATGCGCTGGTATGCGCCAACTCGCGGCCGCCGGCGCGGGCTTGCCACCGGCGGTTGGACGCTTCGGCCCAGAGCAATGTGCCGGGACCGACCGGAGCCGAGTTGTTGACAGGCCCTGCGACACCTTGCGGCTGGGTCGTCGCGTCGCGCTGCACCGCCGTTTCGAGGCCCGCTCCGGCCGTGGCGTTGACGGTCGTGCTCACCGCGATGACCGCCCGACGCGGAATCCACGCGTCGTTGGAATAGATGATCGCACCGTCGTCGATGCGCGACACCGACAGGTCGAGCTGTCGGGTCAACGCGTCGACCAGCGTCGGGTCGGCGACGACGACTGCACCATCACCCGGCCCGGCACGGCTCACCACCGCGACATACCGCACCCCGATCGGCGCGAGCAGATGCCCCAATCGGGCGGTCTGGCCGTCGCGGGCGGCGATGAGCGCAGCCGCGAGTTGGTCGTCGGCGATGTCTTGCGGTGCGGCCCAAAGCGCACGTGCGTCTCCGGCGCCGTCGCGGGTCAACCCGAAACCGATACCGTCGACCGACTTGGCGTCGACCGGTAACAGCGATGGGTCCCCGAGCCAGAGCACGCGGAAGCCGCCGACGTTGGGCAGGTCGGTCATCCACGACACGGCAGTCGGCCAATCGGAGCTCGGGAGTTGCCATCGACCCGACGCGGTGTCGCCCGCGAATGCGAGCAACGGAAGCGCGAGCCCGACTGCGGCCGCGACCGCCGAAACCTGCCGCCATCCGAAATGTGAGCGGCGCATGTCGTCGAGGAGGGCGCTCACACCGAGGCCGGCCGCCAATGCCAGGCCGAGCGCCGCGGGGACCAGCACCCCTTCGGGTGCGGCAACGGGCGCGCCGGGCGAGATGCGCGTCGGCAGCCACGCCAACGCGAACGACGCGAGGATCAATATCCACGCGCGCGTGGCCCACACCAGACGCGGTCCGCTCGCGATGAGGAGCGGCACCGCGGCCGCGACGATCAGACCGAGGGTGAACCATCCGGAGCGAGCCGGGCCGACGTCGAATCGGAGGAGATCGCCGAGCGACAGGGGCGTCCGAGCGCGCAGCCCCAACGTCGCAGCGTCCGCGCCGATCAACGAACCCGCCCACGGAGTGAGGAGCACCACGCTGAGCACGGCGCCCATGAACGCGCATGCGGCCATCCGCAGCATCGCCCGACCGGCCCCCGTGAACGGCACCGACACCACGAGCACGAGCGCGAACATCACCGCCAACAAGATCGCCGGCGGCCACACCGAGCCGGCAACCGCGCCCAAAAGGCCGACCACCAACACGGCATGCGTCGGGCCGCGCCACGTCGCGGGTGTCGTCGCCGGGGCTGGTTCGGCCGGGTCGTCGGACGTCCGGTTCGAACCTGCTCGCACGAGCGCGTGCAACACGAAGGGGGCCAACGCGTAGCACACAAGCGGTCCGAGATCGCCGCGTGCGATGGCGTCACGTCCGACCGGGTTTGCTGCGTATGCAGCTGCACCGACGACCGCCGCAAACAACGAAACGGTCAGCGTTCGCACCAGCCGGTAGGCACCCCACACGCCGAGCGGCATCGCTCCGACGACCACGACGGTGCGCGCGAGTGCGCCGTGGCCGACCAAGACGCTCGAAAGCGCGGCCATCATGCCGAACGCGGGAGTTGCCGGATCGGCGGCGCCGACCATCGTGTAACGCCAGGGCGACGTGAACGTCGACCACAGCGATCCGACGCCCGGCCAAGACTGAAAGGCGCCAACCTCCGGAACGCGTTGGAGGATCAAGCTGCGCGATCCGAAAGCGATGAGGACGCCGACGAAGACGGCGAGGATCGCGGGTGATCGTCGCAACTGTTGGCGAGTTCTGGCCATCCGCGCCCGGGCCCGGCTCGAGGCGTCAGCCAGGCGGTCGCCGGCATGCAGTCGTTGCACCACCAACGTGCGAAACCGGGCGCTGCCTCTGATCATGAGGTCGCGGATGTCGCCGTCGTCGACGCTTCGCATCTGCTGGGTCGCCGCCCGGGCCCGCCGAAGGTCGCGCAACCCGCCCCGTCGGGGCATCCAGCCTGCGATCACCGCGACCGCGTGTCTTCCTCTGCGGGTGATTGCGAGCCCGAACGCCTCGCCGAGCGTCAGGACGAAGCCGCTCGGCAACACCCACAGCAGTGCGATGGCGGAGTACGACTTGGCCAACACGCGCACGCGGGCGCGGGTCGCGGCGCGGGCGTCGCCCGGCGACTGGCGGCGCGTGAGCCGCTCCTCGTCGCCAACATCATGTTGATGGCGTACCCGGCTCGCCGGCGCGACGAGGACCCGCGCGCCCGCGAGTCGGGCGCGCCAACACAGATCGATGTCGTCCGAGCCGGGCGACGTTTCGGCGTCGAACCCGCCGAGCTCGCGGAACAGGTCGGCACGAACGAGCATCGACGCGTGCGAGACGAAAAACACGTCGCGCACGCCGTCGTGTTGTTCCTGGTCGATCTCGCCGGGCTCGATCACCGAGAACGGCACCGCGTAATGGTCGACTGCCATCCCGACCTCGAGCAGGATCTCGGGGTGGTCGTAGTCGACAAGTTTGGGCCCGACGATCGCCGCGTTCGATCGGTATGCCTCCTCGACCATCACGCGCACCGCGTCCGGATCGAACTCGACGTCGTCGTGACAGAACAACAAAAAGGTGCTGCCCTCAACCGTGTGGAGCGCCTCGTTGGCCGCGGCTGCGAAACCGACCTTCGCCGGGAGCCGCCGAACGTACGCGGTCGGCAGCACCGCGGCGATCCGGGCGGTCGGATCGGTGTCGGATGCGTTGTCGAGGACAAGCACCGACAGCGCCGGGTAGTCCTGGCCCGCGAGAGACACGAGCGCCGCCTCGAGCCCGGCTGCGGTGCCCGAGGAGACGACCACCGCAACGACCGGCGGCGCGACAGCCTCCGGTTCGGGAGTTTCGGTGTCGGAAACGACGGGCCCAGGAATGTCGGGCCCGGAAACGACGGTTCCGGGAACCTCACCGGCGGCACCGCGTTTCGACTCGGGGGGCTCCATCGTCTCCATGCGGCCGGTGGACAATAGCCGGGACCCCCAATTCCGCTCTGCTTGCATTTGTTAGCACTTCGGACTATTGTCGCGAGCACAGCGGGTGTCTGGAGCGCGCTGACCGATCAAACGGGGAGAACCATGGACGTGCGCAAGACCGTCACCGACGCCGGTTACATCGCCATCGGACTGGGCGTGATGGGCTATCAGCAGACCCAGACCCGCCGACGCGAGCTGAGCGGCAAGCTCGACACCGTCACGGGCAGTTTCAACGCCCGCGGCCGCGAGGTACAGGGCTTCCTCGTCGAAAGCAGCCGCCAAGTCGGTGTCCGTGGCGTCGCCGCGCGCGGCCGCGCTGAAGAGCAGGTGCGGACGACGGTTTCTCGGGTGCAAGAGATCGGCAACGAAGTCGCCAAGTTCGTCGAGCCCGTCGTCGGCCAGGTGCAAACCCAGCTCGGCGATCTTCCCGAGCGTGTCGTGCAGGCGATCGAACCCGTCGCGGCACGCGTCCGCGAGCTCACCGGCTCGGCCGCATAACTTCTCGGCGACGAGATCCGGCCTTGCATCTTTGGGCCGAACCGCTCCCACCTTCCGGACCGCCCCTCGCCGGGCTCGGACCCAATGACGATCGGCCCGGTACATTCCCGGAGTGCTCGTAACCCTTGCCGGTGGTGTCGGCGCCGCCCGTTTCCTTTCCGGGCTCGTGCGCGCCGTGCCACCGAGCGAGGTGATCGCAGTCGTCAACACCGGCGATGACGACGAGTTCCACGGGTTGTACGTCTCGCCCGATCTCGATTCGGTCACCTACACGTTGGCTGGCGCCGCGAACGTCGCCCAGGGCTGGGGTCTCGAAGGCGAAACCTACGCGACGCTCGACGCGCTCGGCCGCTACGACGTTGCGACCTGGTTCCGGCTCGGAGACAAGGACATCGCAACCCACCTCTATCGGACCGAACGCATGCGCGCCGGGGCCACGCTCTCGCAAGTCACCGACGAGATCGTCCGGGCGTGGGGACTCGACATGCGTCTGATGCCAATGACCGACGATCGCGTCCGCACTCGTATCACGGTCGAGCGTCCAGACGGACGAACGGTCGAGCTCGCGATGCAGGAATGGTTTGTGGGTGAGCGAGCCGAGTCGCCGGTGGTGTCCGTCCGCTTCGACGGCGCCGACACCGCCCGCCCCGCGCCGGGCGTGCTCGAAGCGCTACGCAAAGCCGACACGATCGTGATCTGCCCGTCGAACCCGGTGATCTCGATCGCTCCGATCCTTTCCCTCCCCGGCGTGCGCCGGGCGCTTGTCGCGCGGCGCGAACGGGTGATTGCCATCAGTCCCATCGTCGGGGGCGCGCCCGTGAAAGGCCCCGCCGACCGGCTGATGGCCCCGCTCGATATCGAAGTGTCTTGCGTCGGCATCGCGCGCGAATACGCACAGATCTGCGGCGCGCTGGTCATCGATGCGGTTGACGCACACCTGGCGGCCGAAGTCGAAGCGACTGGCGTACGTGCGGTCGTCACCGACACGATGATGCGCAGCCCGGAGATCGCGACCGAGCTGGCGCGTTGTACGCTCGCCGCGGTTGCCTGATTCGAACGTTCGGTGACCACCGCACTTTCAATCATGCCGATCGCCGGTATCGGCGAGATTCGGCCCGGCGACGAACTCGCGGACCTGATCGCCGACGCCGCAGACGCGCAAGGGACGCCGCTCGTCGACCGCGACTGCATCGTGGTCACTCAAAAGATCGTCTCGAAGGCAGAAGGGCGGCTGGTGCCGCTCGACCCACTCGACCGCGACGCGCGACGTCAACTCGTGGAATCGGAATCCGCACGCATCGTGCGCACGCGCGGCGATCTCATCATCAGCGAAACCCACCATGGATTCGTGTGCGCGAACGCCGGGATCGACCTGTCCAACGTCGCCGAAGGCTGGGCCGCGCTGTTGCCCGTCGATTCGGATCGGTCGGCGAAACACGTGCGCGACGCGTTGCGGGCCCGTACCGGCGTCGACGTCGCGGTCGTCGTGTCGGACACGTTCGGTCGCCCGTGGCGTCAGGGCCTGACCGACGTTGCCATCGGCGTGAGCGGCATTTCGGCTGTGGTCGACCTGCGGGACACACCCGATGCGCTCGGGCGTACCCTCGTCGTCACCGAAGTGGCGATCGCCGATGAGATCGCGTCCGCAGCCGAGCTCGTGATGGGCAAAGCGGCCAGCATTCCTGTGGCCATCGTGCGCGGTCTCGATCCGAGTTGGTTCGGTGAGGGCTCGGCACGCCAACTCGTTCGACCGTCCCACGAAGACCTGTTCCGATGAACACGACCGCACGCATCCCCGCGTTCATCGAGCACCGCCGCTCGATTCGAGCCTTCACGGCGGATCCGGTCGATCGCGCGCTGCTCGACTCGTTGGTGGAGGCCGCCTGCGTGGCGCCGGCGCCCCATCATTCGCGGCCGTGGCGCTTCGTGGTGATCGACACCGAGGCCGCCAAGACTGCGCTCGCGCTCGGAATGGGTGAGCGTTGGAGAACCGACCTCATCGCAGATGGCGTCGGGTCCGCACGGGTCGACGCGATGGTGCAGGCCTCACACGACAAGCTCACGACCGCGCCAGCGCTCGTGCTCGCGTGTCTCACCTGGGACGGGCTCGATCGCTACCCCGACGAGCTGCGCCAGCGGGCCGAGTGGGGTATGGCATTGCTGTCGCTCGGTGCCGCGGTCGAGAACCTCATGTTGGGCGCGACCCACGCCGGGCTCGCGTCGTGTTGGGTCGCGGCGCCGATCTTCTGCCCGGAGGAAGCCCGCGACGCACTCGCGCTCCCCCACGCCTGGCTCCCGCACGCGCTGGTGCTCGTCGGCTACGCCGAGGCGAGTTACGTGGCGCGCGAACGACCGCCCGTCCCGCTCGAGTCGCTGCGGCTCAACCGATAACGGCAGTCACTGCCCGGCCGATCTAGCGCGAACCCGCAATCTGGCCTTTGAAATGTTCGAGTGTCAGGGCGACGCCTTCTTCGACGCTCGTCCAGGGCTCCCAGCCGAGGTGCACGCCCGCTCGGCTGGGATCGAGCGCGCTGCGCTGCACCTCACCTGGCCGGGGCGGGTCGTAGCGTGCTTGCTGCTTGAAGCCGGTCAGTTTCGCCATGACGTCGAAGAGCTGTTGCACGCTCGTCTCGACACCGGTCCCGATGTTCATCAACAGGCCGCCGCCCTTGTCGACGGCACGAACGAACGCGTCGACGACATCGTCGACGTAGACGAAATCGCGGGTTTGCGAACCGTCGCCGTAAATCACCGGGCGTTCGTGGCTGAGCAGCTTGCCGGCAAAGATCGATACCACTCCCGCCTCGCCGTGCGGATCCTGGCGGGGGCCGTAGACATTGGCGAGTGCGAGAGCGGTGTACTCGAGCCCGCGAACGGTCCGGTAGTAGTACAGGTAGTCGCTGGCCGCCTTCTTGGCGACGCCGTACGGTGACTCGGGAACTTGGGGTTGGCCTTCGCGAACGGGAATGTCCTCGGTCGTGCCGTACAGCGTGCCGCCCGAAGCCGCGAACAGCACCTTCGTCGTCCCCGCAGCCAGGGCGCCCTCGCAGATGTTGATCGTGCCGAGAATGTTGACCGTGGCATCGAACGCCGGCCGCGCGACCGAGACGCGGACGTCGGCCTGGGCTGCCAGATGGAATACGACATCGGGGCGCCGGTGGCCGACCAGTTCGATCACCGAGGGAGACGCGACGTCGATGCGGTGGAACGAAAAGCGCCGATCTGCCTGCGATCGTGCGGTCGCGAGATTCGCGAGTGAGCCGGTCGAGAGGTCGTCGACCGCGTCGACGTTCCAACCCTCGGCGAGGAGTCGATCGACGAGCGTCGAGCCGATGAAGCCCGCACCTCCGGTCACCATTGCTTTCATCACAGTTGGGTTTGGGGTGTCATGGAGGGTCCGAGCGCCGGGCTGTACGAGGGCGGCCGGAGCGTAGCGGAGGGTTCTCCCGGCCGATCCGGGCGCGTGCGCCGGGACGGGTCGAGGTCGGCCAGTCCGACGACGCCATGTTCGGTCGGTGTTGGCTTTCTCGTGGCGGGGCCGCCCTCGGCGGATGAGAATCGTGGTGTGCCGTTCACGTGTGAGGTCTGCGGACGCCGCAGCGGCTTGGACCTGATTCCTGCGGTTGGCGAGGTGCTGCGCTGCCCGCATTGCGCGACGAGCGGCCCTTCGTCAACCCGGCGTTGTTGGTCGTCGCCGGCACTGCCGGTATCGGCAAATCCACGCTGTGCGCTCGGCTCGCGGGAACAATCCCCGGCGCGGTCCTTCTCGACGCTGACATTCATGCCGAGGACCTCATCAGCGTCGTCTCGCCGAATGAGGACTACCCGGCCTTCTGGCGGTCGATGATGCGACTTGCTCACGAACTCGCCCAGAACAATGTCGTAGTCGTGTACTTCTCGGTGATGCTGCCTGAACAGGTCCTCGCGAACAGCGGCGTTCTCAGCTACTTCGACTCGGTGCACTTCTTATGCCTGACCTGTCCGCCTGACGT
The DNA here is from genome assembly GCA_052148155.1 of Acidimicrobiia bacterium. GTDB lineage: Bacteria > Actinomycetota > Acidimicrobiia > IMCC26256 > PALSA-610 > JBBQER01. The sequence continues at coordinate 412 of JBKQIY010000163.1, read as the reverse complement.
CCTGCTCGCACGCCTTGCCGGCCGCGACGGAAGCGCTGCGGCCGCTGCACGCATGCAGGTGTGGCTCGACTTCGACAGTGCCCTGGTAGCAGCGGCGAGCGACATACGGACGGCCACCGTCGTGGTTGCCGGTGGCACGGTGGACGAGGTCGAGCATGACGTTCGCCACTGGATCAACATGCAGATGCACCGGCGCGGTGCCCACAGGACCGATCCAACCGCTTAAGCGAGCGCGACGGTGCAGTGGAGCGGAGTTTGACACCCAACAGGACGTGCCGGGACGGCCGGTCCGACGGAGGCAGGACCAGAGCCCGCCGCGATCGGTCCGTGTTGACCGGGAAGCGGTAGCGTGGGAGGAACCGCTTGGGAGATGGCGACGGGGGTCGGATGAAGCGTGCAACGTTGCTCTTGG
>JBKQIY010000162.1:0-4795 GCA_052148155.1 Acidimicrobiia bacterium | reverse complement strand
GCCTGCTGCGGGGTGACTGTCTGGTCAGGTGATTTTGATTGAGACGGAGATGTCGGCGATTTTTGGGGGGCTTTCTGAGTCGGTGGCTTGGACGAGGCAGTTGAAGGTTCCTTTGGCTTTGGGTGTTCCGGTGACGGCTCCGGTGGCGGGGTTGAGGGTCAGTCCGGGGGCGAGTTTGCCGGAGGCGATTTTCCAGTGGAAGGGGGCTTTGCCGCCTCGTGATTGCATCCGCGACGCATAGGGGGTGCCGAGTTTGCCGGTGGGGAAGGTGGAAGGCCAGACCAGTCGGCCGGTGGGGACGACGACGCTGAAGGTCGGGTCGCCGCCGGGGAGCAGGAACCTGACGATGATCGCGGACGTGGTCTGGGTGCTGGAGAGCTGACACGGTGGCAGGTTCGCGACGGTCGAGCAGTCCAACAGGAGCGCGGTTCCGGCTTGGGGGGTGGTCGGCCACGACTGGCTGAGGAACGGAACGGTCGAGCTGTAACAGATTTCTGCTGCGCTGGTCGCGACCGCGAACTGGGTGACGGTGGCGTTGAGGCTGGTACCGGCAGAAAAGCCGGAGTCGGTGAGCGTGGTGGAGGTGGAAACGGCAAGAGAAGGCCCACAGCTCAACGGTGTCGCGGCTGCAGTGACGTCAATCGTGCCTGTCAGAGCAGTTGGTGTGCCCGTGACGTCAACTGACTGCGGAGGCTTGGTCGGTGATGTCGGAGTCGACGTTGTCGCCTTGCAGGTCTGGGTGTCGGTACAACTCGCGACACCCGCGGCGGGCATGGCGGTGTTGGATGCGTTCGATGGTGCGCTCGTCCCGATCACGTTCGTGGCGGTGACCGTGCAGGTGTAGCTGTGACCGTTGGACAGGCCGAGCACGGTGAGGGGATTGTACGGACCCGATATCGAACCGGACGATGTGCCGTCACTCGATGCGCACGTCGCGGTGTAACTGGTGACCGGGTCGCTGCCGTCATACGCGGGCGGCGTGAACGACACCGACACGGACCCGTTGCCGGGTGCGGCAGTCCCGATCGTCGGTGGGTCTGGGACCATCGCCGGTTCGTACACATTGACCGTCAACGTTGTGGCGACGGTCGACGGCGTGTCATAGGGGCCGCCGTGCGCGGTGCACGTCACGGTGGTCGGTCCGACCGGGTAAAACGAACCGGACAGGTGATCACACACGACGGGGACCGTCCCGCTGAGATCCGCGGCGTTCGGGACCGCGAAGGTGACCGGCGCACCCGACGTCGGGCCGGTCGCTTGGACCGGCGGTGGGTTCACTCCAGGCGCGATGTGCAGTGTGGCGTCGTTCACCGTGACGGTGAGGGTGGTCTGCGCGGATGGCGGCGTGTCCGCTGGATCGGTCGCGGTGCAGGTGACCGTGGTCTGGCCGATCGGGAATGTGTCACCCGGTATGACAGACGACGCTGACGGTGTGCTGCACACGACGGGCACCGGACCGTTCGTGTCGGAGGCCGTCGGGACCGCGAAGGTGACCGGCGCGCCCGAAGCGCTCGTCGCATCGACAGGCGGCGGACTCACACCAGCCGAAATCGTCGGCGGCGGCAGCGTAGGTGGTGGAACTACCACCTGCGCAACGACCTGGTAGCCGCTGGAGGGGTTACCACCGATATTCCAATACTGTCCGCAGGAGTACACCTCTTCGTAATCGGCGACGATGTCGTACGTACCGGGCGTGGTTGGGAAATCGCCGAGGTCCACCGCCCCGTAGCCGCTCTGCCCAGTAAACGAATCATTTTCGATGCAGCCCGATTGAGCCAGTGCGCCTTGGAAACCCACTGCCAAATAGATGATGCAGCTAACGCACGGGTTGCCCGCATCGGACCAGTCGGCACTGATCGATACGTCTGCCCCGGGCGCGACCGTGAGCACGGTGCCCGGTACTCCGTTGAGCTCGATGTTGCTGAGCGTGGTGTAGCCGACCAAGGTCGGGTTTGGTGGATCTGCTGACGCCGGAGTCGCCGACCCCACGACCGGCAACCCGACCAGCAACGCACCGACCGCGAGCATCGCAGCGCGTGCCCGCAACGACCTGAACATCCCGCCCCCGTTCGCCACCAGACCCTGGGCTAGATAGCAGACTCGCACACCACCGAACCAACGGGCAAAATCGCCGCGACCTTGTGAACGTGCGAACGCGAACATTCAGGTGCACAACAATCGTGATTCAGGCGCGCCGATGCGGTCGAGCGGTTTGCCGTTCACAGTGACGGCCGAACGGGTCGGTTCAGGCACATCTGGTTCTATCGGGCTCGCGATCACCACGCGCTGCCGTCCGTGAGCGCGTTACGCAACGTCGGCGAACACCAGCAACGCGGATAACAAAACCTCCGGTTCTGGGACGGTCATGCCCCTTGAGCTTCACGATGGCAAGGAGCTCACCTTTGGGACTGTCTTGTGACACAGGCGCTGAGTCGCCGCACCTTGACAAGGCACGGAGTGAGCGGAGCAGAACTGAGAAACACAAGCCCGAGGACCCAAGGCGTCGCAACACCATCCCCGCGACGATTGCCGGTGGAAGAGACGGTCAGCCGATCGCTCCCGACGAGAACGTCGATGCAGCCCTTCGGTGGACCTATCGCGTGTTCTCCGACTCGGGCCTGTCGGTGCTCGACGTCATCGCGCGCAAGGTGCTTGTCTGCACGGGTCGAACGATCCGACCGTGCGGGTGGGACGCTTCGATACCTTGCAGACCGCGGTCGTCGAGCCGACGACTCGGAATACAGCCTTGGGTAACCTTCGGTTCGTGAGGCAGTTGACGAAGACACCATGGTTCGGACCGAAACGCATCGGTTGGGGTTTCCGGCCGATCACTTGGCAGGGATGGAGCCTGATGGTCGTTCTCGTCGCCTTGTTCACCGTCGCCCGCTACGCATTGCACACCAACGCCGAGTTCTTCTTGGCCGTCGCGGCTCTCCTCGCCGGGTTCTATGTAGTCGTTCTTGTGACGGGCGGACGGCCGGGCAGATCGGGCATCATTCCCGGCCGGGGTCGACCGCCCGCCGAGCGCTAGCGAAGTAGCTAGCCATGAGGACGTCGCGTGCGAGGACGATGGGCTGATCGCCGCGAATGTTTGTCCAGAACAGACGTGAGCATCGACAAGTCCGAGGAAGCACAACACGCCAACACGATGGCGACGATGATTGCCGGTGGCGTCGACGATCGGCCCATCGTCCTCGACGAGCTCGTCGAAGCCGCCCCTGCGAACGTGACCCGCTTCGCGGTGGATTCGGGCCTGTCGGTGCTCGACCTCCTCGCCGGGAACATGTCGGGTATCGACCCGCTCGCCGGCGGGCGGCATTGTTCGGTCGTCGTTGGTTGGAGATCTTCTCGTCACCCGCGTCGGCAAGCGCCCGAGACGTGACAAGCCAAAGATGTCGCCGTCAGTAGGCCAGCACGAACCGTGGGGGCCCGGAATACGGTCCCGGGCCCCCTTTCGGATATTGCTGGTGTTCGGTTGGCGAACTCGGTCCGGCTTACCAGCCGGAGAACCCGGTGATTCCCGCAACCGTCGTTGAGCAACCACCCTTGTTGTAGTGGGTGCCCGCTGAGGGACCATCGGCGATGTCGGCCAGGGAGAACACGCTCCCCGACTTCGAGGTCTCCGAAAGGCACACGATGTCATCAGTGGCGACCGTGGTCCCAACCGTCACGGTGAGTGCCGTACCCCACTTCAACGCCGGCTCGATCGCCTGCAACGTCGCGGTCGTTGCCGTGTACTGCTGATTGTCGGTGTACGACGTCTTCTCCGTCGTCAACGCGTTCCGAAGGTCTGACTTTGCCGATACGTCCTGCGCACGCGTACGCGCACCGAGGAACGTTGGAACAGCGATGGCGATCAAAATGGCAATGATCAGTACGACCACCATCAGCTCAATGAGGGTAAATCCTTCCTCGGCGTCCCGACGCCGAGCAACGAACGAACGAAACGAACGCACTTGGGCTCTCCCCCTTGATCAGGCGCCTCGCGCGACCGCAAAGCGTGGTGCGCTCCTATCGACGGACGTGTTTCGAGTCTTGAATATGGCCGCGCTCGGAGAAATCGCGTGGGAGCGAAGCATCGCTTCGATATTCCCTCGCATACGCGGGTGTTCGGTCCGCGCCGACAGAACGGCAGTGGAGTTGCGGCGATGCCTACATTCGACGATGCGGCCGCTGGTCTTGAGTTGTACGACTTCGAGAAACGTCGCGACACTGCATTAGATGCACAATGCACAGGGAGACGACGTCGACCGTTCGCGTGCCAAGGCCCGCTTCGTCGCCTCCCCGAAAACTCGGGTTGTGTGGCGTCTAACCATCTCCGTCAGCTTCACCCACTCTCTCAAGATGGCGTGCTGTCTGAGGCGGAGTACAAGGACACGAAATGCGACGTGCGTCGCGGAACAAATTCTGAGCATCACTTCTGATCCTGCAAGCACGATGAGAGCAAGAACGTGAGTACCGACAAGCCCGATCGTGCGACAAGTGTGTGTGCGTGGACGTTATGGCTGGAAGAGTTCGCCGATGGTTGCACGGCGCCCTTCGGGGACGATCTCAACTTCCATGTCGGCGATCACTTCGAGTTGTGCGCGATGTGAGTCGGTGAACACCAGTCGCCCGGACTCGTCTCGCGCGCTTCGGAACTGGCTTGCTACATAGCCCTCGGCGACGCTCAATGCTCGGAGCGAACGCGCGACATCGTCGCGTACGAAGAAGGCGTTCGCTCCGTGACTTTCGCATCCCACGAACCGATATTCCTTCCGTTTGGCCAAGTCGACGAAAGCCGTGAGTGAGGCGC
>JBKQIY010000161.1:0-31998 GCA_052148155.1 Acidimicrobiia bacterium | reverse complement strand
CAGGTCTATTACTTGGATGCGGTCGGGCGGGGGGTGGAGGACTATTACGGCGGTCGGGGTGAGGTGGCGGGCCGGTGGGTCGGTGCGGGCGCGGAGACGCTTGGGCTGTCGGGTGTCGTTGACGGTGACGGGTTGCGGGCGGTGCTTGAGGGCCGTGACCCGCAGACCGGTGTCCGGTTGGGTCGGGTCCGGTCGGATCACGTCCCGGGGTTCGATCTCACGTTCAAGGCGCCGAAGTCGGTGTCGGTCCTGTTCGGCCTGAGTGGCTTCGAGGTTGCTGCACAGGTCCGTGCCGCGCACGACGCTTCCGTTGACGCGGCGTTGGGCTATTTGGAACGCTCCGCGTGTTGGTCGCGGCGCGGCACTGACGGCGTCCACCAGGTTTCGGGTGACGGGTTCGTTGGGGCGGCGTTCCGGCATCGCAGTAGCCGGGCCGGCGACCCGCCTCTCCACACCCATGTCCTTGTGGCGAACATGACGCGAGGGCCCGACGAGCGGTGGGCAACACTGGACGGCCGCCACCTCTACCAGCACGCCAAGACCGCCGGCTTCCTGTACGAGGCGCACTTACGGGTCGAGCTGACCCGTCGGCTCGGGGTCGAGTGGGGTCCGGTCGTGCACGGCATCGCCGACCTCGACGGGATTCCCCGTGACGTGTTACGAGCGTTTTCGACCCGCCAAGCCGAGATCAAAGCCGCGCTCGCCAAACGCGGCGCCTCCTCCGCGCGGGCCGCAGACATCGCCGCTCTGGATACCCGCAAGACGAAGGAGTACGGGATCAGCGCGGGCGCGATGACCGAACGGTGGCGCACCCAAGCCGAAAGCCTCGGTCTCGACACCGACACGCTGGACGCGGTCACTGGCCGGACCTCGCCCGGGCTGGTGGTCCGGGGAGAGATCGACCGGACAATCGGGGAACTGATCGGGCCGGACGGCCTGACCGCGCATGCGAGTTCGTTCGATCGTCGTGACGTGCTGCGCGCCTGGTGCGAGCACTTCGCCTGCGGCGCATCCGCAACACGGATCGAACAGTTCGCGGATCAGACGATCGCCGCCCCCCAGATCGTGCCCCTCCAGGACGCGGAGACCGCGAGCCTGCACAGACGTTGGTCCGGTCGGCGGATCCAAGCATCCGCGCTCACCGCCTATTCGACCGCGGGGCTGTTGACGCTCGAACAGCGGGTCATCGACCGCGCCGCCACCAACCAGGCCGACGACATCGCCGTCGCGGACGAGGACGCCGTCCGCGAAGCGTTGCGGGCCCGGCCCGAACTCTCAGACGAACAGACCGCGCTGGTCGTCCGGTTGACGACGAACGGTCGTCCGGTCGACGTTGTCGTCGCCGCGGCCGGGACGGGCAAGACGTTCGCGCTCGACGGCGCCCGCGACGCCTGGCAACACTCCGGCCAACGAGTTATCGGGTGTGCGCTCGCCGCGCGCGCCGCGGCAGAGTTGGAGGTGTCGGCGGGGATCCCATCCCAGACGATCGCGAGTCTCCTCGCCGATCTCGACAACCCGAACCACGGTGGCCTCCCGCCCAGCGCGGTGGTGATCGTTGACGAGGCGGGCATGGTTGGGACCCGGACCCTCGCCCGACTGATCGACCATGCCGCAGCCGCCCGCGCGAAAGTCGTGCTGGTCGGCGACCCGCGACAGCTCCCCGAGATCGACGCCGGCGGCGTCCTGCGCGGCCTCGCCCAACGGATCGAACCGATCCGACTCGCGCAGAACCGACGTCAACACGACCCCTGGGAACGCGAAGCACTCCGCGCGCTGCGCGCCGGTCATATCGACGTCGCGCTCGACGCGTACGACGCGCACGACCGCGTGATCACCGCGCCGACTGCGGACGCGACCCGCAAGTTGATGGACGCGGACTGGTGGGCTGCATCCCTCCAAGACCGACACGTCCTGATGGTCGCGGCTCGTCACTACGACGTCGATGACCTCAACGCCCGTGCCCGCGCCCACCGCCAGACCGCCGGGTTACTGACTGGACCGACGCTCGAGGTCGATGGCCGCCCATTCCAGGCCGGGGATCGGGTCATGACCTTGCGGAACCAACGGCGGCTCGGGGTCCGCAACGGCACGTTCGCCACCATCACCGACATTGACATCGGCAAGCGGGCGATGACCGTCCGCACCGATCAGGCCACCATCCACCGGCTTCCGGCCGCGTATCTCGAAGCCGGCCACGTCCGCCACGCGTACGCGACGACGATCCACAAAGCCCAAGGCAGCACCGTCGACCAAGCCCTCGTGCTTGGCAACGACACCCTCTACCAAGAAGCCGGGTACGTCGCGCTCTCACGCGGCCGCAAAGACAACCGCATCTACCTCGTCGAACAACCCGAACGCGAACACGAACCACACACCCCTGAACCGATCCCGGCGCCGCTCGACACCCTCGCGTCGGCGTTGCGGATCAGTCACGCCCAAACACTCGCCGTCGACCGCGGTGTCGACGTCAAGGCCCTCGAACGTAAGGTGCTCGACCAGTACCTGCACCGGCTCTGCGACGAACGCAAAGACGTGGAACGCATCGCCAGAAAGAAGCCGCCCGATCCGGCCGCCGACATCAGATCGCTCGAGTACAGCCACGACCAACTTGCCTACGCCCTCGGATGCCAACAAGCACGACTCGACGAGCTGACCGGCAAGCATCCGATCCGACATCGGAGGGAACGGGCCGCGGAACGGCTGCGCGTCGAACATGACGTCGAGAACCTGCACCGTCAACTCGACCACACCGACCGCGCGCTCGATGTCGCCCGCGGCCAACAACCCGCCTACGACGCGTACGCGAACCAGTACGGCGAAGAACTCAAGAGACGGGACATCATCGGTTACGTGATCGACGCAACCGTCGAACAGCTCGTCACCAGCTACCGCCACGACCCGCCCGCCTACCTCGCCACCCTTGGGGCCTACCCGCACGACCGCAACCAACAGTGGTACTGGGACGACGCCGCCCGCACCGTCGAGCAGTACCGACACGAACACCACATCACCGACCAACACCAGCCGTTCGGCCAAACACACCAACACGATTACCAACAACACCACGCCCGCGAACGACTCCAACAAGCCCACCAAGAACTCACCCACACCGCCGGCCGAGAAACCCTCGGACTCGAAATCGAGCTGTAGCGCCTCGCGTCGGCCGCTTATAGGGTGACGAGATCTCGCCGAGCGCGTCCACCCTTGGTGACGCTCTCGAAACCGACCACGACCTTGAGGTCGAGCGCGCGGGCAATCCGCAGCAGCGAGTCGAAGTTGGTACGGTGGCGGCCGCTCTCGATACGTGAGATCTGCGAATGGCTCGTGCCGACGAGCTCCGCGAGCTCCTGCTGGCTGAGGCCCTTGTCCATCCGATACTTGATCAACAGCCAAGCCAACTCGCGAAAGTCTGCCCGCTCGGTCTGCTGTCGACGGTACGTGGCGCTCTGTCGAGCGCGGCGGCGCGCGCCGTCCTCGCCGCTGCTCCCGATCGGACTGACCGCACGCTTGCCCTGGACCATGAACCGATGTTATCAGAACTGATAAGGCCTTCGGAGGGCTATGGGGCATCCCGGCCGGCGGGTCGGGGAGGGCGTTTCCGCTCCGCGTTCATACGAGTGTGGAAGTCGGTCCATCGCGCGTTCGCGATGTCGATGTCGGCCTGCGGGATCTTCGCTGTGTGCTTCTCCAACGCGTGCAGAAGGACGAACAGGTTGCGCGATCGACGGTAGAGAACGCGGTAGAGCTCGCGTCCGTAGTGACATCGGAGCTCGCGAAGCTGGCCGTCGACTTGTGAGCTGTACGGGAAGGGGAGAGGTGGATCGCTCACAGCGAGACGGTTGAGCAAGCTGATCGTGTGGTCGATCTCCTCTTGGCGTTCCGGAGACAGCCGGTCGATGAAGTCGTTGACCGGCTCACGGCCGTTCTTCTCGCGGTAGAACACGGCCTGCACGAAGAGCCGATTGTACGGACCGCAGCCCCCCCTGTAGGAGAGCCCCGCGCACCGTCTTGAGCGCCTCGAGGCGCGTCGCGCGCAAGATTTCTCGAGGCGTTACCGCGGCCGATCAACGGCACGGATTTGGCATGGTATTTGGCATGGGACCTCCAGTTGAAAGCATGGAAGCGTGTCCACTGCACGGACGCGATATGCCTTCTGACCAGGCACAACGCGACTCCTGCACACTGCGCAGACAGCGGTTCCAGCTCTCGAAAACCATTGTGGCGCAAGTCACCGTGGGTTCAAATCCCACTCCCTCCGCTCCAGATCAGGCTCCATCTTGCGTGGGCGTGATCCTCGATCACAACATCGAGACTGGCAACCCGCCCGACGCGCCGTTGCTCGCACCTGCGATCGAACGCATCGACCGCCGCGCAGGCCGTGTCCCTCGAGCGGCGACCGCCCATCGCGGTTACGGCGAACCCGCGGTCGAAGACGGGTAACCGCGATCGGTGTCCGCCATGTTGTGCTGCCCCGCAAAGGCAGACCCAACGCACAACGACGCGATATCGAGAACCGACGAGCGTTCAAACAGATACTCCGATGGCGCAGCGGCTGCGAGGCCGCATCAGCCGCGCCAAACGCGACTTCGGTCTCGCCCGCACCTGCATCGACGGCGGACACGCGCCCGAACCTGGTGCGGGCACGGCATCTTCAACCACAACCTCATCACGATCGCCCAACTCGTCGACTGACCACCCGCCGGCGGCAAGGCCGAACCCGACCTGGCGATCCCGCCCAACCACGCCGCAACACCACGCAAGACGACCGCCACACTCAGCTCATACCAACACCGAATTCTTCAGGTCGAAGTTGCTAGAGGCGCAACAGCCCCGTCGCGCCGGCCGGCCGCCTCGGTCGTATATACGCTCCAAACACTGTATATACTTCTCATGTGGCGAAGCATCTCGTAGACATCGATGACGACGCGTTGAGCGCCGCCCGCGCCCAGCTCGGAACAGCGACGATCAAAGACACTGTCAACCAGGCGCTCCTGCGTGCGGGACAGGCGCGGTCAAAGACGGTAGCGGTGTCGCTCGATCGCCTGGCACGCGCCGACCTCGGTCAGCGCGACGCTGCATGGCGCTGACCCATCTCGTAGATACGAGCGTGCTGACGCGCCTCCGTTTCGCACCAGTGCGCGGGCAGATCGAATCCCGCGCGAACGTCGGCGAGCTCGCCCGCGCCGGAATCAGCGATCTTGAAGTCGGCTACTCAGCTCGCAGTGCGGCCGAGTGGGATCGGTTTGTGGGCGCGCTGAAGGTGTTCGACCTCATCGAGACCACGGCCGAGCATGTTCAGCGCGCCCGGCAGGTGCAGCGTATGCTCGCCGCCAAGCATCAGCGCGGCCGAACATTGCCCGACCTTCTCATCGCGGCGGCCGCGGAGGCGAATGGCTTGACGGTGCTTCATTACGACGCGGACTTCGACCGGATCTCGGCGGTTACTGGGCAACGATGCGAATGGGTTGTTCCCTCCGGCTCCGTCAACTGACATGCGACGGTTCGATACCGTCGCGAGGATGCCGTGCCCGATGTGAGCCGCCTTCGGCGCGCTCTTCATGCAATGTCGAGGGTCGTCGAGTCCGAAGCGCTCAATATCGGCGAGTTGTCGAAGACGGCCACCGGCCGCTGATGTGATCCTCAATCAGTCGCGTAGCGTCGTCGTCACGGGTGCGTCATGCGCCGCCGAATGGTTTGTGTGCGTCGACGACGTCGACCCAGACGCCGTACAGATCGAGTGCAGCGCGTGTGGCGGAACCGTGGTCGATGTACGGGATCTCGGCGCGAATCACTCGGACGGCGCCGACGTGGAACAGACTATGAATCGGACCGACGCCCCCGCTGGCCGGGCTCTCCGGTGGCGGGCTACGTTCCGCCAGCAATGACGCAGTGGCGGATCGTCCTCGCGCGTAAGCGGTTCACGCAGCCGGTCAACGACGAGATCGCGATCGGACTTTGGGTCGAACGCGACGGCGATCGGTACCAATACTTCACGATCGCGGCCAGCGGTCCACAGCTTCACCACGAGCGACTAGCGCAGGAGCCGCGCTTTTGGGACGCGGCCGCGATGGTCGGCACAATTCAGATTCGTGAGTTGCTTCCGACATTTAAGCCGCTCGTAGACGAGCCTACCTTCCCGTTCAAGGTTCCCCTCGACTTCGGGATGGTTGATGAGGTCCTGCGATCCGAGACGATCCCGACTATCGCCGAGGGCACGGAGCTCGTCGCGTGGACCGAATTGCCACCGGCAACATGACGATGAATCACGCACAGCGAGTACAAGCCGAGGCGGCTTAAAACGTCTCAGCGAAGGCCACTCACTCGCCACGACGTGCGTCAACATCGCCGCGATCAGCGCGGGCTTCTGCCGGCGGAACGCAAGCAAGCCCAGATGCTGCTCGACCGACTGGCGTACATCGACACCAACGCGCGATGCGGCGATGCGCGCCCGCCGCTATCAAGGCGACTGGGCTCGGCGCGGACGAACAATCCATACGCCGGACGCGCTCATCGCAGGTACTGCGCGCGCACACGGCGCAGTCTTGTGACCGACAACCTCGATGACTTCTCGATGCGTGACGTCCGCATCGAGTCAATCGCAGGCGATTGAAGACGCCTGCAGGACGGCAGGGCGCTCTCTTGACGGATCTACAGCCCGATTTCGAGTCGGGGGTTTTTCGGCCGGCGGTGGGGTCTCAGTCCTGGTGAGGCTCCCCGGAACGGTTCCCGGACACGCTGCTGTTGGTGATCATGTTTGTTGGGGCTGGCCGAGCGGCTGGTATTGGTCGGTAATGCGGATCGGCGTCGGTATTGCTCGACGGTGGAGGACCGCTGGGGTGGGCGAAACTCGATGCTGTCCGCCGGGGCGGTGGAGTGATCGGAGGCGTACGTGAACGAGACGCATTTGAAGTTGTGTTCGAGTGCGGAATGGGCCGAGACGGTCGAGCGGTGGATCATCCCGTGGGTTTTGGAGTCGGTCGATCTCGGCGATGATGTCATTGAGGTAGGTCCGGGTCCGGGACTCACGACCGATGTACTGCGTACGAAGGTGCGGCAACTGACCGCGGTCGAGATCCACGACGACCTGGCGGCCGAGCTCGCGCGGCGATACGCGGGCACGAACGTAGAGGTCCTTCATACAGACGCCACCCGTACATCGCTGCCCAACAATCGTTTCACTGGCGCGGTGTGTCTCACCATGCTCCATCACCTCCCGAGCGCGGAACGACAAGACGCACTGTTCGTCGAGCTGTGCCGAGTTCTTCGACCCGCGGGCATCCTCGTCGGCCAGGACAGTCTCGCCAGCGCCGAGCTCCGTTTGCTGCATATCGACGACACCTACGTGCCGATCGATCCCGCGAGTCTCGGTCAGCGTCTCGAGGCCGGCGGGTTCACCGATGTCAGGGTGGACACCAACGAACACGCGGTTCGGTTCCGAGCGACGAAGCCGAACGACGCGAAGTAGCACGTCGAACGGGCCACCAAACGTTTTTGGGTGTGTCCACATCGCGGATCGGCGCGCACGAACCCAAACTCGACGTCATGCGAGAAGCTCGACGAGCGGGTGCAGCCGGCCCGACAGGCGCGGCGCGTTCGACGACAGGATTGCGGGCCGCCGTGCTTGGCAATCGTGTCGGCGTCGAGGGGATCATGGTGCGATGGCAACTCGGCTCGAGGAGCTGCTCATCAGGCAGCACCTCCTCGACGAACGCGGGGATGAGGCTGCGGTCGTCGCGGAGCCGCTGTTGCAGATCCGGTCGCTCGCCGAGCGTCTGCAACGCGAATCCGAGCATGCGCTGCTTCTACGAAGAGCTGCTCGGCTTCGACTTCTGGCGCGAGTTCGCGCCTGCCCAGGACAAGTCCGCGACGTAGCTCGCGCTCGATCCGCCATTGGGGAGCACCGTCTGCCTCCTCAGGCACGACGGCTTCGTGCTCGAGCTGATCCACTACTCCGAACCGTCTCATCGACGTGAACCTGATCGCCGGGAAATGGACGAACCGGGCCTCACGCACATCTCGCTGTCATGCGACGTCGACGACGTCCGCGCCCCGTGCAGGAGTACGGCGGCGAGGTTCTGACCGAGACCGATATCGACGTCGCAGTGTTCATCCGCGATCCAGACGGTCAACTCATCGAACTGCTGCCCCTCGAATACGCGGACCGTCACGCGAAATCGTGAACCATCAGACGTCTCCGGAGGTTTGAGAGCCCTTGCCGCCGCTGCGATCGTTGGCCTCGGCGACCGATCTCGTCTGGTTGGGACGCGTCGTGGACCGACCGATCGTCCGAGGACAGGACACGGCGCTTCCATTTCCCGTCGCGGTGCCGCGGATGGGAAGGATCGGCTCCTCGGCCATCGCGAGTGACCCAAGCCGTTGCGGACACCGAACCCCGTCGGGTTTCGACTGATTCAAGGTCGGCGACGGCCGGGACCGATAGTTCTGGGATGAACTCTGAGACGCCGCCGCAAGGACTGACGTCGACGTCGGATCCGGTCAGCCTCGTTGCCGCGCACCTGCAGGCGGTGCGGGCAGCCAAGCCGTATGCGAACGACGTCGAACTCGCCAGCGACATTCTCCCCCGCTGCGCGTTGCCCCCGACCGCGCCGAGCCGCGTCGAGCTGACGCTCAGACTCACCGACGAAGTCCGCAGGCGGCGCCACACCATCCCGTAGCCGAGCTTCGGTGCGGAATCAGCCGGCACGATTCCCGACAGTCGCCCGTCGGAGGCGACGATTTTTCGAACTGTGCGGCCGCCGACGGGGACGTCTGCGCGTGCTGTCTCCGAGGCAGGTCCGCGAATCGGCCTCCCTGCCGACGGACACGTCCCGTGCTGTCGACCTGAATCGGTCCTGGCTTGACGGGCCGATCAGGGATTGTTCGTGTTTTGTGTTGTAGTCGTCGCCCAGGCTGAAGGGCCCGCGCGGTACCCGGCTCTTTCGCGCAACGACCGAAACCCGAACTTCCGCGAACGACCGACACCCGCTCACCACGTTGGCGATCTGGCCGGGGACAGCGAGGCGATGGCCGGGCACGACCTGACCCTTGGTGTCCGCGGTGTCTGCAGTCGACGTCAACATCGACGTGTGCTCGCACTCCAACAGAAACGGTCAGCTGTACCGCGTCTCCGACAGCGAGTTCTTAACCGTGTCTTAAACGGCGCGCCGACGATGCCGATACCAAGCCCGCACCGTCAATCCGATATCCGCCGGCACGTCAGCGTGAGCAACCATGTCTCGACTCCAAGAACTCGACGGCTTCCAGTTGATCAGCGGCGTCATGGCCGCCATCGCGGGACCGGTCATGCTTGTCTTGGGCGCCCCGGCAGGATGGTCGTTCCTCATCATGGTCACGGGCGTGCTGGTATTGGTCGCCCAATGGGTCATCGTCGCCGAAATCACCTTCGACGTCCCGGACGCCGCCACCATCGCGTTGGCGGTCGCGGGGATGGCCTGCCTCGCCGTCGCGGTCGTCTATCTGACGCGCGCGGCCAACGACCTTCCGACCGTGTTCCCCGGCTACGACTACGACTCTGAAAACTTCCAGATCCTTCCCGGCATCCTCTCCCTGACCGTCGGTGCAGTCACCCTCGCCCGCGCCGTCGCGGCCGTCCATCCCACCCGCCCGCGTCATCGACACAACGACACGTAAGCCAGCTCGGCGCCTTCGCACGCACGGCGGCGGAACAACTTCGACCTGCTCCGACCGACGAGCGAGTTCGTGTCCCTGGCCAGTTCGGCTCAGCGGACCGTGCCTCGGGTGTGCGCGGGACCATCCGGCGACCACCAGGCTCCCGACTTCCAGTCGAGGACACGATCACGATCGCGTGCAGCACGTGGTCGCTTCGAACTGCCGGGCCGACCTGCGAGCAACATGTTGGGGGTTCCGACGTTGCGGGCGATGCCAATTTCGTTGTTCACGTTAGGTGCATAGTCGGTGTGCTCGCCGCAAATGACGAACATGAGGTCGACGTTCGAGAAGCGCTTGTTGGCCTCGTCTCGCCAGTCGTCGGCAAGTTCTCGGATCGACCAGTCATCCACCGCGAAATGCGACCCGGCGCGGGCGACATCATCGACCAGTCGGCGTTGGCAATCGTTGTCGTGATCCAGGTCGAAACTCACAAACACGTGCACCATCGTCACGGGACCTCCCGCGGTCGCGTCAGGTTCGTCGCGGTGCCAGGCGCGCCGCGGGGCGACTGACAAGTCTGGCGACCAGAGGGGATATCCACCTCTGGGCGCAACGGCCTCCCTGCCTTCAGACTCGGCACCTAGATCGTCATCGGGTCGCATGAAACACAGCCGAAGCGGGTAACCCATTGATGAGAATTTGTGATCGATATCGCGGGTTGAGGAGACCGATCGTGGAAGTGCGACAGCTTGAGCATTTCGTTGCGGTGGCCGAAGAACGACACTTTGGGCGCGCCGCCAGACGTTGTCATATCGGGCAGTCCGGCCTGTCGGTGTCGATCCAGGCCCTCGAAACCGACGTTGGTGTCCCGCTCTTCGTACGAACGTCGCGAACGGTCCGTCTCTCCAACGCTGGCCTCGCGCTGTTACCCCACGCGCACCGGATCCTCAACGCGGTACAAGACGCGCGAGCGTCGGTCTCTTTGACGCCTGTATCTACTGTCGGCCACTTCGTGGTCGGGATCGCGCCGATGCATCCCGCGATCGAACTTCCAGGCGTGTTGGCTCGCATGGCCCGTGACTACCCGGCACTCGACATCGCGGTCCGGACCATGCCCGAACCCGACCTGGTCGAACAGGTCGCCCGTTCGCAGATCGACGCCGCGCTGCTACACCTTCCCGAACCGCTCCCCGCGGATATCCAAGCGGCCGTCCTTGCCGAGGACTACCTCGCCGTGATCTGCGCAGCCGACCATCCCGTGGCCCAACTCCGCTCGGTCGAGCTTGTGACCTTGACCGGCGAACTGTTCGTGGAAGGCCGCCCGGACACCGAGATCCGAACCTATGCCGATCAAGCCTTCCAAGCGGCCGGTATCCAGGCGACGAGAATCATCGAAGTGGACGATGCCTCGACCTTGTTGGCGTTCGTCGCGGATGGTCAAGCGATCGCGGTTCTGCCACGTCTTGACGCGACCTCGTTCGCGGACGATCGACCAGGCACAACCGAGAGCGCACAACCTGCGATACGAGTGGTCAACCTCGAGCCCATCTGGTCGCTCGGTCAGTTCGGACTCATCACCGGCCCGGTCGACCGACTCAGCGAACCTGCCCGAGCATTCACCGCGATGTTTCGCGATCTTGCCCGGCACCGGGTCACCTGCGGGTAGGAACTCGGACGCGTTCGGTCCGACGGACCTGCGCCGAATCTCGATCGGGTCGCCGACTGCGCGTTCATCGACGGTCGCGAGGACGGCGGTCGGGTCGACTCTGCACGAACTGCTGTGTCTCGATGATGCGACGAGCCGACCGGAACGACCTCGCGAAGCTGCCGCTGACCGTCGAGTCACGCTTGACGGCGGGTTGCCAACCTGTGTGAGGTGGCCCGACGGTCTGAGGGGGACGGGGCGGACCGGCGCCAGCTTGGAGCACAACAATCGAGGCGCGCTACAGCAGCCGGGCCATCAGCAGCAGGCCGAGCGCGGCGCAACAGACCGCGGCGAAGAGGAACGCGAAGTGCTGCGCGAGGTCTAACGGGCTCTGGCGCGAGAGTCGATTGCGTTCTCCGCATCCGATGCAGCGCCAACGCCGCCACGGTGAGGTGTCGACGGTCGTGTACTCACCGCAGCGATGACAGCAGACATGGTCGAGTCCGCATCCCGTGCACGCGAATCGGGTCATTTCTGGCGCGACGTGGGTCGGCGTCTTACACCGAACGCAGAAGACATACCAGGTCCCGCGCGGCCACGACGAAGGTTGTTGTCGTCCGCAACGTTCACATCGCCACGTCCTGCGGTGTTGGGCGACCTGTACGATGCTCTGGCATTCCTCGCATTTCGCGAACTCCCACGCCATCTTGCAGTTCACGCAGCGGAAACGGCCATCGGATCTTCCGACATGCTGGGTCGCGTTGCAGACCGAACACGCGACCGCGACGACGTCACCAGCTTCCTCGTTGGGTCTCGACGATGGCTTCGGCTTGCCGTTTCGAGTTTCGGTGTCGCGACGGCGCGCAAGCTGCGCGTCGTACTGTCGGCGCCGCGCAGGGTCTGCGAGGGTTTCCCACGCTCGATTGACCCGCAGCGTCTCCCGCTCGGCTTCTGCGAGCACGTCGTCAGGAGCGCCCCGATGTTTGTCCGGATGCAGTAGGCGAACCTTGACGCGCCAGGCGCGCCGGATGGTCGCGACATCCGCGGTCGGCTCAACGCCAAGGACGTCGTAATGGCTCAGCAACGATCTGGGTGAGCCGCGCGAATCGACCGCGAAGCGTCAGTTCGACCTACCGGACGCAAGAGCCAACCTGCCCTCACGTCCTCACTGTATGCAGTTGGCGCGTCCAACGAGCCGCGCCCCGAGGAGAGTTTCGGGCGGTACCGCCGCCCTGTACAAGGCAGCACCACTGGCTGCTTCGGGCCGGAACATCAACGAGGACCGTCTCACATCGCACGCATCCGGCATGAAGGGCGCTCATTACACTGAACGTCGTTCGCAAACACCACGCCGCGAGCTGGGAGGACGTACCGTGCCGACGATGCTCGCATCCTCATCGCCGTCCCCGACGAGTGACCCCGCCGAATGAACGCGGCAGCCGCGCTCGACGGACTGACGCGCCAGGCGCATGTCTTTGTGGACCTTGAGTCGGCCGCCAAGTCGGCCGGGAACGCGTCCGACAATTGCAACCGTCGCTGACATGGCACGCCGACCGCTTTCCAGTTGGCTGTACCGCGCGTCGCGCACCACCCGCGATCTCGAGGTCATCACCGGACATGACGGCGTGGAGCGTTACGCGAAACGCCGTGTCAGGCGCGTGGTACGCCGCAAGGGCCTCGGCTGGTGGTACCGCAAGACAGGACTCTGAGGAAGCGGTCTCGCCCAGCCGTGACCGCCGGTCGGGTCGACGACCATGAGCTCGAACCGCGCAGCGGGTGTCGGCGGCACGGTTCGTGTCCGTCGACGTGACCCGGACCACGTCAAGTCCGCGTGCTGGTGGCAGGTCGCAGGCCCCGCGGGCTACGTTCCGCCCCGTGGCGCAGATGGCGATCCGACTCGTGCATACAAAGGCCAAGCACCGACGCTTCGTGGACGTGACAACGATCGGGCTGCGGGTCGAACGCGACGGCGCCCTCTACCAACACTTCACGATCACGGCGAGCGGCCCGCAACTGCACACCGACCACAAAGACATCGTTGCTCAGCCGCAGTTTTGGGACGCGGCCGCGATGGTCGGCGCGATCCAGGTCCGTCAGCTGCTCCCGACCCTCTCACCGCTGACTGACCCGACCATGCCCGCCGATGTTCCCCTCGACTTCGCCATGGTCGAGGAGGTTTTGCGGTCCGAACACGTCCCGACGATCGCTGCGGGCACCACACTCGACGAGTGGACCGAATAGCCAGCACGGCTCCGACACCGCGTGGGACGCCTCCTGAACGGACAGCGGCGCGGACCGAACTCAGCGCAGCCGACGATCCTGCTCCCCCGGGATTGTCGGAGCGGTCGAGTGTGCAGCGAGCGAGACCGGCTCGACCGGCAAGCACGCCGAGGTGTTTCAGAGCCGCCAGCCGAGTCGAAGGTGCGCGAGGTTGAACTGAAGCCAATGGTTGGCGAGCGCGGTGTTGTCGGGCTGGCGGTGACGTCCCGCTGATCAGCGCTAGGGCCGAATGATCGTGACCGGGTCGGTCGAGGGGATCGACATCGGCGTGGTATCGGTGCTGATCGACGGACGCGACCCCGTTGGCTTCGCACGAGTGGTCGTGGTGGTCGGAGCGGGCGCTTCGGTCACGATCGTCCCGAGGGCGGTCACGTCCGAACTGATGGCCGGCGCACGGACCGTGATTGGCGACCCGATCGCCGCGGCGGGGAGCGAAACCGCTGAACCCAGGGCTGACATCCGGGAGGCAGCTTTGGCCTTGCGCCCAGCGACCGCGGGCGAGGCTTTGCCGACGTGCACGCGCACTGGCCGATCGGTCCTCACGACGGCGGTCGTCGGCGGCTGGGCCGGGTCGAGAATCCGAGCCTGACGCTCAGACGTCGACGACGAGTCGACCGGACGTCCAACGTTGATGGACCCGCCGGATGTGGCACCGACCAGATCGGCGATACCCGAACCGACCGTGATTGCGAGCAGCGCGCCGAGTCCGGCGAGGTAGAGGACTCTCTTGCGTCGTGACCGCTCGCTGTCCGCCGTAGGCGGCGCGGGGGTTGCCTCGGACGGTCTCATCACCGGTGCCTTCGACCGACCACAGCGGTCCTGTAGGGGCCATTCGTTCTTGTGGTGCGAACGTGGCGCCCGAAGGCTGGGCCGCGTCCGTCCCGACGGCCGCCCGTCTGGTGAAACTGCGCCCCGCCCGCCCGCTCGGACTGCTCAGGATGTCTGGCCAGCACACCATCCCCGGACCAATTCGCGGTCGCGGCGAGGTTTCTTGACGCGTTTGGGGGTCCCCGCGCGCCATTCCTCGGTGACGGGACCGGTACGGAGACAAATCTGCGGCCGGGATCAACGCCCGACGTGCTCGTGGTCCGTCGACGAGCCCGTGCGGAGGTATCGCGATGCAGGAGTCGGTGCAAGCGGTTGGGCGTTCGTGGGTCGGTCGACGAGCCCGCGTTGTGGTGAGGGCACGAACGTCTCGGCGTCGGTCGAGGTTGCGCGAGCCGCTTCTCACCGGCGACACGCGATCGCGTCCGATATCGCAAACCTCACGGCGGGCACGAGCCGCGACCGCGCTCGGCGGGCGCGTCGTGGCGGTGGTCCCGGCCCGGCTGCGACGTTGGTCGCGTACGCGGGTGGCGGTCCGATGATGACGTTGACGCGGTTGGGACCGGGCCAGCAGCGCTACTACCTCGACGGTGTTGCCAGGGGCGCCGAGGACTACGCCAGCGGTCGGGGTGAGATGCCAGGCCGGTGGGTCGGGACGAGCGCACCGCAGCTGGGCTTGTCAGGCGTGGTCGACGGCGTCGCCCTCCGGGCCGTGTTGGAAGGCCGTGACCCCGTTTCCCGCGACCGGTTGGGCCGCGCCCGATCGGATCACGTCCCGGGGTTCGATCTGACGTTCAGCGCTCCGAAGTCAGTGTCAGTGATGTTCGGTCTCGGCCGGTTCGAGGTTTCGGCCGCGGTGCGGGCCGCGCACGACGCGTCCGTCGACGCAGCGCTGGGGTATGTGGAGCGGGCGGCGTGTTGGTCGCGACGCGGCGCCGCCGGTGTCGACCAGGTCCCCGGTTCGGGGTTCGTCGGGGCGGCGTTTCGGCATCGCAGCAGCCGCGCGGGCGACCCGCAGGTGCACACGCACGTCCTCGTCGCGAACGTGACGTGCGGGCCGGACGGTCGGTGGGGGACGCTCGACGGCCGCCACCTCTACCTGCACATCAAGACGGCTGGCTATTTGTATCAGGCGCACCTGCGGGCGGAACTGACCCGCCGGGCCGGTGTCGAGTGGCGACCGGTCGTGAACGGGGACGCGGATATCAAAGGCATTCCCAAGGTGGTGTTGCGCGCGTTTTCAACGCGTCGGGCCGAGATCGACGCGGCACTCGCCGAACGTGGCCTGTCGTCGTCTCGGGCGGCGGCCATCGCCGCGCTGTATACCCGCCAAGCCAAGGATTACGGCATCACCGCGTCTGCGATGACCGAACGGTGGCGCACAAAAGCCGCCGACCTCGGATTCGACACCGACGCGATCGAAGCCCTCGTCGGCACGACACCTCCGACGTCGTTGGATCATCGGCAGGTGGAACGGATTGTCGAGTTCCTCGTCGGTCCGGCCGGACTGACGGCGCGGGCCAGTTCGTTCGATCGGCGTGACGTGCTGCGCGCCTGGTGCGAACGTCTGAGGGTCGGAGCGGACGTGTCGACGATCGAACGTCTCGCGGATCGGACGATCGCCGCGCATGAGATTGTGCCCCTACGAATGCTCGCCCCCACGAGCCTGAGGACCCGTTCGGGCCGACGGCGGATCCCAGGTCCTGGGTACGGTCCGAGGTATTCGACGGCGGATCTGTTGGCGCTCGAGCAACGAGTGATCGACCGCGCGGTCGGCGGCCGCGGCGACGACGTCGGCATCGCGCAGGACGGCGCCGTGCGCGATGCGCTGCGCGCCCGGCCCGAGCTGTCCGACGAACAGCGAGCGCTTGTGGTCGGATTGACAACCGACGGTGATGCCGTCGCCGTTGTCGTCGCGGCGGCCGGGACCGGCAAAACGTTCGCGCTCGACGGCGCCCGCGACGCCTGGCAACGTTCAGGGCATCGCGTGATCGGCGCCGCGTTGGCGGCGCGAGCCGCGGCAGAGCTCGAGTCGTTGGCGGGGATCCGGTCCCAGACGATCGCGAGTCTCCTCATCGACCTGGACAACCCCGAACATGGCGGACTCCCAGCCGAGGCGGTCGTGATCGTCGACGAGGCTGGCATGGTCGGCACCCGGATACTGGCCCGACTCATCGACCACGCGGCCGCGGTACATGCCAAAGTGGTGCTGGTCGGTGATCCGTACCAGCTGCCCGAGATCGACGCGGGAGGCGTGCTGGCCGGCCTCGCCCAACGTGTCGAACCACTTGGACTGTCGCAGAACCGCCGTCAGCATGACGCCTGGGAACGCGAAGCCCTCCGCGCGTTACGGGTCGGCCAGGTGGACGTCGCGCTCGACGCCTACGACGCACACGATCGGGTCGTGACCGCACCAACCGCGGACGGGACCCGCGAGGTGATGGTCGCCGATTGGTGGGCCGCGTCCCGACGCGCCGAACAGGTGTTGATGGTCGCTGCCCGCCACGCCGATGTCGACGACCTCAACGCGCGGGCCCGAGCTCATGTCGACGCCGCCGGCCAGCTGACGGGACCGACGCTCGATCTCGACGGACGTCCCTACCAGACCGGCGACCGGGTCATGACGTTGCGCAACCAGCGTCGCCTCGGGGTCCGCAACGGTACTTTCGCCACGATCACCGACGTCGACGTCGAGGGCCGTGCGCTCACCATCCGCACCGACCACGCCACCAGCCACCTGCTTCCGGCCGAGTATCTCGATGCCGGTCACGTCCGTCACGCGTACGCAACCACGATCCACAAAGCCCAAGGCATCACCGTCGACCAAACGTTCGTGCTGGGCAACCACACGCTCTACCAACAGGCCGGGTACGTCGCACTGTCACGCGGCCGTGCGAACAATCGCATCTACCTCGTCGAACAACCCGAACGGGAGCACGAGCACCACACCCCTGAACCGACCCCCGACCCGCGCCAGACCCTCGCGGGCGCGTTGCGGGTCAGCCGGGCCCAAGAACTCGCGCTCGACCACGGCATCGACCACCACGCGCTGGGACGCAAGCGACTCGACCAGGACCTGCATCGGCTGTGCGACGAACGAGCACGCCTCGAAAGGATCCGCGCCGCCCGGCCGCACGATCCGGCCGCTGATATCAGTTCGCTCGAGGTCGGACGCGATCAGCTCACGTATGCGCTCGGATGCCAACAGCGCCGTCTCGATGAGCTGACCGACCCGTACCTGATCCGTCACCGAGCCGAACGGACAGCCGAGCGACGCTCAGTCGGCGAAGCGGTCGAAAACCTGCAGCATCAACTTGAACGCACCCGACACACCCTCGAACTCGCCTACCGCCAACAAGCCGTGCACGACACATTCGCGAACACTTACAGCACAGACCTCGCCGCACTTTCGTCGATCGGGTACGCAATCGACGCGCGGGTCACACAACTTGTTGCGAGCTACCGACACGAACCGCCCGCCTACCTCGCCCCGCTCGGTCCCTACCCGAGGGACCACCACCAACGCTCGACCTGGGACCACGCGGCGCAGACGGTCGAGCACTACCGTCACACCCACCACATCACCGACCAACACGACCCGCTCGGCCTCGCCCGCCAACACGACCACGAACAACAGCACGCATGCGACCACCTCCAACGAGCCGTCCGAACCCTCACACGTGCCGGCCGAGCATCTCCCGAACTCGAACTCGAACTCGAGCCGTGACGTCGACGAGCGCTCCCCAAGCACCGACCGTTTCGCGACGCGTACGAAGCGATCCCGACGCCGCGGGTCGAAGTCCACGTGCGCCCGGTCAGCGCGGATCGGCCCGGACGGAGCCCAGATCCGACCTGCCGTGCCGGCAACGGCGGGAAGTCCGAGTCGCCCCGCGCCGCCCCGATATCGGACCGGCGGACGCGGGCCGACGTTGGCGAACTCTTGCGTCCCCGCACCACCGTCGACCACATAGTGTGACCAACGTCACAGAATAGTCACTTAAGGTGGTCGGTGGTTCGGGTCGATACGCATCCTGTTCGTGGACATATCCGCGAACGGGATGACGCGTTGATCCTCCGACCTTCAGTTGGTCGCCTCGTCGGAGGGGAGCGAGTGGCGAACCCGGCGTCCCGTCATGGCAACAAGGACAGGAGTCGTTCCCCCATGGCCATGGACGCCCTCTCGCGGCGCTCGCGCCGATACACCCGTACCGTCGCGCTCGCCTTGAGTGCCGCGACGCTTGGTTGCGCATCCGTCGGGATGATGATCAGCCCTGCGTCGGCCGGGGTGCTCTCGACCGTCGCTGGCCTGTTGCCGAGCTGCGCGGCTCGCACGACGTCGACACCGTTCGCGCCGTGGGGCGATACGAGCGCATACTTCTTGATGCCCGGCGGCGGGTTCGAGGCCGGCGCTCCGGGCTGGACGTTGACCGGCGGCCCCAAGGTGGTGTCCGGCAACGAGCCCTGGTACGTCAACGGCAAGACCGATTCGCACAGTCTGACGATCGCGACGGGCGCGCAAGCGACGTCGCCGACGGTCTGTGTCGCGATGGGCGACAACACCATTCGGCTCTTCGTCAAGAACTCGGGCGTCGCGTCGTCGGTGCTGGATGTGGACGCGTACGTGCAGAACCCGCTGACCGGCCTGGTGTTGTCGACCCGTTTCCAGATCAAGGGCACCGCCGGCGCGAATGGGTGGTCGCCGACCAGTCCGATGCTCATTCCCAACCTGCTCGGCGGCGTGCTCGGGACGCAGAACCTCACGCTCGTGTTCACGGCGAGCGGTGCGCCTGCCACCTGGAACATCGATGACGTCTTCGTCGACCCATTCAAGTCGCGGTAGCCGTCAGCCCGGCGTGTCGCGTCATTCGCGGCGAGCGGCCGCTCCGGCCGAGTCACTGGGCCTGACCGTCGCGGTCGAAGAAGTGCGCGCAGTCGACGATTCCCGAAGCAGAATCGCGGGCCGCGCGCCGATGCTCCGCCGGCCGAACGCCGATACGGCGCTCGCCGCGTGCTATGTGATCGGTGTCGGCGTCTGGCTGGTCGCGGCGCCGCCGTCGGGCGTGCGTATCGGTGTGCTGTTCGCGTGCGTGGCTGCGCTTGCGGTCGCGTCGTCGATCGAGTTCGAGATCGGACCGGGTTCTGTCCTGCCGACGACGCCGGTCCTGGTCGCGTGCCTGTTCTTGCTTCCGCCCCAGTTGGTCCCCGTCGTTGCCATCGCAGCGTGGTCGGCTTCGGCGGCGATCGGGCGTCTGCGCGATCGAACCCGACGCGAACGCCTCCCTGTGCTCATCGGATCGGCGGTACATGCCCTCGGCCCCGCGTTGGTCTTCTTCGTCGCGGACGCGCGTACCCCGCGGCTGGCGGATTGGCCGGTCTATGTCGGGGCCGCGGTAGCCCAACTTGCGTTCGACGCGGCAGCAACGTGGTTCTTGAATTGCTACCGCCTCGGGGTCCCGATCAACAAGCTTGTCTCCGCGCTCGAGCTCACCTATCTGGTCGACCTATTGCTGTTCCCCGTCGGGTATGTGATCGCGTTCGTTGCGCCCCGCTCGCCGGCCGGTTTGGTGCTGTTCGTACCCGTGCTCGTGTTGTTGTCGGTGTTGCAGCGCGACCGCGCACATCAGCTCGATCGGGCGATCGCACTGGCTACGCACGATCCGCTCACCGGTCTGCCGAACCGGACGCTGTTTCACGAACGGCTGGACGAGCTGCTCGCAGATGCGCAGTCGATCGCGGTGCTGTTGATCGACCTCGACCGGTTCAAGGAGGTCAACGACACGTTGGGTCACGCCCTCGGTGACGAACTCCTGGTCGAGGTCGGGCGTCGCTTGCGGCCGCTGTTGCCGGCACCTGATCTCATCGCTCGGCTCGGCGGCGACGAGTTCGCGGTGGTCATGGAGGCAACCGACGAGGAGCAGGCGCTCGGCCGCGTCGACGAGCTCCTCGCACAGATCCGCCAGCCGTTCGACATTGCGGGATTGGACTTCGACATCGATGCGAGCATCGGTGTTGCGATGGCAGACGATCCGTCCCTGACTGCGGCGGACCTCGTCCGACGCGCCGACGTCGCGATGTATACGGCCAAGGAAGATCATGCCGGTCGAGCGCTGTACGCGAGCAGTCGCGACCACTACAGCGCCGAACGGCTCGCGCTCGCGGGCCGGTTACGCCGCGCCATCGCAGACGGGGAACTGGTGTGCCACTACCAACCTCAGGTCGATCTTGCGACCGGCGACGTCGTCGGCGTCGAGGCGTTACTCCGTTGGGACTACCCAGGGCGCGGGCTGGTATCACCGGACGAGTTCATCCCGGTCGCCGAACGGACCGAGCTGATCCGTCCGTTGACGTCGTTCGTGTTCGCCACCGCGATCGCGCAGGCGGCCGCTTGGCGCCAAGCTGGACACGACCTGAACGTCTCGGTGAACCTCTCACCTCGCAATCTCGGCGAAGACGATCTCGTCGAGTCGATCGCCCATCTCTTGTTGTTGCACAACCTTGCGCCTTCGTCGCTGGTCGTCGAGTTGACCGAAACAACCGTGATGGCCAGTCCGGGTCGTGCGGCAGACGTCATGCGCCGGCTGCGTGCCATCGGAGTGAAGATCTCGATCGACGACTTCGGGACCGGCCATTCGTCGCTCGCATACCTGACGACGTTGCCGAACGACGAGCTGAAAGTCGATCGATCGTTCATCCAGGCGATGTCGACCGACCCGAACGCCGAAACGGTCGTGCGAGCGATCGTGGACCTGGCGCGCAGCCTTCGGCTCGATGTCGTCGCCGAAGGAGTCGAGACCACCGAGGACGCAGACGTGCTGGCCGCGATCGGCTGCGCGACTGGGCAGGGTTATCTGTTCAGCCGGCCGCTCGCCGCTGAGGCCATGACCGCCTGGCTTGACGACCGCAATCACCGTGCTCAGCCGGCATCGGAGCGGCCACGCGGTTCGGTGTTGACCTGACGGTTCGTCGCGGGATTGTTCTAGCGCTGTTCGAAGTTCGCGAGTTGCGGGGCTCGCATCTCGGCGCGGAACCGGTCGAACGACCACGGCCACGTGGCCGGTATCCCACGATCGTCGAGGTACCAGCTGCGGCAACCGGTGACCCACACGGTCTTCTTCGCGGCTTCTGTGCGCGCGGTTTCGAACTCGTCCATCGCCTGTCGGCTTGCGCTGATCTCGCGGCACTCACCGTTGCGGAGGCGGTCGATGAGCTGCATGACGTACGCGAACTGGAGCTCCGCGACTTCGATCAATGAGAAGTTGCCCACGGGCCCGTTCGGACCGTTCAGCATGAAGAAGTTCGGAAAGTCGGGGATGGAGATCGACAGATACGCGTTGGGTCGTTGAGCCCAAACCTCTTCGAGTGTCTGCCCGCCGCGGCCGGTGACGCACATCGGCCGCATGAACGCGTCAGCTTTGAAGCCGGTCGCGAGGACGATCACATCGAGCTCGTGGAGCACACCATCACGGGTGCGTACGCCTTTGGCTTCGATGCGGTCGATACCGTCGGTGACGAGCTCGGCGTTCGGCTCTTGGATCGCGTCGTAGAAGTCGGGCGAAATGATCAGCCGTTTGCACGCGGCGCGGTAGTTCGGACGGAGTCGTTCGCGCAGCTCGGGGTTACGTACGTTGTTCTCGAGGTTCGCGAGGCACGCATCTTCGATCATTTTTATTCCGGGCGATTCGGAGTCGATGACCGCGTTGGCGAAGATCCCGAACATTTCGCCGAGCTGTGTGTGCAGTTGCGTCAACAGCGCAGGGTTGTCCCGGAACGCGACCTTCTCCTCGTCGGAGTATGCAGGGTTTTCCTGGGGCATGATCCACTGCGCGGTTCGTTGGAACAGCGACAGGTGCGACACGCGGTGGACGACGGCCGACACCATTTGCACTGCGGTCGATCCGGTGCCGATGATCCCGATGCGTGCACCGTCGATCGGGACGTTGTGATCCCAACGGGAGCTGTGGAACATCGCTCCTTCGAACGAGTCGAGCCCGACGATATCGGGGTAGCGCGGATGGTGCAGGACCCCGGTTGCCGCGATCACGACGTCGACGTCGTCGCGGTGACCGGCGGCGGTCGTGAGCCGCCAACGACTGTCCGCGAACGTGCAGTCGGTGACCTCGTCTCCGAATCGCACGCGCGGCACGACGTCGTGTTCGCGTGCGATCCGCTCGAAATACGCCCGGATCTCGGGCCCCGGAGAGAACCGGTGACTCCATTCGGGGGTCAGCGCGAACGAGTACGAATACAGATGGGACGGAACGTCGCAGGCGAGTCCGGGATAGGTGTTCTCACGCCACGTTCCGCCGAGCTGGTCGCCCTTCTCGTAGACCGTGAAGTCGCTGACGCCGGCTTCTTCGAGCTTGATCGCGCTGAGGATGCCGGCCATGCCGGCTCCGATCACTGCGACTCGCATCACGGGATCCTCGCGCAGGCGTCGATCGCTGCTGCCACGGCGGCGTCCGTCGCAAGCTTCGCGTCGTCCGCCATCTGCGCGAGCAGCGGCACCCGCTCGGGATGCTCGGCGATGTAACGTCCGATCGCGTCGGGATTTGGGGTGCCGTCCTGGTTGGCGAGATGGAAGACCTCTTCGTCAACGGTGCCGTCGCTCGCTCGATCCGAGATGACCCGGAACACCGACCATGGAATGTCGCGTGCTTCACAGAGCTCGGCTATCGCGGCGGTCTCCATGTCGAGCGAGACGACGCCCCGGGCGCGTAACGACGCGAGGTCACGCGAGGCAGTCGTCAGACCGTTGGTGGTCCACATCTTCCCCGCCGGCGTGGCGTCGGTGAGCGGCACGGGCCGAAACTCGCGTCCGGTCCCGCTGTTCACGACGACCTCGGGCAGCACGAGGGTGCCGATGGGCGTTTCGTTTTCGAGCGCGCCGGTGATCCCGACGACAAGCACCCATCGCACTGGGACCGCATCGAGAAGCTGTCGGGTGCCGGCGGTGGCGAGCGCGGGACCCATCCCGGTGACGATCGCGACGACGTCGCGACCGTCGAGCGTTCCTTCGTGCATCGCCACGCCGGCGACCTGCGTCTCGGTGAGCGACAAAGCCCGCACGAGCGGCGCAAGCTCGATCGGCATCGCGAACACAAACGCGATACGACCATCACCGTGGGATGATTCCATGACCCCAGCTTGCCGGATCGGGTGCCGGCCGGGCCAGATGCGATCAGTCGTCTAGGGTCCGGCGACGACCTTTCGAGAGAGGACGTCGACGGTGAACACGCCAGCCTCGGCCGTGGCCGTGCTCGGCACGGCCGAGTTCCTGCTCGCCCCCGACGCCCAGACCATCGGCCGCCAGGCACAAGCCGCGGGCCGTCCGGTGTAGACGATGAACAACGCCGACGCACGCACGACTCAGTGGATCGTCGACGCAATGGGCGCCGCGCTGACGCAAGCGCGAGACGCGCCCGGCCACGGTGACGTGCCGGTCGGCGCGGTCGTGGTACGACGCTCGACCGGCGAAGTTGTCGTGCGTGCGCACAACGAGCGCGAGCTACGCAGCGACCCGACCGCGCACGCCGAACTTCTCGCGCTCCAAGCCGCGGCTCACATGAACGGGTCATGGCGGCTCGACACGTACGCGCTCGTCGTGACCCTCGAACCATGTCCGATGTGCGCGGGCGCGATATGGGCGGCGCGCCTTCCCTTACTGGTGTACGGCGCGGCCGACCCGAAAGCGGGCGCCGCGGGCAGCCTCTACAACTTCGCGGCTGATCCGCGCCTGAACCACTCGACCGAGGTCGTTGGTGGCGTACGCGCGCAGGAGTGCGGGACGCTGCTCAGCGAGTTCTTCGCAGGCAAACGATGACCGTCACCTAACATCTCGCCCGGAGGGATGCGAGAGCGGCCGAATCGGATGGTCTCGAAAACCATTGTGGCGCAAGTCACCGTGGGTTCAAATCCCACTCCCTCCGCAGCGAACGGGCACGTCAGAGGCAGAATCTTGTCGATCCTGTCTCTGGCCGCTCGCCGCGCACGTCAAGATGAGCGTCGCTGATGGATCGGCGTTGCATGAAAAGGTTCTGTACGACTTAGACCACGGCGCCGCTGGACGGGTCTGACCAGCCCTTCGATTCGTCGGCGAGCGCGGCGAGCGTGTCGTCGTCGATCGGCGCTGTCGCGTCGGCGGTCTCAGACAGGTCGGCCATGAACCTCTCGGCTGCCTCGAGGTCCGCCCGTCGAACCATCACGCGCGATCCTTCGGAGAACTGCACCGTCAACAGAGCGCCCGCGGTGCCCACGCCGAAGACCGCGGCAGGAATGCCTGTGCCACGTAGCTGCGCTGCGATCATCTCTGCATCGGCCGCGTTCGTCGTCGCAACCGCGACGAGGTCGTCGTCGGGGAGAAACGGCCCCGTGACCTTGTGATGCTCAACATGCTCGCGATGTTTGACACGCGGCGGCGGGGGCTCGGTCACCAGAGCCGTGCCGCAATCGGCGCACACAGCGATTCCCTCGCGGTACTCGCTCCCGCACTCAGGGCACCACACCGTCGACATGCCGCAATGCTATGCCCGAGCTGTCGTGTCGAGTCGTGGCCAGCGAGCCGCCGCGAAGGCACGCTCCGCGCGAGCGATTTCTCGGTGACGGCCTCGACGCCGACCAGATCCGCGGCACCGCTCCGAACGTCATCGAGACCGACGAGCCACGATCGCGATCGTCCCGACGCGCCGGCCGCTTCTAGAGAGTGACGAGATCTCGCCGAGCGCGGCCGCCCTTGGTGACGCTCTCGAAACCGACAACGACCTTGAGGTCGAGTGCGTGAGCAATCCGCAGCAGCGAGTCGAAGTTCGTACGGTGCCGTCCGCTCTCGATACGCGAGATCTGCGAATGGCTCGTGCCGACGAGCTCCGCGAGCTCCTGCTGACTCAGGCCTTTGTCCATCCGATGTTGTGCGCGGCGGCGCGCGGCGTCCTCGGCGGTGCTGCCGATCGCGCGTACCGGACGCTTCGCTTGTGCCATATGCAGTTGTTATCAGAACTGATAAGGCGTCGACGCGGCTTATGGGGCATCTCCCGCCGGCGGGTCGGGGAGGGCGTTTCCGCTCCGCGTTGATACGAGATTGGAAGTCGGTCCATCGTGCGTTCGCGATGTCGATGTCGGCCTGTGGGACCTTCCGGGTGTGCTTCTGGAGCGCGTGCAGGAGGACGAACAGGTTGCGGGATCGACGGTAGAGCACGCGGGAGAGCTCGCGTCCGTAGTGATATCGAAGCTCGCGAAGTTGCCCATCGACCCGCGAGCTATACGGGAAAGGAAGAGGCCGATCGCTCGCGGTGAGACGGTTGAGCAAGCTGATCGTGTGGTCAATCTCCTCTTGACGTTACGGAGACAGCCCGTCGATGAAGTCATTGACCAGTTCGCGGCCGTTCTGCTCGCGCTCGTTGTGGCGAGTTAAGGACGTGAGGTTCGTCGCGTGTTGTTGCGCGGTTGGGGCGACCGGCGGTCGGGTGGGTGGAGAACTGTTGTGACGAGCTCGCCGGCACGGTCGGGATCGAACGGCTTGTCGGTCATGAGCCGACGGTAGAAGATCGGTCCGAGGAGTGCGAGCGCCGCGAGTTCGGGATCAATTCCCTTCGAGAATTCGCCTGCCGCCACCCCTTCGGCGATCACGTCGATAAGCGACTGGCGTCGCTCGGCTGAGTATCGATGATGGAAGTCCCGAACGCGAGGGTCCCGTTCGGCCCCCTCGATGAGGGCCGGGATACAAACAGAGAACGTCGAGTCAACGACGATCTGGGCGACATGACGGACCAGTCGCTCGATGCGCTCTCGACATGTGCCAGTCTCGATGCTGGGCACCATCTGCACGTGGAACGTCTCGAATGCGTCGGCTATCAGCGCGAGCTTGTCCGGCCAGTGGCGATAGATGGTCGACTTGCCGACCCCTGCACGCGTCGCCACCGACTCGATCGTGAACGCGCCATAGCCGACTGAGCCCAGCTCATCGAGCGCAGCTTGAAGGATGACTTGCCGGGATCGCTCGACCCGCGGATCTACTGCGCCCTCTGCTCGCATCGCACCATCGCCCGATCTCGGTCGGTCATCGAGCGCCAGGGCCGAGCGTACCCGTTCGCAACGTTGACGTATCGCTGCGATACGACTACGTTCTACAAATCGAGCGAGCCGTGGTTGGAAGCAGGAGCCGATGGCAACCGTCAGTGTCCGCTACATCGTCAACGACGTCGATGCTGCAATCGCGTTCTATCGCCAGCATTTGGGTTTTACGGAAGTGATGCATCCGGCACCAACGTTCGCGATGCTCTCACTGGGCGACCTCCGGCTCGTCCTGAGCGCACCAGGGGGTGGCCCGGGCGGCGGTCAGGCCATGCCTGACGGCCAAGTCCCCGAACCTGGAGGCTGGAATCGGTTCTCGATTGAAGTCTCCGATCTCGAAGCGACCGTCGACGCACTTCGCAGAGCCGGTGCGCACTTCCGCAACGAGATCGTCACCGGGGTCGGCGGCAAGCAGATCCTGGTCGACGACCCCTCGGGAAACCCGATCGAACTGTTCGAGCCGACACTTCCCGAGGCCAAACTCGCACCCCAGTCGTAACACGCAAGCCGCGAGGAGACCCTCCACTGCGACCGCGACTTGTATTCAGGTGCGAGTGCTCCGTCGTCGTGCTATTTCGCCGGCGGTGGGAGCGACACTCCGGCGGGTTTGAGCGTGTCTGCGACGGTAGGTCGGGTTACGAGCCATCGTTTGTCGACGCGCATCATCGTCCCGACGAACCCGTACCGTGCGCCGTTCTCGAGCGTCATTGCGAAGCCGACGGTAGCGGTGAGCGGGGTGGAGAACCGCACCCGCTCGACGACCACGTCAGAGACGCGGACATTGTGGCGTTCGCGCGTCGCGAGCAAGATGGGGACGAGCTGTTCGCCGTCTTCGAGGTACACCGCAGACCGATCGGTCAGGACCGAACCGAAGACCGCGTCGAGCGCTTCGACGATCTGATCGACCGCACTCGGATCGTCGTCGGGCGGCGTCCCGAAGACGCGAGGCGGCAGGGTCAGGATCTGCTGATCGGCGGGCGCTGCCTCGAGCGCGAGCTGGGAGGTGGCGATGCATATAGCGCACATGAAAGCGGCCGGACCGGCCACGTAGTGTTCGGCTTCCCACAGGTCTCGGCCGCAGAACGAACATGTCCACGGCACCTGGGCCGCGACCGTGCTGACGGCACGCACGTACGTTCTCGACGTTGTCGACGCGCGGCCCGGGTCGTCCGACAGGAGTTGGATCACTTGTTGGCGCACGTTCGAGAGTTCGGCGCCGAGATTCGTGAGTACCTGCGAGGCGACGCCTTCACCCTCGCGAATGAGGCCGAGCAGGACGTGTTCGGTGCCGATGTAGTTGTGGCCGAGCTGCAAGGCCTCGCGGAGCGAGAGCTCGAGGACTTTCTTCGCGCGCGGCGTGAACGGGATATGACCCGACGGCGCCTGACCGCCGTGCCCGATGATCTCCTCCACCTGGGTGCGGGCGTCCGATAGTGATATCTCCAACGATTCCAAGACCTGGGCCGCGACGCCTTCGCCCTCGCTGATGAGGCCGAGCAGGATGTGTTCGGTGCCGATGTAGTTGTGATTGAGCAGACGTGCCTCCTCCTGCGAGAGGACGACCACACGTCGGGCACGGTCCGTAAAGCGTTCGAACACGGTCAAAGCCTACGTCCGAGGCCCGAGAACCGGACCGGCTGATAGTCGCTCAGCTTGAACCGGAGCTCGTCGCATGACCTTTACGACGTCGTCCTCGTAGTCAGACCCGGCGAGGGTTTCCCAGTCGAGACGTTCGTAGAAAACCCGCAGCCGTCTGGGTGTAGATATACAGATCCGCGAAGCCGACCAGCGCGCGGCCCGCTTTCGCCGCCGCAGTCATCCCGCTCGGCGTCGAGCCAATCTTGGTCGGCTGACACCCGACTCGGGTGGGTGACGGTCCGCTTGTACGATTCTGTTTTGGTGATGGGACTCGCCATTTAACCGCCCTCCCGGGCTGATGGTCCCTACTCACAGGCTGATGTCGGCGAGAGGGAGGGGCGCGGTGAGCGACGATCAAAACGAAGCTTTCGCCGATGCGTTGCATGGACGGGTCGAGCGTCGGCCGTTCGGTGGACGCGTGGAGCCGGATGTGCTGGTGGCGATCGCGTTGGGCGGGGCGCTGGGGACGCCGGCACGCTACGAGGTGTCGCAGCTCATCCACGTTGCGAAGGACACGTTCCCGTTGGCGACGTTCGTGATCAATGTGAGTGGGGCGTTCGTACTCGGCGTGTTCCTCACGCTGGTCGAACGGTTCCCGCCGACCCGTTACCTGCGCGCGTTTTTTGCGATCGGTTTTTTGGGTTCGTTCACCACGTTTTCGACGATGGCCGTGGATACGGTCCTTCTCGTGAAGGACCATCGGACGGTCCTCGGGATCGGCTACCTCTGTGCGAGCATCGCGGCCGGGCTGGCGTCGTGTTATCTCGGCATGGTCCTCGCCCGTCTCTCACGGCTCGGTAGCGACATTGCCCCCCGATAGGCCGACCAGGGAGGATCAGATGCATCTCGAAGGGGAAGCTTGCCGGCTCTCGATCTTCATCGGTGAAGCCGACCGTCATGGTCACAAGTCGCTCGCGACGGAGATCGTGCACCGCGCCCAACACGCTGGGCTCGCAGGTGCGACGGTTGTGCGTGGTGTCGAGGGCTTCGGTTCGTCGAACGCGCTGCATACGACCCGCATCTTGAGCCTGTCGAACGACCTGCCGATCGTCGTGGTGATCGTCGATGACCGGGAACGCATCGAGGCGTTCTTGCCGCAGTTGGACGAGTTGATCACGCAAGGGCTTGTCATTCTCGACGACGTGCATGTCGTGAAGTACGTCGGGCGGCCTGGCGGTTCGTGATGCTGATCTTCGGACTGATGGTCGCGGGTGTGATCGGCGCGCCGGTCCGGTATCTGGTCGATGGGCTGGTGCTCGACCGTACCGAGGGCGGATTGCCGGTCGGGACCGTGTTCATCAACATCACCGGCTCGCTGCTCCTCGGCGTGTTAACCGGTCTTGTGCTGTATCACGCGTTCCCGGCGACCCCGAAGACCATCCTCGGCACAGGTTTCTGCGGCGCGTACACAACGTTCTCGACGTTCACTTACGAGACGATCCGTCTCGCCGAGGACGGCGAGACGCGGGCGGCGCTGCGGGTCCTGGTGGCGAGTCTGGTGATCCCGGCCCTCGCCGCCGCGCTGGGTCTCGCGCTTGCGGGGCTATGAGCGGCGCCGGTGTGATCGATCGTCGGGGTGTCGCGCGACGCCGGCACCTGCGTGATGTTCGCCGGAACGCTGCGGCGCGCACCGTGGTGGCCGCGGCGTGCAAGGTACGTTTGCGCCGTGTCTGACCAGGGTTTCCTGGCTCGCCTCGACCAGTCCGCGAGGGACGCCCTCGAGGCAGTGGGTCGTCGCCACAATTTCGGCGTCGGCCAGGTGCTTTTCTGTGAGGGGGACGACGCGCAAGATGTCCTCTTCCTGGTCGAGGGCATCGTGAAGGTAGTCACCACCGCAGCGTCAGGTAACCAGGTCATCCTCGATCTGGTGTCCGCCGGATCGGTGCTCGGTGAGCTCTCGGCGATCGACGGCCAACCTCGTTCTGCCTCCGTCGAGGCTGTCACCCCGATCGAGGTCTTGGTTCTTCGTATCGAAGACTTCAAAAGCTTCCTCGAACGTCACCCACAGGCGGCGGCAGAACTTCTCAGCGTCGTCGCCGCTCGACTTCGGATGGCATCACAACGACAACTGGAGTTTGGTTCGAGCGACGCGTTGACACGGCTGTGCCGGTGCATCCTCGCCATGATCGACCGCTTCGGGGGTCGAAACGAGAACCCTTCGGTCAGCCTTCCCATCGCGCAGCACGACCTCGCCAAACTCACCGGACTCTCCCGCGAGGCAGTGGTGAAAGGACTCCGGCGACTACGCGAACTCGGATGGATCGAGTCGACCGGCCGAAGCGTCGTGGTCTGCAACCTGACCGCGGTCCAGGCTCAAGCCACGTCGTGAAAGACAGCCCCTGAACGTCATCTTCGACCGTTTCACGCTCGGGTGAGTGAGGACAGTGTGCGGCGGCAGCGCACTGCCCCTGTCTCCACCTGGACCCGGACCGGACTCGAAGCCTGAGTACAAGTACCCAATCGAAATGGGTCACCGGACGCTGCGCCGACCCGACCGGTCGGGCTCCATGGAGGTACCAGGCCACGCTCACGGAAAGGCGCGATGACCATGAACAAGACCCTCCGCACCATCACCCTCGCTGGAGTTCTCGGCATCGGCGCCGTCGGCCTTGTCGGAGCTGTTGGCATGCCGGCGGCCTCGGCGACTCCACTTAGTGGAGGGTTCTTCGTCCCCACCAGCAAGGTACCTCCCGCTCCCAACGGCCCGACGGTGACCGAGCACTCCACGACACCGACCCCGGCGGCCCCAGTCACCGTTGGCGGGACAGTGTTCTTCACGATCCCTGGAGCCAAGACGACGACGTCCACGGCCACCGTGACCATCCTGGACTTTTCTTTTACGATCTGAACCCCAAGATCGCTTCCGCAACGTGGGGTGGACACGCTGAGGGAACGGGGACGGCGCCGACGGTGCCGTCCCCGTTTCGCGTCGTCATGTCAACCCGGCATGACCAGTTGTGATCGGCAGGCTTGACCGACGTCGCCGTCCTCGACGTCTCACCGTCGACACGTTTGCGTTCGCCGGGACGTGCATCTCGTCGAAACCTCTGCGGCTGTCGAGCGCTGGTTCGGGAAGCTGCGTCAACGAGAGCAGGCGCTGCGGTTTCGTGAGTCCGCAGGGTCACACGGTGGGACGGGCGCGCCGAGCAGTGGCTGGCACCGCTCTCCCCCAGCACGGAGAGTGCTGATCTGTAGAAAAATGGCCGCATACCGCGCGACTTGGTGTGCGTGCCGCCGTGCGGCGCAGCCGCTTGAGTTTGGTTTGGCTCACCTTAGTAAACTCCGGGAGGGTGGGGCAGTGGTCAGGGCCGACTCGCCTGAGCCCCGGACACTTCCCGGAGAAAGCCGAAAGGGAGTCGAGCATGCGGGCACTGACCGTCGCGACCAGGGCAACGAGGAGGCGACCCGGAAGCCGCGTGTCGGCGATCGTGATGTCTGTCCTGGTGGTGGGTGCTCTCGGCGCTTGCGCGTGTGGGGGCAGTTCCGGCGCGTCGGGTACGACGATCACGTTGTACAGCGCGCAGCACGAACAGACTACGGACGCGATGATCGCGGCGTTCACCCGACAGACTGGGATCAAAGTCCGGGTTCTCAACGACGACGAGGATGTCCTGACCGCGCAGATCGAACAAGAGGGCGGTCGCTCACCGGCCGATGTGTTCTACACCGAGAATTCGAACTGGCTGGCTCAGCTCGACGACCGAGGTCTTCTCGCCAAGGTCGACGCCTCGACGCTCGCCAACGTCCCCACGTCCGACAGCGCCACCGATGGTGACTGGGTGGGTGTCTCCGCCCGCATCAGCGTCTTGATCTACAACACGAACAAGTTGACGCCGTCGCAGCTCCCGACCTCGGTGTTAGGCCTCGCGGATCCCCGCTGGAAAGGCAAGATCGAAATAGCCCCCTCCGAGACC
>JBKQIY010000160.1:0-4179 GCA_052148155.1 Acidimicrobiia bacterium | reverse complement strand
GTCGCCTCACGTTCTTCGCCCACAACGGAGAAGAACTCGCACAATATGAACGCTCGACGGTCACAGCACGGATCGTGTTGCCGTCAACGACTATGACGGCCGGGTCGTCCATGTCTGGTCATGTCATTGTGGAGAACAACACCGGTGGTGCGCTCATGCGGGATGGTTGCGGATCGTTGTTCAGCGTGTTTCTCAGCAACGCTTCGTATAAGCCACACCCATTCTTTCCAGCGTGCATCCAGATCTTCACGATTCCGGTGGGGCAGTCGAACTGGCCCGTCGTTATCGACGCGACATACCTCGAATGTGCAGGACCGCTCGGCAGCGGGAGGCCCTGCTTGGAACGGAATGGCCGTAGCGTCATGCCGCCACTCCCTCCGGGCCAGTACGAAGCAACGCTCTGGGGAGACGTAGTGCCGACACCACCGCCGATCGCCGAGCGAGTCACACCGCAACGATCAACGCCGTAGCACACCGCTACTTGCAAAGGTCGGGAAGGTTGCGATGCACCGTCATTCTCGGCAGCACGGTCACGTCAAAGAATGTCTGCGGGCGACCACCGCGGTCGTAGATCCCAGTCACGACATACCGGCCGGGTGCGAGCACGAACCGGAACGCCTGGTTCTCGTTGACGTGTTGGCAGGCGCCGACATCGGTCGGAAGAACCGTCCGGTATCCGTCAGGGCTAACCCGTTG
Source organism: Acidimicrobiia bacterium (assembly GCA_052148155.1). GTDB lineage: Bacteria > Actinomycetota > Acidimicrobiia > IMCC26256 > PALSA-610 > JBBQER01. Next base: position 3,483 of record JBKQIY010000160.1, on the reverse strand, counting down.
GGTGCGTTCGACCCCGCGTGACGCAGAGACTGTGCCCGCCGCAAATGGTAAACGACCCCGCGCAATCCCGACGCACGGTTCGATGAAGCCGGTCACAACGCCCCTTATCGGCGGTCCTGCGCCTGGCGTTGCCGAGATCGTCTTATCGGACGTGCTCGTGTGCGTCGAACTCGATTTCGCCGACGAACATGCCCCGACGAGAACTGCACAGACACAGACGCACACCCAACCACGTCGGACTCGGCTCATCATCCCATCAGACGAAGAAACACTTCGGTCGGAGGGCCTCTCGGCTGGTGACCTCGACTGGCCTCGATTCGTCGGCACCACCGCGTCTGTTATCGCTCATCGGGATCGCCATCTGTCTCGTCGGTGTGACGAACGTCCCGCATCGCAGCGAGCACAGCCTGGCGTAGGTCGCTCACATCGACACCCAACGCTTCGAAGACCCGGTCAGTGATGTCTTCGTCGTCGCGAATGAGACCGAGCAGCAGATGCGCTGTACCGACGTGGTTGTCGCCAAGTTGCATCGACTCGCGTAACGCCAGTTCAAGAGCCTTGCTCGCGTGTGGCGTGAACGGAATATAACCAGACCGTTCACCTTTGCCGCGACCGACAATCCGCTCGACCTCGGCCCGTACGGTATCCGCGATCACACCGACCTGGGCGAGCACCACGGCGGCAGCACTCGTCTCTTGGGACAAGAGACCGAGCAGGAGATGCTCAGTTCCGATGTAGTTGTGGTTGAGGAGCCGAGCTTCCTCCTGGGCGAGCACGACAGCACGGCGGGCCTGGTCGGTGAAACGCTCAAACACGACGCAGAGGGTAGGACCGGCGGCACATCACCGCGTCAGGACTCAGCGGAACAGACCACCGACCGTCACCAAGAGCACGAAAGCGATGGATCCGGCGGCGAATACCCACCAGCCGTAACCGAGGATCGTCCATCCGTCGCGGACCCGACGACGACGAAGCTGCCGCCAGAAAAACCCATTGCGTTCCAGGTTCCCCGCCGGTGAGAACCCGCCCCAGGAGAAACGACCAAAGACACGGTCAGCATCGCCGGGCGGCAAGCTCTCGACGTGCGGAAGGTCACGCCGAGGCTTTCTCCGCCGTATGCCAGACGCACCCATATTTTCATTCTGAGCCGCCGCGCCCCGATAGTGCAACGCCCGAAGCGGAGCCGACCATCTGCGACTTCGCCAGCGGCGTCGTCGGAGCTACAGGATCGTCATGGGAACCGGAACTCGACAGGAGGCGTCTAATGCCTACGTGAGGTCCTTTCGCCACTACCTAATCGCCGCGATCGCCGTGACGATGATTATGGCCGGATGCTCCAACCACACGACCCGGCCCGCGTCTCCACCCTCAACCACGACCACGAATACCCGAACAGTCGCGGCGACCTCCCAATCGACCGCAACGTCGCTACCGCCGAAACAGGCAGCCTTCCGGTTGGCGCGTCGAATGCTCGCGGATCTTGTCCTCCCTCCCGGCGCACAATCGTCGCATGAGACTCCGCCCGCTCTGCTCGCCACAGCGCAGGACGATCCAGGATTTGGGAATCTGGAGGACGTCCACAACCTGTTCACCATTCGTGCAGTACCCACGGCGGTCGTTGCGTTGCTCATGGCGCGTCGACCTCACGGGTATACGAATGGTTATACCAGTTCTGGCACCATTCAGGGTGTCCGCAACTGGGGCATCATCTGGACACTTGCAACCTCGCCGATGAACATCAGCGTCGCGGAACTCCAAGTCGGCATCGTCGGTGGGCAAGCCGGTACGTCCGTCGTGCGGGTCGATGCGGTTGTCGGATGGACAGCACCCAGACCCGCCAATGAATACGTGTCCGCCCAGGATCACGTCGTCGTCGTGACCTTCATCCCTCAAGTCGATGGCCCGGTGGCGCGACACCGGATCATCACCGCCCACGAGCAAGTCGCGCTGCTTGTCACCGTGTTCAATCAACTCAGAGTCATGCCCCCGGACGCCAACTTTGGCTGTCCGATTTCGTCGGGCGCGTACCGCCTCGCGTACAGCAAATCTGTCGGCGTGACTCCTGACGTGATCGCCGAAGTCGGCACCTGCCGGTTCGTGACCGTCACCATCGATGGCCACTCCGCACCGGGACTCGATGACGGCCCGCGCCTGGTCTTTTCCACAGCGGCAGCGCACGCACTCGCATGAAGCAATCGTTCCGACGCGTCAGTGCCATACGGACCTTTCGGCGACCGTATGCATTCACAACCAGGAAATATCTTCGCCGCGACCTGACCTGCGTCATCGCCCTCGCGATCGTGACAGCCGGATGCTCCTCGGGCCACACGACCCGGCCTGCGTTCTCTTCGGCGAGAACGACGACCACGAACACCGGCGGGGTCACGCTGCCACCTCGTTCGGGAGCCGGGTTGACGGCCGAACAGTTGAACGCACACTTGGGTGTTGGGGTACCGGCAGGTTGGATGCCTGTCGATGCCTATCAAGCAAGAGTTTGGGTACCTGACGATTGGCAGCTACAAGGACCAGGGGGTTGTACGGGCGACACGTCCGCAGCCGGGATTGTCAGCATTGGCGTTGCATGTCGTTCGCTCGGTCTGGCCCCGGTCGAAGCGGTTGCCCTGATTCCTTTCACGCATCCGCACGCTGCCCGATCATTGTTCGGCCTTAACGACTATCGGGCCTACAAGGTCACTGCCGACATGCAGATCGCTGGCTGGGACTTCTACGATGTTCCGCAACTCAGTGTGCAGATCGCCACCCACGGCACGCTGGGCAGCCGGATCCTCGACACCCTCGGACCCTCGGCACGCACGGTCGCCCTCGACTCGACCCGCCAATCGGTCCCAAAAAACTGGCACGCGCTCGCCGAAGACGGCGTCGTTTTGTCAATCCCGCCATCGTGGGCGCTGATTACACCCACCGAATGGAGCTGTGGCGGATGGGCCGGAGGCGCACCGGCATTCTTTGTCGTCAACTCCGCCGTCAACGAAACCTGCCCAGACGGGATACCGCCCTTCGAAGCACTTCAAGACGGCACGATCCTCTATGCAGGCTCACACAATGAACACGCACCGACTCCCACCGGGTCACGACCGATCACCGTGTTCCATCACGTCTCAACCACGGTCACCGTGTACACCGACGACAGCTATCTGGAAGCACTCGACCTGTACGTCCACAAAGCTGGATCGAAGATCACCCACGTCCTCACACTCGGGCTCGGTCGGGACGGTCGGGTTGCTGGAGGCGTGCTCGCATCGATCCGGGCCGAGACGTAAGAAACGGCGAGCCGGAAGCTGTTAGGCGTATCGCAATACGAAAGTCTTCCGGTGCTCTGTTATGCCGACAGCAAAGCAACTGTTCGTGCTCGGACATGTCAACCCGTTCATTCTCGGGAACAAGGTCGGCAGGTGGACCACGGTCATGAGGGACCAGCGGCTCCCGTTCCAATGCCACAAGGGGACCTCGTCGTCCGTACTC
>JBKQIY010000159.1:0-2559 GCA_052148155.1 Acidimicrobiia bacterium | reverse complement strand
ACTGAACGTCGACAACCGGTCGGTCTACCTTCATGCCTCGTGGTCCTCTCTCGTCGCCCGACGCGATTGAGCACTCGAGTGTCATCGTTGCGTTCCATCCCGACCGACGATGTGTCGCATCTTACGCCTGCCGCACCTTGGTCTAGAGACGTGCCCGGCTGCGTCGAACAAGCAAGCACCGTTGGTGATATCTCCCGGCGCCCACAACCTGACAGCGGCTCCGCCACATTCGGTTGCACGGACAGCGCTGCGAGCTGGCGACACACGGTTCGTAGACTGGCGCGGCGGAGGACCGACCCTCTACCAACCCCAGCGACTGGATCAATCGCGTCGGGCGACGAGAGAGGACCACGAGGCATGAAGGTAGACCGACCGGTTGTCGACGTTCAGTTTCCGGCTCTTCCCGAGTCCGTACGGATCGCGCGACTCGTCGCGGGCGACATCGGTGCACGCGTGGGCTTCTCACTCGATGAACTCGATGACATCCGCCTTGCGGTCGACGAAGCGTGCGCCATCCTCATCGACGCTCGCGGGCCGGTGCTATCGCTTCGGATGCAAGCAGATGAACGCACCTTCCGGCTCGAAGCGCGAGCCGCCCTCCCCGCCGGGCCGATGATTCCGTCGGAACTTTCGATGAAGCTTCTCGATGCATTGGTCGATTCTTTTGCCTGCACGACTGCCGACGACGACGCCTACATCACGATGACCAAGCTCGCACGCGAGATTGCGTGAGACCGCCCGAACAGCAATCGCCGGCGCCGACGCCCGACGCGGACTTCGTCGAGTTCCGTCGAACGCGCGACCGGACAATCCGCAACCGGATTATCGAGCACCATCTCGGACTGGCATATCACCTGGCGCGCCGCTACCGACACCGAGGCATCCCCGACGACGATCTCAAGCAGGTCGCAATGATCGGACTGCTCAAGTCGGTCGAACGGTTCGATCCCACCTTCGGTACGTCGTTCGCGAGTTTCGCCACCCCAACGATCCTCGGCGAACTCCGCCGCCATTTCCGGGATGCGACCTGGGCAGTGCGAGTTCCCCGCCAGCTCCAGGAGCGAGTACTCGCAGTCAGCGCAGCGGTGGGCCCGCTCGCACAGCGCCTGCAACGTTCGCCAAGCACGCTGGAGATCGCGCAGGAGGTTGGACTCAGCGAAGAGGACGTTCTCCAGACCCTTGAGGCCGACGCGGCCTATGGCACGACGACCCTCGAACCTCCGGCGGTCTCAAACGCTCGTCAGGACAGCTCCGCTCGCCTCGCGGATGATCCGGAACAACGACCCGACCATATCGTCGAGCAAACCGTGCTCGCGAACTCACTGGTAGCCACGCTGACGGAGCGAGAGCAGACGGTGGTCCATCTACGGTTCGATCGCAACCTCACACAGACCCAGATCGCCGAACGCATCGGTGTGAGCCAAATGCAGATCTCTCGAATCCTGAGTGGCGCCCTCGCACACATGCGCGAGCTCGCCAGCGAGTCAGACATCTGACGACTCGCAGGCGAAGATCAGTCGAGCGTGATGCACTCACGACAGCGCGGCTTGCCACCGCTGCCGGAGAGTCGATCGAGGTCGCGGATGCGAGCACCACAACGGCAGTCCCCATGATCATGATGGAACGTTCGCTCAGGCTCTGAATACACGGCTGAATCGGTGTGGTATGCGGCGGTCTTCGTCGGCGCGAGACGCCCAACTTCTGAGCCTCGGCCCTGTCGTGGCTCGAACATCATTACCAGTGGTACCAGCGCCGTTCGCTACCCGCGACCACGAACCCGATGATCCACAGCGCGAGGGCGGCGAGGGCGACAACCCAGAGTACTTTGACCATGAATGAGAGGCCGAACAGTACGGCGACAACCAACAGTGCAAGCAGCACGACCATGAGGTCTCCTTGGTTAGGTGTAGCCGTGATACCCGGCCAAGCCGGTGGCTAATCGCGATCGTTAGACGGGCACGTCGTTCGATCAGCCACGACGACCCGTCTAGCGAGGAGTTTGGTTGGACGCCCATGGGATTGGGCACGGTCGAGCTATGCCCGACATCGAAGACGTCAAAGAAGAGTTCAACCGCCTCGACAGCAAAGACAAGCGCTGGCTGGTCGTATCCTTCGTCGTTGCTGTCGCCGCGCTGGTGTCCGCAGCCTTGGGCGGCAGTCTGCTCGGCGACCTGATCGCGTTCGCGGCAACGTTCGCGGCGGGATGGTTCGTCCACGACCAGTGGAACTCTCTGCGGGGAGCGCGTCGGGCCCCGAAGCAACCAAGAGCGAAGCGTGCCCACCGAACACCTACACGCCGCAAGGCCCGAACCGGTACGGCTTCGAAGTCACACTGAGTCGGACGAACCCGAGTCCGGGCGTGTCTGTCATTGCGGCACCGAACTTGCGGCACGTCACGGACGCCGAGCTCGGCCTCGGTCGACGCAAGGCGGGTCGTGGTTTTCGCTTCATCGATAGCCATGGAGCCACCATCCGGAACACGCAGACATTGGCCCGTATCCGAGCGCTCGCGATCCCTCCGGCCTGGACCGACGTGTGGATCTGCGAATCGGCCAACGG
>JBKQIY010000158.1:0-38476 GCA_052148155.1 Acidimicrobiia bacterium | reverse complement strand
TCGGCCTTCGCGCACCTCAACGCGACCACCGTGCTGTCACGGTCGATCGCGGAGAAGGGCATCTACCCGGCGGTCGATCCACTCGAGTCGACCTCGACGATCCTCAAGGCCGCGATCCTCGGCGAGGAGCACTTCAACGTCGCCAACCAGGTCAAGCGGGTGCTGCAGCGCTACAAGGAGCTCCAGGACATCATCGCGATCCTCGGTCTCGACGAGCTCTCCGAGGAAGACCGCGTGACCGTCTCGCGGGCGCGCAAGATCCAGAAGTTCCTCTCGCAGCCGTTCTTCGTCGGCGAAGTGTTCACCGGCCTTCCCGGCATCTACGTGCCGGTCGCCGAGACCGTCGAGGCATTCGAAGCATTGAACAGCGGCGAGCTCGATCACGTCCCGGAGCAGGCGTTCTTCAACGTCGGTGGAGTCGAGTCGGTGCTCGAGAAGTCCAAGCTCCTGACCGAGAGCTAGTCAACCGTGGAAGTTCAGCTCGTATCACCTGAGCAGGTGCTCTATGTCGGCGAGGCCGACATGGTGGTCGCGCGCACGCTCGGCGGCGGCGAGATCGCATTTCTCCGCGGCCACGCCCAGTTCCTCGGCGCACTTGCCGATTCGTCGGTGCGGCTCGTGCTTCCCGATGGCGGTCAGGAACGCTTCGCCGTCCACGGTGGATTCGTCGAGGTCGCGCACGACCGGGTGATCGTTCTCTCCGACGTCGCCGAACTCGCCAGTGGCATCGACACCGACCGCGCCCGCGACGCCTTGGCCCGTGCCCAAGAGGCGCTCCGGGTGAACGCCGAAGATGAAGAGGCGCAAGCCGCCCTCGCGCGCGCCGAAGTGCGCCTCGAGGTCGCCGGCGAGCCGTAGCCCACCTCTGCTTCGCCCGAGGCCGTCATTGGCCCAAGCCGAAGACCGCGCAGGCATCCGCCCGCGACGCACCTGCGGCCCGCGACGGCGGTCGGCTGGTCGGGCCATCCCGCGGGGCGTTGCCGATCGCGGGCGAAGACCGTCAAGATCGCCCCATCACGGTTCGTGGTCCTGAACCGCACGCAGCCGTTCGGCGAAGGCCTGTGTCGTCAGGAACCGCCGGACCGGCCTGGCGCGACGTCGGTGGCTTCAACAAGATCGAGGCCGCCGGTAGGTATCCGCACGGACCGCCGAACGCACCGTCGTCGGTCCAGTCGTCGCGCCGGCCGCGAACCGGATGACAATCGGACGGTCAGCGGCCCCAGCGCACCGCGGAGTACGACATCAGTTTCGTCCACCTGTGCGTCGCTCCGATGATCCGAATGGTGCCCGACTTCGACCGCATGACGAGGCTCTGCGTGCTCGCGCCGTCACCCCAGTAGCGAACGCCTTGGACCAACTCTCCGTCGGAAATGCCAGTGACCGAGAGGTGGATGTCGTCGCCGCTCACGAGATCGTCAATCATGAGGACGCGGTCGAGGTCATATCCCATGTCCAGCGCGGTGCGGCGCTCTTCCTCATTCCGGGGCCACAACCGGCCTTGAATGGTGCCGCCGATGCATTTGAGCGCACACGCCGCGAGCACACCTTCGGGTGTGCCACCGATGCCGAACAGCACGTCGGTTCCCGAGTTGCGCCACGCGACCGAGATCGCACCCGCGACATCGCCATCGGCGATGAGGCGGATACGTGCGCCGGCCTCACGGCACTCACGGATGAGGTCGGTGTGACGGTCGCGGTCGAGGATGACGGCAGTCACGTCGCTCACCCGCTCACCCAACGCCTTCGCGACGGCTTCAAGGTTGGCCTTGACCGGCGCGTTCAGGTCGATGGCGTCCGCAGCCAACGGGCCGGCCGCGATTTTTTCCATGTATACGCACGGGCCCGGATTGAACATGGTGCCCCGCTCGCTCAACGCGATGACCGAGATCGCGCCGGGCCGGCCGAGCGACGTGAGCGTGGTGCCGTCGATCGGGTCGACGGCGATGTCCATCGCGGGAGCAGACCCGTCGCCGATCTGCTCCCCGTTGAAGAGCATGGGTGCTTCATCCTTTTCGCCTTCGCCGATCACGACCACGCCGTCCATCGACACGCTGTTGAGGACCACGCGCATGGCCTCGACCGCCGCGCCGTCCGCGGCGTTCTTGTCGCCCCGTCCCATCCACCGTCCGGCCGCAAGTGCGGCGGCCTCGGTGGCACGCATGAGCTCCATCCCGAGGTTGCGATCCGGGCTTTGCTGAGTCTCCATCGAGCGACCCTATCCAAGCCCGGCGCACCGCGGGAGGCCGAGCTGTCTTCGGTCTGGGTGTGACGGAGCCGGGCTGACCTCCCGAGCCGAGCGGTCAGGCCGGACCCACGCCCACATGCGCTACGTGTAGAAACTCACACACAGCCGAGGAGGATCGATGGGAAGCCTGGAAGGCAAGGTGGCGCTCGTCACGGGCGCCGCATCGGGCATCGGGCTCGCATGTGTCGCGCGCTTCGTGCGCGAAGGCGCGCGGGTCGTTGGTCTTGACCGCTCCGAACCGCAACACGCGGTGGACGTTCCGGCCGGTGCGCCCGACGTCTCGTTCGTCGCCGCCGACGTTCGCGACGAGTCCGAGATCGCGGGCGCGGTCGACGCCGCGATCGCCGAGCACGGCCGCCTCGACGCGGTTGTCACCGCCGCCGGCATCGCCGGTGGAGGACCCGCGCATCTCCTTGATCGCGGTGACTGGCAGCACGTGCTCGACGTGAACCTGACCGGCACATTCTTGGTGTGCAAACACGCGATCGCGCGAATGCTCGAACAGTCCCTTGTCGAAGGCGAACGCGGCAGCCTCGTCACGATCGCGAGTGTGGAGGGTCTCGAAGGCACCGCGGGAGGGAGTTCGTACAACGCGTCGAAGGGTGCGGTCGTCATCTTCACGAAGAATCTCGCGATCGACTACGGGCGGGTCGGTATCCGCTCGAACGTCATCTGTCCGGGTTTCATCGAGACACCCATGCTCGAAGGCGTGTTCGGGATGCCCGGACTTGAAAAGGTCCGCGACGAGATTCGCGAAGAGCACAAGCTCCGGCGGCTCGGTCGACCCGAAGAGATCGCCGCAGTTGCTGCCTTCCTCGTCTCGAGCGACGCGTCATTCGTGACCGGACAGGCGATTGCGGTCGACGGCGGCTACACCGCCGGCCGCGATCACGGCGTCACGAATCTGCTCGGCCTGTGAGCCAGGCGCGGCTAGTAAACTGACGGCGTGACACGGCGCGACGAATGGCGGGAGGCGTTCGAGACGACCGTTGCCCGCGACGCCGACTTCACCACGATGTCGGGTGTGCCAGTCGACGCGGTATACGGACCCGACGACGCCGAGTATCCCGGCCAATACCCGTACACGCGGGGACCTCACGCGTCGATGTACCGGTCGAAGCTGTGGACGATGCGTATGTTCGCCGGGTTCGGGACTGCGCTCGACACGAACCGTCGATTCCACGAGCTACTCGTCGCCGGTGGCGACGGACTGTCGACCGCATTCGACCTCCCGACGCTCATGGGCCGCGACTCTGACGACGAGATCGCGCTGGGCGAGGTTGGCAAGTGCGGCGTCGCAGTCGACACGTTGGCCGACATGCAGGACCTCTACCGCGGCGTCGACCTGGGAGCGGTCACGACGTCGATGACTATCAACGGCCCGGCTGCGGTGATCTTCGCGATGTACGTCGCGAACGCCGAGGCGTCCGGCGTCCCCCGCGCCCGATTGGGCGGCACACTACAAAACGACATCTTGAAGGAGTATCAGGCCCAGAAGGAATTCATCTTCCCGCCTCGTCCGTCGCTGCGGCTCGTTGCCGACACGATCCGGTTCTGCACGGCCGATATGCCGCGTTGGCATCCCCTGTCGATTTCCGGCTATCACATCCGCGAGGCCGGATCGACCGCGGCTGAAGAACTCGCCTTCACCGTCGCGAACGGCTTCGCGTACGTCGAGCTCGGGATACAGGCCGGACTCGAGATCGACGCGTTCGCGCCGCGCCTGTCGTTCTTCTTCAACGCCCAAATAGATTTCTTCGAAGAGATCGCCAAGTACCGCGCCGCGCGCCGCATCTGGGCTCGCTGGCTCCGAGATCGGTACCACGCCCAGCGCGAGCGATCACTGCAGATGCGATTTCACACCCAGACCGCGGGCGTGTCGCTGACCGCCCAACAGCCGGAGGTCAACATCGTACGCACCGCGATCGAGGCGTTGGCGGGGGTGCTGGGCGGGACGCAGAGTCTGCACACGAACTCGATGGACGAAACGCTGGCACTGCCGACCGAGCGTGCGGCTCGCATCGCGTTACGTACCCAGCAAGTGTTGTCGAGCGAGGCACGCGTCGCGAACGTGGCCGATCCCCTCGGTGGTTCGTGGTACGTGGAAGCCCTCACCGACGAGCTCGAACAACAGGCAGAGGCGATCTTCGCCCGGATCGAAGCGATGGGATCAGGCTCGATGCTCGACGGCGCCGTACGCGGCGTGGAGGAGGGTTGGTACCAGTCCGCGATCGCGGATTCGGCGTATCAGCTCGAACGTAAGCTCAACGCGGGCCGGCACGTGGTCGTCGGCGTGAACGCATTCGTGGAGGGCAACGACGAGCCGCCGCCCGAGACGCTGCGCATCGGACCGGAAGTCGAGGAGGAGCAGCGTCGCCGCCTCCAGAAAGTGCGCGACGAACGCGACCGAGATGCCGTCGAACGCTCGCTCGCGCGTGTACGTACCGATGCTCGCGAACCGACCGTCAACCTGATGCCGGCTCTTCTCGATGCGGCGCGCGCGTACGCGACGCTCGGCGAGATCGTCGACGCGCTCGCCTCGGTGTTCGGCCGTTGGGTCGAACAGCCCCGGATCTGACCGGAGAACGTCATCGTGCGCCACGCCCGCGACGAGGATCTCGACCGGATCGAGCCGCTGCTCGCGCAGTTGCGTGCGGTCGACGGGTTGACCGAGAAGAGTCGCGGCGTGTTTTACCGGCGCTCGCGCGCATGCCTGCATTTTCATGCCGACGGCGACGACATCTACGCCGACGTTCGATTCGAAGGCGACGATTTCGAGCGCACGCGGGCGACGACGAAGGCCGAGCAACGCGCGTTGGTGAGCGCGGTCCGACGAGCGCTCGCCTAGCCTTCGCCCGATGTCCATGGATGCCGAGTTGCTCGAAGTGGCGCGCGCCGCGAAAGGCTTCATGCCCGACGACGAGGGATTGGCATTGCACGATGCCGGCGTCACCGCAGGTGCGGCCGGTCCGTTGCTCGAGGTCGGCACGTATTGCGGCAAGTCGGCCGTGTATCTCGGGGCGGCCGCTCGCGCAGCCGGAACCGTGTGTTTCACCGTGGATCACCACCGCGGATCCGAGGAGAACCAGGCCGGATGGGACCATCACGATCCCGAGGTCGTCGACCCCGAGACCGGGCGGATGGACACGCTGCCGTTTTTCCGTCGCACGATCCAGGCCGCCGGGCTCGAAGACGTTGTGGTCGCGGTCGTGGGGTATTCCGTACCCGTCGCGCGCGCGTGGCGCACGCCGCTCGGCTTTGTGTTCATCGACGGCGGTCACGCCGAAGACGTGGCGATGGCCGACTACGGCGAATGGTCGCCGCATCTCGCGCCGGGCGGCGTCCTCGCGATCCACGACGTGTTCGAGGAACCGGCCGACGGCGGCCAAGCTCCGTTCCATGTCTGGCAGCGCGCGGTAGCCGACGGCTTCGTGCCAGTCTCGGCGACCGGCTCCCTACGCATCGTTCGACGGGGTTAGCGGCCCGTCGCAGGCGAACTGCTCGTCGCCTCTGAACAGGTATGCCTGACCGCCAACCGACCGCCAGGTGTCGACGTTGGCTTCGATGTTGTCGATGAGCAGCGCCTCGGACGGGTCGCGTCCACCCAACCGTTCCACCGCGAGTTCGCACAGACTTGTCTTGTCGAGTGTGCGTTCTTCCCACGAGGTCACGATCCGTTCGAACACCGAGTCGAGCCCGTAGTTCGGTACCACGAATCGGCTGAAAGCATCGGAGTTCACAGTCACGATCGCTTGCGGCAGCGTGCGCGCCCGCGCCGCGGTCCATGCGTGCTCGAAGAACACCACGTTGCGACAACAATCCTCGATGTGCGCCATCGTCGCGTCGAGGGAGATCCCGAGATCGGCGGTGAGCGCCGTCGCGAGTGCTTCTGTGGTCATCTCGCCGAGATTCCACCGGGCGTCGAGCTCGCTGTCCGCCAGGCCTTGATAGCGAGCGGTCCATTCGGGAGCGTCGGGCGGGCTGGGCCACATCCACCGCTGGTCGACGAGCGTGTCGCCGAAATCCCACAACAGATAGCGAACCTTGGCCACGCGTCAGGATCGCGCGCTGATCGCACGGTGCCAGGCATCATGGAACCCGACGATCCTCGCGCTCCTCGCGGTCGGCCACGCGCGGATCGCCCTACGGCGGTGGTGCGGCCGCGACCTCACGCTCCTCACGGCGCTCGGGATCGTCGGCCTCGCGCTCGGCCAGTCCCGCCGGCGATGTCGGACGCACGCAGCGGCGTCTGCGCGCGACCGGTCCTGGTGCAGCCCCGGCACCGAGATTGACGTCTTCGCGTTGCGGGCCAGCGTTCCGTGCGCGGCCCTGCTCGTGCATCTCGACTGGTCTGGCCTGCTTGCGCCGCCGCACCGATCACTGCCGGGTCGTGCTGCGATGTGAGCGACCGGCCTGAGGTAAGACTTCGCCGATGCGTGTCGTCGCTGCCGTCGGTCTCGGCTTCTTGCTTGCCGTGTTGTGGTTCGACCTGATGTTCGACGTCCAGACCGTCGGCCATCACGACGCCGAGCTCCCACCAGAGGTTCTTGTCTCGATCGCCGCGTATTACCGGCGGGTCACCACGACCGCCCGACCGATGAACCGACTCGTCGCCGCGACCATGTTCGTCGCGCTCGTCGGCCTGATCGGCGAGATCGTCCGCCATGACGTCGCCGCGTGGGTGGCGTACCCGTCGCTGGCGTTGACCGCCGCCGCGATCGGCGTCGCAGCCGGGCGAACCGTTCGCAACGCGGTTCGACTCGGGGCGCAGATCGACGCGCCGGAGCGCCAGAGCAAGCTCGCCCGGACGATCCTGTGGGACCACGGGTTGTGCTTCTGTGCGATCGCATGCACGTTGATCTTGCAAGTCGGCTGGTCGCGCTGACTGCAGGAGCAGGCCTCGGACGGCGAGCTCAGCGCGGCTCGTGCTCGGCGCGGGCCGCTTCGATCGCGGCGCCTGCGTCGATGAGCTCCTGCGCGGTCAGGCCGGCAGGTAAACCTTCGCCGCGGAAGAGTCCCGACGTCGGCCCGGTTCCGCCGAGCGCGTTCGCGGCGAGGACCACCGCGGCGCTGTTCCAGGTGGGTTGCTCAGGCGTGTAGTAATCGCCCGGCTCGTCGAAGCGATCATCGGGGAAGTTCATTCCCGTCCAGTAGCTGCCGTCGTCGTGACGCAAGAACTGCACCGACGCGAACAGGTCATGGGCGCGGTCGTGCAGCCCGATCGCGTCGAGGGCCATCACGAGTTCGCACGTCTCCGCCGCGGTGATCCACGGCTGATCGGAAACGCAGCGCACGCCCCGCCCCGAAGCTACGAAGGTGTCCCACCGCAACGCGATGCGGGCTTCGGCCGCGTTGCCGCGAAGGACGCCGGCCAGGATCGGGTAGTACCAGTCCATCGCCCAGCGTTCCTTGTCGAGGAAACGTTCGGGTCGATGCGCAATCGCGATCGCCAACGAACCGAGCGAGAGTTCCCAGTCGGGGCGGTCGCGTCCGAGTCGCTCGGCGGCCGCGATCGCGCAGCGCAACGACGAGTAGATGCTCGACGATCCGGTGAGCAGCGCGCCCTTGCCGTCGCAGCGTTGCGGATCGGCGTCCCATTCGATCTCGCCGGTCGGGTGCTGGTGGTCGAGGGCGAAGTCGACCGCGCGTTCTACCGTCGGGAAGAGCTCGTCGAGGAAACCCGTGTCGCCCGTCGCGAGATAGTGGTGCCACACGCCGTTAGCGACGTAACAGGTGACGTTGGTATCGAGCGTGTGCTCCTTCACGGCGTCGCCCACGTAGTAGGCGTGCCACGAGCCGGTCGGGTGCTGCATCGCGCGCAGCCAGTCGTAGGCGCGCTCGGCTTCGGCGAACCGTCCGCCGACGTCGAGCGCCATCGCGGCCTCGACGAGATTCCACGGGTCGGTATGTCCGCCCGGAACCCACGGGATGTTGCCGTCGGGCTGTTGCACCGACGCGATCGCGTCGATCGTGTCGAGGATCTGCGCGCCGGTCAGGATGTCGGCGACGTGAGGGACGGAACGATCAGCCAAGGCTGCGTTTCCCCCACTTGGCGGCCGTTGCCGGGACCTTCTCGCCGTACACGACGAGGCTTTTGCCGAGCACCGGGTTGAGCGCCCGTTCGGTGAGTTGCGCCCACGGCGGGTTGTGTTCGATCAGGTGACACAAGAACTCGTGGTAACGCTTCACGAGAGCGGCATCGGGGTTGTCGAGCCCGTACGCGCACTTCAGCCACCAGTACGGCGAATGGAACGCGTGCGCGTGGTGCGATCCGCGCAGGAAACATCCCGCACGCTCGACCTTCAGTTCGAGCTCGTGTTGTCGGTAGATGCGCACGTGGGCGCCCGGCGCGTCGTGATACCGATCGTTGATCGCCCACGAGACGCGTTCGGGCCAACGGGTCGGTACCGTCGCCGCGAGACGGCCTCCGGGCCGGAGCACCCGCACGATTTCGACCAGCGCGCGTTCATCGTCCCAGATGTGCTCAAGGACCTCCGAGATGATGACGCGGTCGAAGGCTTCGTCCGGGAACGGGAGGTCGAGCGCATCGCCGTTCACGACGCCGGCCCACTGGTCGGTGTCGGCCTCGCCCGCCTCCAGCATCGCCCCCGCGACCGCGGCGACGTCTTTGAGATCCGAGGCGGAGTAGTCGAGCGCGGTGACCCGCGCGCCGAGCCGCATGGCTTGGAACGCGTGGCGACCGCCACCGGAACCGAGATCGAGGAGACGCTCGCCTGGCGCGAGCTGGAGCCGGCGGAAGTCGACCGTCAACATCGGTTATGCCGTGTCGAAGCGCCGCCGCGCGTGCGCTTCGAGCTCGTGGTGGTATTGCTCGGCGGTGCCTTGTGCGGTTTTGCGCCACGTGAATCGGTCGAGCACCCGTCGGCGGCCGCCTTCGCCGAGACGGGCGCGCTGATCGGCGTCGTTGAGGGTTTGCACGAGCTGATGTGCCAGCGCGTCGGCGTCGCCGGTCGGTACCGTCATCGCGCAGCCGCCGGAAGGTCCGACGACCTCCGGAAGTGCGCCTCCCGTCGTGGTCACCAACGGCACGCCGCATGCCATCGCCTCGATCGCCGGGAGCGAGAAACCTTCGTACAAAGAAGGCACGACGGCGATCTCGGCCTCTGCGTAGAGCTCGACAACCCGCTCGTCGGTGATTCCGCTCACGAACCGCACCGCGTCGGTGAGCCCAAGCCTCTCGAGCTGTGCCGGTACCGCACTTTTGTGGCGCGGTTGGCCGATCACGACGAGGTGCGCGTCGTGGCGTTCGGTACGAACCTTCGCCAACGCCTCGATGAGATAGGTGAGTCCTTTCAGCGGGACATCGGCGCTCGCGGTCGTCAACATCCGACCCGGTACCCGCGCCACGTGGGGGAGGGGACGGAACTGTTCCTGGTCGACGCCGACGGGTACGACATGCAGCGTGTTGATGTCGACACCCATCTGGGCCGCGATGTCTTTCTTCGAATTCTCCGACACGGTGATGTGACGCGGCACCTGGCGCGCGACGTTCATCTGCATGCGCAAAAAGCCGTACCAGCGCCGAAGTGTGAGACGTCGCCAGGGCCCGCTCGCATGCGCGAGGTCGAGATCGCGGTCGACGGTGATCGGGTGGTGCAAGGTATTGAGCAACGGCCAGTCGTCGCGTAAGAATCCGAGCAGTCCGCGGCCGAGACATTGGTTGTCGTGCACGAGGTCGAACTGGTCACGTCGGTTGCGCAGCGCCTTGTAGACGCGCTGGCTGAACGCGTACGGCTCGGGGAACCCGGCGCTGCACATGATCGCGAATTCGCGCACATCGTCGATCGTGCGGAACTCGTACGGCCACGGAACCCGGAACGGATTGTCGCGGCGGTACAGGTCAAGTCCAGGGATTTTCTCGAGCACGACCGGGTCGTCGGCGACTGGCCACGGCTGACCCGCGAACATGGTGACGGTGTGGCCCAAGGCGGTCAGCTCGCGTGTGAGGTGGCGGCTGTAGACGCCCTGGCCGCCGCAATGCGGGTTGCCTCGGTAGATGAGGAAGGCGATGCGCAAAGGATCGCCAGGGCGCGGCAGGGGGACCGGACGATCAGACATGTAGTGACCAGGATGGAGGGCGGGCTCCGCCCGCCGCAAACTCACCACCGAGGACTCAGGCGGGTCGCGGGCTGTCGAGACAAGTTGGGGGGAGCGGCCGAGGGCTAGCGTCGACCGGGTGACAGCCCGGACCCCTGCCGTCCAGATCACCGGGGCGATGCTCGCCCGTTCCCACGGGGTGGGCGATCCGCGCTGGTCGCCGAGGGGCGACCGGCTCGGCTGGACCGACAGCTTCGACGGTCGGGTCGACCTCGTCGTCGCGGCGGCCGACGGGGCGACCCCGCCTGTTGTTGTCACAGCGGGCTGCGCGCTCGGCGGAGGATGGTGTTGGGCCAGCGACGACGAGGTCGTCGTGGCCGCAGCCGACGGTCGGTTGGTGGCGCTGGCGGTCGACGGTGTCGCACAACGCGAGCTCACCCGTGACGGACGTGCGCGTGCGCCGGCAGTTTCGGTTCGCGGACAGGTCGCGTGCGCGATCGAACGTGACGACGCGTGCGATATCGCCGTGGTACCCCTCGACGGTTCGACGTGGCCGGTTCGTGTCTCACGCGCCGATTACGCATGGGATCCTGCGTGGTCGCCCGACGGCGCGCTGCTCGCGTGGCATGAATGGGATCTGCCCGACATGCCGTGGGACGCATCTCGCGTGGTGATCCGAGACGAGAACAACCCGGAAGGCGAAAACAGAATCAAAATTGGTGGCGACGCGGTCGCGGCGAGTCAGCCACGCTTCTCGCCCGACGGCGCGCACCTTGCGTTCGTGTCAGATGCGGAAGGTTGGCCCGCGTTGTGGGTTGCCGATCCCGACGGCGCCAACGCACGCGCGGTTCTGTCCGAGCCGCGAGAGCATGCCGAGCCGGCGTGGGATTCAGGACAACGCTCCTACGCCTGGTCGCCCGACAGCTCCGAGCTCGCGTGGTGTCGCAACGAGGAAGGTTTCGGCCGGCTCGTGATCGCGGCGCCCACCAAGCGTTCAGCACGCGAGCTCTCGAAAGGATGGCACCGTGGACTCGATTGGGGTCCGGGAGGAATCGCCTGTATTCGCTCGGGCGCGGTGACGCCGCCGCAGGTGGTCGTGCTCGCGGCCAACGGATCACGCCGTTGGGCGCTGGCCCGCGGACCGGTCGGTGGGTTCGAGGCGACGGGCCTCGTCGAGCCGCGAGCCGTCCGCTGGAAGTCCGGGAGCGCGACCGTGCACGGCCTGCTCTGGCGCGCCGGCGATGGGACGTCGACCGAACGAAGCCCGATGCCGCTTGTCGTGCTCGTGCACGGCGGCCCGACAAGCCAGGCCCTCGCGGACTGGTCGGGGCGCGTGCAGGCACTCGTGCAGCGCGGTTGGACGGTGCTCCAGCCCGACTATCGCGGCTCAAGTGGGTACGGGCGGCCCTACGCGCAGGCGCTGGCGGGTTATTGGGGTGAACGCGACGTCGCCGACGTCGCGGCCGGTATCCGTCACGCGGACAAGGAAGGGTGGGCCGACACGGCTCGTGTCGCCATCGTCGGTGGCAGCGCAGGCGGCATGACCGCCCTTCTCGTCGCGGCCCGGCATCCGGAGCTCGTGCACGCCGTGGTTGCCGTGTATCCGGTCTGCGACCTCGTCGACCTCGCCGCGACCACGCACCGATTTGAGTCCGGATACACGCTGCGTCTTGTTGGCCCGCTCCCCGGCGCGTTCGACACGTACCGCGATCGTTCGCCAGTGTCATGCGCGTCCGAGATTCGCGCGCCCGTATTGTTGCTGCACGGCAGTGCCGACACGTCGGTTCCGCTCGCGCAGTCTGCGGCGATCGCGTCGGCGTTGCGAACCGCGGGAGTGCCGGTCGAACACCACGTGTACGAAGGCGAAGGACACGGTTGGCGCCGGTCGGCAACGATCGCCGACGACTTCGATCGGATCGACGCATTCTTGAGGAGATGGGTGTTCCCGCGTTGAGTGCGGAATCTTCCGACGGCGCACAGCCCGACGACGGATACCGGGGTCCCAAGCGCGGCGCGGACCGCGCGGTGTTGCTGGCGCACGGCGCAGGCGCCGACATGCACGCCAAGGCTTTGACCGTCGTCGCCGACGCCCTGGCCGCGGCAGGTATTCCGTCGTTGCGGTTCGACTTCCCGTACCGGAGCGCGGGCCGACGCGCACCCGACCGCGCTCCCGTGCTTGGCGCGGCGGTACGTGACGCGGCGGTAGACCTCGCGCGGCGTTCCAAAGTGTCGCCTGAGCGGCTTGTGCTGGGTGGCCGCTCGATGGGCGGACGCATCGCCTCGATCGTTGTCGCCGAAGGGACCCCGGCGCTCGGGCTCGCGCTCCTCGGGTATCCGTTGCATCCACCCGGAAGGCCTGACCAGCTGCGCGTCGAGCACTTCGCGCGTCTCGAGGTCCCGGTCCTGTTTGTGAGCGGGACCCGCGACGCCTTCGGCACGCCGACCGAGTTGCGACGTCACGCGAAGAAGGTGAAAGGACCGCTGACGTGGTCCTGGGTCGACACCGGCGACCACAGTTTCAAACCGCTCAAAGCGAGCGGGATCACCGCCGCGGCCGCGCTCGACGGAGTCGGTGACGCGGTGGTGGAGTTCGTCACGAGCCTCTGACCGGGTCGTCGAGAACGTACGCTGACAAGGCCCGACGCGGCGGGCTGGATCCTCGGTGGGGCGACGAAGAGCGCGACAATGGGGCGTGCGCGTCGATCGGTGGTTCGCGTTCGTCGACCTTTCCGGATTCACGTCCTTCGGCGACGAGTACGGCGATGACGAGTCGGTACGCGTTCTGACCTTGTTCCGCAGCGCGGTACGCCAGGTCGCGACGGACTTCGGCGTTCGTATCGCCAAGTGGCTGGGCGACGGCTGCATGCTGGTGTCGGTGGAGCCGACGCAACTCGTTGCCGCCGTGTGCAAACTCGAACAGCTCACACGCGATCTCGCGCTTCCGCTCGAGCTCCATGCCGGAATGGCCGGCGGCGCGGTGATCCTGCTCGAAGGGGACGACTACACCGGACGGTGCGTCAACCTCGCCGCTCGCCTCGCGGGCGTCGCCGAGGCGACCGAGGTCCTGTCGACACCGGAGCTTGCGGGCTTCGCCCCGCCGGGAACGCCGGTCGAACCGGCCGGGATGATCAGCGTTGCCGGCTTGCACGATCCGGTCGAGGTCGTACGGGTCGGTTTGGCCGCCGAGCGGGCGCGCGACCGGTCGTAGCCTTCGACAACCCGGTGTCGGGGCGTCGCAAGTACCGTGCTCGCATGCCTGGGTACGAGACCATCGAATTCGAACGTGAGGGGACCGTCGGGTGGCTGCGACTCGCCCGACCGGACCGCCTGAACTCGTTCACGATCGCGATGTGGCACGAGATGCGCGCCCTCGGAGTGGAGTTGCGCGACGACGCTGAGCTCCGAGCGGTCGTCGTGACCGGCAAGGGGCGCGCCTTCTCTTCGGGTATCGACACGACCGTCTTCACGGCAGGATCTGCCGATTCGCTCGAAGATGGTTCCGACGCCGGAACACGTCATGCCGACCCGACAGTCGATGGCATCCTGCGCGCACAAGACGCGTTCTCTTGGCTCGCCGACGCGCGTTACCCGACGATCGCGGCAGTGCGCGGGTACGCACTCGGCGCCGGATTGCAGCTCGCGCTCGCATGTGACATCCGGATGTTCGCGCGTGGCGCACAGGTCGGCCTGCTCGAGCACAAGTACGGGATTTTGCCGGACCTCGGTGGAACGCAACGTCTGCCGCGGGTCGTCGGCGCCAGCAAAGCGAAAGAGCTCATCTGGACCGCGGCGCGCATCGACGCCGAGGAGGCGTACCGCATCGGTCTTTGCGACCGTCTGGTCGACGAAGCCGATCTCGATGCTGAAGTGACGGCACTTGCGTCGACCATCGCGGCGCAACCTCCGTTGGCGGTGCAAGGTGCGAAGCGTGCAGTCGACGCGTCCGATCGGCTGCCGGTCGCTGACGGGCTCGTGTTCGAAGCCGAGCAGCAGCGCGTCTGCCTGCGTTCGGCCGACATGCGTGAGGCGATTTCTGCGCTGGTTGACCAGCGCTCGCCGGTCTACCGCGGGGAGTAGCGCGGACCACTACGCGGCCTCTGCGGTGCCAGCTTCGGCCCGACGAGTGACGAAACCATCGTTCGTGCGCGTGTGCTCCTAGGATGAGCGGCTATGACTCGCTTCCGTGTGCGGGCGAGTGGCCCCCTTGAAGGCCGGGTTGAGGTTGCGGGTGCGACCAAGAACTCGGGCGTGAAACAGATGGCCGCGGCGCTGCTCGCGCCGGGTGTGTCGACGTTCCGCAATATGCCTTCGGTGCTCGACCTCGACGTGATGAGCGACCTCTTGCGGGCGGTTGGTGCTCGGGTCGAACAGCCCGAACCCGATGTGGTGCGTGTCGACGCGTCGGGAGATCTTCAGCCGGAGGCGCCGTACGAGCTGGTCACTCGGATGCGCGCGTCGTTCAACGTGTTGGGCCCGTTGCTCGGGCGTTGTGGTGAGGCACGCGTCGCGTTGCCGGGCGGCGACAACATCGGGAGTCGCAAGGTCGACATGCACTTGCGGGGCCTCGAATCGATGGGTGCCGAGGTGTCCGTCGGGCACGGATACGTGCACGCACGTTGCGACATGTTGCACGGCGCTCGGGTGTTGTTGGAGTTTCCGAGCGTTGGTGCAACGGAGAACTTGATGTGCGCCGCGGTGCTCGCCAAGGGCACGACCGTGATCGAAAACGCGGCACGTGAACCTGAGGTCACCGACCTTGCCGCCTTTCTCGATCGTATGGGCGCCCAGGTGGTCGGCGCCGGTTCGTCCACGATCGAGATCGAAGGTGTCGAAGGTCTTGTTCCGGCCGAGAGCGAGATCATGGCCGACCGGATCGAGGCCGGGACATTGCTCATGGCGTGCGGCATCGCCGGCGGTGAGATCGAGCTCGTCGGCACCCGCCTTGAGCATCTCGAGATCGTGGTCAGCAAGCTGTGCGAAATGGGTATGCGTGTCTCGCAGACCTCTGACGGATTGTGGGCACGGTCGACGGAACGTCTCCACGCGATCGACGTCGCCACTCTCCCGCACCCGGGTTTCGCGACCGATTTCATGCCGATCGCGGTTGCGCTCATGTGCGTCGCACACGGCGGCGCGATCGCCACCGAGAACATCTATGAGGGCCGGTTTCTTTTCGTCGACGAGCTCGCACGCATGGGCGCCGACGTGCGTAACGAGGGTCGGCACGCGATCGTGCGCGGCGTCGAGCGGCTGTCCGGGGCGCCGGTCACCGCCTCGGACGTCCGGGCCGGAGCCGCGCTGGTGCTCGCGGGCCTCGTCGCCGACGGTGAAACGATCGTGCACGGAGGAGAGCACGTCGACCGCGGCTATCCCGATCTTCCGGCGACGTTGCGATCCCTGGGCGCCGACGTCGAGCGGACCTGACCGACCCGCAGGCACGCCGATCGGTGCGGGCGCAGCCCGGCCGCGCCGCAGATGCTGGCCGCCGCCCAGACATTCGAGACGCCCGGTCGTCGCCCGCATCCATGCCGTGGGGGAACACCTGCGATACTTGGGATGTTCTTCCAGACAGCCCATCGGCCAGGAGATGCCATGTCGCTCGATCTCGCCACCGCTGAAGACGCAATCCTCGAGGCGATCGACGCGATCCGTCCCGCGCTCCAAAGCGACGGGGGAGACATCGTCTACCAGGGAGTCGACCCTGACGGCGTCGTGCACGTGTCGCTCATCGGCGCCTGCGGGAGTTGCCCAGTTTCGACCATGACCCTCAAAGCCGGCGTCGAACGCATCATCATGGATCGCGTTCCCGGCGTCACCGAGGTCGTTGCCGACGAGTAGCGAGCACATACGCTCGCCAACATGGCCGGGGAAACCGAAGCGCTCGTCGAGCGCGCGCTCTCAGGCGACCGGGTAGCCACCGCGAAGCTGTTGTCGCTCGTGGAGCAGGGTGGACCAGGTGCGCGCGAGGTGGCGAGCCGGCTCCACCCGCACACAGGCCACTCGTGGTCGGTCGGAATCACGGGCGCACCCGGCGCCGGAAAGTCGACGCTCACCGACGCGCTCGTGTCGTGTATGCGCGCCGAGCAACTGGAGGTCGGGGTCCTGGCGGTGGATCCGAGCAGCCCGTTCAGTGGCGGCGCAATTCTCGGAGATCGCGTCCGCATGCAACGCCACTCGACCGATCCCGGCGTGTTCATCCGTTCGATGGCCTCGCGCGGTCACCTCGGTGGACTCGCGGTCGCGACCCCGCAGTCGATGCGAGTGCTCGACGCGGTCGGCAAGGCCTGGGTGATTGTCGAGACGGTGGGTGTCGGCCAAGTCGAGGTCGACATCGCGAGCCAAGCTGACACGACGATCGTGGTCCTCAATCCGGGTTGGGGAGACGAAGTGCAGGCCGCGAAAGCCGGACTGCTCGAAATCGCCGACATCTTCGTGGTGAACAAGGCCGACCGGCCCGGCGTCGACGCCACGGTCGGCGACCTCGGCGGCATGCTCGAGCTCGCACCAGGCGTGGCATGGCGGCCACCGATCGTCACGACGGTCGCGACCGACAGCGAAGGTGTCGCCGAGCTGTGGGCGAAGGTGCGAGCGCACCGTACGTTCCTCGAATCCAGCGGCGACATTGCCGAGCGCCGCCACGCACGGCTCGCAGCCGAATTGCGGGCCCTGGTCGTGGAACGGTTGCTCGCGCGCGGCGGCGGAATCACAGTCGGCGCACGATTCGAGGCGTTGGTCGACCAGGTGGCGGCGCGGGAAACAGATCCGTACGCGGCCGTCGATGCGCTCCTCGCCGGCCGAGCGTGAGCGCGCACCCGTTGGCCGTGATGCTGGCCGACGCGGCGCACGGCCGCTTCCCGCCGCTCGACGGGCTCGTCGAGGTCGTGCCGTCGCCCGGACCGCCGTGCGACGCGCTGTTCGCGTTCACCGGTCACTTCGTGCTCGCCGCCGACATCGATCCGCGCGAGGCCGCGTCCCGTTGGCCGGCGGGAGCGTTGACGGTGCCGTTCTCGCCGGCTTCGCTCGTCGGGTTGGCCGATCGCATCGGTCGCGTGCCGTTGACCCACGACGCGGTACTTGTGGCGATCGGCGACGGATCGGGTCCGCCACCATGGCTGCGTCGCGACGACGGGTTCGCGCACCCGCGTGTGCACGAAGCGTCGCAGTTCCGGTCGATCGAAAGCGTCTGGACCACCGACGACGAAGGTGTCGTGCTCGTCGGGCAGGGACTGTGCAAACGCTGGGAGGTCGGCTACGAAGTCGGGACGTCGCGCCGAGGGAGCGGACTCGGCCGGCGTTTGGTGGCCGCGGCCCGAGGCCTGGTTCCCGCCGGCGAGCCGTTGTGGGCGCAGGTCGCGCCCGGGAACGCCGCGTCGATGCGTTCGACGCTCGCGGCCGGGTTCGTCCCCGTGGGCGCCGAAGTCCTCTTTTGTTAGCGCCGACCGGCAGATCCGCAGGTCGCAGATCCGAACCCGTCACGACCCGACACCGGACCCGCCAGCGCCGGAGTCCGAAGTTATATCGGTAGGTTCACCCTCATGGTGCGTCGTGAACGCGGTCTCACACCGGCCGTGTGGTCCGGTCCGGGTTGTTGCCGGAGCGTCCGGTCGCAGACCCCGGTTCGTGGTCGAGACGTGGCGGGCTGAGCGGCTGTGGAGCGCCTCTTCGGTGGGAGCACTGGCGCGGACCATCAGCGCGAATCCTGCGCGCTCGTCACCCTCACACCGGGAGGGGCCGGATGACGCAAGACCGTCAGGTCCGGTCCGGGAAGCCCGGGAGCTCCGGGAGTGTGAAACTCCCTCCCTCGAGTCGCCAACACCGAACGCATGGTTTGAAAGGGGGATGGGACCGGACTCGCACCACGAGCACCGCGTCCCTGACGACTTATGACTGACCTCGTCTTGACCGAGCATCACGACGGCGGAGTCGCATTGTTGCGTCTCAACCGTCCTCCCATGAATCCGCTGTCGATCGCGTTGCTCGGTGCGCTCCGAGACGCCGCGTTCGACGTCGCGCAGGATGGATCGGTCAAGGCGGTCGTCGTCGCAGGAAGCGACAAGGCACTCGCGGCCGGCGCGGACATCGGCGAGTTGCAAGATCAACACGGCGCCCGCGCCGCGGCCGAGGCGTTCCGGGCCGCGTTCGACGCGGTGGCGGCGATTCCCCGGCCGGTGATCGCGGCTATCCGAGGCTATGCGCTCGGTGGCGGCTGCGAACTCGCCCTCACGTGCGACTTGCGCGTTGGCGCAGACACATCGCGTGTCGGCCAGCCCGAGATCCTGCTCGGCGCGATCCCCGGTGCGGGCGGCACGCAACGCCTGGCTCGGCTGATCGGTCCCGCGCGCGCGAAGGAGCTCATTTGGAGTGGCCGCCAGGTGCGCGCCGACGAAGCGCATGCCCTCGGCATCCTCGACCGAGTCGTTCCGAGCGACGAAGTAGAAGACAATGCCCTGCACTGGGCCGCGCATCTCGGCACGGGTGCGGTAGTCGCGATGGGTGTCGCGAAGCGCCTGATCGACGACGGACTCGGTCGGCGTCTCGGAGACGGTCTGGACATGGAAGCCGACGCGTTCGTCGAAGTCTTCGGCACCGAAGACGCCCACGTCGGTGTCGCATCGTTCCTCGAACATGGTCCCGGCAAGGCGAAGTTCTCGGGTCGGTAGCCCTCAAGCCAGTGCTTGCAGCGTGCCGCTGATGGTCGCGTGGCGATCCTCTCCCCACGGCAGCGCGAAGACGATCGGTTGCGCTCCGGCGTGGTCGTACGCCGCGACCTTGGCGCGTACGTGTGCGGCGTCGCCCATAATCTGGATGTCGTCGACCCATGCGTCGCCGATCGCGGCGAGTGCCGCGTCTCGGTCGCGGGCACCCCAGCGTTCGCGGAACTCGGCGACGTTGTCCCCGAAGCCGGCGCGGGCGAACTGGTTTGCGTACGCGTCGACCACCGCGTAGTTCAAGAGGTCCTTGCGCGCCAGATCCGCGTAGCGGTCGCGGTCAGTGACGCCGCAGTGCACATACGCGTACACCTGCGCGTTGCCGCCCTCGCGCACTCGATCGACGCACCACGGTACGAGCGACGCTGGCAGATAGTTGAGCAAGACGCCGTCGGCGATCGCGCCCGCGAGCCGCAGCATCTGCTCGTTCAACGCGGCGACGAAGATCTTGGGGCGGTGTTCACCGAGCCGCACGCCGAGCCGGAAGCGTTTCACGGTATAGAAGTCACCTTCGAAGGTGACCGTCTCGCCGGTGAGGCACTCGCGAACGAGTGTGACGAACTCGCGCACCTGCGCGATCGGCCGGTCGGTGTAGCCAGCGCCGTGCCACTGTCCGGCGACGGCCGGAGACGAGATCCCGACCCCGAGGTACACGTCGCGATCTCCGACGAGCTGTTGCAGCGTCGCGGCGGCCATCGCGTGCAGCGGTGGCGTGCGCAGCTGGAGCGCGAGCACACCGGTACCGACCCCGAGATGTGGCGCAGCCTGGCTGATCGCGCCGAGCAGGACCATGGCTTCGGCCGCGTTCGCTTCGGCGACCCACGCCGAGTGGTACCCGAGCGCGTCGGCTTCGCGCACGACGTCGAGCGTCAGGTCGGCTCCGAGGGTCTGGATCCCCGCCACGCTCATCGCGTACGTCGTCATGGTCGAGAACCTAACCCGCGTCGCGTCCACCGCTCGGGTGCGAGGCCCGGCCGCGGTCGCGGGCGGTGTCGCTCGACCGTCCGGGACTTCAGCGGGCCGACCGGCCTTCGACCAGCTGTTTCAGACGACGCAGGTTGCGCCGCCAGACACGACGCAAGACCGGCTTGGCGGCGAACGCGCCGAAGGTTCCGCCCATCCACCATGGGAAGGTGAGCTGTTCGCTCCAGGTGAAGCGGGTGCGCTGGCGCGGTCGGCCGCGCAGGCGGAAACAGCCGCGACCGGTGACGACGCCGCGATGTTCGATACCCATCGCCCGGCCGGGATCCCATTCGGTCACGGCCATACGATCCGTGGTCCGGAACGGTCCGATGCGCGTGAGGCAGTCGAAACGCGTGCCCACACCGCGCCGCTGCGCGCTCGCGAACGTGATCGACACCGCGTCGGCCATCCAGTCGAGATGACGTTCGATCGGTTCGATGACGCGCCACACCTCGGCCGGCGACGCGGCGATCGTGATCCCGACCCGCAGCCTCATGCGTCGTGCAACATCGCAGCCGCCATTTCGGGCGCGACCGGGTTGACGAGCACGCCGGTTCCCATCTCGAAGCCGCCGATCACTCCGAGCCGAGGCACGACATCGACCCAAAAGTGGAATGGTCGGTCGTCGTCGCGTGGCGCGGTGTTGAACACGATGTTGTACGCGATGTTGCCCAAGGTGTGGTGCAGGCGCGCGAGCGCGTCTTGCAGCGCCTCAGAGAGTGTGCGCAGCTCGTCGTCGGTCGTGCGATCGAATCGGGCCGGCCCCGACGTGAGCGCGACGCGGACGAAGAAGGGCGAGATCCCAGCTGGAGGGCACCACGTGACCGCGGCGCCATCTCGTACGAGACACGACCGTCGGTGTGCGTCGTCGATGGCGGCGACGACGAGATCGCATCCTGCTTCGGCAAAGCGCGTGAGCGTCGCGTCGACGTGCGGGGGAGTGAACGTGAGGGCCACCAGCTGCGCGTGTGGATGTTCGATCGAGGCACCCGATGCCCGGCCGGAATTGACGAGCGGCTGCGCATGCACGAAGCCGGTCTCGAGGTGATAGGCAGCGCGTTCGCGCAGCGTGCGCAGGGCGGCCGTCGCGGCGTCAAGCGAGAGTCCGTCGAGCTCGCGTTCGTGAGCGGGTGACAACACCAGCACTTCGTGCACGCCGGGGAGGTGTTCGCCGCCGACGATCGGGTAGAGATTCGGTACGACGCGCACCTGCCATCCAGGAGTGTCGGGCGCACCATCACCGACGCGTGCCACTTCGGGTGGCGTCATCATTTCGTGGCCGGGACAGAACGGGCACGAGTCGAGCGTTGTCGGGGTCGCGGCCTGGGGAGATACCGGCGCGCTGTACACGGTGGGTCGGGTCGCGCGTCCGGGCGCGACGATGACGGTGGTCCCGGCGAGCTCGTCGGTGCGTAGCTCCTGCATGTGGTCAGGGTAGGCGGGTGGCCGCGCGTAGCCTGGAGTTGTGCCGGTACGTTTCGTGATTGTTGGGGGTGGCCCGGGTGGAAACACCGCGGCCACCGTCGCGGCGTCTCTCGGCGCCGAGGTGACGCTGATCGAACGCGACGTGATCGGCGGCGCCGCGCATCTGTGGGACTGCATTCCGAGCAAGGCGATGGTCGGTACCGGCAACGGATTGGCTGATCTTGCGCGCGCCAACACGATGGGTCTCGAGGCGAGCGGCTGCCTCGACGTGCCCGCGCTCCGGACACGGATCGCCGGGATGGAAGGGACCCTGCGCGAAGGTGTGACGAGCCTGCTCGAATCTCAGGGTGTGCGCCTGCTGCGCGGCACCGGCCGGCTCGTCAGCGCGTACGCGATCGAAGCGACGACCGACGAAGGTTTCGAAGAGATCGAGGCGGACGCGATCCTGCTCGCGACCGGTTCGCGGCCGCGCGTGCCCGAATGGACGACGATCGATGGTGAGCGGATCCTGACCACCCGTCAGGCTTACCCGCCGCCCGAGATCCCCGAACATCTCGTCGTCATCGGTTCAGGTGTGACCGGTGTCGAGTTCACGAACATGTTCAGTGCGCTCGGATCCCAGGTGTCTCTGATCGTCTCGCGCCAGCAGGTGCTGCCCGCGAAGGACCCTGAAGTCGCCGCCGTACTCGAGAACGAATTTATCCGACGTGGCGTGAGACTGTTGAAAGGTGCGCGGGCGGTGTCAATCGGGCGAGAGGGCGACAAAGTATTTGTCGCGTGCGACGACGGCCGCGCCGTCGACGGATCCCACGCGTTGCTCGCGATTGGGTCGCTGCCCAACACGGACGAGTTGAACTGCGACGCAGCCGGAGTTGTCGTCGACGACAACGGCTACATTCCGGGCAACCGGCACTGTCAGACCAACGTGGCGCACATCTACTCGGCGGGCGATATCTCGGGCCGGTTGCCGCTCTCGTCGGTCGCCGCGATGCAGGGCCGAAAGATCGCCGAACACGTGATGGGCCTGACCGCCCGCGCCCACCGGCACCTCGACTACGACAACGCCGCGCAGGCAATCTTCACCGACCCTGAGATCGCAGAGGTCGGCGTGGCGGAGGCCGAAGCGTTCGCGGCCGGCCGCAAGCTGAGGGTCACGAAGGTGCCGTTCTCAGCGAATGCGAAGTCGCTGATCAACGGGGACCCGCGCGGTTTTGTGAAAATCCTTTCTGATCCTGCGACGGGCGTCGTGCTCGGCGGAGCGATCGTCGGCCGCAACGCGGCCGAGCTCATCTCGGTGATCGCGGTCGCGGCGACGAACAACTTGAAGGTGGGCGACATCGTCGACTCGCTGCTCGTGCATCCCGCACTGGCCGAGTCGCTCGCCGAAGCCGCGTACTGACTCGTGCACGCGCTCGTGACCGGTGCGGCTGGCTTCGTCGGGAGCCACCTCGTCGAAACACTGTTGACGCGCGGCGATTCAGTGGTCGGTGTCGACTGCTTCACCCCTTACTACGATCGCGAAGCCAAAGAGCACAACCTGTCGTCGGCCCGTACTCACGAACGGTTCGAGTTCGTCGACGCCGACCTTCGGTCCTGTGACATCGAATCCCTCCTCAGTGGGGTCGATGCCGTCTATCACCAAGCCGGGCAGGCCGGTGTGCGCCTGTCCTGGTCAGGTGGCTTCGCCGACTACGTCGGGCACAACGTCTTGGCGACGCAGCGACTGCTCGAAGCCGTGCAGCACGCGCGTCCCGGCGCGCGGGTCGTGTACGCATCCTCGTCATCGGTATACGGCAACCAACCGCGCTATCCGACCGCCGAGACCGATCTCCCCAAACCGTTCAGCCCGTACGGCGTCACCAAGCTCGCGGCCGAGCATCTCTGCGGGCTGTACGCCCAGAACTGGGGTGTGCGTACCGTCTCGCTGAGGTATTTCACCGTGTTCGGTCCGCGTCAACGGCCGGACATGTCGATCCACCGCCTGTGCCGGGCCGCGGTCGACGGCTCGACGTTCCCGCGCTACGGCGACGGAACACAGATCCGGGAGTTCACCTACGTCAGCGACATCGTGGCCGCCAATCTCGCGGCGGCCGAATGCGACGTCGAGCCAGGCACGTACATGAACGTCGCCGGAGGTGTCGAAATCACGCTCAACGATCTCATCGCG
Organism: Acidimicrobiia bacterium; assembly: GCA_052148155.1. Lineage (GTDB taxonomy): Bacteria > Actinomycetota > Acidimicrobiia > IMCC26256 > PALSA-610 > JBBQER01. The sequence goes on along the minus strand of JBKQIY010000158.1, from coordinate 14,910 downwards.
CTCGTCGCAGAGATCGCCGGCGCTTCCGTCTCAGTCGAGCCGGAGCCGAAGAAGGCAGGCGACTCGGTTCGCAACGGCGGCGCGATCGACCGCGCCCGCGCGCTGCTCGACTGGGAACCGAAGGTAACGCTGCGCGACGGGATCACCGCCCAGATCGCCTGGCACCGCGCGCGGGCGCAGACGTAGCCACGCGCCACACTTCGTTGGTTTGTGCGACACGATCGCGACGAAGCGTCGAAGACGAGGCCGTCGTTCGACCGGGAGCGTCTAGCGTCCGCCTGGCTAGACCACCAGGGCGCCGCGCAGCACGGTCACTGCGCGTCCGACAAGCAGCGTCCGATCGCCGACGAGCCGGACGTGCATCGTTCCGCCACGCGCCGAGGCTTGGTGTGCATGCAACTCCTGCTTACCGAGACGTTCGCACCAATAGGCGCTGAGCACGCAATGCATCGATCCGGTGACCGGGTCTTCGTCGATGCCGACGCGGGGCGCGAAGCAACGCGACACGATGTCGTGAACGCCGTCGTCGCCCGCGGCGGTGACGTACACACCGCGCACGTCGGAAAGCTCTGCCAACGAGCGGAAGCTGGGCGCCAGGTCTCTCACCGTCGCCGCGTCGGGCACCACCAGCATGAAGAACTGGCCCGCCGTTCGAAGCGATTCGGCCTTCGCAACGCCGAGCGCGTCGAGGAGACCGGCGGGCACGTCGCAGGGTTCGGGGACCGCGGTGGGAAAGTCGAGTTGCACCGCGCCGTCGGACTCACGGGTCGCTCGGAGCTCTCCGCCGCGAGTGTGGAACACCGCCGGCACGTCGACCGCCAACCGCTCAGTCTCGAAGAGCACGTGCGCGCTGGCCAGCGTCGCGTGCCCGCACAGGTCGACCTCGACCTCAGGCGTAAACCACCGCAAGTCGAAGCCGCCGTCGCCGCGGGGCACAACGTAGGCCGTCTCGGAGTATTTCATCTCGGCCGCGACGGCCTGCATCCATGCGTCGCCGGGCACGTCGCCGGCTTCGAGGGGCACGACCCCGGCCGGATTGCCGCGAAACGGGCCATCAGCGAATGCGTCGACAACGAAGACGGGTCTGGTCACCCTCCGATCTTGGCACCGATGCGTCCCCGACCCGCACGATTTGTTGGCGGCAGACGCGCCGCGGCGGTCAGGCGATGACGGCCATCACGTCGCCGGCGCCGACCGAATCGCCGGCGGCGACCCGGATCTCGCTGACAGTTCCGGCGCGGGTTGCGGCGATGTGGTTTTCCATCTTCATAGCCTCGAGGACGAGGATTGCCTGGCCGACCTCCACGGTGGCGCCCACCTCGACCAGGACCTGCACGATCGTTCCCTGCATCGGCGCGCTCACGGTGCCGTCGCCGCTGGCGGTACCGGAGCTCGTCGCGATCGGCTTCGGCCGCGCCCGGCCGACGGGTGCGGCAGCCGCAGGCGGCGCTTGGGGCAGCCACACGCGTACCGAGAATCTCTTGCCGTCGACCTCGACGGGCACGGTACGTTCCACGAGTGCCTGCGCAGCGTCGTCGGCCGGCTCGGCGACGGGCCCGGTCGTGGGCGGCGCGAATTGCGACGAGTCGACTTCGTCTTCCACCCATTTGGTCGAGTGGCGCACCGCACGGAAGTCGTCGTGGGCGAGCAGCACTCGATGCGCGGGGATTGTCGTGCGTACCCCGTCGATCTCGAACTCGTCAAGCGCGCGGAGCATCCGTTCGATGGCGCGGTCGCGATCCGGTGCCCACACGATCAACTTTCCGATGAGGTTGTCGTAGTACTGCGAAATCGTGTCGCCCTCGTGGTAGCCGCCGTCCCAACGCACACCGGGACCTGACGGCAGGCGCAGACGTGCGATCGTGCCCGGTGACGGCATGAAGTTGCGCGACGGATCCTCGGCATTGATGCGACATTCGATCGAATGGCCGCGGTGCTCGACGGACTCCTGCGTGAACGAGAGCGGCTCTCCAGCCGCGACGTGCAGCTGCTCAGCGACGAGATCGAGCCCCGTGACCTCTTCGGTCACACAATGTTCCACCTGTAAGCGCGTGTTCATCTCGAGGAAGAAAAACTCGCCGTCTTGGAACAGCATCTCGACAGTGCCCGCGTTCACGTATCCGCAACCGAGCGCGACCTTCACGGCAGCTTCGCCCATCGCGCGGCGCGTGTCGGCCGGAATCTCGGGCGCGGGCGCTTCTTCGATCAGTTTCTGGTGCCGGCGCTGCGCCGAACAATCGCGGTCGCTCACGTACACACCGTTGCCGTGGGTATCGATGAAGATCTGGAGTTCGACGTGACGAGGCCGGGTGAGGTAACGCTCCATGTAGCACTCGGCACGCCCGAAGTACGCCTGCGCCTCGCGCGCCGCCGACGCGAACGCAGACTCCGCATCTTCAGCCCGGGCGACGACCTTCATGCCGCGTCCGCCGCCACCGAATGCCGCCTTGATCGCGATCGGATATCCGTAGGTGTTCCCGAACTCGGCGATTTGGCTTGCGTCGGTGATCGGCGTGGTCGTGCCCGGCACGCTTTCCACGTCGCTTCGGGCGGCGGCGAGGCGCGACGAGATCTTGTCGCCCATGATCTCGATCGCTTCGGGCGGCGGACCGATCCACGTCACACCATCGGTGGTGACCGCACGCGCGAAATCGGCGTTTTCGGAGAAAAAGCCGTAACCTGGATGTACGCCATCGGCGCCTGACAATGCAATCGCGTGGATGATCGCATCGGTGTTGAGGTAACTCTCGGCCGCGGTCTGGCCGCCGAGCGCGTACGCCTCGTCGGCGTAGCGCACGTGCGCGGCGTCGCGATCGAGCTCGGAGTACACAGCCACGGTTGCGACGCCGAGCTCACGACACGTCCGCATGACGCGGATCGCGATCTCTCCGCGGTTCGCGATCAGGATCTTTTGCAGCAACCTTGCGCCCTTCGACCGGCCTCCGAAGCGCCGTATCCTACGGGCGATGCCGGATGCCCCCGCCACCTGGAGCCCGGTGCCCGACGTCGCCCGCCAGCTCGTCGACACACGATTCGGCGACATCCGCTGGTTCAGCTGCATCGACTCGACGAACCGATACCTGCTGGCACAGCGAAATGCGGCATCGGGAGTGGTCGCGGTGGCCGACGAGCAGACCGCCGGTCGAGGCCGTCACGGCCGCAGCTGGACTGCGCGGCCCGGGGCCGCGCTGCTCGTATCGGTCCTGCTCCGGCCGCAGCTGCCATCCGACCAGATGCATCTCGTGACCTTGGCGGCCGCGGTCGCGGCGATCGACGCAGTTCGCAGCGTCGGCGGGTTCGACGCCTGGGTCAAGTGGCCGAACGACGTCGTGGTCGACGATCGCAAGCTCGCCGGAATCCTCGCCGAGGGCGACGGCGCGGGAGGCGTCGTGGTCGGTATGGGCATGAACGTAGGAGTCGACGCGTATCCGGCGCAGCTGTCGGATCTCGCGACCTCGGTCGATCTGCTCGCCGACCGCCGAACGGACCGGTCGGAGTTGCTTGTCGCCTGGCTGCGAGCGCTCGACGCGCAGGTCGATGACATGTCCGGGGTCGTCGCGGCAGCCGCGGCGCGGTCGGCCACGTTGGGTCGACGCGTGCGCGTCGAACTGGCGCGCGATCAGGTGTGCGGGACCGCGTCGCGACTGACCGACGACGGCTTCCTCGTCATCGTGACCGACGACGGTTCCGAGCAGATCATCACCGCCGGTGACGTCATCCATCTCCGTAAAGCTTGAGGTATGGCTGTCGGATTCAAGGATCGAGGTCGCGCTCGACGAGCTCAGCGAAACCGGCGGCCAATCGCTGCGTGACCGGACCGGACACGATCGGCAGCGCAACGCCGTCGACCGTCGAGATGGGTTGCACCTCGCGGGTGGTCGACGAGACGAACGCCTCGTCGGCGTGGCGTAACCCGTCGAGGGGAACGTCGTCTTGCGCGATTGATACGCCGAGCTGGTGCGCGACCTCGAGCAGCAGTTGGCGTGTCACACCGTTGAGGCAGCCGGCCGACAGGCCCGGGGTGAGGCACTGCCCGCCGACGGTGAGGAACACGTTCGATCCGGTCGCTTCGCAAAGGTTGCCTTGCGTATTCGCGAAGATGGCCTCCTGGGCGACGTGCGCTTCAGCGTAGGCGAGGGCCCGCACGTTCTCGGCGTACGAGATCGTCTTCAGGCCGGCGAGCGCGCCACGTTCGTTGCGCGTCCAAGGCACGATCATCACGTCGAGCTGCGGTGCGACCGGTTCGAGCTCGAATGCCACGACGATCACGGTCGGGGGCACCGACGCCCGCCGCGACCCCGGCGGCGCGAGGCCACCGGTGACCGTGATACGAATCCGCGCTTCGGTGAGTTCGTTGGCCGCGAGGACATCATCGACTGCGGCGCGTAGCGGCTGGGCGTCGGGCGCGTCGAGGCCGAGGCCCTGAGCCGACGTGCGCAAACGTTCGGCATGTCGTGTCCAAGCGAACGGCACGCCGCGGTAGGTGCGCAACGTCTCGAACACGCCGTCGCCGACGACGAGGCCGTGATCGAGAGGCGACACGGACGCGTCCTGCAACGGCGTAAGCGTGCCATTCATCCAGATGATCACCGCGTCGGAGCTCCGCTCGCCGCGACCGGCTTCGTGGTACTGCCGACCGCGGCGAGGAGCCGCGCGGCTTTCAGCTCGGTTTCGGCCCACTCGTCGTCGGGGTGCGAGTCGGCCACGATGCCGCCGCCGACGCCGAGGTGGGTCCGCCGGTCATGGGGCGTGCCCGTGATCGTGAACGTGCGGATCGCGACCGACAGCTCGACGCGACCGGCGTCGCCGTCGACCCACCCGACCGCGCCGCAATAGACGCCTCGTCGGACCGGCTCGAGATCTTCGATCGCCTGCATGACACGCGGTTTGGGCGCACCGGTGACCGACGCCGGTGGAAACGTCGCACGCACGACATCCGCGAGGCCGACGTCGGGGCGCAGCATGCCGGTCACGGTGCTGACCAAGTGATACAGGCCAGGGTGACGCTCGATCGCGCAGAGCTGCGGAACTCGAACCGAGCCGAACTCGCACACACGGCCGAGGTCGTTGCGGGCCAGGTCGACGATCATGACGTTTTCGGCGTGATCTTTGGCGCTCGCCGCCAGGGTGGAGATGTCGGCCGCGGTGCCCTTGATCGGTCGGGTTTCGATGCGACGGCCGGCCGCGGACGGCTCGATGCGAAAGAACAGCTCAGGCGACGCCGACACAACGTCGATGTCGACACCGGCGTCGGTGCCGAAGGTGCACAGGCTCGAGTGCGGTGCCGGATTGGCGGACGCGAGCGTGTCGTACAGCGAAATGGGATCGGTCAGTCCGGATGCGGTCAGCCGTCGCGTCACGTTCACCTGATAGCACTCGCCGGCGCGCAACAATTCCAGTACCTGTGCGCACGCCTGCGCGTGGTCGACGCGGTCGAGGCTTGACGTCCAAGAGCCGAGCATCGGCGTTGCCCACTCGGACCGGTCACGCTCGGCGGCACGCACGGCCGCCGCGAGTCGCCCTCGACCGGCACGATCGCCGGTCAGTTCGAGCTCACCGTCGTCGTGCATGACGAGCCGCGCGTCGTACCGCGCGAACGCGACGTCAGGCACGTGCAGGTCGTCGGGTGTGCTCGGGCGAATGCGTTCGATCGAGCGCCCGAGATCGTACGCGCAGAAACCAATCCAGAATCCACCGTCGTCGACTTCTTGCAGCACGTCGAACGCCGATGCTCCGTTGGCCGTCCGCACGGCGTCCGGTGCGCTGGCGATGACGGTGCTTGAGCCGTCTCGCACGACCGCGAAGCCGCGCCGGGACGGCAGATGGCGCAGGACTGAGGCCGGACGAATCGGCGCGGTTGCGCGCACGCGCGAAACCGTACTGGACGCGGGTACGGTCACACCGTGGAGTTCGATCTCAGCCCGGAACAAGAGCAGTTTCGCGGTGTCGTACGTGACTTCGCGACAGCCGAGATCGCGCCGCACGCCGCCGACTGGGACCGCGATCACACGTTCCCGGTCGACACTGTCCGGAGCATGGGCCGCTTGGGCCTGTTCGGGCTTCCATTCCCACACGAATACGGAGGTGGCGGCGCCGACTACCTGACGTACTGTCTTGCGATCGAGGAGTTGGCCCGGGTCGACGCGTCGATGGCGATCACGCTCGAAGCGGGTGTCAGCTTGGGCGCGGCGCCGTTCTTCTATTCGGGTACCGAAGCGCAAAAACAGGAGTATCTCGTCCCGATGATCGCCGGCGAGGTGCTCGGCGCGTTCGGGCTGACCGAAGCCGAAGCCGGTTCCGACGCCGGCGCAACCCGTACTCGGGCCGTGCTCGACGAGGCGGCGGGAGAGTGGGTGATCGACGGTCAGAAGACGTTCATCACCAACTCCGGGACTCCGATCACGAAGTGTGTGACGATCACCGCGCGCACGAACGACAACGAGATCTCGAACATTGTCGTCGACGCCGGGACGCCCGGTTTCACGGTCATGGCCCCGTACCGCAAGATGGGATGGCACGCGTCTGACACGCACGAACTCGTGTTCGACGGGTGTCGCGTCCGGGAAGGCCAACTGCTCGGCACGCGCGGCGAGGGATTCAAAACGTTTCTCCGCATTCTCGACGAGGGCCGCATCGCCATCGCCGCGCTCGCGGTCGGTCTCGCGCAAGGTTGTCTCGACGCCTCCGTCTCCTACGCGCGGCAGCGTCAAGCGTTCGGTGGTCCGATCGGCCGTTACCAATCGATCGCGTTCAAGTGTGCCGACATGGCAGTCGCGGTGGAGAACGCACGCAATCTCACCTACAAGGCCGCGTCCATGCGCGATCGAGGCCTCCCGATCCGGAAGGTATCGGCGATGGCCAAGCTGTACTCGAGCGAGATCGCGGTCAACGCGACTCGCGACGCAGTCCAGATTCACGGCGGCTACGGCTACATCGACGAAACGCCGGTCAGCCGTTTCTACCGTGACGCCAAGATCCTCGAGATCGGCGAAGGAACCAGCGAGATCCAACGGTTGATCGTCGCTCGTGATCTCGGTCTTCCCGTGGATTGACACGGGCCCGAGGAACGCGCACGCCTCATAGGCGGCGGAGAGCGTCCATGACCTTCGTCGACGAGGCACGGCCATCGACAAGGCAAGCCATCGACAAGGGCGGAGTCGGTCAGCCGGACACTGAGCGCACACTGCTCGTCGTCGGGCGGCGCGTCCGAACCTGCCGGCCTCGCATGCCACGGCGCATTCCCGCAACGACCGTTCGGGTCGGCACCCAACGACATACCTGCTGTCGCCACGAGTCGCACGTCGACGACGGTGCGACGACCACCGCCCGTCCGACAAGACGTGCCGACCGGGGCGCAGGACCGGGTTCCGCTGGCGATGTCGCCACCCCGGCCGCGCTGGATACACGACAGTCACGACAGCGGTCGCTAGCGTCGTAGCTCCCCATGACGCCTCCGTTGTCGTTGCGTGCGTTCGGGCATCGGCTGCTCGTCGCGCTCCTCATCTGCTGTGTGACGACCGCCGCGCTGTGGGTGGCGGTCCTGCATGTCGAAGCCGCCAAAGTCGCGCAGATCCAAACGGCCGACATCCCGCTGAGTTTGCTACGTGCCGGCGGCAACTATTTGATCGTCGGCTCTGACACGCGGGCGTTCGTCGACACGAAAGCCGACGCCGAGGCATTCGGCAGCAAGCAGACCCAGACTGGACAACGTTCCGACACGATCATGGTCGCTCATCTCGACCCCGGAAGACGCACCGGCGTGTTGGTGTCGTTTCCGCGTGACCTGTGGGTACCGATCCCGGGACACGGCACGGCCAAGATCAACGCCGCGTTCGCCTACGGCGGCGCGCAACTCACGATCAAGACCATCGAGCAGGATTTCGGCGTCCCGATCAGCCACTACCTCGAAGTCGACTTCGAGGGATTCCGCGACATCGTGAACGCGATCGGGACCGTCCCGATCTACTTCCCGGCGCCGGCCCGCGACAAGAACAGCGGCCTCGCGATCGCCACCGCCGGGTGTCACAATCTCTCCGGCCCGCAAGCGCTCGCGTACGTACGTTCCCGCTACTACCAGTACTACGCCGACGGACGATGGCAAGACGACCCGACTTCCGACCTCGGTCGAATTCGGCGCCAGCAGTACTTCATTCGCTCGCTTTCACGCGCCGCGATCAAGACCGTGCTCGCGCATCCGTTGCGCGTCGATTCGGTCCTCGACAAGACCGTCGCGAGCCTCACCCGCGACGAACTTCTCAACGCGTCCGACCTGCGCGCACTGGTGCTCGCGTTCCGCGACACGAACCCCAACGATTTCCCGATGTACACGCTGCCGGCAGCTCCATCGTTCGTCGACAGCCAGAGTGTGCTGCTGCTCGACGCAGGGCAGGCTGCGCCGACCCTCGCCCGGCTGCGGGGCGCGCCTGCGGTGAACACAACAGCGCCCAAGATTTCGCCTGCCACGGTCCGGCTGACCGTCGAGAACGGCTCCGGTGTGACCGGTGCCGCGGCCTCGGCCTTGAGCCGTTTGCGTATAGACCGGTTCACGATCGGTGCGCCCGCATCTGACGCCGATCGGTCCGACTACGCCGTGACCGAGGTCCGGTACGCGCCCGGCGCGCAGACCAAAGCGCGTCTGGTACTCGCGTTTCTTGGCGGCGCAGGTAGGTTGGTCGCGCTCGGATCGGTCCCGGCCGGACTCGACGTCGTGGTCGTGCTCGGCCAGGACTTCCGGCAGGTCACGATTCCGGGTGCCCAAACGACCGTCGCCGCCTCGCACGCGGCCGCAGCTCCTGTCACGACGACCACCGGACCGGAGGCCAACCCGGGCGGGGCCATGCCCCTTGCGGGCTGCTAGGTCGGGCCGGGGACGCACCGACGGCCGGACCCGGAGCCGAGAAGTTCGTGGTGTGGCTCTAACATCACGTCCCGTGGGTTTCCCTCGTCGGATCTTCGAGCTGGCATGACGAGCCAGGCACCGCGCGAGCGGCCGGACGGGATCCAGTCCGAGCGCCGTGACGCACGACCGGAGGTCGCAGCCCCATGACCATCGCGGTCGTCGGAGCCGGCTACGTCGGCCTCACTACAGCGGCATGCCTGTCCCACCTCGGACACGAGGTCGTGTGTGCCGACATCGACGCCGAGCGGGTCGCCCGCCTCCGCAAGGGCGAGGTGCCGATCCTCGAGGACGGTCTGCCGGCGCTGATCGCCGAGGGCCTCGCGTCGAAGCGGCTCTCGTTCGTCGTCGGCGCGGCCGTGGCGGCGCGTGGGGCCGATATCGTGTTCCTCTGCGTGCAGACGCCCCAGGGCGTCGACGGCGCGGCTGATCTCAGCTTCGTCGAGCAGGTGGCGCGCGACATCGCGCCGGTGCTCTCGCCGAGGGCGGTTGTCGTCAACAAATCGACAGTTCCGGTCGGTTCGACGCGGTTCGTGCAGCGGGTGCTCGCCGAGGCCGGGACGCCCCGTGAGCACGTGACGGTGGCGTCGAATCCCGAGTTCTTGCGTGAGGGTCAAGCGGTGCACGACTTCTTGCACCCTGATCGCATCGTGATCGGCTGCGAAGATCCCGAGTCGGCGGTGCGGGTTTCGGAGCTCTACCGCGGTGTGCACGCCCCGGTGCTCGTGACCGACCCGGCGTCAGCCGAGATGATCAAGTATGCGTCGAATGCGTTCCTGGCGACGAAGGTTTCGTTCATCAACGCGGTCGCGAATTTGTGTGAGGCGGTCGACGCCGACGTGCGTGAGGTCGCGATCGGCATGGGTTACGACGCGCGTATCGGATTTCAGTTTCTGCATCCTGGACCGGGATTCGGTGGATCGTGCTTCCCGAAGGATGTTGCCGCGTTGCTGCACACTGCGCGCGAAGCCGGATACGACTTCGAGCTTCTCGAAGGTGTCGTCGGCGTCAATCGCGGCCAGCACGATCGCATCGTCGACAAGATCCGAGACGCGGCCGGCCGGCCGCTCGCCGGCGTCGAAGTCGGCATGTGGGGTCTGACGTTCAAGGCCGATACAGACGATCTACGCGATTCGCCCTCGCTCGTTGTCGCGCGCAAGCTGTTGGGAGAAGGAGCGGTTGTCCGTGCCTACGATCCCGCCGCGGGCGAAGCGGCCGCGGCCCTGATGCCGGAACTTGATGTGCGACCCGACGCCTACGAGGCTTCGGCCGGTGCCGATGTGGTCGCACTGCTCACCGAATGGGAAGAGTTTCGATGGCTCGACTTCGAGCGTGTCCGATCTGCGATGCGTCGTCCGGCGATCGTCGATGCCCGGAATCTGCTCGATCCCGCCGGGATGCGCCGCCGAGGGTTCGAGTATAGCGGCATCGGCCGCCGCTAGGGTCGACCGAGCTCGAATGGACGCGCCCGCGGTGCCGATGAGTTGGAGAGCGATGAAGGACAAGAGCCGATGAGCCGAATCGTGGTGACCGGCGGCGCCGGGTTCGTCGGTTCGCACCTGTGCGAGGCGCTGCTCGAACGCGGTGACGCGGTAGTCGCAGTCGATAACTTCTCGACGAGCACTATCGACAATGTCGAACACCTGACGGAGCGCTCGGATTTCGAACTCGTCGTCGCTGACGTCGTGCAAGAGATTCCGGTCGGCGGCCGCGTCGACGGCGTCTTGCACCTGGCAAGTCCGGCAAGCCCGCCCGAATACCTATCGATGCCGCTCGAGACACTTGATGTGAGTTCGATCGGGACTCGGCACGCGCTGGATCTCGCACACGCGAACGACGCGCCATTCCTGCTCGCGTCGACCAGCGAGATCTACGGAGATCCTCTCGTGCACCCGCAGCCGGAAAGTTACCTCGGAAATGTCGACCCAGTCGGTCCGCGCGCCGTATACGACGAAGCGAAACGCTTCGCGGAGACGCTCACGATGACCTACCACCGTCTGTACGGTCTTCCTACTCGAATTGTACGCATCTTCAACACCTACGGTCCTCGTCTGCGTCCAGCCGACGGGCGGGTCGTGTCGAATTTTTTGGTGCAGGCGATCGCCGGTGAGCCGCTCACGGTGTACGGCGAAGGGACCCAGACCCGTTCGTTCTGCTTCGTCGAAGACGAGGTGCGCGGAATCCTCGCCTTGTTCGATTCTCAGATCGTCGAGCCGGTCAACATCGGAAACCCGGTCGAGTACACGATGCTGGAGCTCGCCGCGGTCGTGTGCGAGGTCGCCGGCGCCAAGCCCGACCTCGTCTTCGAGACCTTGCCCGTCGGCGATCCGACGAGACGTCAGCCTGACATCACGCGCGTGCAACAGCTCTTGGGCTGGGAGCCGAAGATCGAGCTGCGCGAAGGGCTCGAGCGCACACACGCCTGGTACTTGGAGGAGCGAGCCCGTGGACGAGCTTGACCGCACGCCACCGAAGATCCGCAAGCTGTCGGTCATCGTTCCGGTCTTCAATGAGCGCAACACGGTCGTGGAGGTCTTGCGGCGCATGCGCGCGGTCGAGCTTCCCGACGGGATTGACCGCGAGATCATCGTCGTCGACGATGGCAGCACCGACGGAACGCGCGACGTGCTCAACCAGCTCCGCGACAGCACCGTGCGCATCCTGTTGCACGACGACAACCGCGGGAAGGGCGCGGCGGTGCGCACCGGACTGGAGGTCGCGTCGGGCGACTACGTCCTGATCCAAGACGCCGATCTCGAATACGACCCGGAGGACTGGCCGAAGCTCGTCGCGCCGGTGATGCGGGGGAGAGCTCAGGTGGTCTACGGCTCACGCTTTACCGGCGAGCGCCGCAACATGCTCTTCCTGCATTGGGTCGGCAATCGGATGCTGTCGTTCGTCACGAACGTGTTGTACAACACGACGCTGTCCGACATGGAGACCTGTTACAAGCTTGTCGACCGCGAGTTGTTGCTCGACCTGCGGTTGCGCTGCCGTCACTTCGACATCGAACCGGAAATCACCGCCAAGATCCTCAAGCGTCGGATTCGCATCTACGAGGTTCCGATCTCGTACATGGGCCGCGAGTTCGACGAGGGCAAGAAGATCACCTGGCGTGATGGTTTCGCGGCGTTGTGGACGCTGGCCAAGTTCCGTTTTGCCGATTGATCACGGTTTGGCTGATCCCGAATCGGAGCAGCCGACCTGGGCCGCGGTCGTCGTCAACTTCGAGGCGGGTCCGCTCCTCGTGGACTGTGTGCGCTCGGTGCTCGCCGATACGAGCGCGGGACCGGTGGATCTCGTCGTGGTCGACAACGCCTCTCAGGACGGATCCATAGCCGACCTCCTCGCCGCGGTTGCCGACGTGCGGGTCGTGCAAGCACCCGGGAACGTCGGCTATGCCCGCGCCGCCAATCTCGGCACGGCCGCCACCACCGCGGCGATCGTCGCGGTCCTCAATCCCGACACCGTCCTCGAGACGGGCTCGGCGCGCGCGCTCGTCGACCGCCTCCTCGACGAGCCTCGGCTCGCTGCGTGTGGACCGCGGCTGCGCAACCTCGACGGTACCGACTATCCAACGGGTCGAACGTTTCCGTCGATCCCGGTCGCGGTCGGTCACGGACTGCTCGGCCTTTGGTGGCCGAGGAATCCGTTCACGGTCCGATACCGACAACTCAACGCCGACCCTGGTGTCCCCCGCCTCGTCGACTGGGTGTCGGGTGCCGCGATCTGGTTGCGCCGAGCAGCGCTCGACGAGGTCGGCGGCTGGGACGAGCGCTACTTCATGTATGTGGAGGACACCGACTTGTGCTGGCGCCTCCGCCACGCCGGCTGGGAGGTCGCGTACGAGCCCGCGGCCGTGGTCGTCCACGCCCAGGGTGCCAGCGCGTCGCGGCGGCCGTACCGGATGTTGGTCGAGCATCACCGCTCGGCGTGGCGATTCGCGCAGGCTCGCCTCACCGGTCCGCGCGCGGTCCTCCTTCCGTTGGCCGCCGTCTACTTCGCGGTTCGCGCTCTGCTCGCAATGGGTGCGCACGCATGGCGGTCGTCCCCGTCGTCATCACCCTCGTCGCGCACCGACGGCTAGCGTGTGGGTGTGAGCACAACCTCGGCCCCATGAAGGCGGTCGTCCTCGTTGGCGGAGAGGGGTCACGGCTGCGGCCGTTGACGTTCACGACCCCGAAGCCCTTGCTTCCTATCGCGAATCAGCCCTTCCTCGAGCGCCAGCTCGTCTGGCTCGCCGACCACGGCGTCGACGAGGTGGTCTTGTCGATGGCGTACCTCCCCGACGCGTTTCACGCGCACTTCCGCGACGAGTCTGGCCACGACACCTTCCGCGGTCTGCGTCTCCGCTACGCCGTCGAAGATCATCCGCTCGGCACGGCCGGCGCGATTCGATTTGCCGCGACGGGTATCGACGAGCGCTTCGTCGTATGCAACGGCGACGTGCTGACCGGTCTCGATCTCAGTGCGATGGTGAACTTCCACGATGAGCGCGACGCCGAAGTCACGATCGCGCTCACGCGGGTCGAGGATCCAAGTGCGTTCGGTGTCGTCCCCACCTCGTCCGATGGCGGCGTCATCGCGTTCGTCGAGAAACCGGCGCCCGGCAGCGCCCCCAGCGATTGGATCAACGCAGGCACCTACGTGCTCGAACCGTCATTCCTCGATCGGATCCCACCGCGGCTGAACGTCTCGGTGGAGCGCGAAACCTTCCCTCGACTGCTCGAGCACCCAGGACGCTTGTTCGGGTTCCGTACCGACGCGTACTGGCTCGACATCGGCACGCCCGAAAAATATTTACAAGCGCACAGCGACGTGTTGCGCGGCTGCGTCGGCCGACCCCCGACGCCCGGCGCACGCGAACTCTCGGAAGGCATCTGGACCCAAGGCGACGCCACGATCGAACCGGGCGCGACGGTGCTGGCGCCAGCGTTGCTCGGCCCGAGCGCGCATATACATTCGGGCGCTCGGGTGCGCGGCTCGGTGCTCGGCGCCGGTTCGATCGTCGAGCCGGGCGCGGTACTCGAGGTTGCGGTCTTGCACGCCGAAGCTCGGATCTCGCACGACAGCACCGTCGACCACTCGGTCGTCGGTCGGCACGCCGTCGTGAAACCCAACGTGATGCTGACCGAAAACACGCTCGTCGGCGCCGACTCCACGATCGCATCTGGTACCCGAATCTCGGCTGGCCGGTATCCGTCCGAGCGCGAGTAGCGTCACCGCACCCTGACGAAGTACGGCCCTATCGGTGTCGCACACTCGCTTTACGCGGTTGCGTCTGTCCTTGTGGCATCGCGCCAGTGAAGCTGGGTGTTGATCCAGCGCGACATGTCCTGGACGACCTCGTCGATCGTACGTCCAGCATCGACGACTATCGCCGTCGGTATCTCGCTCGCGGCTGCGACCAGGGCATCGTTGAAATCGACCCACACCTCGAGACGGGCGGTCGCCGCGCTGGTTCCCTCGCGGCGGGCAAGGCGGACGCGCAGGACGTCAGGCGGACAGGTCAAGCATAGGAAGTGCACCGAGTCGAAATAGCTGAGAACGTCGCGGTTCGCGGTGACCTGTTCGGGCAGCACAGCGCGAAGTACACGACTACGACGTTGTTCTGGGCCAGTTCGTGAGCGACCCGCATCATCGACCGCCATAAGGCCCGGTAGTCATGGATCGGAGAGACGACGCTGATGAGGTCCTCGGCGTGGATGTCGGCGTCGAGAAGGACCGCACCGGGGATGGTTCCCGCCAGCCGAGCACAGAGCGTGGACTTGCCGATGCCCGCTGTGCCGGTAACGACCAACAACGGCGGTTTGACGAAGGGGCGCTCGTCGGCGCAATGCGGGCACCGCAGCACGCCGCCAACAGCGGGAATCAAGTCCAAGCCGCTCGCGCGTCCACAGACCTCACACGTGAAGGGCACACCAGGATTATGTCGCCGAGACGACCTCGAGTGCAGCCTTCGTCGGCCTAGCGGGAAGGTGGCGCGTGCAGCCAGCCAACGTCTTCTGGCACTC
>JBKQIY010000157.1:0-4264 GCA_052148155.1 Acidimicrobiia bacterium | reverse complement strand
GGAACGTCTGCTCGCCCACGCGCACAGATTGCCGTAATCCGCGAGCGTTACGCCACCAGGCAGAGCCGCCCAGAAAAACGCCGCCGCGCAGTCGACAGCCCAACGCCGTCTATACCCTGCGGCCCCGCTTAGATCCGAAGAGCCGCTTTTCTGAGCCTCCACAACTCTCGTTGACAACGCTCTTCTAATCCGTAGGGCGATCAGGGGCGTGACGACGGATGCCGTCGGGTGTCGATAGATACCTTGAGCAGCACGTTCGCGAGTTCGCAGATTCAGCCGGTGACGGCCCGTGACAGAGGATGTCGCACCGTCCGGTAGAAGATCCGGTAGAAGTCTGGTCAGCTCCGCTGCCGAGGAGCCGTACCACCAGCTTGCATTGCAAAGCAACGCGCTCTGGCTGGTGGCGGGGCATTCGCGAAACGCCCTGATGACGGCGTTCGCCTCGTGCTGCGGCGTCCGACTGTGCCAGTTCGCGGGCGGTGTTTCGCAATCGTTGATGTGGGGACCTGTTCCGTCAAGGTCGCGCTCGAGGAGCTGTTGTCTTCGCGGGGTGACCGCGTGCTCGACGTCGTCGGCGACCGAACCGAGGTCTGCGCGGGTCAGTTGGGGAGGATGAGTTCGGCGTTGGTGACGAAGAGCTTTTCGATGGTCGCTGGGCCGAGTCGGGTGACGCGGGTGAGCATGTCGGTGATGGGTTGGGTGCCGCCTTCGGGGTGTGGGAAGTCGGTCGAGAACGCGTACACGTCTTCGAGTCCGAATCGTTCGATGAACTGGTCTACCGGTTCGCCGATGGTGGGTGTGACCCGGACCTGACGGCTGAGGTATTCGGAGGGTCGCAGGCTGAGCAGTCGGGACATGCGCTTTCCGAACAGCTCGACGCGCTGGTCGAGCAGCTCGGCGAGCGGACCGACCCAGTGCGCGCTGAGCTCGATCGCTCCGATTGCGAGGGTCTCGTGCCGTTCGAGTACTCCACCGAGGATCATGGCGGTCAGGTACGTCTGCACTGCCAGGTGTGCGGTACTCAACTCGAACGGGCCGGCCGCTTCGCCAGGGTTTCCCGGCAGGGGGGACGGGGCGAGCGCCGATGGCATCCAGCCGCGGCGCAGGAAGCCGAGATGACCGCCGATGTGGAACAGCAATGCAACGCCGGTACCGGCGAGGAGCGCCCAGAGCGGTTCCCATGCTGGGTCGGCTGGGGACAGGCCGGCAGGTGGTCGGTCACACGGCACCAAGACTGCGCGTGCACCACCGGCGATGACTCGCTCGGCCTCGGCGAGGGTGAGCGCCGGGTCTCCCATGCTCAACACGGTGGTGGGGCGCAACCGTCGGGTGTCGGGGCGGGCCCAGTCGAGCACAAAATCGTTGTAGCGACGCATGGCGTCGCGGCCGTCGTCGGTGTCTTGCCATCCGGCGATCGCGACGAGCACCATCGGGAAGATCAACTGACGGTCGATCCCCATCAAGTCCAAGACCTCGAGCCGCTTGAGCGGCGAGTTCGCCCCAATCGCGTGGGGTCCTTTCACCATCCACACGCTCTGGGCATCGACCCCGTCCGGGCGGTCTTCGACAAGACCGTGGCCGACCACTTCTTGGATCGCGCCCAGCCCGCGCCGGTCTCGCTCGATCCCGATCTGCCCAGCCATCGGCCCGAACAACGGACCGAGCTCCGTCCACGGAAACTGAATGTGCGAGTCAAGATCCAACATGCGGCCGCGCAGCCCACCCAGCGCAGCCCCATCCAGCGCAGACGCCGTACTCATGGCCCCATAGTGAGGCATCCACCGGCGACAGTCCACCTGCTCGACCCGGACAACGGCTTACGCGAACAGCACCAGGCAATGGTGCTGCGGCGGATGGCGCCGTCCATGCCCGCGGCGTCCATGCCTTGCGGGATGAGCAGTGCTGCAGAGCGGTTCACGCGTAGTGAAGCCGCTGCCGTGCGCTCAGACGTTCGACGTGCTCCTTGACGATCTTCCTGTACTGCTCTTTCGACTCGTCACAGGGCCCGGTCGTCGCCCGTAGTTGCGCGGGCTCAACCTCGACTCGTGGACGCACGCGGAACTTGTTCGGCGGAATGAAGGCCTTCTGAGATGTTTGGATGTGTTCGTACCCGTTCGAGCACCCACGCGGCGTAGCACTCGGTCGGATCCTGCCCGCTCGCCCGCGCGGAGTCGATGATCCAGTCGGCTGCCGTGAGGGCCAACGCGCTGAGCACACCGACTTCAGCGTTGTCGACCAAGAATTTGAGCATCTCGGACGGGTCCCCAAATTCGGTCACGTTGGCTGTCTGATGCGTGACGACTCGTATCGCCGCCGCGATGATCTCGCGAGCATCGGCGAGCAGTTCGCGCCCTCCAACGAATGTGTCTTCGGTGACATCGACGACGTCGTGTTGTCTCATGGCATCACGTCCACGTGCATCGCGCTGACCGGAGTCGTCATGGCGGGCTCGGGCCAGAACATCTGATCGCGGTGCGCCAAGGCCGGTCGAACTGGCCCCCGTCGTGCCTGACCCGCCGGGCTTGGGAAAGTCGGGGGCCTTGAAGAGGGAGGATCGTTCGCCTTGGTCGATCGCTTCACTCGCGACGAGCGCTACGCACGACGGGATTGTCGAAGGTCGACCATGTGGGGGAGCCAAAAAGCCCACCTGGTGCGCGGCGACGGTTTCTTGGTCGGCTCCTGCGTAGTTGGGGACGCGTTTCATGGCGAGTTTGAACGGATGGACTGTTTGTTTGACGTACATCGTGACCATTGATTGTGGGGAAGTCTTCACCGGGTGGGGGAATGTCTCGTCGTGGATCCCGGTCTTCGGGTAGCTGTCCACGTCGGTGTGGCGCGTGCGGAAGAGGACGTCCCAGAGCGGGAAGACGGTCGCGTAGTTCGAGTTGAAGTGTTCCGGATTCAAGGAGTGATGCACTCGATGGAACTGCGGCGAGGCGAGCACATGACGGAGCGGACCGAGGTTGGTGCGGAGGTTCGTGTGCAGCCACGCCGAGAAGTACAGATTTGCGAACCCGAGTTTCAACGCGTCGGCTGAGTTGAGTCCGAGCGCGACGCCAGGCACGTAGGTTACCGCGAACACCACGATCGTCTCCATGATGTGCTGGCGGTTGTCGGAGAGGGGGTTGAGGTGTTCTTGGGAGTGGTGTACGGCGTGGAAGTACCACAGCGTCTTGGTGTGGTGGTGCAGCCAGTGCGTCACGTAGGCGAAGAAGTCTCCGATCACGAACGCGAAGACCGCGACACCCCACACGCCCAGGTATGGAACGAGATTGAACCCGTTCCATCCGCCGGTCGTATGACTGAACGTGGTGTCGAACAGGTTCGTGATCCAGACGACGATCGTGACTCCGAGCAGCGTCGAGAACACGAACCAGGTGGCGTCCTCCACGATGGCGAGTGAAGGTCCTCTCTGTTCTTTCCTGCCAGGCCAGAACCATTGCAGTGCGGCGAGCACGACCAGAAACGCCCAGTAGTTCGGGTCCGCCACTGTGTGCCAGACGCCGGACCAAGCGACGTGCGCGTAGCGGGAGAAGAGACTCAGATGATTCATGAAGTTTCGCTTGGCTGAAGGTCCGTCACACGTCGTGGGGAGATGGTTCGGAAGGCCATTTCCCGCCAGATGAAGAAAGTGCGGTCGTCGGTGTTGAGACGTTCGGAAGGATGGCCGGACGTCCCCGACCGGCTTGAGGGGAGAAGAGCCGGTATCCGAACGGCCCGAGATTGGTGCGGATCAGCGCAGACCAGTAGCTGGGCTACCCGCACGGCGCTCGTGAGCATGAGCGCGGCCATCAGCGCGAACACCGTCCGCCATCCATGTTCGATACTGCTCATCACGTCCGTGTCTCCACGTCTTGGCGCGTCCAAGCTTTCCCACGTAGTTGCGACGCGCGGCTGCGCACGTCGTCGACCAAAGCGCGACGCTACGGCCGCGCGCGTGATCGGTTCAAAGTCTGACGAGCAATTCACATGGCGTTCGCCTTCACTGTGCGCCGCATTCACAGACGCACAAGCCGTCAGACCGCGCGATCTCTTCTCAACAACTCAGTGCCCCCTCAACGCGACAGCGCATGTCGTGTTCATCGGACACTGAGGTCTGTGAGACCGAAACCGACGAGCGAGGCAGAAGTGACGAAATCGCAGATATGTCAAAGGCTGCTGTGAGTTGTCCATTCGCCAACTCATTACGTCGCTGCTGGTCCTGTCTAAACAACGGGGATAGGTGTCGGATCTGTGAGGCGGGTTCTTGAGACTGGGCGCCCAA
>JBKQIY010000156.1:0-21558 GCA_052148155.1 Acidimicrobiia bacterium | reverse complement strand
ATCGCGAAGATCGCGATCGTCGCGCCGGCCCAAACCGCCAACGTGGGCACGCGCACGGTCACCTCGTCAACGGCCCGCACGATGCCCGACGGTCAACATGGCTTGAGTCCAAGTGTCACCGAGGCAGTCGACGACGCGACCGGCAGCGTCTTGGCCGCCATCGCCGGCACCGACTGCACCGTCGCGAACAGGTTGGCGGCCGGGCTTCCAGGGTAGGTGAACGCCCCGAAGTTGGAGCTGGTGCAGCTGAGCTGGAAGCTTGCCAGCGCGGAGTACGGCGTATGCGTTCCCTTCTTCCACGTGGTCGACGTCGGAGCACTCGACTCGGCGAGGAGCGTCTGGATCACCAGCGCGGTCGAGTCGGGATCCGAAGCTTGGTTCTTCGCCGCAATGAATGGGAAACCGCCATCGCTCGATTGGCTGTTCTTCAACGAACTCAGCAGCGCGCTCGCGCGCGGGAATTTGCCCCACGCGGCAAGTCCTTGCACGGCCGACGAGGTGCTGTTCGTGTCGGGGCCGGTGAAGGTGTTCGGGTCGGCGACCGGGCACGCGGTGCCAACGTGGGCGCGGTAGGCCTCCCACAGTCCGTTCGCGCACTGCTGGCCCGTCAACCAGGCGATGGCCGCTGACACTCGGGGATCGGACGACGACACGTCGGCGGCTTTGAGTGCCTCCAGCGCAAGTCCTTGGCGGTAGGCCCCGTCGTAGGTCGGATCCGACGCACCGAACAGTCCCTTGTCGGACCCGCTCGTTCGGACCGTCGCGAGCAGTCGGTCAACCAGATTGTTCGACGGGCCGACGCCTCCGAAATGGCGCGGGTCTTGCCCGTCGGACACCGCGGCCATGATGTATTCGGCCAGTGCACCCGGTGAGGCGTGGCCGCCGGTTTCGAGGTCGCTGCCGATCTTCGTTTTCAGCGCGGCGATCGCCTCGTTCGATGCGGCTCTGTCGACGCCGGTCGCCCGCATCCCAATCACCGCGTACGCAGTATCGACCGGGTCGGCCTTCCCGGAGTTCTGGAGGACGCCTCCGTCGCGGTCGATCTGGTTGGCGAGCCACTGCGCGCCCTGTTGGGCGCGCTGGACGTTGGTCGGCGAAGCCGCCTGAGCGGTGCCGGCCGACGTGCCGATCAACGCCAAGCTGACGACGCCGGTGACGGCAAGTGCGCGCAATCCACGACGCGCCCTGAAGTGCGATCCCATCGGGAGTTCCTTTCGCAGGAGGCCGGCGCGACGCCACCCGCGCGGCCCTTCCGACACACCGCCCCCTGCGCGCAATGACGCAAGAGGCGAGATCGGGCAGGAACGCCCGGACTCCGCCCCGCATGCCTCGACGGTTTGTATGGAGTCCGCCCCGGCGGGTATTCCGGCTCATTCGCCCGAGATGACGCTTCGGACAAACCTACGGTTGCGGGTCAGCGCCGGCATTCGACCGGCTTCCCCCGCTGAGGGACGTGAAAGGGAGCCTAGCGCGCGATAGGAATGGCGCCATGAACGCCGTGACGCCGCTCCCGCCTATTTCGGTTCAGCTGTATTCGTTGCGTGACCAGACCGCCGTGGACTTTCCCGCGGTGCTCGCGCGTCTCGGGGCCAAGGGTTATCCCGGCGTCGAGCTCGCCGGCCTGTCCGGGCTCACCCCCGAGCAACTGTCCCACGCGTTGACCGTTGCCGGGCTCGGCTTGTCGAGCGCGCATGTCGGCTTAGATGTCGACGGCGGCTTCGAACACGCCCTCGATCTCTATCAGTCCTTGGGTTGTGACACGGTCGTGATCCCCTCCTTGCCGCACGACGCGTTCTCCAATCTCGACGACGTGCGCGCCGCAGCCGACCGAATCAACGAGGCGGCCGAGTCGACCCGGTCGCGTGGGGTCACGCTCGGATATCACAACCACTGGTGGGAGTTCGTGCCGATGACCGACGGACGTCCCGCGCTGGTCCACCTCTTCGATCATCTCGCGCCCGACGTGATCGCCGAGGTCGACATCTACTGGGCCAAGGTCGCAGGCGCCGACCCGAAAGAACTTGTGGCCGAGCTCGGATCGCGCGTCGGTCTGCTGCACGTGAAAGACGGCCCGGCCGACGCGCCACCGAGCCCGATGGTCGCGGTCGGCGACGGTGTCATCGATGTCCCCGGCGTACTGGCTGGCGCGCCGAACGCGCGCTGGCACATCGTCGAGCTCGATCGGTGCGCGACCGACATGTTCGACGCGGTGGAACGCAGTTACGACTACCTCGTGGGCAATGGATACTCGCGGGGGAACGCGTGAGTCGTGTCGCCATCGTCGGATGTGGCGTGATCAGCCGCACCTACGCGCAGACGATCTCCCAACTCGGATTCGTCGAGCTCGCGGCGTGCGTTGACGAGGACACAGGCCGCGCCGAAGAACTTGCGTCGGCATTCGGGGCCCAGCCGCGTTCGCTCGACGCGGTGTTGCACGATCCGCAGATCGACGCGGTCGTGAATCTGACACCGCCGCTCGCGCACGCGGCCGTGAGTGGCGCTTCGCTCGAAGCGGGGAAGGCGACGTTCAGCGAGAAGCCGCTCGGTGTCGAGTTCGCCGACGGCCAAAGGCTCGTCACTCTTTCGACGCAGAGCGGAACACCGTTGGGATGTGCGCCCGACACGTTCCTCGGTGCGGGACTCCAGACGGCGCGGTCGGTGATCGACCGGGGCGACATCGGCGAACCCGTCGCCGCGAACGCGTTCATGCTCGGTTCCGGTCCCGAGAGCTGGCATCCGAACCCCTCGATCTTCTATCAACACGGCGCCGGGCCTCTGCTCGACATGGGTCCGTACTACCTCACGACGCTCGTGCAGTTGCTCGGACCGGCCCGCGCCGTGAGCGCGTCGGCGCGGGTCTCGCGCGCCCAGCGGCCGATTCTCTCCGAGCCCCGACGCGGCGAACTGATCGACGTCGAAGTGCCGACCCACGTCGGATCGTTGGTCGAGTTCGTGTCGGGTCCGATCGCGACGCTCGTGACAAGCTTCGACGTGCAGGCCACCCGCTACCTCAACATCGAAGTGTACGGAACCGAGGCCACGCTCTCGGTACCCAACCCCAACACGTTCGGGGGGCCAGTACGAATCAAACGCAACGGCGACGACGTGTGGACAGACATCGAGCTGTTACCCGCGCGTCTTCCCCAACAACGCGGAATCGGCCTCGCCGATATGGTGTGGGCGCAGCGAAACGGTCGCGCGCACCGCACGTCGAGCGCGCTGGCATTGCACGTGCTGGAAATAATGACGAGCGCGCTCGCCTCTGCCGAGCAGGGACAGCGCATCGATCTCGCAACCAGATGCGAACGCGCCGCGCCGTTGCCGATCGATCTCGCTCCGAATACGTTCGACGACTAATGGAGACGCTCCGCTACGGAATCGTCGGCTCCGGCTTCGTCTCCCAGTTCCATTTGCGTGCCCTTGAGAGTGTGCGCGGCGTCGAAGTTGCCGGTCTCACCTCCCGGACGCCGCCCGCCGAGCTGGCCGCCTCCGCCCGGTCCCGCGGGTTGGGTGAGGCGCGGCTGTTCGACGATGTTCGGGCCATGGTTCCGCAGGTCGATGTCGTCGCCATCTTCAACGCGAATCCCGCCCGAGTCGAGGTGATGGAGGACATCGCGGCCGCAGTTCGCGACGGCGCAACCTTGCGGGGTTTGATCTGCGAGAAGCCGCTCGCACGCAACCTTGCAGAAGCGCGGCGAGTCGTCGAGCTCGCCAAGCAGATCGGCGCACCGACCGCGTACTTCGAGAACCAGATCCATATGAAGATGTTGCGCCAGGCCCGTTCTCAACTCGCCGACTCGGCGGCGAAGATGGGCGCGCTGACCTTGGTGAGAGCAGCGGAGGAGCACGCCGGCCCGCACAGCGGATGGTTCTGGGATCCGACCCGCCAAGGCGGTGGGGTGCTGTCCGACATGGGATGCCACAGCATCGCAGTCGGTCGATATCTCCTCACACCGGCTGGCCGCCCGACCCGATTTCTCCAGCCGCAGCGCGTGTCGGCGCAGGTGAACCTGCTGAAGTGGGGTCAGCCCCGCTGGCGTGCGGAGCTGCTCGACCGCCACGGCGTGGACTACACACGAACGCCCGCAGAAGATTTTGCGACCGGGCTCGTGACGTACGTCAACCCCGAAACGGGCCAGGAGACGCTGGCACAGTTCACCGTTTCGTGGATGTACGACAAGCAGGGCCTGCGACTTCTGGTCGATGGGATCGGGCCCGGCTACGCGCTCGACGCGAACAGCCTGCGGTCGCCGCTCGAAGTGTTCATCGGCGACGCGGCGGCGTCATCGGTCGCCAACGCGGAGTTCGCGCTCGAGAAAGCGACCGCGTCGCGCGGGTTGCTCGCGATCCAGCCGAACGAGCCTGATCTGTACGGATACACCGACGAGAACGTCGACGCGCTCAGCGCGTTTCGAGACGGACGATCAGCGCTGCTCGACTTCGAAGACGGCCTCGACGTCGTTCGTCTCACCATGGCCGCGTATATGTCGGCCGAAACGCGAGCGGTCGTCGATCTCACCGACCAGTCGACCCTCGACGCGCTCGAGTCGTACGTTCCGCTCATCCAACAGGGTCGCGGCGCCGAAGTGTTAGCCGTGCCCTAACGGAGCCGGTGTGACCACAGTGCCGGCGATCGCCGGCACCTGAGCCATCGTGAGCTGAAACAGTTCGGACGTGTACGCACTCGGTGGCCGGGTCAGCGTCTGTTCCAGAAAGTGCCGATTAATTCGGCGCCCGATCACCCGCGGGTGGGCGTGCGGGAGCGCCCGCAAAATCGTGCCCGGCTCGAACGCGATCACGTACATTTGGCGGCCGTCAGTCTCCCACTGCGCGGAGAGCGAATGCAGCAGGCCGGTGTCCGGTCGGCCGAGCATGACGGCGACGGGAACATCGCAGAACGAGCGAAACGTTTGCGGGTCGCTCAGATAAACCACCGACGGTGGCGCGACGTCCTGGAGCACGACGACTGCGCTGTGGTGACCAAGAATCTTGCACGCATTGTCGATCACAGGGAACAGTCCGCGCTGCTCGGTCATCTGCGCGACATCCCGAATCGTGATCCACGGGAACACCACCGTGGCGATCGCGAGCACAATCGCGAGCGAGCGCCGCTGACCGACAAACCGCCGATCAGGCGCGCGCACGAGACCGCACAGCACCGCGAACGCGAGCAAGATGACCCCGGGGAACACCGCGGGCAAAAAACGTCGCGCGGCCCAGATCTGGTCAGGAGTGATCGTCGGGCGCCAGATGTACAGCAGGGCCGGCGGTGCCAACATGAACGCCGCGACCTGGGTCGGGAACCGCAAGGAGCCACGTACGAGCGCGACCGTGAGCGCGGCAGCGCCGATGATCCCGATCGTCAGTGTGATCGGTCCGACATACCAGCTGATCCACCGAACTGAAAGCTCGGCGTAACGTCTCGTCCCATCGACCGCGAGATGGTTGAGGCGCTGAACGACCTCAACGGTCGGATTGACTGTGGCGGCACGCACATGCTGAATCAACGGTCGCACGAACCAGGCGCCGAAGCCGAGCAGCAACACCAACACGCCGGCCGCCTCGGCGACACGCTCTCGGCTTCGTCGAATCGTCTGGAAGATGTGGGTGCGCGGGACGAGCATCACAAAAGCGATCGCGGCTGCGATCGCGACGACCTCCACTGCGGCTAGACGTTCGACGTTGCCGCGCACCACACCGAGGTAGGAACGGTCCCAGCGGTAGATGTCGAGCGCGCCGAGCGCAAGCCCGACCGCGACTCCGGCGACCGCCCACAGGAATCCGCGCTTCACCTGGTCTTTGGCTGCTGCGTCCGTGTGCAGCCACGTCAGCGCGAACACCGCCGGCAGCCCGACAAGAAAGACGAGGCCGTCGACGTGCATCGCCTGTACCAGCCCGAGTAGGAGTCCCGCCACGAACGCCGGTTGCGGCATACGCAGGGTTCGGCGATCGCACAGCAGCCACAACGAGGTGAACAACAGCACTTGAATCGGTATCTCGGTCGTGCTGTCCCGCGAGAACGAAACCTGCGGCATCAATAGCGCGAGTGTCGCGGTCGCACCCAGCGCCGCGATGGGTTGTCGCAACAGACGAGCCGCCAACAGATAGAACGCGAGGAGCGCAACGCCGCTCAGCAACGGGACGGTGCCGAACATCAAGCGGTTCCCGCCGATGTTCTGCGCCTCGGCGAGGAACGCCGGAAGCATGTGTGAGATCTGGAACTCGAGGTGCGTCCCGTGCTGGTCCATGCCGGTGGATGTGGCGACGAGCCCCGCCGTGTTCGCGAAGGGTCCGGTCAACGGCTGGAGATTCAGCGTCCCGTGACTCGCGATCCACTTGCCGGCATTCAGGTAGAGGCCGCCATCACGGTTGATCTGCGCGTGTTGCGACGCGTTGGTGAGGTTCCAGATCGCAGTGACGACCGACAGCACGACCGCCGCGATGGCGCTGTAGCGTTCGGCGTCGGTCGGTTCGCTGTCTTGCGCCCTGTCGTCGGTTTGGAGGAGCGGCCGAGTCCAGTTGAACAGGACGAAGAACACGGGCAGACCGAGCACGAGGACGAGCGCCAGGCTGTAGATGCCAAGGTCGGCCAGCAGAAGTCCGACTGCCCCGAACACCGCGAGCACGAGTGTCGAACCCAACGCGATGACCCGCACCCATCGCGGCTCGCTCGCGTTGCGCACGTTGCCCTCGCTCGGTCCGTGACGCGGGCCAGTGCGTGGGTCACGTGCACAGCTTGCCCGTGTCATCGCGGTCCCCGTCTGGCGCCCGTCCGCCTACTCCGCGATTTGTAGAATTCTACACAGGTACCGACATAGCGTGCGTTTGTCCGCGTCCACGACCAGGAGGATCTCCATGCCCGTCGATGATGTGAAGGCTCGGCTCCACGGTGCCCTGCACCGCCATCCCAAGGCCACCGAAGACGAGGTTGAAGCGATCGCCGCGGTCGTGTTGGCGATCGTCGGCGAGTTGACCGCGGAGCTCGCGATCGTGATCGCCGAACTCGCGGCGCGCGTCGAAGCGCTCGAAACGACGGCGTGACCTTCACGAATGGTCGTAGTGGGCGATGAGCTCACATCCGATGCGCGCGAGCTCATCGCGGACCTCCGGTGGTTCGAGGACTTCGAGATGGGCGCCGAAGCCTGCTCTGTCACCCGCGATCGAACGTGCGTCTCGGCCGCGCAGGCCGACGCCGATCCGTCCGTCCGGTTCGGCCGGTCCGATCGACGGCGCGTGCCGCGAGGACCCATCGCAGAAGCTGCACGATCTCAGAATGTGCCCAGGCCCGGACGCGCAACGGCGGCACGCCGCAGATCGACTTCGTTGGCGATAGACCGCCACGCCTCGTCGAGATCGAACCCTGCGGGTCGCGCAGCCGCATTGCCCGTGCCGTGCACGGCCGTCACCCGATCGACCCGGAAGGTACCCAGACCCGCATCGGTGTTCGCGACCAGATACGACGTCGTGCCCTTGGTCACGAGGCGAAGTGGGTGTACGACGCGGCTGGTGCTCGCGGCGTCACGCGTGATGTACCCGACCGCGTTTGCGTTGATGGGGGCGGTCGAGGGCTGGCCAGCAACGGAATAGATGCAGCCGTGACCAAAGAGCCACCAAAGGCCGGGTAGACGCGAAAGAGCCGCCGAGCGCGTGTGCGCCGGCGGCTCTTCGCAACTCGGGCTTGCCTCAGATCACGCGGACGTTCTGCGCTTCCTCGCCCTTCTTGCCGGGTGCGACGTCGAACTCGACGTGCTGGCCCTCGTCGAGGCTCTTGTAGCCGTCGCCTTGGATGGCGGAGAAGTGAACGAAGACGTCGTCACCCTGCTCGCGCGAGATGAAGCCGAAGCCTTTTTCCGAGTTGAAGAACTTGACTGTGCCTTGTGCCACGAATACTCGTTTCTCAGCACGGCTGACCAACCAATTCGGCCAGCTCGCACCTCGACCCTATCCACTTCCGCCGAAGTGGTTGCGACGTCGACCCCGGCCCGAGTGTCCGCCCGCCTTGTGGCTCAGCGCTCGACGGTGTCTTCGGAACGGCGGTGCTCGATCCCGGGAGCGTTGCGCGGGAGCTGGGTGCGGTCGTCGCTGTCGGCGAGTATCGCGGCGGCTTGAGCGACCGGGTCATCGCTCCCCACCGCCGACTCCGCGGCTGTGAGCCCGGAACGTCCGCTGATTCGTCGGTCTCTCGAACTGCCGTCCGCTCCGGCGAACCACAGCCGGTCGCGGGAGTTCCACAGCCGGTAGCCGCCGTAGCCGGCGAGTCCGAGGATCGAGATCTTGCTCAACGTGCGCATAGATCGAGCGTACCCGTCCGTACCGTCGATGAATCCTGGGCCGGGCCTTGCTTCGGGCGGCCGTTCTCGGCGATCATTTGCATAATCGAGGCGCCATGGAGGGCCCCGTGCTGCGGGTATCTGGACCAGAACGTCTGGGCGAGGATCCGCCTCGAGCGACCGACGACGCTCGAGGCGCGCCGGCTTCGCGTCAGGTTTTCGCCGCGTCGACGGGACGCCGGGTCGGGCCTCCGGCCGACACGAGCGGTCCCACGCCGCCGACGCCTCCCGACCTGGCACCACGCGTCGTCGCGGCGACGTCTCGTCCGGAACGTCCTGGGCCCACCGGAGTTCCGGCCTGCATCTTCTGCGAACGTCCGAGCGGGTCCGCCGAGTATGCGTGGCCGGGGTGGCTGTGCGGATTCCTGACCGACCAGCTGAGCGTGCGGAGCAAGGATCCGGGCACCGACGCGGCGATCCTGGAGCGGACGCGAACCGAAGTCGATCAGATGGTGAACGGGGTGTGCGGTCACTGCAGTCAAGGCTGGATCCAGCGCCTCGACAACAACGTGAGTCCCTTCTTGCAGTCGATGATCGCCGGGGATCCGACTCTGCTGCCTCAAGTGCGCCGAAGGTTGCTGGCACGATGGGCTGCCAAGACCGCAGCTGTCATGGAGTGTGCCGACGAATCCCCCATTCGCACGCCGCGCTTCGCGAGCGAATATCTACGCCGGATCGGCGTGCACCCGGGAACGCAGGTACTCGTGGGCAAGTACGACGGCGATCGGCAGATCCTCACCCACGAACGCGATCTGTTCACCAGAGTCATCGGCGCCGAGAAGCACTACCTCTCCCAGTCGTCATTCGTGATCGGCAAAACGCTCATACAGGTGTTCTCCGATCCGTGGCGGAACAGCACCCCGGAGCTGGCCGAGAACGCGGCGCAACCGCTCATCGCGCTCGTGCCCAGCCACGACCTACAGACCGACTGGCCGCCCGTCATCGCGATCGACGACGTGGGCTACGACATCGTGCGGCACGGCCCCGTCGACGAAGACGAACGTACGCGTCGGCTCCGCGCGCCCAGCGATCCCGCCGCCTAAGAGACGGCCGGCAGCGGACGGCGCAGACTCGCTTCAGCGCGTCGCGGGAATGCGCGGGCGCCTTCTCGCTCGCGCCCGGGCCCGGCTCCTCGGTCCGTTGAGCACGCTCGAGACGATCAGGAACAGTGCGATCAAGCCGATCGATGATCCCACCAGCAGCTCTGCGGCGCGGTGCCAAGTCGAACTCGCGGCCTTGCGCTTCTTCTTCGGGCGAACAGCCGGTTTGCGTGCGCGAAGGCGACGCAACGCCGTGCTCTTGGTTTTCTTCACACGTGCTCTCAGCAAGGCCGCGTACTTCAGCCTCTTCGCCAGCGTGACCCCGGAGCGTCGTGCGTGAGCGGCAACGACGCCCGGATGTGCCTTGATATATCTGACGAGCAGCGCTCTCTTTCTGGCCGCGCTGATCCGTCGCAAGCCGCCTTTTCGCACGACACGCCGGCGCTTTGCGTGAAGCGCGTCACGCGTCGCCGGCCGCGACTGCAGCTCGGAGCGGCCGGTCGAGCGCATCGTGACCGCCCCGGCGGGCAGGGCGAACTCGGGCGCACACACTGCGAATGCCAGCACGATCGCGACGACGGTCGCGCCTCGCCGTTGCCCCCAACCCCGTGTGCGCACCAGGCCCCCCGGCACTTCGCCACCCTCGGCGCAGCTTCTCAGATCATGATTCGCGACGCGAGGGGGCCGGCCGAACATTGACCCAAACGTGACCGAGCCCGGCCCGGAACGAGCGGGAAACCCCCGCGCCCTCATGGCGCGGTTGTCCAACCACCCTTTGCGCAGTTAGCATTCCGCGCGCACGGATGGACTGTGCGTGTTGCTGGGAGACATGGATGTCACCTCGATCAGGCGGTCACCGCCGGGCCCGGGTCGTCGCCGTCGTAGTGGTCATGGCCGGCGTCTTGGGCGGTGGCGGGGCGTTCGCATCACTCGGACCGGTTGCGGGAGCGAATCGCAGTTCCGCTGATCCGTCGTGCGGATGCGCGACGACAACCAGTGGCGACGCGACCACGTGGCCGACCACCTCGCCGACCACATGGCCGACGGTCTACGCGACGACGACGTCGACGACCGGGTACGGGACGACGACCTTGCCGACGCTGCCCGCGACAACCACCCCGACTACGGTCGCTGCAACGACCGTTCCGGAGACGACGAGCCCGACGACACCGATCACCGTCGTGCAGACAACGACCTCGATTGAGATCGGGCCTCCGACATCGGTGATCTTGACGACGACCACCGCCGCATCATCGACGACGGTGATGCACCAAGGCAGCACGATTCCAACCGCGACCACGCCCACAACCACGACCACGATTCCGGGCTCGAATCGTCCTTTGCCGTTCACGGGCAGCGACAGTGCCAACCCGGCGCTGTTCGGTCTTGGGTGCCTCCTCGCCGGCGGGTTGCTCGCGCTTCGCCGACGCCGCGCCTGGTTCTAACCGATACCCGCAGCGGCGAGAGTTTCGGTTTCTTCGGCGTCGCGCGACGAATCTGTCGACTGACGCGACCCGCAGCCTCAACCGGCGAACAACAGTGTCGGACGGCCCAGATCTCCTGCGATAAAAATTCGTTCGCACGTCCACCGTGCATGGCAGCGCGTCACGAGCGATGTCGTCACCGCCGAGCTCGTGTCTGATCTCCGGCGGGTTCGTGTCGCAAGTTCGCGCCGTCGACGACCAACACGGGTGCTTCCCCGCGGGCGAGCGGTTCCGCTCGGAGCGAGCATGGTCCGGCACCGTCAGCGTTTGATCCAACCGCCGAGGAAGCGGTCGACGTGCCCTCGGGGCCGCGAATCGTCGAAACGCTGTTGTCGAGGCGCGGGATTCAGTCGCGCCGACGTCGGAGTCCGGAAACGGTGACATCCCCAGCGGCGCCGAACGGCCAACTTGCATCAACGACATCGCGCCCGCGAGATCTTGACCGGCGGATCAGCTGAACAGCTTGTTGTAATCGATCGACGCCCACCGTTGGGGAACCATCGCGAAGGTGACCTCCACCTCGTCGCGCGTCGACGCGACGTACAACTCTCCGAACTCCGACCCGAGATACCGGACCGCACGCTCGCGCCGGGAATCGTCGCTCGACGGACCCCGTTCCTCAGCCGGCCCTTCGACGCTGACGTAACGGTAGGGCGGCTCCTCGGATTGCATGCACATCGTCGCTCGACCCGCCTCGCGCAGCAGTCCCGCCTTCCGAGACGACACACCAACCGAGAACGTGAGCGCCCCGTCGGCCTCCAGCGTGTACCACACCGGGGCTGAAACCGGCCCCCGGTCGGGCGCGTCGACGCTCAGCACGCCCACTCGGGGTGTGGCGCCGATGAACTCCAGGCGTTCTTGTCGGGTCATGCTCAGGTCCACCGCAGCTCTTCCTCCTGGATCACGTAACCTGGGCTGACCATGCAGCAGAACGAGCCTACGCAAACCCCGGACAAGGCGACCGACGTCCCGGTCCGGAAGCGGAAAAGCCGCGCCCGCGCTGGTTCCGAGGTCGTCAAACCTCCGCCGAGCGCGGATGAGCGGCAGCGGATTCGCGATCGCGCCGCTGCCAGCGACGGATAACACGCTCGGAAGGTTCGGGCGCGTTCTCACCATCGGCAGGATGGTGAGAACGGCGCATGAACGACGTCGGGAAGCACGCACCAAAGACGTTGAATCGCTCACACTCGGCGCCGTCCGTTGCGCCTCCCACGAGCGTAACGACGCCGCCTCCCGGTATCTAGCCCCTGGTTGAGGCGGATGTCTCACGCGCCCCGTCCTGTCGTACGGAGTGGCACTGTCGCGTCGATGTGAGGTGAGTTGCAGATGACGGGGCCGGAGCTGTCGATCACCCCGTAGAACCGTACAAATCGCCCGAACGGGTTGTGCGACCCTCGCATTGCCACTGCACGCGCCGATCAGTTCCGGTACGAACAGGCGCTGCGGAACGCGCGAGTTCTCTGGCGCGCGATGAGGTCGGAACGATTCCATGAGGCGTCGGATTGGGATGCTCGTCGCAGTCGCGTCGGTGGGAGCCGGGCTGTTGGTCGCCACGCCCGCCAACGCCGGAACGCTCGACTTCGGGCCACCCGGTCAACCCGGTATCGGCAACTTCGCGCCGATCACGCTCAATGGCACCCCGGAGCTCACGAGCGTCAGCATCGATCCGTTCTCCGTTGTCGACTCGACCGGTTCCGGCGCGGGTTGGAACGTCGACCTCACCGTGTCGGATCTCGTATCCGGCGGGTCGGTGATCCCCGCGTCGAGCATGTCGATGGGGGTGCCCATTGTCGCGCCGGCCGACGGAGCGAGCATGACCGGTGTCGTCGGCCACGCCACGACTGGCAACTTGAGCTCCGGTGAGAAGATCGTCACGGCCGACGT
This sequence comes from Acidimicrobiia bacterium, assembly GCA_052148155.1. GTDB lineage: Bacteria > Actinomycetota > Acidimicrobiia > IMCC26256 > PALSA-610 > JBBQER01. Next base: position 8,820 of record JBKQIY010000156.1, on the reverse strand, counting down.
CGGCGACGGCGAGGGAAGCTACCTCGTTTCACCTGCGATCCTGACGTTGACCATTCCGCCCGACGCGGCTGCCGGCAGCTACGCGGCGACCGCGACAATCGCAGTCGTCAGCGGGCCGTAACTGATCCGCCGGCGCCAGATACTTCGTGCCACCGCGCCTGGGCGCGACGATCGTCGGCCAGGTTCGTGTCGAACGCGACCGCGACGACACGGTCCGCGTTCAGCACAGGGCGGGCGGACAGGGCCGACGACGTCGTGAACGTTCGTTTCACGGTGCCGGACCTTCGAGTTGCTAGGCCCACGACAACGTGCTCGCGACCGTGGCCACGATCGTCGGCCTCACACAATCATGGACGCGTCTCGCGCCTCGGGTGCCCCGACCTGGGTCGCGCGCAGCTCGTCCGAGAGCAGATCGATGAGTGCGTTGCGCTTGCCCTGCACGATGGCGACCGCAAGCTCGATGTTGAATCGGATCTCGTCCTGGTGGTCCTTGTCGTACAGCACACCGAACGTCCTCGGACGATCCGAGACGCGGATCGAGGTCCAAGGGCCACGGTCAGCGTGTTCGATATCGACCAGCTGGGACCAACTCCATTGGCGTATCTGCTTGGTGCCCGTAAAGACCGCCCGAGCGGTCGTGACAACGAGTTCGCCCTGGTCGATCGGTCGTGGAGTTTGGGCGTCCGCGTTGGTGGGCGGTGCGATGAGGGACGCGCCCTGGACACACAGGAAGACGCGTTCATCGTCACGGATTCGGGAATGCATGCCGGGAACGTCTGCGGCGTCGACGCCGTCGAACGTCTGAGCGTCTTGGAGGAAGCGGTGCAGCCGTTCGTATCGAGCTCCGGCGGCGCGAGCAGCCGCGGGCTTGCGTTCGTTGCGTCGGTTGAACATGTCACCTCCCAGCAGTTCAACCCTAGCGAGATCTCATCGAGATGCCACGACGAAAGATCGGACCCGCACCGACCATCGCGTCGAACGCCACGTTCTCGAAACGCGAACGGTCACGCCGGCCCTGCCCGAAGGGGTACCCGCGACGCCTGCTGGCGTCGGGGGCGACATGATCGCGTTCCCCTCACGGCTCACGCGAGCAACAACCACGGCATCCTCTCGCACCGTCAACGGACGAACGCGCGAGGTACGCCGCGTCGCCGATGGCGAAACTGATCGTCGGAGGTCGTCCGGCACGTGAAAGGTCCGCGCGCACCGAAGCGGGCCAGCCGACCAGCCGAGGGGTTGAATCGAGCGGTCGTCTGGCTGCCAACGCGACAAACGCGGCTCGGTTCGGGGTACAGATCGACTGAGCGGCCCAGCGCGACCTACGAGGTCAGCGCGACGCGTTCGGCTTCGGTCTTCGCCGCTACGACGTCGTGGCGCCGACCGTCCGACCGCCGCATCGACTGAAGCGATCGCGACCGGGACGGCCTCACGGCGCCCTTGCGTCGCCGGCGGCGAACGCCTGGTTCGAGGCGGTGATCGTGGGGATCTCGTCGACGCGTCGACGAAACCGACCGGTCGCGCTCCCGACGCAACCCGCCGCGATGCGTTCAGTCGGACGACTCGAAGTACAGGAGCGAGAGGGTTTCTGAGTCGAGATAGAAATTCCCGACCTGCATGGCGAGCGGACGACCCGACCGGGCTGAAATCAGCCATCCGTCGAACTCGTGCGCCCAAGGGGTGTGGTCGACGACGTGCCGGTACTCGCGGTGGTCGTGCGTGTATGCGAACGGTTGTTGATCCTGTAAACGCATCAGTACGGTCATGTCCAACCCCTTCGGTCCCGCCGTCGGTTCGCTGTGTATGTTCCCCGGCGAGACGAACCGCAATCCTGGGGGGTGGTTTCGATCTCGTACCGTACGAACGGGCGTTCGCCTGAGCTGCGTCGTAGTCTCGGCGGCGGGGGAGGAGGAGGAGGCTCGTATCCATGTTGGTCAATGGGTTCAACCACGTCGCAGTCCTCACCAGCGATACGGCACGGCTCCAGGCGTTCTACGTCGACGTCTTCGACGCCGAAGTACTGCGCGACGGACCCGAGACCGACGACAAGCCCGACGTCAGGATGACGGTGATCAACGTCGGTCCGAGCGCAGAACTGAACGTCTTCGAGATCGTCGGCAACACTGAGGCCGAACGCCAGACGCCGATGTTCGGGCGGGGTCGACTCGACCATCTGGCATTACAAGCGGCATCCATCGAGGCGTTCGACACGATCCGGGACCGGCTCATCGCGCGAGGCGCAGCCGATGAGTTCGTCACGGACTTTGGCGCGATCCTGAGCGTGTTCTTTCGCGATCCTGACGGCCTCGAATGCGAAGTCTGTGTGGAGAATCCCGACGCGCAGATCGGTGTTCACCACCCGCCCGGCACGCCGGCTGCACGTTACGCGTCAACGCCGTCTGGCCCAGACCTTTCCTAGACGCGGGATCGCAGCGCCGACGCGTGGCACACTCGTCGCATGCCAATGCGCGAGGACTGCCGACATTTCGCGAGCCGCCTCTACGACGACGGTGAGGCAGCGCGTTTCTGTGTGCTCGACCTGGCGCCCGAGGCACCGTGGCGCTGCCCCGAAAACTGTGCCCAATACGAACGCACCGTCATCGACGGCACCTTCGTCCAGGGTTCGCTCGCGCGTGACCAGGTTGAGGACGAACCCGACGAGAAGGCGGAAGACATCGAAGACTTACTCGATGACGCCGAGACGATCGTCGAAGCTGCTGAGCCAGCGACGCTCGCCGATCTCGACAAGACCCAGCGAGCCCGCAAGTGGTGGCAGCGCGGCAAGAACCGCGCCCGTCCTGACGATGGCGACGACTGGCACCTGAGCAACCGGTAGCGACCCAACCGGCGTCGCGGATCACAGTTCTCCCCGGTCCTGGCGAACCGCACCACGATGGCGATTTCGGGATATGAGTGACATTCCGTACGCCTGGTAGTAACTTACTCGTACCGGTATAAACGAGGCGGCCGGTTGGGGCGTGGGGGGCCGTTGTGCATCGAGTGTGGGGACACTCTCGCGACTGGCGGGGCCGACGGTTGCGCTTTGGGCTCGTCGCGGGCGTCGCGGTGGCGGTCGTGTTGGGCCTCGCCGCTCCGGGGTGGACCTGCAATGCCATTGTGCAGGGTTCGACGCAGTGCGCGGGCGCCAATCAAGTCATTGCCTGGTCGGTCACCAACGATCAAACCGATATGGGAATGACGATCGTTCATGCCCTCTCGTCGATCGGATCGCAGTACTACCCAACGACCGGCTGGAGTCACGCGGTTGGCGCAGCCGGGTCTACGTCAGCGACGACGAACGTTCCCGACGATGTCGCCGGCACGATCACGCTCAACGTCTACGTCACCTGGGCGAACGGCTACGCGGCCGTTGACGGCGGGTCGGTTGTCCTCAGCTCAGCCTCGTGCAACACGACGACAACCACCTCGACGACGCAGCCGCCGACCACCACGACCGCGACAACGACGTATCCGACGACGACGATCTGCGCGTGGTGCGTCACGACCACGACGTCCGCGTCGACGACCACGTCCCAGGCGGGTCCGACCACCTCTCCCACCACGGCGCCGATCGAGGTAGCGACCACGGCGCCGGCGACCCCCACGACTTCTCCGGCAACGGGCACGACGTCTCCCGTGACCACGTCGAACACGGGCGTCCTCGGCACGACCACGATCTCCACGACCTCGACCACAAAGCCGGCGACCGATACCACCGTGAAGGGCCAGGGCAGCACGGTCCCGAGTACCACCAGCTCGCCGGGAACGCAGCCGACGGCTGGTGCCGAGAGTTTGCCGTTTACCGGAAGCGGTACAAGCGGCCCGGTCATCCTCGGGCTGTGCTGTGTCACCACCGGCGGACTCGTCCTCGGGTACAAACGACGCCTCCGGTCTCCCCGCTCCTAACCGACAGGGCTGATCCGGCAATCCGAAACTCGCCGGCGTTGACGCACCGGGGATTGGTGCGCGACATCGCGACGCAACGAAATGACGTCGGCGCCGATCCTCGGCCGGTTATTGTCACGGGACGCGGAGGCGGGGCCAGGGGGAGCAGTTCTATGGCCCAGCACAGTGCGCCGATCGTTGCCGCCCGCGTCCTTTTAGAGCATGGTCTGGCAGACGACGTCATCGTCGGCTACGTCGCGCGAACGTGGGCGCTCGATGACCGGCACTGCGACGCCACCGTCGCCGCGGCGCGGTTCCTCCTCGAACAGGAAACCGCGGCACGACAGCGCACCGAAGACCGCGACCGCTGAAGCAGGCAACCGGTGTCGGCTGACGCCCGGTCGCAGCCGTGTCGCAACGGTGGTACGAACCACGTCGGCTGGGCGGCGCGACGGTAAGGCGGTCATGCGTCGATGGCGGCCGCCGCCCGTGACATCAACGTTGGCTCTCACTCGAGCGTCGGAGCCGTCACCACGCGCCGTATTCTGACGCGGTGACGCGAACTGCGGCTTGGGAGTCCGTTCCGCTGCGCCGCCGATCTCCGCCGGCGCCAGAAGCGGCGCAACCTTCGGCGTCGTCCGAGACGCCGAGCGGCGACGTGCGTGCAGGCCCGACATGTATCTTTTGCGACCGGCCGACCGGTCCGGTCGAATACCTCTGGCCGGAGTGGTTGTGTCACTTCTTCACCGACCGGTTGGGTGAATGGAACAAGGAGAACGGTTCGGACGAGGCAGTCGTCGGCCGATTGCGAAAGGAGGTCGACCAGACGATCGACTGCATCTGCGGTCCGTGCAGCCACGGCTGGATGCAGCGCCTCGACGACAACGTGAGCACATTCTTGATGCCGATGATGGTCGGAAGCCGGACACGACTTTCACCAACACAACAACGGCTGCTCGCTCGCTGGTCGGCCAAGAATGCAGCCGTCATCGAGTGTTGCTATGACGCGCCCACCCGGACGCCACCTTCGGCGTTCGAGTATCTGCGCCGCATCGGTGTACACCCCGGCACGCAGGTCCTCGTCGGCAGGTATGACGGTGAAGCTCAGGTCCTCAGCCATGAACGAGACCTGTTCTGCCGCACCATCGATGGCGACGAGCACTACCTCTCGCAATCGTCATTCGTGATCGGCAAGTTGCTCATACAGGTGCTCGCCGACCCACAGCAGCAGAGCACGCCCGAACTCGGTGACGCTGTCGCACGCCTGCTGCTCGCGCTCGTCCCCAGCCTCGATCGGAAGATCGACTGGCCGCCGCCGCTCTCGATTGACGACCCGCTCTACGACCTCGTCCGCCTCGGTCCCATGTGACGACGATGTCCGTCCCGCCCGAAGCCAGCACCGCTGAACTCGTCACACGACCCGCCGCGGCGCTCCAAGCTGGGCGGGTGGCGAGCAGCGACGGCTCGTGGCCTCCCTCGACTCGCTCCTGGCGCCATTCGTCGGAATCTGAGACCTGAGCGTCGGGCTCGGCGTCGTGGACGACGCAGCGTGGATCGGTCGCAGCCGTCGTGGACGATGTCCCGAGCACGGGGGAGGGTTGCTGTCATACGGTCGCGGGGTGAGACGGATAACTCAGCAGGATGCGACCGACGACGCTGAGGTGAACCATGAGATTCGGGTCTCGTCGACGTGTGGAGACGATGCAGGCAGTTGCGGAAGTTGCCGCCGGTGTTGAGGCGCGGCTCCGAGTCCAACTCGACGGACTGGAACGAATGCACTCCGCGATGAACGAAGTCCTCCACGAGTCGCGCGCTGACTTGGAGCGACGCGAGTCCGATCTGGTGCAAGCGTGGGAACTGGTCGCGCAGGCATGCGACCGTGCCGTCGCGTGCGTCAACGCAGATCAGATTGAACGGCGGGCGTTGGACGCCTCGCTGCGGGAGTTGATCGCCTCGGCGACCCAGCCGCGCGGCATGACGAATACCGAATCGCCGACCGGGACTCGGGTCATCGGCGGTGCAGTGTTCGTTCCGTCGGTCGATGTTGATCTTGTCGACGCTGAAGACGCAGAGCATGGCGACGCGGTTGCGGCGGTCAATCGCGCGGAGGCGTCGGAGATACCGGTGGAAGTATGGAGCTTCTTCGATGGCGACTGGGTCGGCGGCTTCGAGATTTGCGGCGCGATGGAACACGAAGGAGTCGTCCAATATCGGCTCCGACGACGTTCCGACCGGTCGGTCTTACCGAAGCTGTTCGACGCGAGCGATATCCGTTCCGTCGACCGACTGCTGCAAGGGCACCAACTCGGCTTCTGGTCGCGCGTGTAGATCACGCCCGACCCACGTCGGTGACAGAAAGATCGACGCCACGACCGCGAAGTTGTACGTGCCGGGAAGTGGTCCGCCGGTTACCAACCTCGAGCGTCGGCCGCTTCGCCGCCTGCACACAATCGCAACGGATGCGACCGGCGCGCGCGAGCGGTAGACGCGGTCGGACTAGCCGCCCGGATAGTCGACGAGGAAGTTCTGGAGCGCACACTGTGACGCGATCGGTGGTGGCAGCCCGAGGTAGGAACGGTGATATATGCCGCCGTGACAGGCGTCCCATGACGCCGCCCAGTCCTCGGCGCCGCCCGGTTCGTGCCATCCGGCGCCGCTCGCTCCTCCCGTAAAAAACGCTGGCGCGCTGCAACCTCTTGCCGCGCACCACTGCGCAATCCTTCTCGGCGTCAGGTGGGTGAAGTCCCAGGCGTGTCCAGCTTCGTGGAGCGCCACGATGCGCAACAGGGCCGAAGTCTCACCTGGGCGGACATACAGCGTGGTCACACCGTCGGGGCTGGTCAGTCCCAGGATGCCGACACGCGGTCCAGTGCAGATCGGTCGCCACGAGGACGGCCAGATCACCGTTGCCACCACCGCCGCACACGAGGCCGGCGCCGCGGGTAGCGACGGCTGCGACACCGCGATGTTCGGCGGCGATGTCGGCGCTGCCTTGGGTTTGACGGCGACCAGAACTCGAGTTTTCGCTCGCGTCGTCCGCGTGATCGTCACCCGTGTCTCGCGAACAACCGTGAATGACGTGGTTGTCGGCGCGGCCAGCGAGTGTCCGACCACGCTGCTGGCGCGGTAGGCGGAAGTGATCGCCGCATCCGTCGGCGGTTTCGGTCCCGAACCCACGAACGACAACAGTCCGAAACCGACCGCGAGGGTCCGACAGAACGGCCGCATCCTGTTTCAATCGACCGAACGACCGACCGTGTGAGGCACCGCAGTTCATGAATTCCGCGAGCGCGGACGAGTGCCGGTGACGGCCAACAGTCGATACGTCCCGGGGCCTGTGCCCCGTGTCTTGTCCAACCACCACACGGGACGCGCGCGCGGGTCCGGACACGTTCTGTTCGTGCGGCGATGCGAGCCACCTGTTCTCGTCGGGCTCCTGACGGACCGTTCATCGTCCTCGGAAGCGCACCGACACGGTGTGCGTCTCTGTGGGTGTGGATCGGCAGTGCGGTCCCGGGGTCGGAGTCGACCGGGCGTTCGAGCGGGCTACGGGACTGCCACAAGCGGGGGCGTTCGCGGTGTGGGTTTGGGTTTAGGTGACGGTGATGGCTTTGACGGTTCGGGTTTGGTCGCCGTTGGGGTCGGTGACGATGAGGGTGACGATCCCGACGAAGACGGGTTTGGTGAAGGTGCGGGTCGGGTTGGCGGTGGTGGCGGTGGTGCCGTTGGGGAATGTCCACCGGTAGGTGAAGTTGGTCGTGCCCGGTTCGGAGACCCTGGTCCGGAACGTGACTTTCTTGTCGTGGGTGGGGGCGGCGGGCGTGTAGGTGAACGACACGGCTGGTTGCGGGTACGTGTTGCGTTGTTCGCAGGCTTGGGCGCGGTTACTCCACATTTCTTGGAGCCAGTAGCCGTGTCCGTTGATCAGCTGGTTGTATTCGCTGTCCGGGGTGCCGTTCGATCCGATCGGTGTCCCCAACACGGACTGGCATTTGTCGGCGATTTCGTCGCCGGCGCTGTCGTACCAGCCGGTCCCGAGCGGATCGGTGATCGTTTCGTTCTCTTCGTGCGCGACGTGATTCAACACCGAATCGGCGACGGTCCCGTTCGGTGACTCGCCACTCGAACACAAACTGGTCGCCGCTTCGTATGCGAACGGCGCGTACAACACGGTCTGGGCGCCCGACCCGAAATACGAGTGATACGAACAGTAACCGTTCTGTTCGATCGGATCGAAACAATTGTCGGTCGCCGCGAACGCGGACGCTGACGTCTCACACGTCGCGACACCCGGCGGGGTGAACACCACATATTCGTCGCTGAGGCCGGTCGGAAGATGATGCGCCGAGATCACCGAACGGATCTCGCGCCGTACCTGCGTGTCCGTCAAACAGACCGTACTCCTCAGACCAGACGACAACGTGTAGTTCGGACATCCACTCTTCGGGAACGCGGCCGTATCCACATTCGATCCCCGATCAACCACCGAATACGACACGAACCGTTTCACACCGCCCGTCACGTCGTAATACTGGGTATCGACCCCGAACACATTCGACGGCGAAAAACTGTCATGCGCGACATCAGAGAAGAACTGCAAGATCGTCGACTCGTACCCGTCCGGGAACGCATACCCGCCCGGCACCCAAAAAATTGTGAACACCGCAGCAGAATGCAACACCGGACCACCGTGATAGGTGACCGGCACCACCACCGACGGACGCACCGAATCCGCATGCAGCGGACCATCCGCACCCAAAAACCGGCCCGACCGGGCCGACGTGTTTGTCACCACCGCCGGCACGGTCACGTTCGAACCAGACGCAGCCGCCACCGGAACCGCCCACCCACACACACCCACCGCGACCGCCCCGACAACAAGCGCGCCCAACACACCGGTCCGTCTCACAAACACCGAACGCCACAACCTCACACCAC
>JBKQIY010000155.1:0-9893 GCA_052148155.1 Acidimicrobiia bacterium | reverse complement strand
CCCGCTCCGGCAAGATCATGCGCCGGCTTCTGCGTGACGTCGCGCAGGATCAGGCGCTCGGTGACACGACGACCCTCGCAGATCCGACGGTGGTCGACGGCATCAAGGCGCGCTACCTCGCCGCCGGTCCTACCGAGGACTGAGCCACCAGAGCGGCAATACTCCCCGGGTGCGTTCCCTCCCCGAACACTGGACCTGGCGCGCCAACGCGCTCGAGCCCAGCGCCGCGGTCGTTGTCGACATCGACGGCGTGCTCTCCGATGCCTCCCGCCGACAGCACTATCTCGAGTCGCCCCGCCAGGACTGGCGGTCGTTCTTCGACGCCTGCGGTGAAGATCGGGTCATCGAGGAGGTCCGAACCGTCCTCGAGCTGTTGGACCCGCAGCTGCAGATCGTCCTGCTCACGGCCCGCCCGCACCGGGTCCACCACCTGACCGAGGCGTGGCTGCGACGCTACGACATCCGCTGGGACCTTCTGATCATGCGGCCGTGGGGCGACTACGAACTTGCCCGCGACTTCAAAGAGCTCACCGTCTGGGAGCTCCGAACGGCTGGATTCGAGCTCCGGCTCGCGTTCGAGGACGACCGCCGAAACGTCGAGATGTTCCGCGCCGAGGGCATTCCCTGCCTGTACGTGCACTCCGGCTACTACGACTGAACCAGACGACCGAACCAGACAACAGCCGCGATCCGCCCGAAAGGTGCAGCCAGCGGCGATCTCGACCAATAAGTATGGAGTCGGACCCAAGACGCGCCGAAGAGAAACCTGAGGCGTGGGCGGGAGGCACGAGCCTCCGGCTCAGCGGAAAGGGTCCTGATGTGCCGAGTGCGACCACGAGCGTGCCCCCGCGGGCGCGTCCCGCAAGGGACTGAACCATGCGACTGACCCGAACCCGTTCGGATCTCGCTGACGACGCTCGACCGCCCAACGACAACCCGTTCGAAGCGCAGGTCGGCGACTTCGTCGACGACGACGTCACCCGCGGCGACCGCGCACACACCGAGCCTGTCGCCTCGCCGACTTCGCAGACGTCGCCCGACTCGGCGCCCACCGCGACCGAAGGCGACACGCTGTTGCCCGACCAAGCCCACGACACCGACATCCAGCCCGAAGCGGACGGCGCGCCCGCCCCCGTCGAGCCGGTCGTCACACCGCCACCGGTCATGGTTGTCCCACCTCCGGTTCCGCCGCCCGCCGCCCCGACGACAACGCCCCCGGCCGAGAGCCGCGGCGACGTCGCGCGAGACAAAAAACGGGCAGCCAAGGCCGCCCGCCACGCCACCGCCGCGCCCGCCACCGAGCCGCACGGCACGGCCCGGCCGAACTCGGACGAGCCGGCCGTCGCCGACGACGGTCCGCACCACAGCGGCCGCCCGCTGGGTGAGCTGCTCGTCGGACGCGGCCTCGTGTCCGAAGACCAGCTCGGCGAAGCGTTGACGAAGCAGACCGCCTCCGGCAAGCGACTGGGCAATCTTCTCGTCGAGCTCGGACTGCTCGGCGAACGTGCCCTCACCGACGTGCTCGCCGAGCAACTCGGCCTGGAAGTCGTCGACCTCAGCCGCGCCGAGCTGGCTCCCGAAGTCGTCGCGCTCATGAGCGAAGAAGACGCCCGACGCCTCGGCGCGCTTCCGCTGCACCGCGACGGCACTCGCGTCGAAGTCGCGGTCGCCGACCCGCTGATCGAGAACCTGGACAAGCAACTCATCGAGCTCCTCGGATCGCTGGTACGGGTCAAGCTCGCGGTGCGGAGCGATCTCGAACAGGCCCTCGACCGGTGTTACGCACCGTCGGCCGATCTCGGCGATGCGTTGCGCATCTTCGAAGCGCGACTCGAGGCCCGCAAGGCGTCGCAGGCGCCCGACACGGTCGTGCAGACCGTCGTCGACGAGAACGCGCCGGTCGTCAAGATCGTGAACGTCATCCTCGAGCAGGCCGTCCACGACCGCGCGTCCGACGTGCATATCGAGCCGATGGGCGACACGGTACGGGTGCGGGTTCGCACCGATGGTGCGCTGCACCAGATCACGACACTGCCCGGACCGATGGGCCCTTCGCTGCTCAGTCGGATCAAGGTCATGTCCGACATGAACATCGTCGAGCGCCGTCGTCCGCAGGACGGACAGATGGCAGTCACGATCGGCAACCTCGAGCTCGACGTTCGAGTGTCGACCATGCCGACCGCGTTCGGCGAGAAATGCGTGATGCGCATCCTCGACAAGACACGCGCGGTGATCGAACTGCCCGCGCTCGGCATGTCGGCCGAGACCTACGCGCGCTACTACGACCTGATCAAGTCTCCGTACGGCATGGTCATCTGCGCCGGCCCGACCGGCTCGGGTAAGACCACCACCTTGTACGCGACCCTCACCGCGATCAACAGTGACGAAATCAACCTCGTGACGATCGAGGATCCGATCGAGTACGTCTTCCCAACGATCAATCAGATTCAGATCAACGAACCGGCCGGTCTGACCTTCGCGAACTGTCTACGTTCGGTACTCCGCCAGGACCCCGACGCGATCCTGGTCGGCGAGATCCGTGACGTCGAGACGGCGCGGATCGCGACCCAAGCAGCGCTCACCGGCCACTTCGTCGTGTCGTCACTGCACGCGACCGATGCGACCTCAGCTTTGCACCGCTTCATGGACATGGGCATCGAACCGTTTCTGATCGCGTCGTCGCTGCTCGGTGTGGTCGGCCAGCGGCTGGTTCGCCACATGTGCGAGCACTGTGTCGAGCCGTACTCGCCCACAGCCGAAGAGCGTTCCTTCTTCGAGCGCGGCGGCGGATCGCCCGAAAAAAAGGACTTCGTCGCCGGTGTGGGCTGCAACTTTTGCGGGCACACCGGTTACTTCGACCGTATCGGTATATACGAGGTCTTGGCGGTGACCGACGAGATGAAAGAGCTCATCGTCACCGACGCGCCGCACGCGCAGCTCCGAGCGCTGGCGATCGAGCAGGGCATGACGACGCTGCGCGACCAGGCCATTCGCCTCGTCACCGAAGACAAGACGACCATCGCCGAGGTGCTTCGCACCGTGTACGTGCTTTGATCCGCTGAGGACGAGGACCCCATGCCCACGTATCGTTACGTCGCCGTCGGACCGGACGGATCCGAGATCAAAGAACAGCTCGAGGCGTCGAGCGAAGACGCGCTGCGCAACCAGCTCCTCATGCGCAACCTCGAGGTCAAACACGTCAAGCAGAAGAAAGGCTTCACCGAGCTCGAGCTGTCGCCGCAGCGCATCCCCCGCCAGGAGATCATGCACTTCTCGCGCCAGATGGCAGCGTTTGTGCGGACCGGCATTCCGATCACCGAAGCGCTCGAAGTCGTCGAGGAAGGCTCGAACAACAAACGTTTCCGCCAAATCGTCGCGACGATGCGCGAGCAGATCAACGCCGGCGTGCCGTTCTCGGAAGCCATCGCCGAACACGCGAAGGTCTTCCCGCCGTACTACATCGGGATCTTGAGGTCGGCCGAGCTCACCGGGCAGCTCGACGTGTCGCTCGAACAGCTGTCGGGCTACATCGAGCGCGACCTCGACTCGAAGAGCAAGATCAAAGCCGCCATGCTCTACCCGATGGTGATCTTCGGTATGTCGATTCTGACCACGGTGATCCTGGCGGTGTGGGTCATGCCGAAGTTCGTGGTGTTCTTCAAGAACCTCCAAGCGAAGCTGCCGTTACCGACCCGGCTCCTGATCGACATGTCATCGGGTGCGCAGTCGCTTTGGTACGTGTGGGTGACCATGTTCGTGGCGTTTGTGGCGGTCATCGCTTGGATGCACAAATCCGCCAAGGGTCGGCTTATCCGCGACCGGATCTTCCTGCGGGTGCCGCTGGTCAAAGAAGTGGTGCTGTTCGCCGTCACCGAGCGGGTGTGCCGGATCGTCGGCGCGATGGTCAAAGCCGGCGTGCCGCTCCCGGAGACGCTCAATGCCGCGATCCAGGGCGCCAACAACAAGGTGTTCGAAACCGGACTTGAAAGCGCCCGGGACCGCATGCTCGAAGGCGAGGGTCTGGCCGAACCGATCATCGACACGCAGCTGTTCCCCCGCGCCGCCGGGCAGATGATGCGAGTCGGAGAGGACACCGGAACACTCGACATTCAGCTCGAAAGCGCCGCCACCTACTACGGGCGGGAGCTTGAGTACAAGCTCAAGAAGCTGACATCGCTGTTCGAGCCGGCCGTGATCATCTTCATGGGCTTGATCGTCGGCTTCGTCGCGGTGGCGTTGATCTCGGCGATGTACGGCGTCTTCAACTCCTCGAATCTGATCCCGAAGAAGTAGCGCGGCCCCGATTCAGGAACTACCCAGGAAATTCCCATAGCGTTGTACGCCGGAGGCGGGAACGACACGCCGGTCTCCGATGTTTGACCTCGTACAGCCGCCAGACGGCTGTTAGGCGCAACCTGGGAAGGCCTGCATGTTCAAGAATGGTGTCAAGACGGTCCTGCTGCTGGCGGGGATCGGCGTCGTGTTCATGGCCGTCGGCTCCTTCTTCGGCGAGGGCGGACTCGTCATCGGGCTCGTGTTAGGCGTGGTGTTCGTCGGCGGGTCCTATTGGTTCTCCGACAAGCTCGCGGTGCGTGCCGCGGGAGCGATCGCGGTTTCGGAGGCCGAACAGCCCAAGCTCTACGCGATCGTGCGCGACCTGACGTCGCGCACCGGTCTGCCGATGCCGGCGATCTACCTCAGCCCGGCCGCGCAGCCGAACGCGTTCGCGACCGGTCGCAATCCGCACCACGCCGCGGTCGCCGTCACCCAGGGCTTGTTGCAAGTGGTCAACGAAGACGAGCTGCGAGGCGTGCTCGCCCACGAACTGTCGCACGTCGCCAACCGCGACATCCTGATCACCTCGGTCGCGGCCGCCGCCGCGATGGGCATCACCTTCGTTGCGCGTATGGCGATGTGGGGCGCGCTGTTCGGCGGCCTGGGTGGCAACAGTCAGAAAAGCCGCGGCGGGCAGAACATGATCGGCGCACTGGCGATGATGATCCTCGCCCCGATCGCGGCGGTGCTGCTGCAGATGTCGCTGTCCCGCTCACGCGAATTTGAGGCCGATCACAGCGGCGCCGAGCTGCTCGGCACCGGTGAGCCGTTGGCCCGCGCGCTCGAGAAGATCGATGCCTACGCGAAGCAGGTGCCGATGAATGTCGACCCCGCGCACGCCACCGCCTACATCGTCAACCCGCTCTCCGGACGCAAGGTCAACTTCGCCGGGTTGTTTCAGACCCACCCACCGACGGCCGAGCGCATCGCGCGGCTGCGGGGCCGTTCCTGAGTCAAACGCCGGCTCCGGACTCGACCCGGATGAGCATCCGGTAGCGGTAGATCTGCCGGTATCCCATCCGAGCGTACGTGTGCTCACCGAATTGTGAAGCTTCCAGCGAGACGAAGTCCGCGCCGCGCCGGAACGCCTCGTTGGTGACCGCGCGGGTCACGGTATCGCCGAGCCCTCGGCCGCGTGCGGCGTCAGTACACGACACCCAAGCGACGTAGCCGGCGACATGGTCGCCGTTCAGATCTCCGCCGACGAGCACCATCTGCGCGCCCGCGACCGGCGTGCCGTCGATCTCGGCGAGGGCGACCGCGCAGTCGTCAGCGAGGAAGGCGTCGGGGTGGTCGACGCCGTCGAGCGCGGCGGCTGTCGGAATGGCCAAATGGGCGAAGGCTTCGGCCGCGATGGCCGCGTATGCCGAGATGTCGGCGGGCGAGTCCGCGAAGCGCACCGTGACACCCGCCCCAGGATCACGGGGATCGAGCTCATGGTCACAGACCATTTCCGGCGTCGTGGCCCACTCGCGGAATCCGCACGCGAGCAGACCTTCGGTGATGTCGTCGTCCACCTCTTGTCGCGCGTAGACACACGCCATCTTGCCGTGGGCTGTGAAGAAGCCGTCGACGATCTCGACCCACCGCGCCGCGGGAACGGTTCGATCCGACCGGACCGCGGCCCGCGCGGTCGGAAAGTCGATCTTGCCGGCAACCGCGACGACGCCCGATTCGTCGAGCGTGACCGTCCCGGCATGGAGTCGGACGGTCCAGCGGAGGTAGTCGCACAGGTTGCGATGCGCACGGTCCGCGCCCGTGTCCATCCGGGTCCGCCTTTCGGGTTCAGTCTCGGAAGTTCGTGAAGTCGAGCGGGACGCCGAAATCGTGCTCACGCATCGATTGGATAGCCGCCTGCAAGTCGTCGCGTTTCTTCCCGGTGACGCGGAGCTGCGTTCCCTGCACCTGATGTTGGACACCTTTCAAGCCGAGACCTTTGATGAACTTGCCGATCTCGCGCGCCTTGTCGTCATTGATGCCGACGTGCAGAGTGGCCGTCTGGCGAGCTCGACCGCGCGACGCTTCTTCGACTTTCCCGTAGTCGAGCGCCTTCAACGACACCTTCCGCCGAACAAGTTTCTCTTCGAGCACTTGCGTCGCCGCCTTCAAGCGCTCCTCGGATGCCGACTCGAGCTCGATCGCGTTGTCCTTCAGTTCGATCGTTGTGTCGGTGCCTTTGAAATCGAATCGGGTCGTGAGTTCGCGATGCGCTTGGTCGACCGCGTTGCGTACCTCTTGGACGTCGACTTCGGATACCACATCGAAGCTCGGCATTGCGCTCCTGAGACTGGGGATCGAAAAATTGCGCGCTGCTACATTAGGTCCGGGTCGGTACCCGAGAGGCCAAAGGGGACGGGCTGTAAACCCGTTGCGTTACCGCTACGTTGGTTCGAATCCAACCCGGCCCACAATATTTCGTACAAAGCTCGAGCGTGCGCGCGCCTTCGCCGGCCCGAGGTGGAGTCGCCGCTGCACACCGGTCCGGGTTGGGCTGTTTGGCGCTCGTCTCGTCATCGATCACGGGTGATCGAATACGGTCGGACGATGGGTGACCGCCACACGGCAACGCAGTCATGGACGGTGGGGGCGGCGACGATCACGAGCGTTGTCGAGGACCAGATCGACCTTCCGCCCGGGCTGCTCTTCCCGGAAGCCACCGAGGAGATCGTGCGGCACCACTCCTGGCTCGTGCCGACCTGGGCCGACGCCTCGGGCGGTATCTCGCTGCGGGTCCAGGCGTTCGTCGTCGAGATCGACGGACTCACGGTGCTGGTCGATCCGTGCGTCGGCAACGCCAAGGTGCGGTGGCTGCCGACGTGGAACCAACTCGACCGGCCGTTCCTCGAACGCCTCGCCGACGCGGGCGTCACCGCGGGCGATGTCGAACTCGTCGTACACACGCATCTGCACGCCGACCACGTCGGATGGGACACCCACCGCGACGGCGACACCTGGGTCCCGACATTCACCGCGGCCCGTCACCTCTACACCGAAGCCGAGCTCGAATTCGCTCGCACGTCGGGCATGGCTGGCGAAGACGTCTACGGCGACTCGATCGGCCCCATCTTCGATGCCGGCCTCGCCGACGTGATCGAACCCGACGCCGACCTCGGCCACGGGCTGCGGCTCGAGTCGACGCCCGGCCACACTCCCGGCCACACCTCGTTATGGATCGAGTCCGACGGCGCCCACGCGCTGATCACGGGCGACTTCATGCATCATCCGCTGCAGTTCGCGCAGCCGCAGATCGCCGAAATCGCCGACGCCGACATCGAGGTGGCGCGTACGACCCGCGTCCGCATGCTCGCCGAGATGGCCCGTACCGGCGCGCTCGTTCTCGGCACACACTTCCCGAACCGCCCCGCCGGGCGGGTCACGGTCGACGGCGAAGTCTGGCGGTTCGTCGCCGTATAGCTCCCGGGCCGCGATGACAGTCAGAGCATGCGTTGCATCAGCACGACGTCGAGCCAGCGGCCGAACTTCCGGCCGACCTCGCGTTCGCAGCCGATCTGGGCGAAGCCGCACTTGCCGTGCAACGCGATCGACGCGTCGTGCCCACCGACGATCCGCGCGATCGCCGAATGGAAGCCGTGATCGGTTCCCAATGAGAGGATGTTGCGCAGGAGAAGCTCGCCGATGCCCTGACCGCGGCCGTTTCGGTGCACGTACACCGAGTCTTCGACGGTCGGTACGTATGCCGCGCGCGGCTTGAACGGCGACAGCGACGCGAACCCGAGCACGGCGTCGTGGTCGTCGACGGCGACGATCGCCGGATGGCCACCCGAGTGCTCGTCGATCCAGTCCTGCTGATCGGCGAGCGTTCGCGGCACGAGATCGAAGGTCACGGTGGTTTCGAGCACCTCGACGTTGTAGATCGCTCGTATCGCCTCGGCATCGCTCGGCTCGACGAGTCGGGTGCGCATCGCGCCCAAGCTAGAGGCGGCCGAGCTCATCCGGCCGTCTCGGTCGTCGTACACGTCAACAGTTCGCGCGGGCCGAGCCCGAACCGACCGGTGCCATCTTCAGCCGCGCGCTCCGGACCGTCACCCACCGTGGGCTGGCGCGAAGACGTTGGTGTCGTACCGATCCGGCCCGCCGATTTGCAGAGACGCCCGCCGGGGCTCGGCTAGCCTTGACGGGCCTTGCCCCCTTAGCTCAGACGGCAGAGCACTTCCATGGTAAGGAAGGGGTCTACGGTTCGATTCCGTAAGGGGGCTCCGGGGCGGGCCCGCTGGGGCCCGCCTCAATGGCGGAGTAGCTCAGTTGGTGAGAGCACACGGCTCATAATCGTGGGGTCGCGGGTTCGAGTCCCGCCTCCGCTACCGGTCCATCCAGACAGTCCGTCACACCACGCACGAGTTCGGAGCAGCAATGGCCAAGGAGAAGTTCGAGCGCAACAAGCCGCACTTGAACATTGGGACGATTGGTCATATTGACCACGGGAAGACGACGTTGACGGCTGCGATCACGAAGGTGCTCGCGGATGGGAACCCGAAGAATCATTTCACGGCGTTTGATCAGATTGATAAGGCGCCGGAGGAGAAGGCGCGGGGGATCACGATCTCGATTGCTCATGTGGAGTATGAGACGGAGAACCGTCATTATGCGCATGTGGATTGTCCGGGGCATGCGGACTACATCAAGAACATGATTACGGGTGCTGCGCAGATGGACGGCGCGATTTTGGTGGTTGCGGCGACGGATGGTCCGATGCCGCAGACGCGTGAGCATGTGTTGTTGGCGCGTCAGGTGGGTGTGCCGTCGATTGTGGTGGCGTTGAACAAGGCGGACATGGTTGATGATGAGGAGATCCTCGAGTTGGTTGAGCTCGAGGTGCGGGAGTTGTTGAGTGAGTATGAGTTCCCGGGTGATGACACGCCGGTGGTGCGGGTGTCGGCGTTGAAGGCGTTGGAGGGTGATGAGGCGTGGACGCCGAAGATTTTGGAGTTGATGTCGGCGGTTGACACGTTTATGCCGGAACCGACGCGGGATATCGATAAGCCGTTCTTGATGCCGATCGAGGATGTGTTCACGATCACGGGTCGGGGGACGGTCGTGACGGGTCGGGTGGAGCGTGGTCAGGTGAAGGTGGGTGAGGAGATCGAGATCATTGGTTTGCGGGCGACGACCAAGACGACGTGTACGGGTGTGGAGATGTTCCGCAAGCTGCTCGATGAGGGCCGGGCGGGGGACAACATTGGTGCGTTGTTGCGGGGGACGAAGAAGGAAGATGTGGAGCGGGGGCAGGTGTTGGCGAAGCCGGGTTCGATTACGCCGCATACGGAGTTCACGGCGCAGGTGTACATCTTGACGAAGGAGGAGGGTGGTCGGCATACGCCGTTCTTCACGAATTATCATCCGCAGTTCTATTTCCGGACCACGGACGTGACGGGCACGGTTGCGCTTCCGGAGGGGACGGAGATGGTGATGCCGGGCGATAACACCGAGATGACGGTCGAGTTGGGCAAGCCGATCGCGATGGATGAGGGGTTACGGTTCGCGATCCGTGAGGGTGGCCGTACCGTCGGTTCCGGCCGCGTCGTCAAGATCATGAAGTA
>JBKQIY010000154.1:0-2925 GCA_052148155.1 Acidimicrobiia bacterium | reverse complement strand
CGAAACGCGAGTTGCACCTTCCGAGCCAGCTGTCTGGTGGAGAGTGCCAGCGGGTGGCGATCGCTCGCGCCCTCGTCGGGGCTCCGGCGATCGTCTTCGCTGACGAACCGACGGGCAACCTCGATACCACGACTGGAGGAGAGATTCTGGAGCTCCTACGGGGTGTCAACCGCGCAGGCACGACGGTCATCATCGTGACGCACAGCCTCGATGTCGCCGATTCCGCCCATCGCACCATCCGGGTCCGCGACGGTGCGATCGAGTCGGATGTCTCGGTTCCCCGATGAGCGGTCGGGACCGACGGGACGGGTCGTCCTCCAAACGCGCGAAGAGTAGGTTGCGTGCCAGCGATGTCGCTCTCTTGGGCGCAGAGGGCCTTCGCGGACGACCCGCCCGCGCGATCCTCTCGGCGCTCGGCGTGGCGCTGGGCGTAGCGACATTGGTCGCGGTGCTTGGTATCTCGACGTCGAGTCGAGCGCAGCTTGTTGCGGAGATCGACGCCCTCGGCACCAATCTCCTCACGGTCACGCCCGGCCAGTCGTATTCGGGACAGACCGTCACCCTTCCGAACACAGCGCCCTCGATGATTAGCCGCATCGGTCCGGTGCTTTCCGCCGCCGCCGTCGGGAGTGTGGATGCCTCCGTCTACCGAAGCTCGCGTATCCCTTCCGTCAATACGAACGCCATCTCCGTGTACACCGCCGACACCAAGTTGCTGCAATCGGTCGAGGGAAGCCTGGCTCGAGGCCGATTTCTCGACCGCGCGACCGCGCATTTCCCGGCTGTCGTGCTCGGCGCCACCACCGCAAGCGTACTCGGCATCGACCGAGCGGACGGTTCGGTTCCGGTGTGGCTCGGCGGTCATGAGTTCGCCGTTGTTGGAATCCTCAACCCCGTCGTGCTAGCACCCGAGCTCGATCGGTCTGCACTGATCGGATTTCCAGTCGCCGACAGCCTCCTTCGAGCGAACTCCTCGCCGGTCGAGATCTATGTGCGAACGGACCCCACAAGCGTTGCCGCGGTCGCTGCGGTACTTCCGGCTACTGCCGACCCAGCGGCACCGCAGGACGTCAACATCGCCAATCCCACCGACGCGCTCGTTGCTCGAGCTGACGCCTCGGCCGCGTTCCAAAGCCTCTTTCTCGCGCTAGGTGGCGTGTCCTTGCTCGTCGGTGGAGTCGGAATCGCGAACGTCATGGTCATCGCGGTGCTCGAGCGGCGAGGAGAGATCGGACTCCGCCGCGCTCTCGGGGCGACGCGCCGCCAGATCGGCGTGCAGTTCGTCGCCGAAGCCGGAGTGCTCGCGCTGGTGGGCGGAACGATCGGTGCGGTGCTCGGTGGTTTTGCGACCACCATCTATTCCGAGGCGCGCCATTGGAGCATGGTCGTACCAGGCGACGCGCTCATCGGGGCGGTTGCACTTGCTCTTGTCGTCGGGGTGATCGCGGGTCTGTATCCGGCGATGCGAGCAACTCGCCTGTCGCCAACGGAAGCGTTGCGAACTATCTAGGCACCACGGTGAAATCGGCGGAGGGTCGCGACCGGACCCTCAGCTCGCCACCGGACTCGTCCGGCATCTTCTCAGGTATGTGCTCGGTCGAAGCTACGAGATATCTAGGTCCCGATTCCAACCTGCGACGTTGCGCTCATCCTGATCGAAGACACGCTTCACATCCCGAAATAGATGATGGGTTTCTGGTCAACTTCCCAGCCTGGACGGTCCCAGCCGACTATCCATATTCCCGCATCCACCACGACCGACACCAGGCCGAGTGGTTCTGCGACAAGCAGGACTGCCGGTTCGATCCGCCACCGGGAACGGGTTCGGCAGGTGCTACCTCTCTGGCCATCCGCTCGGTGCCTTCGTTGAGAAGTTCGGCCGCCTCCGGGTAATCCCGCGATCACTGATCGACCAGCACTCCTTGCCGAGCCTTCGACTTTGCGTCGCCCGTTCGCGTCGCCGACGCCACTGACCGGACCATTCTCGGGCGTTGGCATCTGTCGGCCGAGTTGTGGGCTGGTGACGACTACGAAGGTTCCAAAGCTGAGCCCACCGACTCCACCAAGCCGGCTTCGCCGACATCTCGTACTCCGCCGCATACAACGTCCACGGCGGGCTGCACAGCCTGGCCCTGTTCGGCATGCCCGGGCATCAGCCCGACGCCCTCCTCCGTTATTCTGACGAGCCGAACCCGCAAGCGCTCATTGACGAGGCGGCGGCGACCTTCGGCTTGGAGGTACTCCCGAGCAACGCCCTGTAGCTCGGCTTGCGGGCATCGTTGCTGTGTGCCCGTTGAGCGGTCGGCACCGAATCGCACCGTCGTTCTCGGCGGCTCTCACTGACCGACAAGGTCACGTTTCGGAGGACGTAACCTTGGGGGATCCACGTTGGGACCTGGACCTGGACCTGGACCTGGACCTTTGGTGGAGGTGAAGGGACTCGAACCCTCGGCCTCTACATTGCGAAAGTACGGTTCTCGGTGCTTTGACCAGGTGCTTTCCGAGGACCTTCCTGGTGGCGGCGTTGCGATCCCCTCAGGTTCCCTCACGATCCCTCCCCTTCCCGCACCGTAAAGACACCTTAAAGACACGCTCGAACGGGACGACTCGACATACTGGCGCGACTTCGCAGTCGTAACGGTCAGCCCGAATCCGCGTGCGTCATCCATTCGCTAGCTGCCCGATCCATCGCTCGCTGGCTGTCAACCCGTCGGGATGGTCGTGCATCACCTTCTCGATTGCGCCCGCGAGCACGGTGACTGCAGCGCGACTGCGGGTCCGCGTCGAGGGCACCAAGATCAGGCCCCCATGCGTCCGTCCCTGCGCAAGCCGCTCGGCGGCCAGTGGCCGAAAGTCCTTGATGTTGTTGGTGACTACCGCGCGCCCTTCGCTGGTCGCGACCTCGAGGATGGTCGAGTCGATACT
>JBKQIY010000153.1:0-90919 GCA_052148155.1 Acidimicrobiia bacterium | reverse complement strand
AGTTTCGTCAACGAGGTCTCACGCCAACCCGACCAGGGAATCGTCATGGTCCGCTCGATCATCGGTCTCGGACACAACCTCAGCCTTACCGTCATCGCCGAAGGCATCGAAGAACCCGCCCAACTTGAACAACTCCGCGACGCCGGCTGCAACATCGGCCAAGGCTTCCTGTTCGCCCGTCCGGTCCCACCCGACCAGGTTCCCAACCTCCTCGCACAGCCAACTCGAGGAGCTGACGGTGCACCCGTCGAGTCGAACGGAACCAACGCCGACAGAGTCTTTGCCCGATAGACGTGCGGAAGTCTCTGGCATGCTGCCGTGTGCGCGAACGAAACAGCGTCGCACCCAGCGCGGTCCACACGAGACGCATGCGTTCACCGCAACGATCGGTCGCTCGGAGATGACCTGACGAGGGGAATCGGTCGCAACCCCAACGCGCGGAGAGCCTGCGCGGGCTTCCAAACCTTGCGGAAGAGTTCGAGCGGCTAATCATCCTCCTGCGGTATCGCTCTCGTCAGCGTCGATCGAGGCCTTGGCCCAGTGATCGTCGAGGATGCGAGATGAGACGCTCGCGATCTGCGTGATGCTCCGGCCCTCCACGCGGAGAATCGTTGCGACGTCGCTCTGGACCGGTCCCGTCGCCCCGATTCGCTCTGTCCGCAACGGTCACAAGCACGACGGGACCTGGGACCGAGATCGGTACTCAAGGTCTGGTCGGCATGGTCGAAGAGAGGTCCGCCGACGGGTATGCCATTCTTGAAGGCTCTTTGTTTGACGGAATCGAGCGCGGCGCTCCGGGCCGTCGAGACCTCGAAGCCCCGACGGCCTGGCCGTTCGTGTCTGTCCTTCAGCCGACCACCACGTCGCGGCGGAGATCTGACCTCGGCACGTCTGATTTCCCACATCGGAGTGGTCGGCACTGCATCAGTGGTTACCCGCGCCGCAAACGTGCTCGACGTGCACGGAAGCGCCGCGCGTGCGTTACGTGATCATCGTGAAAACACGCAGCAATGCCGAACAGTTTTATGCAACGAGTGAGTCGGATTGACGCTCAAGTGTGTCAAGCAACCGTCGAAGAGCGCGCGTCTCACCTATGTGAGCGTGCGTCCGTTGGCTTCGCTGACGTGGCCCCCCAAACAAAAGGAACTTCGCCCATGGCACGCAAGATGCTTCTCTCAGCGCGAGTTGCGCTGGTCTCAGTGGTGGCGCTCGGCGCGACCGGAACCGCAATCGCAGGAGCTGGCGCAGCAGCGCAGTTCTACGTTTGCTACGACAGAGCCACCAGGGTCATGCACCTCAGCCCCACAGGTAGGTGCAACGTCGCCAGTCAGATCTCCCTCAAAGTCGACGGCGCAGGCGAACAGGGCGCTACCGGTGCACAAGGCGTCCAAGGCCCCACCGGCGGAACCGGCGGAACCGGTGCTCATGGCGCGGTCGGCGGGAGCGGAATCCAAGGCATCCAGGGAATCCAGGGCGTTCAAGGCCCCGGCGGCGGAACCGGCACTGCCGGAACGAACGGCGGGACCGGCACTGCTGGCACCAACGGCGGCACCGGAGGCACCGGAACTATCGGAGGCACCGGACCTGCCGGTACCAACAGCGTGAACGCCTTCCAGAAGATCACGAACACGGACACTGCCGCGACAGGTCCTGTCACAGCAACATGCGCGGCGGGCGGCGTCGTCACCGGCGGCGGCTTCATTGTACCCAGCCCCACTTACGTCCTGAGCTCGACGCCAAACGGCGCCGGAACTGCCTGGGTCGTGAACTACAGCGGCGGCCCCGGCACCGCCATCACCGCCTACGCGATCTGCGTCACCGGAACCAGCAGCTAAGCAATCCGCACGTCAACGTCAGAAGGGGTCCTTCGGGGCCCCTTCTTTCGTCACCAAGACGTCGTGGCTGATCGTGCTGCACGACGCGCGATGTTCGGCGCTTCAGCAGCGAGGTGCGAGCGATCAGATCGTCGCGGTGATTGGCATCGGCACCGTTTGCATCTCCGCCGTGCGCTCAAGACGCCCGAAGCGATGAATCGCAGGCCAAGCCCTTGTGAGAGGCAGAGCCGCTGACGAGATAGGTACGCCGGGCCCCGACAGCGGAGAGAACGCGTCATTGAGCGGCGTAGTCGAGCACCCCGGCCTTGTCCGGACGGTCACATATAGGTCGGTCATGGTGGCCTGGTTTCCAACTACTGACTTTCGGCCCTACGGACCAGGGCACCTTCCGGCCGAAGGATGTGGGACGACTACCTCGGGGAGTGACGTGGCGATAACGACGAACACTCTGGCGTGGGGCGAATGCAGCGATCGTGTCGTACAGGCGGCCAACCTTCTGACGACCCCCGCGCACCGTTCGCTTCTCTACGCGTTTGGTCTGATGGCCGATCAGGCGAAAGCCGTGAACACGACGATCGAGCAGGTGGCCCTCGATGTCCTCGACGGGGTCCGCTTCGGGACCGATTGACTGTCCGGTCGGGGCGATTTTCACCGCCGAGTCAGTCGGCCACGTCGACAGACCGAGCGCTTCGTCACGCCCCGCAGGTGGCAACTGGCCGGCAGAGCGCGACCACCTCCCGAGACCGTTGACTGCCTGGTGGTCCGCATTGTCCAAGGGCGCCCGAGCGGTTGCAGACCGTTCGGCGCCTGGTCTGCCGCGAAGCACGCCACGCAGACGACCAGGTCGTCTGCCAGGCGGGCCGAACGAGGTCGGGACAGGTCGGACGGACGGCGGTCGAAGTGAGGGCACGGGTTGTTCGGCTCGGATGTCGGCCCCCAAGGGGCGGGGCTTTGTCTCTCAGGTTCGGGACTGGGACGTCGAGACATCGTGGGTGAGTCTTTTCCGATCTTGCGAGCCGAACCGGGGTTTTGAGATCGATGGTCAGCGCAGGTGATTGGCCGCGTTCCTCGGTTCGCTGTTCGCGGTAAACGGCGTCGCGATCGAGAAGTGAGACAACGAGTAGGTCGACCGGTCGTGGCGAGCGGCGATGGCGGGTTCACGCTGGTCGAGATGTTGATCGCGGTCGTGATCGAAGCGATGATCGTGGGGGCGCTCGGCGCGGCGTTTATCGGGATCCTGCGCGGGACCTCACAGGTCAACCAGAGTCTCACGCAGTCGGGTGACGCTCGGATCGCGGCGGCGTACATCGTGAGCGACGCCGCCAACTCCAGCGGCCCGGAGATCTCCCTGACCGACACGACATCGTGCGCGGATACAAGCCCTCCGGAAGCGGGCACGCAATCACCGGTGGTGCGGTTCGACTGGTTGAGTCCGAGTTCCACCGGAACGACGACACCGATCATCGTCATCTATTACTTGGTCTCGAACGATCTCGTACGTCGGGAATGTTCGAACGGTGCGCTGGTCAGCGACCGTATCGTGGCGTCGGAGGTCGCAAGCGCGACAGCCGCGTGTTCCCCAACGGCAGACTGTTCAGGCAGTCCGACGTCGATCACGGTCACGATCACCGAGACTGCCGCGGCGAACGGCGCGCAGTTCCAGTACAGCCTGAGCGGCACGTTCGAGAAACTCATCGGGGCCGGCCCGCCGCATTCGGTTTTCACGCTCGGCAGCGGGAGTTGCAGCACGGTCGGCGGGACAGGCGTGAGTCTGACTGCCTCGTCGCACCTGGTCGTATACGGCGCGGTGTACGTGAATACCGTCAACACCGCCTGCAAGGCGTTGAGTCTGACGAGCAACGCGACGTACCAGGCGGGCTCGACGTCGATTCTCACCGGCGGCACGTGCGCTTCCACCACCGGAGCGGGCCCCTGTCCGAGCTATACCTCGTATTCGTCGGCGATCGCGGACCCGTACGCCACCCTCCCTGCGCCGTCGACCGCAGGCCAGCCGGCCCAGAGTGGATGCTCGGGCGGCGTGGCGCAGCCCGGCGTGTACGCGAACACCCTGTTGATTTCGGGCACCACGTGCCAGCTTGCGAGCGGCGTCTACATCCTTCAGGACGGCCTGTCGATCGCCAGCAGTGGCGCGCTGACAACCGCGGCGGGCGGCGTGTTGTTATATGTCGCGGGCGGATCGGTTTCCACGGCAAGCGGGGGATCGATCACCGCGTCGGCCCAGACCACAGGTTCGTACAAGGGCGTCGTCATTTGGCAGCCCTCGACGAACACGCAAGACGTCTCGTTCACCAGCAGCGGAACCATCGCGCTCACCGGCGCGCTCTACGCGCCCGAAGCCACCGTGCGCTTCCAAACCACCGCGTCGACTCCGCCGACGGTCTCGAGCATCGTGTCGCAAACGATCTGGATGGGTGGCGGCAACCTCGATATCGGCACTCCGTCGGCGACGCCGCTGTCGATCAGCGGGCCTGCGGCCTTGCCGGCATGGACCGTCAACCGGCCGTCGTATTCGACGGTCCTGACCGCTGCAGGTGGTGACGGGAACTACAGCTGGGCTGTCACCTCTGGCACTCTGCCCGCCGGTCTCTCGCTCAACGCGAGCACCGGCGTTATTTCCGGCACCCCGACCGCGACCGGTTCCTCACCGATCACCATCACGTTGAGCGACGCGCTGGGCGACGACGTCGCGACCAGCCCGTACACCGTCACGATCAACGCGACGCCGTCGATCTCGACTGCTTCGTTGTCGAACGGGACCGTCAGCACCGTTTACGCCGGCGTCACGATGGCGGCAACCGGCGGGACCGCACCGTTCGGCGACTGGACCGCGACCGGATTGCCGGCCGGCTTGTCGATCAACCCGACCACCGGCGTGGTATCGGGCACTCCGACAACCAGCGGCACGTACTCGTCGGTCGTCGTGTCCGCTACCGACGCGGCGGGCGCGACCGCGACGCATGCCGCCTACTCGATCACGATCGATCCACTCGCGACCGTTTCCTCAGCCAGCCCGAGCGTCGAGCTACGAGGCGCGACGAGTCAGGTCATCGCCGTCACCGGTACCGGGTTCATCAACGGCGCGCCACTCATAGCCGTGTTCTCCGGAACGGGAATCACGGTGAACTCGACCACCTGGGCCAGCGCGACCAAGGTCAACGTGAACATCACTGTCTCCAGCTCCGCGACGACCGGCGCCCACACAATCACCGTTACCAACGGTGACGGCTCCGCCGCGACCGGCTCCGCGACACTTACCGTCGACGCCAAACCGACCGTGACGACCGCCAATCCCGCGACCCACACCAGAAGTATCACCGGACTGTCCGTCACGATCACGGGAACCGGTTTCGTCTCCGGCGCGGTTGTCTCACTCACCGCAACTGCTGGCACCGCACCAACGATCACGAAGACGACCTGGAACAGCAGCACTCAGATCACAATCGTGGTCACCGTCCCCAACGCGACCAGCACCGACAACATCACCGTCACCAACCCCGACGCCGGAACCGCCACACTCGTCGGCGGCTTCACAGCCACCTAACCCAACCACTCAACCTCATCGAACTCGAGGTCGAGTCCCAGTCGAGTCAGCATCTCCGTCCAAACTGCAACGGACGCGACGAGTTAGGCAACACATTGCGCGGGTGTCATGGCCAGGATCTCGCGAATCTGCTGCCGGTCGACGCCGCGCTCATCCTCGAGACGACCGTTTGACACGATACGAATTGTGCTCAGGCTCGTTGACGGTTCTCGTGGGAGCCCCTCGGACGCGGTGGCGGCGCATCAGTGTGACGCGGTCGCTGATTTGCTTCGCTTACGTTTCACTGGTCGAGCTCGCTGTCGATCAAACGCGCGCCGATCGGCGCGGACACGCACGCTTGGCGGCGAGATCGATAGTCGACGTGCGCTCGCTGGAGTTCGACCGCGAGGTGTCTCGGCTGCCGCTGGGGGCGCGTCGGGCGCTCTGTTGCGCCTTCCAGACCCCGAGTTTGCGGAGAGCCTGCGATGGCTTTCAAACCTTCCAGAGGCGTTTGAGCGGGTCGTCGACCTGCGACTCGCCTGATGTCCGAAGGGCCGAGCCCGTGGATGCGCGTCCTACGCTTCGGCGATGACCTCCAGGATCATGTTCACCGACACCGAGCGGGCTTACGTGCGGAGTCAGCCACTCGGCCGCCTCGCCACCGTGGATGCCAACGGTGCCCCTCAGAACAACCCGGTCGGGGTGTTCTTCGACGATGAGACCGGCGACCTCGTGATCGGCGGGGGCGCGATGGGCGCGTCACGCAAGTTCCGCAACGTTCACGCAAACCCGCAGGTCGCCCTGGTCATCGACGACATTGTGTCGATCGACCCGTGGACAGTGCGGGGCGTTGAGATCCGCGGCACCGCTGTGGCGCTCTCAGACGTCGACCCCCCGGTCCAGTTCATGAGCCGTGAAGTCATCCGGGTCACGCCGAACTGGATCGTCACCTGGGGACTCGATCCTGACGGGAAAGGTAGGGGACAGAGTCGGCGCGGGAGCTGAAGCGAGGTCGCGGTGCCCTTCACGCCGGCATTGGGTGCTTCGCGACCGCGACGCGCCCAGCACTCAGGCAAACAGGCCGATCCCATCACACTGGCACGCGACACTCGGCCGAGTTTCAAAAACCGAGACAGCAACTGGTGGATTCCGGCCCGATTCCGCGGTCAAATCTGTTGATCGGTCAACGCACCTGTCGACCTCATCACCAAATCCTGTACTGCGTTCTGTCCTTCGTTGATGCCTCGTCGTGAGTCCGTTCTGTGGTGCGGAAGTCCGCTCGCCCATGCGACCAGCGGATTCCTCGAGGCCAAGGAAGCGCAGGTCGCGCGGCCACATCGGATCTGCGCCGCGACGCCGGGTGTGAAAGAGGAGCATTCACCCATCTGGGCGACCGGTGTCGCCCGATGCGCCGTCAACCGGGAGAGCAGTTTGTCCGGCACCAACGCGCGGAACTGGTGCACCGGCTTTCGAACCCCGAGCTAGTGCTAGTCGGGTTGATGAAGGTGACGGGCGGCAATCTCATCGCGCAGTGACTCGAGATAGGGCAGCGCGTGCAGATCCTTGGCGCGCCCGGCCGATCGTTTCGAGTCGATGATGGCGTCGAGCGCGGCGATGCGCACCTTCAACTCTGGCGCGATCTCGACCTCGATGGCGTGCGCGTTCCAATCGCTGTATCCGTTCAGAGGTCCTGCAGGAGAGAATGCCAGATCGACGTCCCCTTCGTCGGTGACCAGGTTCAACATGAAGGGCATCGCCTTGAGGAACGCGGCGTCGATGCGGACATCTACCGGCCCAGATTCCGTGCGGAGGCGAGCGTGCAAGCGATTCAGGGCACGGGCGAGCCGCTCGAGGCTGTCGTCATCTCGGGACGGAACGATGTCGACGTCGGAGGTCGGAAGCGGCGAGCCGTGGACGGCAGCCGCGAACCCTCCGATGAGTACGTAAGGCACGCCTTCTTCGTTCAAGATCGCGCAGATCGGCCGCGGGTCGAACTTCATCGAAGTCGAGGTTGAGTCCCGGTCTGAGTCAGCATCTCCGTCCAAACCGCAACGGACGCGACGAGTTGTGCAACACGTTCCGCGGGCGTCATGGCCAGGATCTCGCGAATCTGCTGCCGGTCGACGCCGCGCTCGTCCTCGAGATTACCGTTCGACACGACACAGATTGTACTCAGGCTCGTAGTCGGTTCTCGTGCGAGTCCCTCGGACGCGGGGCAGCGCATCAGTGTGACGTGGTCGCTGATTTCCTTCGCTACGTTTCACTGGTCGATCTCGCTGTCGTAAACGCGCGCCGATCGGTGCGGACAGGCTCGCGTGGCGGCAACATCGATGGTCGACGTGCGCTCGCTGCAGTTCGACCCGCGAGGTGTGTCTCGGCCGCCGCTCTAGGCGCTCGTCGGGCGCTCCGTTGCGCGTTCCGGACCCGAGTTTGCGGAGAGCCTGCGATGGCTTTCAAACCCTCCAGAGGTGTTTGAGCGGCTCGTCGACCTGCGACTCGCCTGATGTTCGAAGGGCCGAGCCGTGGATGCGCGTCCTACGCGGCGCCGATGGCCTCGAGGATCATGTTCACCGACACCGAGCGGGCCTACGTACGGAGTCAGCCACTCGGCCGCCTCGCCACCGTGGACGCCAACAAGTGCCCCTCAGAGCAACCCGGTCGGCGTATTCCTTGACGAGGAGACCGACGCCCCGCTCGACAACCCGGTACCTCGGAGTGGTGCTTCAACTTCGTCTACTGTGGGACTAGCAGTGGGACATACAGGGATCGAAAGGACGGTCGTTTGATGGCACGCACCCACGTCGTCATCGCCGACGAGGTGGTCGACGCTATGGATCGGCTCGTTGGAACACGCGGGCGGAGCCGCTTTCTCGAAGAGGCCGCACGAGAGAAACTCGCTCGGCTCGAACTCGAGGCCGCTCTCCAGGAAACCGCCAACACCGTGAGCAGCGCACGACACCCCGAATGGCGCAGCCGTCGCTCGACCGCGGCCTGGGTGCGCACGACGCGACGGACGGAAGCATCCTGAGTCGGTACCTGCTCGACACCACCGTGCTGATCGCGCACTTGCGCGGCGACCGCGCGGTTACTGACGCTCTTCTCCAACGTCTCGGCGAGGGCCACTCACTCGGCACGACGTGCGTCAACATCGCAGAGATCGAGCGCGGGCTACGGCCGGCGGAACGCAAGAAGGCGCAGGTGCTGCTCGACCGACTGGTGTTCTTCGACACGACGCGCGAGGCGGCGGCCCGCGCCGGCCGCTATCAAGCCGACTGGGCGCGGCGGGGACGAACGATCCACACGCTGGACGCGCTCATCGCAGGTACCGCGCGCGCCCACGGCGCAGTCCTTGTGACCGACAACCTCGATGATTTCCCGATGCGCGACGTCCGCGTCGAGTCACTCGCAGCCGATTGAGGACGCGTGCAGAATGGCGCGGCGCCCCTTCTTAAGGGACTACAGGTCGATTTCGAGTCCCGGGGTCTCTCGGCCGTGCTGTGCGTGAGTTCTTGGCTGGCTTATTGGAGGCGTTCGCGGGCGCGTTGTGGTTTGTAGTCGTGTTGGTGTGTCTGGCCGAGCGGCTGGTGTTGGTCGGCGACGTGGTGTTGGTGTCGGTACGGCTCGACCGTGCGGGCGGCGCCATCACATTTCGAACGTTTGTTGGCGTGGTTCGGTTTGCGGTCTGACCTGCGCTTTTGAGCCGCGGAGGGAGTGGGATTCGAACCCACGGTGAGTTGCCCCACACACGCTTTCCAAGCGTGCCGATTCGGCCGCTCTCGCACCCCTCCTGAGGTGAGGGATCGTACCGCCGGGTCAGCGACGCACAGATCCGCCGGCCCCGAAATGTTGACGTCCCACCGGCGTTGTTGGGGATCGAGGGCGCAGCCCGTATCGCAAAGGTGGCCCGCTCGCAGCACACGTCAGGCGACCCGGCGGCACCCAGGCGCTTCCGCTGAGAGCTGCTTCCTTCCGGACCTGACTCGGTTCACGGGCGCCCGTCGCGCCGGACCCGACGTGGCGCGAGCGGGCCGAGAGCACTGTACTCCGCGTCGGTAGCATCGCTTTGATGGCCTCCCAGAGCCTGTATCGCAAATACCGGCCCGAGCATTTCTCCGAGCTTGTCGGTCAAGGGCCCGTGACCAACGCGCTGCGCAACGCGGTACGCGAGGATCGCACCAGCCACGCCTACCTCTTCTCCGGACCGCGTGGGACCGGCAAGACCACCACCGCCCGCGTCCTCGCCCGTGCCCTCAACTGTCTCGACCTCGGCGCCGACGGCGAACCCTGCGGGAAGTGCGAAAACTGTCAGGCGGTCGCGGCCGGCACGTTCTTCGATCTCGTCGAGCTCGACGCCGCTTCCAACAACGGGGTCGACGCGATGCGCGACCTGATCCAAAGCGTGCATCTCGGTGTGGGCGCCACGAGCCGCCGGAAGGTCTACATCGTCGACGAGGTGCACATGCTGTCGGCGGCGGCGTCCAACACGCTGCTCAAGACGTTGGAAGAGCCGCCCGCGCATGTCGTGTTCGTCCTCGCGACCACAGACCCGCAGAAGGTGTTGCCGACGATCCGTTCGCGCACCCAGCATTTCGAGTTCACGTTGCTCTCACACGACGACCTGGTCGGCCATCTGCGTGACGTGCTCGCTCGAGAAGGTGTCGAAGCCGACACCGAATCGCTCGACCTGATCGCACGTCGGGCCGGCGGATCGGCACGCGACGCGTTGTCGCTGCTCGACCAGGCACTCGCGGTCGGGAACGGCCAACTCGACAGCGCACAAGTGCACGCCGCGCTCGGTGGAGCACCGTTCGAGCAGCGGGTCGCGGTGCTCGACGCGGCCGCCGACGAAGACGTCGCCGGCTGTTTGGTCAGTGTGCACGAGATTTTGGTCGCCGGTCACGACGCCCGTCGCGTTGCCGACGACCTGCTACGAACGTTGCGAGACGCGTTCCTGTGCGCCAACGCGGGCGGTCGCGTCCCCTACGAAGGCCCCGCCGCGGAAGCGCAGCGGCTGACCGAACTCGCGCAACGCATCGGCAACGTCGCGCTGGTGCGCGGCATCGAGGTGATGGGTCAGGCGATCGTCGACATTCGCGGTCAGGCGATCGCCGACCCGCGGCTCGTGCTCGAGGTCGCGGTCGTGCGCATCGCGCGCCGCGAGGCACGCACCCGTGAGGAGACGTTGCTCGACCGGGTCGAGCGACTGGAACGTCAGATCGGCGCTGGAGTTGTCCCGTCCGCGCCGGCGGTGGCGCCGGCCGTGCCGACCGGTCGTGTCGACGTGGCACGCGCCGACCGGACCGGTCCGATGCTGGCGGCACGGACGCCGGCCAAAAAACCGGCGACAGCCGACGAGGCTTCGCACGGGGCGGGTGAGCCGCCCACCGCGGCGGCGCCGAACCCACCAGCGTCGGCACCGTCGACCGCCCCCGCTCCGTCGCCGAACACCTCGGGAACGGACCTCGATCTCGACGACGTGATCGAAGCATGGCCGGCAGCGCTCGAAGCGCTCAAAGCGCCGGTCCGGGCGATGGTCCAAGAAGCGCAACCGATCGGCATCGAACGCGGCGCGATCGTGTTCGGCGCGCCCCGCAAGCGTTTCGAGGCCATCAACGCCCGCTTTCGCAGCGAGGCCTCGGAGATCAAAGCTGCGCTCGAGGCCCGCCTCGGTGCCCAGCCGAGCATCATCGTCCGGGCCCACGACTTCGACACCGTCGACGCGTTACGGCCCGTGACAAAACCGGCCGCGGCGGGCACGAACGACGCCGCCGAACCGTACGAGGACGTCATCGACGTCGACGAACTCGTCGACGCGCCCGACGCGCCCGCCCCCGATCCGGCGGCGCGGCTCGTCGCCGGGCTTGGGGCGGAAATCGTCGAAGAGCGTTCGCGCGACTGATCGGAGAGGCCGTGACGAGCAACGACCCCATGGGCATGTTCCAGCAGATACAAAAGATGCAGGCCGACATGCAGGCCGCACAGGACGCGCTCGTCAACGAAATCATCGAAGCGACGGTCGGCGGCGGTGTCGTGAAAGCGACCGTCAACGGAGAGGGCGCATTGCTCGGCATCACGATCGATCCGAGCGTCGTCGACCCGTCCGACGTCGAAACCCTCGAAGATCTTGTCGTCGCGGCGGTGCACGAAGCCGCCCGCCAGGCGAAAGAGTTGCAGCGGACCAAGCTCGGCGCGGTCACTCCCGACCTCGGATCCCTCGACCTCGGAGCCTTGGGTCTGGGCGACCTCGGCGGACTGCTGGGCTGAGGAACCCCCTTTGGCGCTCTACGAAGGTCCGGTACAAGCCCTGATCGACGAGCTCGGCCGTTTGCCCGGTATCGGCCCGAAGTCGGCGCAACGCATCGCGTTCCATCTCTTGCGGGTCGACCCGGTCGACGCGCGCCGCCTCGCCGCCGCGATCGTCGAAGCGAAAGAGCGCGTCACGTGGTGTCGGCGCTGCTTCAACATCTCCGAAGGAGAGCTGTGCGCATACTGTCGCGACGACCGCCGCGACGCACGCGTGTTGTGCATTGTCGAGGAGCCACGCGACATCGTCGCGATTGAACGAACCGGCGAGTTCAAAGGCCGCTACCACGTCCTCCAAGGTGCGATCTCGCCGATCGAAGGTATCGGCCCCGAACAGCTGCGGATCACAGAACTGCTCGCGCGCATCGACCGCGACGGCGTCGACGAGATCATCCTCGCGACGAACCCCAACATCGAAGGTGAAGCGACCGCGATGTATCTCGCACGTCTGCTCAAGCCGCTCGGCATGTTGGTGACCCGTCTTGCCAGCGGCCTGCCCGTCGGCGGCGATCTCGAATACGCCGACGAGGTGACCCTCGGCCGCGCCTTCGAGGGACGCCGCAACGTCACCGACTAGTCAAAGTCAGTGCAGGAGCAGCTGATGGAACGTCGGGTTGAATCCGATGTTCCACACCCACAACGCCGCGATCGCAACCCCGGCACCCCACATCGGGACGCGCACACGGGTCAGCCACTGCGGCCGGACCAACGCGATCAGCGCGGCGGCGACGACGACCAGCCCGGCCGGGTTGAACGCGAGCGAAGCTCCGAGATGGCCGTGTACTGCTGCGACGCACGCCCGGGTCATACCGCACAGCGGGCACGGGATGCCGGTGAGGGCCCGCAACGGACATGCGAACGGCGGATGGACCGGCAGGGCGGGCCACACGCCCGACGCGCCGACGAGGCCGGCTCCGCCGACGCGCAGGCTTCGCTCCGAGCGCAGCTCGAACGCGGTGGCGGTGTTCACGCCCGTCACGATAGGCCCGCTGATGTCATGTGCGGGCCTGCTTGGCCACGACGATCCCTTCGAGCACGTATTCAGGATGGCTGTTCGCAGGGATGCCCGCGACTTTGGGGCCGAGACGATTGGCGAGATCGGACGCGAAATACGAACGTGCCGGCCAGCGCAGTTCGAGGCGCCGGTCGAGAAAATGTCGTACCGCCTGCAGTTCGTTGGCGTTGACCGCCGATACGTCCCACGTCGCGACCGCATCGGCCGTCACCGTGATCGGCGCCGAAGTGTGGGTGAGGCCCGGGAAACGGTCGCGTGTGACGAGGGTGCCCGCCGCGAGATCGCCGACGCGTTGGCCCCGTTCGGTCGTCATGATCGCGATCGTGCCGATCAGGTACAGGAGCGGCAAGAAGTCGAGGATGCGCGCAATGTTGCGAACCGCGCTGGCAAGAAAGCGGACCGGCTCGCCGGTTCGACCGACGACGCGGATCCCGGCGGCGAGCTTGCCGATCGTTCGGCCGTTGTTCAACGTCTCGAGGATGACGTCGTACGCGAACACGACCAGGAACGTCGCGACGATCGCGATCGCCTGCACCCATCCTGGCGAGCCGGAAACGGCGACTCCGACGAGCAGCGCGATGATGAGCGCAGCCTGAATGACCGTGTCGAGGAGGCGGGCGAGAAACCGTGAGCCGAGGCCTGCGAGAACCAGCTCGAGTGTCACTCCCTCGGGCGTCGCGAACGTGACCCGATTGTCGAGCTGCACGTGTTCAACCTAGACCAGTTCGTTTCCGACCGAGCTCCCACCTGGACCGAGCTCGACGCACTCGTCGAGCGCGCCGGGAGTCGTCCGAGTCGACTCGGTGCCGACGGTGTTCGCCGACTCGGCGAGTGTTACCGCGCGGCCGCCGCCGATCTCGCGCTCGCACGCCGCCGCTTTCCCGGCGATCCGGTGCTGGGACGGCTCGAACGTCTGGTGCAGCGAGGCCGCCAGGCCGTCTACAACTCGCCGAGCTCCCGTACCAGCGTGTGGGAATTCTTCGCGAACGGATATTGGCGGCGCGTCCGGGAACGCAAAGCCATCCTTGCGATCTCGTTCTTGTGTCTCGCGGTGCCGACACTGCTCGGCGGCTACTGGGCTTGGCGCGACCCCGGACCGGCGAGCGGTTTGGCGCCGAGCCAGTACCAGTCGGTCACCCAACCGCGAACCGCCGGCCAAAGTCTCGGTCTGACCGTCGACCAAGAGTCGACGATGGCCGCGCAGATCTTCACGAACAACATCGGTGTGACGTTCTTGGCGTTCGCGGGCGGGCTCGTGCTCGGTCTGGGCACGCTGTACGTGTTGTTGAACAACGGTGTGCTGATCGGAGTTGTCGG
The DNA here is from genome assembly GCA_052148155.1 of Acidimicrobiia bacterium. Lineage (GTDB taxonomy): Bacteria > Actinomycetota > Acidimicrobiia > IMCC26256 > PALSA-610 > JBBQER01. The sequence continues at coordinate 76,908 of JBKQIY010000153.1, read as the reverse complement.
CGGACTCGCGATCGGCGCCGGCAACGGCCGCGCGTTCTTCGAGCTCGTCACTGCGCACGGCGTGCTCGAATTGAGTTGCATCATCGTGTCGGGCGCGGCCGGCCTGAGGCTCGGATGGTCGATCATCGATCCCGGCAACCGAACGCGCGGAGAAGCACTCCGTCAAGAGGCACGCGCCGCGATCGAGATCGTGTTGGGAACCGCGCCCTGGCTGGTGGTCGCCGGATTGGTGGAAGGTTTCGTGACGCCGTCGGGCACCGGCCTGCCCACCGTGTTGGCGGTCGGGTTCAGCCTCGGTGCGATCTATTGGGGTCTCATGTTGTGGCGCGGCAGCCCCGAATCCGAACCGTTCAGAGTCGAGCCCGCGATTTGAGTTGAAGATAGGCGCGCACGCACGCTTCGCCGAGAAGTTTGGGTGGCGCTTCGATCACCGTCGCGCCGAGATGCCGGAGCCGGCGGATCACGCGGGCGCGTTCGTCGAGCACGTCGATCGCGATCGCGGCCGCGTACACGTCGCCCGGTGTGTCGGGCGCGGTGTGCAACGGTGCGTCGAGATCCGGGTCGCGGACCGAAGCGATCACCACCGCGTGGCGGCGCGCGAGGACCGGAACCGCGTCGAGCAGTGAGCGCGCCGCGGCCTGATCGACGAGATCTGTGCATACGATGATCAACGCCCGTTTGACACCACCGACCGCACGGAACGCGAGGTCGTGGTCACTGTCGACCAACGACGGTTCGACGTCGAGCACGGTGCGCACCACCGCCTTGCCGCCCGAGCGCCGCGGCGCCAGCCGGCGACGGATCTCGGAGTCGTAGATCGTCACTCCGCAACGGTCTCCGAGCTCGTCGGCGACGAGCGCGACCATCGCGACCGCGTCGACCGCAGCGTCGAGCCGGGTGATGCGTCGCGCTGTCTCACCCTGACCGACGGTCGGACCGACCTCGAGGGGAGCGGCCATGAGCCGGCCCGCGTCGAGCAGGCAGACGACGTCGCGGTCTTGTTCGATGCGGTACTGGTTGCTCATTGGGCGGCCGACCCGGGCGGTGGCCTGCCAGTTGATCTGGCGGACGTCGTCGTCGGGCAGGTAGTCCCGCACCGACTCGAACTCGGTTCCCAGCCCGAGCGGCCCGCGGGTGCGTAACCCAGGATCGCGAAAACGGCCGCGTCGCAACGCGATGACGATCCGCTGCGCCGCGAACACGTCGGGATACACGGACAGGTCGGTGCCGCCGTCGGCGTCGAAGGTGCAGGTGCCGAGACCTAACGGTCCGTGACGTCGCGCCGCGACCGGCGGAAGCCGATGGGAACCCCGACGGTGCGCCACGACCTGTGCGTCGAGGCGGCCCCAACCGGTCGCCGGCTCGATCGTAAAATCGGGCGGCCGAGCCTGTCGGAGCTCGATGCGGCGTGCCGCGGCCGCGGTGTCGGATACGGACCGTGCGTTCGCCGCTTCGGATCCGGCATCCGCCGCGATGGTCTGGATCGTCAACGACGCGGGCACCCCACGCGCCAGCACCGTCGCGACACTGCGCCGCACCCGCGGTCGGCGGCGGGCGAGCACCATATCGACCGCGGTCGCGAACACCACCGCGACCGCGGCGACGATCGCCAACACCGACGGGACGGCCAGCGCGAGCACCGCGACGACACCCAAGGCGACCGCAGCTCGGGGAGCGGGGCTCATGGGCTCATCGCGGCACGGGGACGGTCGAAACGGCCGTCGCGACAGCGTCGTCGGCGGTGTACCGCTCAAGTTCGGCTTCGGGCCGCAGCTGCAGCCGATGGCGAAGCACTGCGGGCGCGACCGCGACGACATCGTCGGGAACGACGAAGTCGCGTCCCGCCAGACGCGCCGCGGCTTTCGCCGCCGCGAGGAGATGTACCGCACCGCGCGGACTTGCGCCGAGCGACACGCTCGGAAGTTCGCGAGTGCGGCGTACCAGCGCGACCACGTACGTGACGATCGCGTCGGTCACGGTCGTCGCGTCCACCATGGCGCGCGCCTCGATGAGCTCGGCCGGCGTGGTCACGGCCTGGACGTCGGAAAGCGTCGCCGGCGCGACGCCATGATGCGCGAGGCGGAGCACGGCGGCTTCGTCGTCGGAGCTCGGATACCCAACATCGATCTTGGCGAGGAAACGGTCGAGCTGCGCTTCCGGCAGCGGGTACGTGCCTTCATACTCGATCGGGTTCTGTGTCGCGACGACCACGAAAGGGTCGGGCAGCGTCCGTGCGATCCCGTCGACGCTGACTTGACGTTCCTGCATCGATTCGAGCAGCGCAGCTTGGGTTTTTGGTGGGGTCCGGTTGATCTCGTCGGCGAGCAACAGGTTGGTGAACACCGGGCCGGGACGAAACGCCAGCTCGCCCGCTCGCAACGTCATCGTTCCGGTCAGGTCCGACGGGAGCATGTCGGGCGTGAACTGCACGCGGCGGAACTCGACACCGATGGCACGCGCGAACGCGTTGGCGACCAACGTCTTGGCGACGCCCGGCACCCCTTCGAGGAGGAGATGACCGCCGACGGTCACCGACGCGAGCATGACCTCGACGACGCCGTCCTGACCGACGACAACCTTGCGAACCTCTCGCACCACACGGTCGCGCAGCTCGTTCACGTCGTTCTCCCATCCTGTTGCGACAACTGCGAAACGAGGCGACCGAGCGCGAGCACCGCGTCGTCGTCGGTGGCCGGATGCCAGATCGCGGCTCGTTGCGATTCGGTGTAACCGAGCGCGATCGCGCCCCGATCGAGCTCTTCGAGGGATGCGTCGGGTCGCAGGTGGGCGCGGCGGGCGACCTGGGTGCGAGCCCATTGCTGCATCGATGCCAGCGCATGTTCGGGGTCGCGGGTGCGTTCGAGAGAGATCGCCAACGCACGGACGTACTCGGCGCGGGCCGGTGGAAGTGGGCGAGCCGGCCGGTCGGGCGGACCGAACCGTCGGCTGCGTGACCAGGCGAGCGCCACCACCGCGGTGGCGAGCACCGCCAACGCCACCTTCCATGGCGTCGGGATCGCTCCCCACCCGCCGTGCTGTCCGTATCCGTGTACGCCTTCGGCGAACTCGACCGGTCGGGGCTGGTTGCCGGCGAGCCCGAGCGCGAACGCGGCGTTGTCGGCGAGACCGAGATACGAGTTCTGGAGCGGGGACACGTCGGCCACGAAGAACATCTCGCCGAGACCGACGCGTGATTCGGTGACCAGCGCCGCGCCGTCGGGCCCGGCGACCACGACACCGGAGCCGGGATCGGACCACGAACCTTGGCCTGCGGTGGCGACCTGGCTGATGTCACCGAGTTGCGCGTCGATCTGGCCGTAGGTGGAGGTCCCGTCGGGACTCCACACCGGCGGCCGGTCGCGCAGCCGGTGCAGGTAGAACGGTTCCGACCCTCCGATCACCAGCCGGCCCCCTTCGCTCGTGAACTCGACGAGGGCGGCGTCGTCAGCGTCGGTCAACGTCTTGGGTTCGATCACAAAGACCGTGCTGTCAGGATCGAGGATCGCGTCGGCGAGCGACCCTCGCACACGCGAAATCGGATAGCCGTAGTGGGTGAGCAGCCCGGCCAGGCCGGCGAGGCCGGAGTCCTGGGAGCCGTACGACGAACCGGCGACGCCGCTCGGCTCGCGGCCGCCCACCGCGTTGTCGATGCCGCCCGCCACCAGATTGAGTGCGACGAGCACGCCGACCACGACGACCGCCGCGATCCCGAAACGTTTCGCGGTGCTCGGCGCGCCGGTGTTGGTGTCGCCCGCGTCGGTCACGAGTTAGCTGCCCGTCCGCTTCGACGCCCCGGCCACGATGCGCGGCCACTCGCGGCGGGCGGCTTCGAGGTCCGGGCCGGCCGCGTCGCGGCCGCCGTAGGCGACGGCCTCGAACGTGTGGGCCAGTTCGTCGAACGTGTCGGAGCCGAGCACGGCGCGCACTTCGCTGGTCGTCATCGACGGTCGGTACCGAATCGCGCCCCGATCGCCGAGACGCAACAGTCCGGCACGAAAACGCAGTCGCAACGCACGGTCGAGCTGACCGGCGCGTTCCGCGCCGTCGGCGGCCCGTTCGAGCTCATCAGGATCTTCGGAGTCGTCTTCGGTGCGTTGGTGCGAACCCCGACGGGTACTCGGCGTCGCTCGACGAGCGCGGACCCGGCTCACGACCAACGCCACCGCGGCTGCGATCACCAACAGCGCCGGCACGAGCAGCCAGGTGCCGGCGACGTCGGAGAACACGCGGCCGATCCACGCGACGATGGGATGCAGCCGATCGCCGATCCAGTTCAACTGGCGGCGGAACGGCCTCGGGGTCGGCGCGGGACGGAACTGCCGGCCCGAAAGGATGTGGCGCGCGACTCGTTGTGCGTCCCCCGGATCAACCGCAGCTGACCGTCCGCTCATTGGGCGAGCGCCATCTGTACATCGAACGCTTCGTCGCGGATACGCAGGTCGAAGTAGAGCGCGACGATCGCGGCGGCGACGAACGGCGCCGTCAGCAACAACGCGACACTGTTCGCGATCCCTTGCGCGATTGCCAGCGACGTCGGGCTCGCCCCGTGCGCCGACCAGAGGTTGAGCGCCGTCGCGAGCGCAAGGTTGAGCATCGCGCTCAGGACCGTCGCGCTGAGGGTCACGCCGAGCACATGCCACAAATGCGATTTGGTGAGTTCCCACGATCGCCCCATCGCGGCGGCCACCGAGCGGCGTTCGAGGATCACCACCGGGATCGCGACCGCGTACAACGCTTGCGCGGCGAAGATCCCGACGAAGCAGAACAACAGGCCGACCAGTTCGGCCAGCCCGACCAGCACCGCCACTCCCAGCACCGCGAGGAATCGTCGGGCGGCGGTACGGGCGGCCTGACCGGCCGGTTCGGGATAGCCGACGTACTCGTCGGCGACGACGCGTGTCGTCAGGGCCGCGACGAACGCGTGGGTGAGCACACCGACCACCAACATGACGAACGTCGCGGCGAGCTCGGCGCGGCTCGAACTCAGTTGCGGCGTCGCGGTCCCGTTGAAATGGACGGGCTGCGCCGACAAGAACACGAGCGTGAGGAGCACCTGCAGGGGGACGACAACGTACGCGGCGTACCGCACGAGCTGACCGAACCGGGCGCGATACAGCGTGGCGGCCGCGTCGAGGATCTCGCCGACGCCTCGAGGCCGCAGATCGGGTATCACCGAGCGAACCTTAACTACTCGGCGCGGCAGTTCAGCTCGGTCGGTCCGCCAAACCGTAGATGACGAACCGCCACGGCAGCCGACGCCGGGCTCGGAAGCGACCGCGGCGCGGTCGCCGCCTCAGCACTACAACGTTCGGATAATCGCGGCGTCGCCTTGGCCGCCGCCTCCGCACAGCGCCGCGGCACCGATACCGCCGCCGCGCCGGCGCAGCTCGTTGATCAACGTCATGACGACACGGGTCCCGGACATGCCGATCGGGTGACCGAGCGCGATCGCGCCGCCGTTCACGTTCACGATGTCGTCGGTGATACCGAGGTCGCGCATCGAAGCGATACCGACCGCGGCGAACGCCTCGTTGAGTTCGAACAGGTCGACATCGGACGGCGTCATGTCGTTGCCTTCGAGCGCACGTTTGATCGCGCGTGACGGCTGCGTCAGCAGCGACGGGTCGGGACCGGCGACCATCCCATAGCCGATCAGCTCCGCGATGGGAGTCGCACCGAGCTCTTCGGCTTTCGCTTTGCTCATCACGATGACCGCGGCGCCGCCGTCGGAGATCTGCGACGCGTTGCCGGCGGTGATGGTGCCATCCTTCGAGAACGCGGGGCGGAGGCCGGCGAGCGACTCGGTGCTCGTGCCGGGCCGTATCCCTTCGTCGCTTTCGACGATCACCGGGTCGCCTTTGCGTTGCGGGATCGAGATCGGTGCGATCTCGTCGGCGAAGCGGCCCTCTTTCTGCGCGGCGGCGGCGCGCTCGTGGCTCTTCGCCGCGAGTTCGTCCTGGGCCTGGCGGGTGATGCCGCCGACCTGACCGACATAGTTTTCGGTCCCGGCGCCCATGTGCACGGCATCGAACGCGCACCACAAGCCGTCGTTGATCATCGAGTCGATCACTTCGTTGTTGCCCATGCGGTAGCCGGCCCGGGCGCCGGGCAGCAGGTACGGCGCGTTCGTCATCGACTCCATCCCGCCGGCCACGACGACCTCGGCGTCGCCGGTCGCGATCATCTGGTCGGCGAGGTAGATCGCGTTGATTCCGGACAGACAGACCTTGTTGACCGTCGTCGCCGGCACCGTCATCGGGATCCCGGCTTTCACCGCAGCCTGACGGGCGGTGATCTGGCCTTGACCGCCGAGCAGCACATGACCCATGAGGACGTAATCGACCTGCTCGGCGCCGACGCCGGCCCGCTCGAGCGCGGCGTTGATCGCGAAGCCGCCGAGGTCGGTCGCGCTGAATCCCGCGAGCGCGCCGGAAAGTTTCCCGATCGGCGTACGGGCCGATCCGACGATGACGGATCCGGGCATGGTGCCTCCTGTGCGGTTGGGCTGTCCTGGCCGACCGACCTGGTGGAATGCGAGTTCGGACAGTGTAGGAGGGCTGGTTCTGGCCCGCTACCGGCCGGTAGGTTCGCGTCTATGAGTGACATCGACGCGATACGCACCGCCATCGTCTCGGATGCTTCGGCCGCCGAACTCGAGGCACTTCCGATACCCCCAACGGTGCGGGGCGCGCTCGTGAAAGCCGACGAGGTCGACATGTTCGCCGGCGTCGCGTCCGACGACAAAGACCCCCGCAAGTCGACCCATGTCGAACCGTTCCCGCTGCCCGAGCTCGCCCCCGACGAGGCCTACGTCGGCGTGATGGCGGCCGCGATCAACTTCAACACGGTATGGACGTCGATCTTCGAACCGTTGCCGACGTTCGGGTTCTTAAAGCGCCTCGCACGGGAGAGCGTGTGGGGCGCCCGGCACGACCAGCCGTTCCACGTGATGGGTTCCGACGCGTCAGGCGTCGTGTTGCGGGTCGGTTCCGCGGTGCGGAACTGGAAGCCCGGCGATCGGGTCACGGTGCACTGCCTCCACGTCGACGACCAGGACCCATCCGCCCATGACGACTCGATGATGGCAACCAACCAGCGCATCTGGGGCTTCGAAACCAACTTCGGAGGCCTTGCCGAAATCACGGTCGTGAAGGCGAACCAGCTCATGCCGAAACCTGCGCACCTCACCTGGGAAGAGTCGGCGTGCAACGCGTTGTGCAACTCGACGAGCTACCGGATGATCGTGAGTCGCAACGGTTCGCAGATGACCCAAGGCCAGTCGGTGCTGGTGTGGGGCGCGACCGGCGGGATCGGCGCGTACGCGGTGCAGTACGTAAACAACGGCGGCGGCACACCGGTCGGTGTCGTGTCTTCCGAAAAGCGTGCCGAGCTCCTGCGAGAGCTCGGCTGCGACGCGGTGATCGACCGACGCGCCGAGAACTACCGGTTCTGGAACGCCGACGACACCGAACAGGACCCGGCCGAATGGTTGCGTCTCGGGAAGAAGATCCGCTCGTTGATCGGTCGGGACGTCGACATCGTGTTCGAACATCCGGGCCGCCAGACGATGGGTGCGTCGGTGTTCGTCGCCAAACGCGGCGGCATGATCATCACCTGCGCGGCGACGTCCGGGTTCAAGATCGAATACGACAACCGATACCTGTGGATGAACCTCAAGACGTTGAAAGGCTGCCATTTCGCGAACTACCGCGAAGCCTGGGAAGCCAACCGGCTCGTCTGTGAGGCTCGCATCCATCCGACGCTGTCGAAGGTGTACACACTGGACGACACCGGCGAAGCCGCCTATCAGGTGCACCGCAACCTCGCCGAAGGCAAGGTCGGGGTGTTGTGCCTCGCGCCCGACGAAGGGTTGGGTGTGACCGACGCGGACACCCGCGCGCGCCACCTCGACCAGATCACGCTGTTTCGCCGTTACGCCGGCTGAACCGAGGGGCGGGCTCCAGCCCCAGCCGAACGATCGACGAGCACGCGGCCGAATCGCCGGCGCGGACGGTGTCGTGGTGGTCGCGGACACGGCCGTGTCCGACAACGACCGCGATCGCGCACCGCAACCCCGCGACAGTCTCCCAAGAGGCCGCCACGTTGTTGGCGTCGGCTGCCTTCGTCCGGACGGCCGGTCGAACCCTACAATCCGCGGGCTCGGCGAGGAGGGCGCATGTTGTTCACCGAAATCGATCATGTGGCCATCGCGGTACGCGACCTCGACGCGGCGATCGACTACTACCGCACCACGTTCGGATGTGAGGTCGACCACCGCGAGGTCGTCGACCGGGACGGCGTGGAGGAGGCGCTCTTGCACGTCGCCGACTCGTATATCCAGCTGCTCACGCCCAGCCGCGCCGATTCGACCGTCGCGAAATATCTCGACACGAAAGGTGAAGGGCTCCATCACGTCGGCTACCGCGTCGACGACTGCGCGGCCGCGCTCGCGGCCGTCAAAGCCAACGGCCATCGCGTCATCGACGAGCAACCCCGCCCCGGCAGCCGCGGCACGACCGTCGCGTTCGTGCACCCGAAGACCGCCTTCGGCACACTGATCGAGCTCGTACAGGAGTAGTTCGCTCCGGTCGGCCTTGTAGCCTTGGCGACCATGGCTCACAACACACCCGGCGCGACCGGGACACCCGCGCCGCACCCGATCACGGAGCGTCTCGAACAGCTCGGCAAACTCAAAGAAGAGGCGCTGCACGCCGGCTCCGAAGCGTCGGTTCGGCGTCAGCACGACCGGGGCAAGCTCACCGCACGGGAACGCATCGAGTTGCTCCTCGACCCCGACACGTTCGTCGAGCTCGACATGCTCGCCCGCCACCGCGCGCACGGGTTCGGTATCGAACAGAGCCGGCCGCTCACCGACGGTGTCGTCACCGGGTGGGGTGCCGTCGACGGTCGCAAAGTGTTCGTGTTCTCGCAAGACTTCACGATCTTCGGTGGCGCGCTCGGCGAGGTGTTCGCCGAGAAGATCCACAAGGTCATGGATCTCGCCGAGTCGGTCGGCGCTCCACTCGTCGGGCTGAACGACGGTGCCGGGGCGCGCATCCAAGAAGGCGTCGTTTCGCTCGCGTCCTACGGCGGTATTTTCTTGCGTAACGTCCGTTCGTCGGGTGTGATCCCGCAGATCAGCGTCGTGCTCGGTCCGTGCGCAGGTGGCGCGGTCTACTCCCCGGCGATGACCGACTTCATCTTCATGGTCAAAGGCACGTCGAACATGTTCATCACTGGACCTGACGTGATCAAAACCGTGACCGGTGAAGAGGTCACGCAGGAGGAGCTCGGTGGCGCGATGATCCACGCCACGAAGTCTGGAGTCGCGACCTTCGTCGCCGACGACGAGCAGTCATGTATCGAGCAGGTGCGTTACCTCCTGTCGTTTTTGCCGTCGAACAACCTCGAAGATCCGCCGTACTTCGCGTCGTCCGACGATCCCGAACGTCGATGTGAGGGGATCATCGACCTCATTCCCGACGCACCCAACCGTGCGTACGACATGAAGGAAGTGATCGCGCAGATCGTCGACGACGGCGACTTCTTCGAGGTGTTCCCCCATTGGGCGATGAATATCGTGTGTGGGTTCGCCCGTGTCGACGGTCACGTCGTCGGTATCGTTGGCAACCAACCGAAGGTGCTCGCCGGTTCGCTCGACATCGACGCGTCGGAGAAAGCCGCACGATTCGTGCGTAGCTGCGACGCGTTCAATATTTCGCTGGTCACGTTCGTCGACGTGCCGGGCTTCCTTCCCGGCACCGACCAGGAATACGGTGGCATCATCCGCCATGGAGCAAAGCTGCTGTACGCCTACTGCGAAGCGACCGTGCCCCGCATCCAGATCATCACACGCAAGGGTTACGGCGGCGCTTACGTGGTGATGAACTCGAAATCGATCGGCGCCGACATCGCGTACGCGTGGCCGTCAGCCGAGATCGCGGTGATGGCCGCACCCGGAGCGGTGAACATCATCTTCCGGCGCGACATCGAAACGGCCGGCGATCCGGCGCAGCGTCAGACCGAACTCGTCGACGAGTACGAAGAGCGTTTCGCCAACCCGTACCAGGCGGCCGAACGGGGCTACGTCGACGACGTGATCGACCCGCGCGACACGCGGCGAATGCTGGCGCGGGCGCTGGCGATGCTGCGGACCAAACGTGAGCAGATGCCGGCGCGCAAGCACGGCAACACACCGCTGTAACGGTCCGTGGCGATGAGAGCCGAAGTCGTCGGCGGCAACCCGACACCCGAACAGGTCGCCGCGATCGTCGCCGCATTGTCGGTCATCGAAGCTGAACGAGCCGCGACCGCGGTGTCGGTTCCGCCGCCCGTCGAGCCGCTCAACATGTGGGTGGAGGCGTCTCGCCGTTCCGCGCAGCGAGCCGGAATGCAACGCGGCCCGTGGCGACTGTCGGGCCGCCTCGGGAAACGATCCCGCGTCTGACCTCGGTCGCCGCGACGCTCCCGACCCGCCCAAAGACGCCGAAAACGGGCTTTGTCTGGTCATTGTCTACGGTACATCCGCAATGGGCTGGGGCGGACACCCACGACCCCGACGCGACGCGCAGACGTCCGTCGCTGCGGGCCACCCCAAGGCCCACCCCCCGAACTCTGCTCTTGTCAGCCTCGGTTGAGATGTCACGATGTCGTCTGGGGAGGCGAGCCGGCGACCCCCTGGTTGGTCCTGAGCGAGTCGGCTCGCCTCTCCGTTGCGCAACCGGTCCGAGGATCGCGTCGCGGCCACGTGACGGTCGTCGCTCCTTCCGTCCTCGACGAACACGACCACGAACGTCCGCAACCACGGGCGCGCGGGCATCGTCCGAACGTCACGACCGCCAACGCCCCCCGCCGACAACAACGGTGAGGTCGCGGGCTCGAAGCAGCAGCACGGCCTGTGACCACCGGGCCGACACGAAACCGGTTCGGTGCGCGCAACCGGCCCGGTCCACCGCGAGCGACGGCCCGGACCGCCCGCGGCGCGCGGGGCCCTATCGTGCATCTGTGATCCACGACGCCGAACTGTTCACCATCGGACCCGACGAGATCGTCGTCACCTTCCGCACCGACGACGACACGGCCGTGACCACCTCGGCCGACGACCATGAGGTCGTCACGAACGGTCGGTACCACTCGGCTCGTCTCACCGGCCTCGAGCCCCAAACCGACTACCGGCTCCGCGTCGATGGCGCGCCGCCAACCGCGCTGCTGCCCGGCCGGGTCGCGACGCTCGCCCGACCAGCCGGGCCGGCCCTGGCAACGTTCGCGACAGTCAACGACGTGCACTTCGGCGAAGTCGAATGCGGCCGGCTCGGCACACCCGAAGAGCTCGGTCCGATCCTGCGCGCCGCGCCCGGCGCCGACCCGTATCCGAACGTCATGAACGCGGGCGCGATCGCCGAGATCGAAGCATTCGACCCTGACGCGGTGCTCGTCAAAGGTGACCTCACCGACCGCGGAACCGACGAGGAATATCAAGCGTTCCTCGACGCATACTCCCAGCTTGGTGTGCGCATGCATCATGTGCGCGGCAACCACGACGCGATGATCACCGACACCATCGCGACGAACGCCCCGATGACGGTCGACCTTCCCGGCGCAACGCTCGCGGTGCTCGACACCGTCCGACCGGGCAGCGAGCACGGCTGCATCGCAGGCGATCAGCTGGCGTGGCTCGAAGAGCTCGCGTGCGCATCGACGGTGCCGGTCCTCGTGTTCGGCCACCATCATCCGTGGGATCCGAGCTCGAGCGAACGGAACGACCACTACTTCGGCATCAACCCGAACGACAGCGAAGCGTTGTGCGAGGTGATTACACGCTGCGAATCGATCGCGGGGTACTTCGCGGGACACACCCACCGCAATCGGGTCCGCCATTTCGACGCCGCGCGTCGCGTCCCGATCGTCGAGGTCGCCTGCGTCAAGGACTATCCGGGCGTGTGGGCCGAATACCGCGTCTACGAAGGCGGCTACACCCAGCTCGTCCGGCGTATCGCGGCCCCGGCCGCGATGGCGTGGACCGAGCTGACCCGCACGATGTTCGGCGGGCTGTATCGCGACTACGCGCTCGGTGCGCAACCCGACCGTTGCTTCACGCACCTGTTCTCGGCGTGACCCGACACGCGGTTGGCCGTCTCGCGCGAACTCGACGTCTTCGACCGCACTGACGTCGAACCGTCGTCATTGTCGTCGCGGCCGTTTCGTCCCGGGTCGGGGAGTTCGTCGTCGGTGATCTTCTAGCCTGCCGAGGTGCAAGCGCTCGACGGTCTGCGGGTCATCGACATGGCGACCGTGTTCGCAGGTCCGGGCGCGGCCCGTCACCTCGGCGACTTCGGTGCCGATGTCGTGAAAGTCGAGTCGCCCGCCGGCGACGGCGTCCGCCGCATGGGATGGTTTCCGCCCGAAGGTGGCGACTCGTACACCTGGAAGCTGCTCGGTCGGAACAAACGCACGGTCGTGCTCGACCTCAAGACCGAAACCGGCCGCGACAATCTGCTGCGGCTCACCGACACGGCCGACGTCCTCGTCGAGAATTTCCGTCCGGGCACGATCGAACGTCTCGGGCTCGGTCCGGCCGTGTTGCATGCTCGCAACCCGCGACTTGTCGTGCTGCGGGTCACTGGCTTCGGCCAGGACGGACCGTACGCATCCAAGCCGGGCTTCGCGACGATCGCCGAGGCGATGAGCGGATTCGCCGCGATCAACGGCGAGCCCGACGGCGCCCCCCTGTTACCGCCGATCGCCCTGACCGACGAGGTCGCGGCACTGGCCGGCGCGTTCGCGGTGATGGTCGCACTGCACGAACGGGACCGCAGCGGACAAGGGCAGGTCGTCGACGTGAACCTGCTCGAGTCGATGCTCCAAATGATGTCGGCGTTGCCGTCCGCGGCGGCGCATCTCGGCTACGAACAGCCCCGCCTCGGTTCCGGCATTCCCTACTCGGTCCCCCGCGGGACCTACCGCTGCGCTGACGGCGACTGGATCGCGATCTCGACGTCGACCGAGTCGGTCGCGCATCGGGTGATGACCCTCCTCGGTCACGGCGACGACCCGCGCTTCGCGACGTCTGAGCTGCGCGCCGAGCACCGTGAAGAGCTCGACGGCATCGTGTCGGAGTGGGTCGGGACGCGGCCGCGCCCGGACGTCCTCGCCGCGTTCGACGCGGCCGAAGCCGCGATCGCGCCGGTCTACGCGATGCACGACGTCATGGCCGACCCGCACGTGCGGGCGCGAGGCGTCTTCGTCACCGTTGACGGTGTCGTCATGCAAGGTCCGGCCGCACGACTGCTGCGCACGCCCGGCGAGGTACGTTTCGTGGGCCGCCCGCTCGGCGCGGACAGCGCCGCAGTGCTCGACGAACTGTGAGGACCGGCACCCAGGACCTCGGCTTCGTCCTCGTCGCGAGCCCGTTCACCGGCCCGTTCGCATGGTCGAAGGTCGCGTTCGAGCTCCGGACGCGCGGACGACGGGTCGCCGTTTTCGACGTCGACATCGACATCGACCCGCCCGTCGTGCTCGTCGCGCACAGCGGCGCCGGTCCGCAGCTGCCGGCGCTCGCCATCCGCTCCGCCGGTGTCGTCGGCATGGTCCTCGTCGACGCGTTGTTGCCCCACCCCGGCCGGAGCTGGGCCCAGACCGTGCCCGACGCGTTCGCCGCCACGTTGAAGGCCGAAGCGGTCGACGGGAACCTCAAGCCGTGGCCGCAGTGGTGGGGCGAGCGCCGGATGGCGGAACTCATCGCCGACCCGTCGCTGCGCGACGAGTTCGTCCGTGCATGTCCGGCAGTTCCGGTCGCGGTGATCGACGAGGTCATGGCCGACGTGGTCGAACCGCCCGGCGTGTTCGTGCAACTCAGCGACGCGTACACCCCCGAGACCGACGCGGCACGGACACGAGGATGGCCGGTACTGGTCCTCGACGCGCAACACCTCGCCCTGTTGACAGATCCGAAAGTGGTCGCCGACGCGGTCGAACGTGCAGCCGCTCTGCTGACGAATTGACTAGCTCGCCTCGGGCGCGAGTTCAACGCGGTCACGACCGCGCGAACGCGCCTCATCGAGCGCGCCGCTCGCTTGATGGACAAGCTCAGCCGCACCCAACGCGTGGGTCGGGTAGCACGCGACACCGGCCGACAACGTGAGCGCGTCACCGATCGGGCTGGCGAGCAGCGTGCCCCGCACCCGCTCGGCGGCCCATACCGCGCCAGCTTCGGGTGTGTCTTCCAAGATCGCGCCGACCATCAGGTCGCCGAGCCGGCAGGCCGCGTCGCTCTCGCGCAGCGTGCGGCGCACGACGTCGCCGACAACGCCGAGCGCTTGGTGGCGAGTGTCGGTATCGGCTTCTCCCATGCTGTCGATCTCGAAGATCACCACCGACACCGGCCGCAACGACCGGCGCGCCGCGGCGACGTGCTGCTGCACCAGCACCGCGAAGTAACGCTCGTCGTACAGGCCGGTCGCGGTATCGAACGCCTTGTCGTTACGTTCACGGCCGAGGTCGGCCGGCGCGCCGAGCTCAGCTTCGGCGGTACGGCGGCTGGACTCCTCTTGCAGCGCGGCGTTGATCGACGCGAGCTCGCGGCGCATCGTCTGCAGTTCGTTCTCGGCCAGGCCGAGCTGGTCGCCGTTGCGACGGGCTTGTGCCCCGAGCGCGACGCCGGCCATGGCGGCAACCACGCCCGCGGCTCCGGCCACGACTGCCAGCACCGGCGCGTTCGTCGCGACACCGACCGCGCCCGCGGCGAGCGCGGCCAACCCGCCTGAGACGGCCACCAAAAGGCGCGGATCTTCCATGGGCTTTCTCATCGGCGGGTGTCTGCCCTCGCCTGAGGGTTCGTCAGGCGGTGAGTCCGGGCTAGTTCGGCGATGTCAGCCACGATCCGGACAAACCGGAAATCTTTCGGTGTGTACACCCGGGCCACGCCCATGGTTTCCAACTCCGCCCGGTCCCCGTCAGGGATGATGCCACCGACCACGACGGGCGCGTCGACCCCAGCCGCCCGCAGCGCAGCGAGGCACTCAGGGACGAGGGCCAGATGCGACCCCGACAGGATCGACAGCCCCACGACGTCGACGTCTTCGTCCCGGGCCGCGGCCGCGATCTCGGCCGGGCTGAGACGGATCCCCTGATAGACGACCTCCATCCCGGCGTCTCGGGCCGCGACCGCGATCTGCTCGGCGCCGTTGGAATGGCCATCGAGGCCCGGTTTGCCGACGAGCAGCCGGATCGGACGGCCGCCGGTGCTTTCCACGACGGTCCGGACCTCCTCGCGGACGGCTTGGACGTCGACGCCGGCACGGGTCCGAACGCCACCCACACCGGTCGGGCCCCGGTACACCCCGAACACCGCCCGCAACGCGTTCGCCCATTCGCCGACCGTGCCACCAACCCGAGCGAACTCGACGGTCGCGGGCACGAGGTTCTCGGTGCCGGCCGCGGTCGCCCGCAGGCGCGCGAGTGCGGCGTCGACCGCGGCGTTGTCCCGCAGCGTGCGCCATCGCTCGATCGCGCGACGTTGCTCGCCTTCCACTTCACGGTCGATCGTGACGATGCCGCCCCGGGTCGCGCTCTGCGCGAGCGGAGACGGCTCGGTATCGGTGAACGAATTGACACCCACGACCGGCAACTCGCCCGACTCGATACGCCGCACCCGTTCGGCATGGCTTTGCACGAGCCGGCCCTTCATGTCGTCGATCATCGCGAACGACCCGCCGCCGTCGAGCACCCGTTGCAGCTCAACCTCGGCTGCTTCGCACAGCTCGGCGACCTTCGCGGCCACGACCTTCGACCCATCGAACAGGTCTTCGTACTCGAGCAGGTCGGTCTCGTACGCCAACACCTGCTGGATCCGCAACGACCATTGCTGATCCCACGGTGTTGGCAAACCCAACGCCTCATTCCAACACGGCAACTGGACGGCGCGGGCCCGGGCGCCCTTGGAAAGCGTCACACCCAACATCTCGAGCACGATGCGCTGCACGTTGTTCTCAGGCTGTTCCTCGGTGAGGCCGAGCGAGTTCACCTGCATGCCGTAACGGAAGCGGCGCAGCTTCGGGTCGGTCACGCCGTAACGTTCGGCGCAGATGCGGTCCCACATCTCGGTGAACGCCCGCATCTTGCACATCTCTTCGACGAAACGGACGCCCGCATCGATGAAGAACGATGTCCGTCCGACCACCTCGGCGAACTCGTCGTCGGGGACCTGACCCGAGTCCCGCACCGCGTCGAGCACCGCGATCGCGTTGGCCAGCCCGTAGGCGAGCTCCTGCACCGGAGTCGCGCCCGCCTCTTGGAGGTGGTACGGGCACACGTTGATCGGATTCCACGACGGCACATGCTTGACCGTGAACGCGATCAGATCGACTGTCAGTCGCTTCGAAGCGTCAGGCGGGAAGATGTACGTACCCCGCGAGAGGTACTCCTTCAAGATGTCGTTCTGCGTCGTTCCCGACAGCGTCGAGTACGCGACGCCCTGCTCGTCGGCGAGCGCGAGGTACATGCCGAGCAGCCACATCGCCGTCGCGTTGATCGTCATCGACGTGTTCATCTCGTCGAGCGGGATCCCGTCGAACAGGGTGCGCATCTCGCCGAGGTGCGGCACCGGTACGCCGACCTTGCCGACTTCGCCGCTCGCGGCGCCATCGTCGGGGTCGTAGCCGGTCTGGGTCGGTAAATCGAACGCGACCGACAGCCCGGTCTGTCCCTTCGCGAGGTTCGTGCGGTACAGGTCGTTGGACGCACGCGCCGACGAATGCCCCGAATACGTTCGGATCAGCCAGGGCCGGTCACGTGTGGGTTTGCCGGAGGCGTCTAGGTCCACCACGAGACCATTGTCGCTCTATTTGCGGTAATCGTAGAAACCGACGCGCGACTTGCGACCCAGACGCTCGGCCGACACCATCCGCCTCAGGATCGGCGCGGGCGCATAGTTGGGGTCCTTGAACTCGCCGTACAGCGCCTCAAGGATCGAAAGGCTCGTGTCCAAACCGACAAGATCGAGCAGCTCGAGCGGCCCCATCGGGAAGTTGCAGCCGCCCTTCATCGCCGCGTCGATGTCGTCACGGGTGGCGACACCGGCGTCGAACAGCTTGGCGGCATTGTTGAGGTACGGGAACAGCAACGCGTTGACGATGAACCCGGCCTGGTCTTTCACCGCCACCGCGTTCTTGCCGCACGCCTGCGCGAACGCGGTGGCGTCGGCGATGGTCTCGTCGGACGATGTGATCGCCCGCACGATCTCGACGAGCGCCATCATCGGCGCAGGGTTGAAGAAGTGCACCCCGCACACCCGGTCGGGCCGGCCGGTTTCCATCGCGAGTTCGATCACCGGAAGGGTCGACGTGTTCGTCGCAAGGATCGCGTGATCGGCACAGATACGGTCGAGCTCCGTAAACAGATGCTTCTTCGCGGCGAGATCCTCGACGATCGACTCGAGCACGAGGTCGCAGTCCGCGAGCTCGCCGAGATCGGTCACCGCCCGGACCCGAGCGAGCACCGTGTCACGCTCGGCCGCGTCGAGCTTGGCTCGCTCGACCTGCTTGGCGAGCGACTTCTCGAGCCCGGCGAGCATCGCGTCGGCAGTGCTCTGCGCACGGCTGCGGAGCACGACTTCGATGCCGGCCTTCGCCGCGACTTCCGCGATGCCCGAACCCATGATCCCCGAACCCACGATCCCGACCCGCTTGACCACCATCGGTCCTCCTTCGCCCCCGTCGAACCCAAAAGGTTACCGGCGAGTAGGTCTGCGGGCCAGGGGCGGGCGCGTGGCGACGGGCCCGTAGGATCCCGGGCGATGAAGCGGCCGCCGGGAACCCTCGCGTTGCTCGGCGGCGGCGAGTGGACCGAACCGTGCCGGGCGCTCGACAGTCACCTGTTGCATCTGGCGTCCTGCGACGACGTGTTGATCGTGCCGACCGCGGCCGCGTTCGAGCATCCAGAACGCACCGTCGAGCACGCGACCGCTTGGTTCCGGGGCCTGGGCGCAACCGCCGCCGGTCTGGCGGTCCTGAATCGACGCGACGCCGAAGCCGACGAACACGTCGCGGCGATGCGCGTCGCACGGTTCGTGTACATCGCCGACGGTTCGCCGTTGCATCTGCGCTCGGTCTTGAAAGGCAGCGCGCTCTTCGATGCACTGTGCTACGCCCACAGCCGCGGCGCGGTGATCGCAGCTTCAGGTGCGGGCGCGACCGTCGTCTGCGACCCGATGGTCGACCCGCGCGGCGGTGCCTACACGGTCGGTCTTGGCATCGTGCGCGGCGTGGCCGTCTTTCCCGATCATGCCGGCGCCGCCGACCATCGCCGAGAGCGATCACTCGAACTCCAACCGCACGACGCGGTCCTGGTCGGGCTCGACCAACACACCGCGATCGTCCGCGAAAACTCGACGCAGTGGAAAGTGATCGGTCCCGGGCACGCAACCGTGTACCGCGGCGGGGTTGCCGTCGCTGACCTCGCCGATGGCGGCGTCGCCGACCTCGCCGAGGTCGTTACGACTCCGTGATCGTCACCGAGAACATGTACAGCGGCCGGGTCGGTGGTCCGTCGCCCGACCCCGCGAACGTCATGAGCTTCTGGACGACGTCGAAGTTTTTGGTGACGGTTCCGAGGTCGGAATAGAGGTACGGCGGACCGCCGAGACTTTTGGCGCCGGAAGGGCTCACCGCAACGAAAAATTGTGAGCCGGTGGTCCCCGGGCCGGCGTTGGCCATCGCGACGCTGCCCTGCTCGTAGCCGGCGATCGGCGGTTCGGTCGGAAGCGCATAACCGGGTCCGCCGGTCCCGTTGCCTTTCGGGTCACCGCCTTGGATCACGAAATTTTTGACGAGCCGTTGGAAGGTCAACCCGTCATAAAAGTGGTGGTCGGCGAGGAACACGAAACTGTTCACCGTGAGGGGCGCGACCTTGTCGGCGAGCGTGATGTCGAACGTCCCGCACGTGGTGGACACGTGGGCGACATAGGTTTTCGAGCGGTCGATCGTAAAGACCGGAGCCGCCTTGTACGACGGCTTCGTCGTCTTCGGCGGGACCGTCGCGACGCAGCCGGCGGGGAGCGCCGCAGCCGTCGTGGTGGTGGTCTTGGTCGTTGGGGTGGTGGTCTTCGAAGCCGCCTTCTTGGACTTCCCGCCCGCGACGCTGATGAGGACGACGACCCCGATGAACAGCACGGCGACGATCCCGAACGTGGTCGCGGAGCGGATGCGCTTTTTGCGCTTCAAGGCCGCTTCCCGCTGTTCGCGCGCCGCTCGCGCGTTCTCCTTCTTGCGGGCTCGTTTGTCAGCGGCAGGCATGGCGGAGAATGTATCCGGGAAACTGTCGGGCGGGCGCGGGGCCCGCCGCTAGCCTTGATTGCCGTGCTTGTCGTCCAGAAATACGGCGGTACCTCGGTCGCCGATCCCGACCGCATTCGAGCTGTCGCCGATCACATCGCCCGGACCCGGCGCGCCGGTGACGATGTGGTCGTCGTCGTGTCCGCGATGGGTAAGTCGACCGACGATCTCCTCCGGCTCGCGCGCGACGTCGCCGAACATCCCGACGGACGGGAGCTCGACATGCTGTTGACTGCCGGCGAACGGATCTCGATGGCGCTCGTCTGTATGGCAGTCCAAGACCTCGATGTGCCGGCCATGTCGTTCACCGGTTCGCAAGCCGGGATCGTCACCGACACCGTCCACAACCGGGCGAAAATCATCGAGATCAAAGGCGACCGGATCCGCGACGCGCTCGCGGACGGCAAGGTCGCGATCGTCGCCGGGTTCCAAGGAGTGTCGACCGCACGGGAGATCACGACGCTCGGTCGGGGTGCCAGCGATCTCACTGCCGTCGCGCTCGCCGCCGCGCTCGGCGCGGAAGTGTGCGAGATCTACACCGACGTCGAAGGTGTGTACTCGGCCGATCCGCGTATCGTGTCGAAGGCACGCAAGCTGCCCCGGGTGTCGTTCGATGAGATGCTCGAGATGGCAGCCACCGGTGGGCGGGTGCTGGCGTTGCGGTCGGTCGAGTTCGCCCGTAATCACGACGTGCAAGTCCATGTCCGTTCCAGTTTCACCTGGGGGCCAGGTACCTGGGTCACCGAGGAGGATCCGTCGTTGACTTCGATGGAGCAGGCCATCATCTCGGGCGTCACGCACGACGCGTCCGAAGCCAAAGTCACGATCGAGCAGGTTCCCGACCGTCCCGGAGTGGCGGCCACATGGTTCCGCGCGTTGGCCGACGCGGGCGTGAACGTCGACATGATTGTCCAGAACGTGTCGACCGCCGGCCGTACCGACATCTCGTTCACGGTTCCTCGCAGCGATCTCACCCGAGCCGAGTCGTGCATGGACAAGATCGTGGTCGAAACCGAAGCCACCGGCTACCGCACCGACGCGCGCATCGGACGGGTCTCGCTCGTCGGTGCTGGCATGAAGACCAATCCTGGAGTCGCCGCGCAGATGTTCGAAGTGCTCGCAGCCGAAGGAATCAACATCGAGATGATCAGCACGTCGACGATCAGGATCTCGTGTGTCGTCGCCGAAGATGACGTAGAACCGGGCGTGCGGGCCTTGCACAGCGCGTTCGGGCTGGATGGAACGAGCTGACATGAGCGACCACGACGTGAGCGTCGGT
Source organism: Acidimicrobiia bacterium (assembly GCA_052148155.1). Lineage (GTDB taxonomy): Bacteria > Actinomycetota > Acidimicrobiia > IMCC26256 > PALSA-610 > JBBQER01. The sequence goes on along the minus strand of JBKQIY010000153.1, from coordinate 56,301 downwards.
GTCATGGGCGCGACCGGCCTGGTCGGCACCGAAATGTTGCGCATCCTCGCGGAGCGTGCCTTCCCGGTGTCGGAGCTGCGTGTGTACGCGTCGGAACGTTCCGCGGGCCGCAAGCTGCCGTTCGCGAACCGCGAGGTGGTCTGCGAGGTGTTGCGCCCCGGCTGCTTCGACGGTCTCGACCTCGTCATCGTCGACGTCGACGAGCCCCTCTCGGAAGAATGGTCGCCGCAGGCCGCGGCGAGCGGCGCCCGCGTGATCGACAAGTCCTCGGCGTTCCGGATGGATCCCGACGTCCCGCTCGTGATCGCCGAAGTGAACCCTGACGACCTGCGTTGGCTGCCGAAAGGCATCGCGTCGTGTCCGAACTGCACGACGATGATCCCCGTCACCGCCCTCGCTCCGTTGCATCGCGCGGCGCGGATCGACCGACTGGTCGTGTCGACGTATCAATCGGTGTCGGGCGCCGGTCAGGTCGGCTTGCACGAACTCGACGCGCAATGGACGAAGCTGTCCGGCCGAAGTGAGGAACTCCGACGGGCGGGCACGCTCGACGGCCCGGTCGTGGAAGGTGACGTGTGGTCGAAGCCGATCGCCGGCAACGTGATCCCGCTCGCCGGCTCGGTGAAGGAACAGGGCTACACGTCGGAGGAATGGAAGATGCTCTACGAAACTCGCAAGATCCTCCACGATGACGACATTCGCTGTTCCGTCACCTGTGTGCGCGTCCCCGTCTACGTCGGTCACGCCGTATCGGCCAATGTCCGCTTCCACCGTCCAATGTCGAAAGTCGAAGCGGTCGAGCTGCTGCGCGACGCACCCGGAGTCCGCCTCGTCGACGACGGTGACGGCGACCCGACCCCACTCGACGCCGCGGGCATCGATCCGGTACTCGTCGGCCGCGTGCGCGAGGACCCGTCGGAGCCGGGATCGCTGAACCTGTGGATCACCGGCGACAACCTGCGCAAAGGCGCCGCGCTCAACGGCGTACAGATGGCCGAGGTCCTGCTCGCGTTGTGACCGACGCCACTCCAGTCGCGGCGGCCGCGGACCGATCAAAGGGGGCGAGTGGACATCTCGAATCTTGCCACCAGCTCGTCGCTCCAATCGCTGCTGGCGGTTCCGTCAACGAGTCCAACCTCGGCGACGTCGAGCCCAACCTCGCCGGCGATGGAGGCCGCCAGCCTGCTCGCAAGTTCAGAGTCGGAGCTGTTCAGTTCCATTACCGGCGGGTCGACCGGCCTCCCCGACCTGTCCGGTCTGGCCGCCACCGCCCAGGCGTACGCGCTGTACAAGAACCCGGCGATGCTCGAACAGCTCGCGGGCGCAACACCGGCGACTGCGGCGTCGGCTGCGGCGAGCACCGGCGCAGTGTTCACGCCGCCGGCCTACTCGTTCAACCCGTTCGACGAGGCCTCGTGGTGGACGACCAACCCGAGCTCGTCGCTCGGAACCTCCGTCGACGTCTCCGCGTAACGACCCGGTCCACCACGTCGGCCGTCCATCGGCGACGCGTCGCGACCGACCGTGCCAGCGCGACGGCTGGACCTCACCCCACGGCGCCGTTCGGCAGGTCCGGCACGCGCGGCCGCACCTGTTCGCGACGACCGACATGCTTGCGCACGGGTTGGCCGTCGACGCGGTCGACCTGACCGTCACCTTCGACGCCGACGCAGGGTCGCCGCCGAAACGACCGACCGCCGCGGGTCAGCGCGGATGCCGGTCGACGGCCGGATGCCGATCGGCGGGTCCGCGCCGCTAGCGTGAGCCCGTGGACGGGCGCATAGCGGTCGGTCGAGCCGCACGCGGCTCCGCCGGTCGCGGCGCGGCACTGATCGCAGTCGTGGTCGCCGGGGTCGTTCTGGCGGCCGCGCCCGCGTCCGCGCATACGGCCGCCGGACCGCGGCCCACCAACTACCTGACGGTCCTCGGGTCGGTGTCGCCGCCCATCCCGGGTGTCACGGTCCATGTCGTCGAACTCGGCAACAAGCTCCAGCTCACGAACCGGACCGGCGTCGATATCGTCATCCTCGGCTACGACGAGGAGCCGTACCTGCGGGTCGGACCGAGCGGCTACTACGAGAACCTGCGTTCGCCGGCGACGTACCTCAATCGCACCCGGCTGGGCACCACACCGGTTCCTGCGATCGCGATCGGGACGGGCGCGTCGACTCCGCCGCTGTGGCATCGGATCTCGGGGTCGCATACCGCGATCTGGCACGACCACCGCATCCACTGGATGGGGTTATCTCCACCGGCCGACGTAGCCCACGACGAGGGTGCGTTCCATGTCGTCATCCCGCAGTGGACGGTCGCGTTTCGTTACAAGACCCAGACGGTCGCCGTGCAGGGCCGTCTGGACTGGGTTCCAGGACCGAGCGGCTGGCCGTGGGCGCCGTTCGTACTCATGTGGTTTTTGGCAGGCTTGTTCGTGGCGCGCTCGCGTCGCGCTCGCCTGACCGTCGCGGCGCTGGTCGGGCTGGTCGGCGTCGACTTGGCGCACACGATCACCGCGGAGGTCGCGCGCGCCGGATCGCAGCTGACCAAGACAGTGCAGTTCTTCGGCGACAACTTCGTGTCGGTCTTCGTGTGGGTCGCGGCCGGGATCACGATCTGGGGTGTGCGACGCCGCCGCATCGAGGCGCTGTACGGGATGCTGCTCGTCGGTGCGATGGTCGCGACCGTCAGCGGTATCACCGATCTCTCATACCTATGGAAGTCGCAGCTGCCGACGATCGGCCCGCATCTTTTGGCCCGGGCCGAGGTCGCGACCGCCTTGGGGCTCGGCCTCGGGCTCGCCGCCGGTGCGCTGATCGCGTTGCGGCGCGCGACGCCGCACCTCCCGACGCGAAATGAGCGCGACCCCCGTTGGCTCGAACGCCTCGTCGCCGGCCTCGACGACGACCAGGTCGCGCTCGAATGCGAACGTCTCGCCGCCGGTGAAGTGGTCCCGCTCGCGTTGACGGATCTCGCCGATCGTCTGGTCTCGCTCGCAGGAGACCTCGGGGCGGATGCGCTCGTGTTCGTCGTGCTCGCCGAAGACGAAATCGGCTCGCATGTGTGGAGCATCAGCGCAGCTTCGATCGGCTCCGAGGGGCTGCGGGTGCAGCGGGGGAGGCCGGCGCCGGCCCGCGCCGAGTTCCACATCACGTTCCCTGCGTTCGTGTCCGTGCTGGCCGGGACGGTCACGGTCGCCAGTGCCGTGGAGGCCGGACGGCTCGACGTCTCGGGCGACCCGACGTTCGTTGCCGCAGTGGAGTCTCATCTGACGCCGGGCGGGTTGCCCGATGCCAGATCGGCGCAGCCGATCAGTACCGTGGCACCTGATGCGTAGATACACGGTCGTCGCCCTCGCGCTGGCGGGTGTTCTCGCGCTCGGCGCGTGCAGCAGCGGCGGAAGCGGGAAAGCAGCGACGACGACCGCACCGGCCACATCGGCCACGGGTGTGGATCAGCTGTCTTCGTCGTCGTGGGAGGTGGCGAAACCGACTCCGTCCACGTCGGCGCAGATGGTGTGCCAGAAAGAAGCACGTGAAGAAATCGCATCTTCGCTCGGTGTGACCGAGACGCGTGTCACCACACCGACATGGGACGTGGCCGAGCATCTGTACTCCTGCACCTACGTCTATCCGACGGGGACTATCACCCTGTCGGTGAAGGAACTGTCGAACGAGGCCGAGACCACCGCATACTTCGACAGCATCGAACACAAGTACGGCACTACCCAACCGCTGATCGGGCTCGGCCAAGGCGCGGAGATCCTGCAGAACAGCGATGTCGTCGTGCGCAAGGATTACAAAGTTCTCCTCGTCGACGTCCAGGACCTTCCTGCCAACTTCATTCCTCTCATGGGCCGCTCCGACGTCGCGACCAACATCGCTGCGGTGATCATGGGCTGCTGGTCGGGTCAGTGATCTCGTAGATCGTGCCGTCGGCCCAGTCGCCGACAAGCAAGTCGCCGCTGCGGGTCAGGATCACGGCCACCGGGTTTTGTACACCGGTCAAGAAGGTCGACACATGGCCGCGGTACTGCGTGCCGTGTTTGTCGAGCGACACGCGCATCACCGTGTCCTTCGCCCATTCCGCGACGAGCGCGCTCGTCCCGACGGTCGAACCAAGCTGCCCGGTGACGATCGCCACGCCGGCGACGGCCCCATGCTTGTCGAGCACGGCGATCGGCTGCGGTACTCCCGTGCATGACGCACCGCCCTGCCCGTAGCAGTTCGGAGACTTCCAGTCCTGTCCGGCATCGACGAGCGCCAACCAGTCGCCCGGCGTGCGGGCCCCGAGGTCGTCGCGCTGGTTCATCGTGACCAGCAAATCGTTCGTGCCCGGGTAGTACTCGAGCCCGACCGGCGCGCGTATCCCACCGGCGTAGACACGAAGGTCACTGCCGTCAGGCCGGAACGACACGATCGCGGCCGACAGCTTCGACGTCGGGATGCAATGGTCGCAGGGCGCGCTGATGCCCAACAACATGGTGCCGTCGGCGGCGAGCACGAGATTGTTGGACTCCCCGACGTTGGCGGGCAACGTCAGGATCTTGCGGCGAGTCTCGAACGTGGTGCCACGCAGATCGCTGAACGCGTCGACGCGATCCTTCGACGCGACATACAGCGTGTTCCGGTACCACAAGAGCCCGAGCGGCGTGTGCAGTTTCGGGACAACTTCGACAGCCCGCGCGCCCGGCTTGGCGACGAGGTACAGGCCATCTTTTCCCGTATCGGTGTCGTCCGCAGTCGCGAGCCACAACCGGCCCTGCGGATCGAACGCGAAAGCCGCGACCTTCGCCGGCCCTTCGGCGTAGACGGTGGCGTGCAGACCTTTGGGTCCCGAAAGTCCGGCCCCGATCGAGACAAGCTTCGGTGATCCAGCACCACACGCCGCGAGCACGACGGCCGCGACCGCGACCGCGACGAGACGTGATCGCACGACGTCGCTAGTACGTGAACGACGCTGAACGGTTCCCCGCGCAGATCGCGTCGGTGCCGGTGACGTTGCGGGTTCGCGATCCGACGGGCACGGTCACGACCGCCGACTTCGCGCTCGCCGACACGACGGTCGCAGCCCGGGACCCGAAGTCGATCGTGGCTTTTTCGAGACCGATACCGTGGAGGGTGACGCGGATGCCGGCCTTGCCGTGGCTCGGCGACATGCTGGTGATCTCAGGGCACGCCAAACCGGACGTGAGCGGTGTTCCGAAGCCGCTGGCCAGGTCGAAACCCGGCGCGGTTTCGTAGCTCCCGCCGTGTGTGCGGGTGAGATCGTTGCTGCCCGGCTTCTCGACGCGGAACGTGTTCCAGTTGATGCCGGTATCCACATCGGCGAGCGCGCTGCCGTAGACGTGGAGCTCGGCAAGCGCGCCCAGCTTGGGCGCGAGGTCGCCGATCCTGCCGTTCTTGGATCCTTGGTCGATGTCGGCGGCGATCCCGGCCAACGTCGGCGCCGCGACGCTGGTGCCGCCCACCGCAACCCACCCCGAGTCGAAGAACGTCTCGAAAACGCCGGCATTCGCGGAGATGTCAGGCACCTCCCGACACGTCGAGCAGGTCGCGTTCGCCGCCACCGGCTGCCAGCTCGGACGCCGGTACTCCTTCGACAGGCCGCCGCCGCTTGCGCCCCCGCCGCCCTGCGCGCAGGACACGCCGAGCTCACCTTCGCAGTCGTTCCATACCGGTTCGACGCCGGCCGCCACCAGCGACGTTCCACCGACACCGGTCACGAACGGGTCGTCGGCGGGATGGTCGACGTCGAGGGATTCGCTCGTCGCGCTGGTGGTGCCGTCGAAGCAGCCTTCCGAACCGGAGTCGCCCGACGCTGCGAACACGCTCTGACCCTGCGCGGCCGCCTGTTCGAACACCGTGTGCATCGCACCGATGAAGTTGCCCGACGATGCGACGTCTGTCTCGCAGTCCCCCCAACTTGTCGACACCACCTGCGCCCGGTCGTCGGTCACGATCCGGTTGTACACGTCGTACTCGCCGACGCCGGTGTTCGGCGCTTCGTACGACACGATCGACGCGCCCGGAGCCTGCGCCGCCGCTTGTTGTATGTCGATCTCGGCTTCCAAGGTGCCGTCAGGGTTGTTGGGCGCACCGCCGTTGATGGGCTCGACCGACACCCGGTTGTGAAGACCGAAACATGACAAGAAACTGTTGGTGTCGGTCGCGACGCTCGGCGCGAACTCGACCAACGCGATCGTTTTTCCCTTGCCGGTCAAACCGGCCGAGAACAAGTTGTTGACGCCGTAGAAGCTCCCAATCTGTTCCGGTGTCCAGAACTTGTCTCCAGCGAAGTTCTGCACTGTCGCGCAACCGGTCGACACGGGCGTCGCGGCGTCCGCCACCGCGCTTGACGTCGGGCGCTCACCGCGGGTGCTGTACCCGTTCGCGGTCTCGAGCGACGTGTGCAGCCGTACCGTGTTCGACAAGCCGACAATGCTGGTGATGTCGTCGGCAACCGCGCGAGGAACCAACGGCGCCGCAGAAGCGATGTAGCCGGACGCCGCATGGCCGAGCCGGTAGCGGAAAAACGAGACGCTCAACGCCCGGGAGACGCTCTGGACATCGCCGCTGGCGTGGATGGCCATGCCCTGCAGGCTCGTGTCGTCGAGGCCCTGGCGGTGCAACCATGCGGTCACGTCGTCGATCTGCGCGCGGGTCGGGCCGAACTCGGCGCTGAACTGGCCGGGTGTGAGCCACTTCTCGTACTGCGGTGACGCCGGGTCGTAGAGATCGGCCAGCAACGCCGAGAGGCGATCGGTGTGCGTGGGACGCAACGCGACCGTGATCGTGAGCTGCTGGTTCGACGGCAACATCCCGAGCCGCGACGCGTCCGCAGGAACCTGCGGTGCGAGCGTCGCGAGCCGGACCGCGCCTTGGCCGGTCGGGACGGTCACGGCCGAAGCAGCGGCCGCGAACGCGGGAACGGGAACCGTGAACAGCCCGAGAAGCGCAAGGCCCGCAATCGCGTGCGTGCGTCTCATCTCGGCCCCACGATCATTGCCCGAACCAGCCTCATGCTGCCGGTATCAAACCATTTCACACGACTTCGGTCCACGCGGCACGCGCCACAGGCACCTATGACCGATTCTTGACCAAACGCATCCCACGTTGCGGCGCGCAGGAAATTCTCAGCGTCGTACCGGCGACGGCTTCGGCGTCGTCGCGACCGTGTCCCGACCTTCGGCGCTCGACGCCACCGGCGGGACCGCCATCGAACAATCTCGCAAGTTTCGCAGACCGTCCGACACCGCGACCTCCCCCACGCTGGCCGGTCTCGCCGGTCGGTCCGATCGAGCCGGTGCGCCCGGCTGGTCGAGCCGACAATGACCTTGTCTCTACGTCGCCTTCGCGACCACGAAGTCGCCCTGACCTTGACCGGTCGTCTGGCCGGGCGCGGTGTCGCCACTGAACAGGTAGAGCGGCTTGCCGTTGACGGCAAGTTGTTTCGTCCCGTCGGCGCGGGTGATCGTCGTGAACGTCGACGCGCTCAGACCCGACGCGTAGGTCGGTGTCGCCGTCACCTTCAACGGCGGCCAGACCAGCGCGCACTGGCTGGTGCAAGAACTGATGCCGGGCTTGTCCTTGGTGTACGTGTACAACGTCATGCCCGCGCTGTTGACCAACACCTTGCCGAGCGTGGTGGTCGAAATCGCGACCGTCGCGTGCGCAGCCGCAGGTGCCGACGTCGTCGTCGTCGCACTGGTCTTCGAGCTGCTGGAACAGCCCGCGAGCGCCGCGGCTGCCATGGCCGCAACCGCGACGTAGCGAACATGAGATCGGCGCATGGGTCCTCTTCGATCGGTCGAACAGCCGATGGGCGTCCGCCGCATCGGTTTGTGTTTGGTGACGTCCGGATAGACGCAGTTCAGGTGTTGTCTTCGGCGTTGTGGGGGTTCGGTGGGTGACTGGTGACGTACTGCATCGACGCCCACGGGATCGGTGTTGGTTGGAGGTCCAGGTGGGTGGGTGCGGCGGCTCGGCTGGCGGTGGTGTCGGTGAGCGTGGTGCTGGTGCATCCGGGCATCGCGAACGTGAAGCTATGGCAGAAGTCGTAGGCGGTGGCGTCGGTGTGGTTGAGGGGGGCGAGTTCCCAGTTGTGTTCGACGAAGGCGAGCATCGAGTCGAAGGAAGCTTCGGTGTGGTCGACGAACGATGTTCTGGCTTGGGGGCTGACGATGACCATGGGGAGTCGGATCCCAAGGCCGGATCCGGGCGGTGGGGCGACATGGTCGTAGAAGCAGCCGCAGTCGTCGTAGGTGATGAAGATGACGGTCGATTGCCATTGGGCTGGCGGTCCGTTCATGACATCGTTGACGAGGCTTGCGAGGTAGTTGTCGCCTTGGATCATCGAGACGCCGTTGTGTTGGCTGAGGGCGTAGTTGGGGACGACGACGGAGAACGCGGGGAGTTTGCCGGCGGCGGCGTCGTTCGCGAACGCGAATCGTTGGACCCAGTTCGGGTCCGGGTGGTTGTGGTTGTTGGGGTCGTAGAGACATTCCGCGAAGTACGGGCAGATCGACCAGATGTACCCGGTGTCGGAGATGTGGGTGTCGGTGTAGAGCTTCCAGGTCAGGCCGGCGCTCGTGAGCCGGTCCATGATGGTGGGGACCGACGTGACCGGCGACGGCCGGTAGGGGCCGTAGCCGTCGGGGCGGGGCACACATGACGGGACCATGATGTACGGCACGACCGGGTCGGTGGGGTCGCGCCACGGTTCGTCGGTGCGGCTGTCGCAACCCCAGCCTTGGAGCGGTTTGACGTTGGTGTCGGCGTAGGGGTTGTCGCCGCGGAAGCCGTCTTGTTGGCCGGCGACCAACGACAGATGGGCGCCGAACGACGGGGCAGGATTGTTGCTGAACATGTGATCGGAGATCACATACCGTTTCGCGAGTTTCGCCAGGTTCGGGATCTCGGTCGGTGGGACTTGGGTGTAGCAGGCGAACTGTGGGGGACCACACCCTGCGAGCTGATTGAAGCCATTCATCGCTCCGCCGTTGATCGCAGCTTTTTGGGCGGGGACCGAATGGTCGACTTGGGGGACGATGTCGGGTTGGACCGACAGCGGGATCCGGGTGCCGTCATCGAGCACGCCGGTGCTGGTCGTGTCACACGCCAGATGGTCTTGGAGACACACACCACCCAAAAGATTGTCGAACGTGTGGTTCTCTTGGAAGAGGATCACGACATGCTGTATCGGTGTCACCGCGGCCCGAGCTGTGGTCCCCGACGCCACGTCCGCGAACGATCGCAACACCCGCACCGGCTGAGACGGCGCATCGACCAACGCGCCGACCGCCACCGCCACCGACACCGCCACGAGGAACAGCATCACCGACCACTTCCGCACAACCAGGTCCTCCACTCCACGCCACAACGAACGGCGCACACACCGACCGGCGACAACCTAGAACGAACCAGGCCCCGATCAGCGCACGACCACTCCCACCGCGACATCGTCCCGACGATCCACATCCGCCGCACAGCCATCACCGTCGCGACCCATCCGGCCGAACCGGCCAGGCGCCACCGACCGAACCAACCGAACCGACGTCGACGCCCACGTGCCCAGCCTCGCCGCTGACCATCCGGGAACACCTCGACGCGGGTCGACGGCCTCGCAACGACCGTGGCGTGGTGAGCGAACGTTCGGGACGTCCACAGACGATCCACAACGCTTCCGGTCGTGCGCGTCGCATCGCGTTGGGTGCCACGAAGCGTCTCCGAACACGACGACCGGGATACGAACTCGGTCTCGAGGTCGACCGAGGGTTGGACGAACGTGCCCGCGCGCGGGTCGTTTCGAACTAACGCGATGACACCGCGGGCGCCGAGGATCAGGCGCGGCGTCGACGGCGTCGTGGCGCGGCGGCGGGCCATTCGCGTCGGACCGCACCAGAGGTCCCCGAACACCGAGGTTGCGCGGTGCTTTAGCGGCGTTCGACGGTGACGGGAAGCGTGGAGAAGCCGCGGATCGCGACGGAGTCAGTTCGTGCGGCTCCGGTCATGATGTCGATGGAGCCGACATGTTCGCCAAGGCTGGCGAACACGGCGGCACCTTCGAGGCGTGCGAGGGGTGCGCCCAAACACAGATGGATGCCTGAGCCGAACGCCAGGTGCGCGGAAGCGTCCCGGTCGATGTCGAACCGGTCCGGATCTGCAAAGACGCGGTCGTCACGATTGGCTGATCCGTACAGCACCACGATCGTTGCGCCGTCATCGGTGCGTCGCAGGAAGAACCGGACCGGGGAATCGAAACGGAGCACTTCCTCAACGGTTGGCGACGCGCGACCGGCCGGATCGTCGAGCAGACACTCGAACTGATCACGGTGGGCGGCCAGCGCGGCGATGCCGTTCCCGATCAGATGCACAGTGGTGTCGAGACCGGCGATGATGATCGACGCCAGCGCGATGAACGGTTCGTCGTCGCGAAGTCCACCGACGTCGCCGCCGGCGAGGATCGCCTCGGCGAAACCACCCGGTCGAACGTTCGAGAATCCTTCCCCGAACGCCCAAGACAACAACCCCGCGAAACGTTCGGCGGTGTCGGGCGGAGGGTCGGGCGCACCGAGCCGGAACGACGCGTCAGCCCATGCGGCTGCTTCGTCGGGCAACTCGATTCCGAGCCACTCGCTCATCACCCGGATCGGGACGGGACGGGCAAGTGCGGACATCACGTCGCCGCCGCCTTCGTCGACGAACCGCGCAACGAGATCTCGCACGACGTCGTCGACGACATCAGACAGCTCGGCGACCGCCCGTGGTGTGCACCACCGCTGCACCGCGCGCCGCACCCGAGTGTGCGCGGGCGGGTCGTTCTCGATGAACGTGGCTCGGAGAGCGGCCTCGTCGACCGGGATCCACTGCACACCCAACCCGGAACGGAACGTGTCGTGATCTCGCAACACCGACCGTGCGACCTCATGGCGTGCCGCAACCACGACACCCCGACTCGGGATCTCGATCAGGTCCTCCGGACGCGCCCGCAACGTTGCATAGAACGGATACGGATCATCGAGGTGCTCACGAGCGAACGGATCATGCACCGAACTCACCGCGAGATCGTACGTCTCACACTTCCTCGACCTGACCGGACGCGAGCAGCACTCGCGAAGATCTTTGCGCGCAGGCCGCCATGAACGGCCGCGTTGGCGTCGGTGGTCGGAGTCGGTCCGGTCACCGCCGCGTCGATCGTCGCTCCGGGGCTCAATGTCTTGCGAGATTGCGTCGTGGCAGTCGGGGCCCGAAACGTGGGACTCGGGGTGCGCCATGCAACAGCAGGCGACATACCCGACCGCGTTGGCCCCGCCAAGGTTCGAGCAACTCGAGCATGCGTTCGTCGGTACCGCGAGCTTCGCCGGTCAACGCGAAGCTGACAACATGCTTGAGCCAGTAGTCGCCGACCGCGACCGCGTCTGGGTCGCCGAGGGCGAGCATCGCGACGGTATTGGTGGTCCAGGGCCCGACGCCCGGAAGTGCCGCGAGCCGGCGACGTGCCTCGTCGAGCGGGAGCTGCGGGAGTTCGTCGAGTCTGTGTGCGTGAGCAGCCGCGGTCGTGATGGTCGTCGCTCGCTTCGCTTCGACGCCCCAACGATGAAATGTCCACGACGGAGTCGTCGCAAGCCAGCCCGCCTTCGGGGGTAGCAGCATCCGCGAAGCGTTCGGGTCGCTCACCGAACCGGCGACCGGTGCCTCGCGGCCCGCGGCCCGCACCATCGCACGGTAGGCGTCACTTGCCTCGGCGCCGATCACCCGTTGCGCGAGGACGACCGGGACCAGCGCGTCGAGCACGGCACCCGTTCGGCCGATACGCAAGCCCACCAATCGTCGGGCGAGCTCGGTGACCACGGGATGCACACCCGCCAACGAGGGCGCGACATCGTCTGCGCCGACAAGGTCCCGTGCCTCATCAAGCGCGCACTCAGCGCCCGGTCCCCACGCAGTCGCGACAATGATGGTCGGCGCGGCGCTGTGCAGATGGACCGTCGCGGGTCCGCCCGCAGTGTCGGTCGCGCGCCACACGGCACCCGGGCCGACCCGCAGACACGGATCGCGTCGGCCTCCGTGCCGCAACGGGCCGAGCGTCAGACCGAGATCGACGGGAAGGCGCGTCGGAATCGTTCGCTGTTCTCCTGCCGGCACCGTCATCGGTCTATCACCGCGCGGTCTGTGCCCCGAGGTCCGTCCCGTCATCGACGCGAAGCACGGCGGTGTTGCTCGCCGTGTGCCCGCAAGCACCTTCTGGTGTTGGTCTGCCGTGAGGAACGGTGCGCGTTTTGGACCAGGTTGTGTCCTGGCCGCCGTCTCGGCAGGTCGTCGAGCGCACAGAGGTGCGACCGGGGTACGTTCGGTCGACTTCCGGTCACGCCGGCCCAGGCCGTCGAAGGCCCCGCGACATCTTGAACCGGCCTCGCAGCATCGGCCGAGAAGGTCATCCACGCGCCGGTCGGGCGCCGAAGAAGGCTACCGACGCCCAATTGCGACCTCGTCGCAAGTCAGACCGAGTCGCAGGTCGGCGGGGCCTGGGGCGCATCGTTCGTGGCGGCTCATCGTGGGAGGCACGCAGCGTGAGCGACGGGGCGTCGACGGGGGTCGGGTCCGATCAGGTCGGCCCGAAGCCGTTCCGGTTCGACCGCCACGAAGGCAGACGGTTGGTCGCGATGTACGGCTCCGCGGCCGCGTTGGCGATTGTCGCGTGGGTGACGTTCTTCCACTATCAGCACCATTACGGGCCGGCCTACGCGGCAGGGGGGAGTCTGGCGTTCGGGTTCGGCGTCCGGCACGCGTTCGACGCCGATCATATCTCCGCGATCGATGACACGACGCGCTATCTCATGCAGCGCGGCAAGAAGCGGCTCGGTGTCGGCTACTTCTTCGCGTTAGGGCACTCGACGATCGTGATCGGTTTGTCGGTCGCAATCGCGATCGCCGCGGCGACGGTGTCGAAGCGCATTCCGCAACTCGAAGCCGACGGCGGCAACATCGGTTCGCTCGTGTCGGGAACGTTCCTGTTCGCGATCGCGATCTTGGACTTGTTCATCCTCACGGGCCTGATAGACGTGTGGAAGAAGGCAAAGACCGGAACGTACAAGCAAGAAGAGCTCGACGACCTCATGATGCAGCGCGGTTTCATCAACCGCATCATGGGGAGTCGTTGGCGTCGCTTCGTGTCCGACTCGTGGCAGATGTATCCGGTCGGCGTCCTCTTCGGTTTGGGTTTCGACACCGCGACGCAAGTCGGCGTGTTAGCGCTGACCGCCGGCGCGGCAAGCGGACACCTCGGCGGCAAAGACCTGCCGTGGCCGGCGGTGATAGCTCTGCCGTTGCTGTTCACCGCCGGTATGACGATGATGGACCTCACCGACGGTGTCGTGATGTCCCAGGCCTACGGGTGGGCGTTCCTCAGTCCGTTCCGCAAGGTCTATTACAACATGGCCACGGTGGCGTTGGGAGTGTTCGTCGCGATGGGCGTCGGCACGATCGAGGTGTTCCAGGTCCTGTCGACGACGGCCCACTGGCACGGGCGCGTGTGGCTTGACCTCAACCGCCTCGACTTCGAGAAACTCGGCTATCTGATCGTCGGGTCGTTCGTCGTCCTGTGGGTGCTCGCCGTGTTGTCGTACCGGTTCTTCCATTTCGAGGACAAGTACGGCGCCAACCTCACCGTCGACCCGTTCGCGTCGTCGGTCGCGGTGAGCGACGCCGGCACGGCGCGGGAGCAGTCCAAGGCGTGAGCGAACACACCGTCCCGGCGTTCGAGGCCGCTGCCGCGCCGACCGACGCGTCGGCGGCCGACGAGCTCGCGCGTGGCGGCCTGCGGCTGACCGGGAAACGCATCCGCGAGTTGGGGAGGCCGTTCCGGACGTCGATGTCGGCGACCGCGACGCTCGGCTTGGCGGTGACCGTGACGCGCGTCGCGCAAGCGTTGCTGATCGCACGCATCTTCGACGACGTCCTGCACCGACACGGCATGATCGTGTCCTCGGTCGTCGCCATCGTCGTGCTGAGCGGCCTGCGGGTGGTGTTCGTATGGTTGCGCAACCGTCATGCGGCGACGTCGGCGTCGGCGATCAGCGAAACGTTACGAGCACAGTTGTGGGGCCGGCTCGTCGAGCTCGGGCCGGGCTACCTGATGCGCCGCCGCACCGGGGCGGTAGAGACGGCCATCGTCGATGGCGTCGAGCGTCTCGGCGTCTATTACGGCGAGTTCGTTCCGCTCGCCTGGGCGTCGATCGTGACGATCGTCGCGCTGGTCGTGTGGGTCGCGGTGCTGGACCCTTTCGCGGCGTTGGTCATGTTGGCCGCCGCGCTGGTCGTGCCGGCTGCGCCGGTGCTGACCGCGAGGGCATTCGGTGAGGCAGGTCAGCAGTTCTCGGCAAGCCTGAGTCGCCTGGCGTCGGAGTACCTGGACGCGATTCAAGGAATGGTGACGCTCAAAGCGTTCAACGCCAGCGAACGCTGGGGCCATCAGCTCGCCGAACGGTGCGAAGACGTCTCCGCGGACGCGACGTCGCTGGGTGGCTTGGCCAACATGCACATCGGATTCGTCAGCATGGGCATGGCCGCCGGCACCGTGCTCGGCGTCGCGCTCGCAACGTTGCGTACGACCCATCATGCGGTCGCCGGTTCCGGGCTGATCGCCATCTTGTTGTTGGCGCGGGAGTGTTTCCGTCCGTTGGGAGAACTTCAAGCCGCGTTCCCAAGCGCATATCAGGCGGTCGCCGCCGCGAACGGCGTCATCGAGCTGCTCGACGCGACACCCGAGGTGGTCGAGCCGGCCCGACCGGTGCGGATAGACCGGGTGACGCTCTGTCCGTCGGTGACGTTCGACAACGTCCGTTTCGCGTACCAGGCCGACCGGACCGCCGCGTTGGCCGGTGTGAGCTTCGAAGTCGCCGCGGGTGAGACCGTGGCGCTGGTCGGGTCGTCGGGAGCGGGAAAGTCGACGCTCGTGTCGTTGTTGTTGCGTCACTTCGATCCCCAGTCGGGAGTGATCCGTGTCGGCGGTCACGACCTGCGCGAGCTCTCGGTCGCCGACACGCGGTCGTTGGTCGCGGTCACGTTTCAGGACACGTACCTGTTCCGGCGCAGCGTCGCCGACAACCTGCTCCTCGCCTGTCCCGACGCCGGACGCGACCAGATCGAGGCTGCGGCCCGCGCCGCGAACGCGCACGACTTCATCGTCGCACTCCCAGACGGTTACGACACCGTCGTCGGTGAGCGCGGCACGCGACTCTCCGGTGGTGAACGGCAGCGCCTCGCCATCGCGCGGGCGTTGCTCGCCGACGCACCCATCCTCGTGCTCGACGAACCGACCTCAAGTGTCGACGCGGCCAGCGAAGCGCTGATCACCGACGCGATCGAACGTCTGACCGCCGACCGGACGACCATCATCATCGCCCATCGGCTCTCGACGGTACGTCGAGCCGATCGGGTCATCGTCCTCGATCGCGGGCAGGTCGTCGAGGCCGGCCCAACCCTCGATCTGCGCGACATCGACGGAGCGTTCGCGCAGCTCGTCGAGACCCAGCAGATGTCGTCGTGACCGCCGCCGCACCGACCTCCACCTCGCGTACAGACGAAGGTGCGCGTCGACCGCTGCGAGCAGTTGCCGAACTGGCGCGCCCGTGGCGCAGCTACCTGCGATACGGCATCGCGTGCGGCATCTTCCAACAAGTGCTGTTCATCGCGGGCGCGGCGATCGCCGCCTACGCCGCGAGCCGTGCCGTACTCGGCGCATCGTACGCCGGACTCGTGTTCTACCTGCTGGGAATGGTCGTCATCGTCGGCCTCCAGATCCGCACGCCCTGGCTGGAATCCATCAGTTTCCAGTTCGTCGCGAACCACGTGCAGGTCGAACTGCGAGGTCGCATCTTCGAAGCCCTCGAACGGCTCTGCCCCGGCGGTCTGGCCGGGCGTCGATCCGGAGAGCTTGGCAGCGCAGCGATGGCCGACGTCGAGCTGATCCAACGGTTCTTCGCCGAGACGTTCTCCACCCTGATCGTCGCGTCCGTCGTCCCGGTCATCGCGTTCGTCGCGTTGGCCGTGTTGAGCTGGCAGCTCGCAGTCGTCGTGCTCCCGTTCCTCGTCCTTGCGGCCAGTGTCCCCGTCTGGCTCCACAACCGTGCCAAACAGCAGGGCGTTCAGCTACGAGACGAACTCGCCGATCTCAGCGCGGAAATCGTCGACGACACACAGGGCCTGCGCGAGATCGTGACCTTCGGCGCGCAAGGCGCAGTTCTCGCCGATCTGGCCGAACGAAGCCGCCGCGCCCGACAGCTCCAAACCGCTCGGGCGAACAGATCCGGCCTCGAAACCGGCGCGGCCGAACTCATCACGACCGCCGGGATCCTCACCGTGCTCGCCGTCGGCGCAGCCCTCGTCACCCACCACGACCTCCCCGTCACGTTTGTCGCACCCGCCGCGATCATCGCCGCGATGTCGTTCGGGCCGATCACCCGACTCGTCGACGCCGCCAACGGTCTCGGCGCGGTCGCCGCGGCCAGCAGCCGCATCTTCACGCTCGTCGACACGCCCCGGACCGTCATCGATGTCACGACGTCCGCTCCGTTCATCCCGGACCGTCCCGGAATCGCATACCGATCCGTGAGCTTCCGGTACCGCCCCGATCTACCACTCGCGCTCGACGACGTGTCGTTCAACGCCGCGCCGGGCGAAACCGTCGCCCTCGTCGGCCACTCCGGTGCCGGCAAGACCACCTGCGTCAACCTGCTGTTGAGATTCTCGGACCTCACCGACGGCGTGATCACGATCGGCGACACCGACATCCGAAACCTTCCCCAACACGAACTGCACACACTCGTCGGCCTCGTCCCCCAAACCGTCGACCTCTTCAACACCACCATCCGAGACAACCTCAGCCTCGGAAAACCCGACGCCACCGAACACGACATCGAACAAGCAGCACGAGCGGCACAAGCGTGGGAATTCATCTCGGCACTACCCGACGGACTCGACACCCACATCGGCGAACGAGGCCAACAACTCTCCGGCGGACAACGCCAACGGCTCGCCATCGCCCGCGCCTTTCTCGCGGATCCAGCCGTCCTCGTCCTCGACGAACCCGTCTCCAACCTCGACAGCGAAAACGAACGAGCCATCAGCCAAGCCACCCGCCGACTCCGACACGGACGCACGACCCTCATCGTTGCGCACCGCCTCTCCACCATCCGGACCGCCGACCGCATCGTCGTCCTCGACCACGGCTGCGTCGCCCAGACAGGCACCCACGAGCAACTTGTCCGCCAAGACGGGACCTACACCCGCCTCATCGCGTCCCAACTCGCCTGACAATCGCCGGCACCTCAGCGACGACCGCGCGGTTCCCGATCACCTGACCCACCGGCCACGAGAGCCTGACGTCCTGGCCGATCGCGGTGCTCGACTGCGACACGCATTTCGGCGAAATGTGGACACGCTCGACTCATTGGCTCGTGCGGCCGTCCGACGGACTGGCTGAGGCGCCGACGACAACGCAGATCCGCGCCTGACTGGCGCCTCCTGACGCGCTAGAACTTCGCGGTGGAAGTCGGTCGTTGCCGCGGGCTCGACCCGTCACAGCTTGCCGCGTTCGATCGTGACGGCTGCGTGATCCTGCACGAGTTCGCGGACGCGACCGTCACGTCGGCCATTGTCGAGGCTGCCATCGCATTGGCGTGTCGCGAGCCGGTCGAACCCGCCACCGGGGTCGACCGGCCGTTCGTCCTGCCAGAAGCGAACTTGCGTGACGTCGAGGTCAGCGACCCCGAACAGGGTGTCTCCAAGGTCTTTCGCGTGCATCGCGAGGAGCCGTTCCGTTCGTTCGCGACGCGCCCCGATCTTGTGGTCACTGTCGCCTCGTTGCTCGGCACGAACATGCTCAGCTGCTTTTTGTCGCAGTTCATCTTCAAGAACCCCGGCGCGTGGGGCCAACCGTGCCATCAGGATTCGTTTTACTTCCCGTTCACTCCGATGCGGCCCGTCGTGGGAGTGTGGTTGGCGTGCACTGACGCAACCCTCGAGAACGGGTGCCTGTGGGTGGTGCCGGGAAGCCACCGCGAGCCGGTCCACGAACACGTCCCCGACCGGCGTCCCGATGCGAACGTCGGATACGTCGAGATCGTCGATCACGACCTGTCCAGTGCCGTACCGGTGGAGATGGCAGCCGGCGACGTCTTGCTGTTCGACAGTTACCTCATGCACTCCTCGACCGACAATCAGTCTGCGAGGCGGCGCGCGGCGATGGTGTACCACTATGCGGCGTCCTCCGCTCAGGACCACACGGTCGAAACGCGCGGCTACACCATCAACGACTGGATGGAGATCCCCGCCCCAGCCGAGACGTGACGCGCCGGGCAGGTTCCGTTCGACGACGCATCACCCGGCCGTGTCGCCATGCGCAACGACGGCATCGACGTGCTCGAGCACCCGGCACGTTCCCACGTACATCAGACGGGCCGGTTGCGTCACAACCTGTCGGTCCGGGCAGCACCTCCCGGCCGACACCGATTCGAACGGTCGGCTGCGTCGACGACTCGAACAGGTCTTGCGGGCGGGCGTTCGGGTCGCTGCGTCAGCCGGTTGTGCCGTCGGCTGCGGCGAGACGTTCGCCGAGCAGGTCGAGGAGCGGGTTGTCGTCGATCGGGAGCGGGGCGGGTAGCCCGGCGTCTCGGTGCAGGTAGCCAATCCGCGTCATGATCGCGGTGCTGCGGATCAACGCCAAGGTCTCGTACCACCCGACATCGCGAAGGGTGCGGCCGGCAAGCGATTCGTATTGCGCGATCGTTCCGTCGCGGTCAGGGAATCCGTCGAGGTGTTGGCCGAGGATCGATCGCGTCGTCGACTCGAGCGTCGTGAACCATGCCACGTCGTGCTCGGGTGCACCGATAGACGCCATGTCCCAGTCGAGGACTGCGCGCGGCGACAGGTCATCGCCGAAGATCACGTTGCCGAACCGAACGTCGCCCCACAGCAACACCGGATCTGACTCAACGGCCGGTCGGTGATCACGACACCATGCGAGCCCGTCGACGAGAGCCGGGACCGGCTCACCGCCGCTCGACCAATCGAGATAGTCGGCCCAGAAGTCGAGCTCGGCTTCATTGTCGCGTTCGGGCACGCCCGCCGCGCCGCCAAGGTCGGCCCGATGCGTCGTGGCGACCGCAGACACGAATGCTTCGTGCACCTGCGCGCGCTGCGCCTCGTTCAGTGAGACCAGCCACGAGTCGAACGCCGCGACCTCGCCGACGATGTGACCCGCAACTCGCGGCATCACGATGAACGGAGTGCCGAGCCAGTGCTGGTCGGTGACAAGCTCCGGTGATGCAATGGCGACGCCGGCGGCGGCTGCCGCGAGCTGCGCGACCGTCTGGCGCGCCAGGTCGTAGTCGCGGAACGTGCCGATCGTCGGCGGCGCGAGTCGCACGACGTATTGGAAGATCTGTTCGGCAGCGTCGCCGTGTGACCATGCGAGGTCGACGAGGACGGTCTCGCTCGAGTATCCGATGGAAGGATGCTCGGCGTTGATCACTCGCACCTCGGCGATCCCCGCGCGCGCCGCCGTCCACCGCGCGAGGGCCGAACCCACGACACGCGGATCGCGATGTGCCACGAGCGCCATGCCGACCTCTCCGATAAAGTTACATTTGTGAGCCTAGATGTAAAGGTCGGTGGGCGTCGAGGAGCGACGTCATGACCGAGCTCGGACCGCTCGGGCCTCTCGACGAGCTGCTCGCGCACCAGATCGTCGACACGTTCGCGACCGTGTCGCAGTCGGACCGGTCGTGGACCGAGAAGATCTGTGCGATGGCCGGCGCACGCGACGGCTCGATCTCACTCGGTTTCGGGCTCGGCCGGTATCCGAACCGTGGCGTGATGGACGCCTACGCCGGTGTGTCTCGCGGCGTCGAACAGTGGACGGTTCGTGCCAGCCGCGAGCTCGATGCCGACGGCGACACCACCGTGGTCGGTCCCATTTGCTACGAGGTGCTCGACCCGATGCGCCGCATCCGGTTCGCGCTCGATTCCAGCGAGACGCAGCCCATCTCCTTCGAGTGGGTCTTCGACGGCGTCGTGCCTGCAGTGCTCGAGAACCACGAGGTGCACCGGGCGCGCGACGGCCGGCGCGTCGACGCCGACATCGCCCGTTACCACCACATCGGGACCGCTCACGGTTGGGTGAGCGTCAACGGCGACCGCACCGAATTCGCCGACGACACGTGGGTCTCGACCCGTGATCACTCGTGGGGAGTGCGCTACCAGGTCGGGGTTCCGATCACCGACGTGGCGCCGGCACCGATTCCGACGAACGTCGCGACGACGATCATCTGGTCGCCGGTGCTCATGACCCGCTCCGACGGCACCCATTACGGGCTGCACACGTACTACCAACGTCACAGCTTCGGCGACTGGCAACGCATCGAACTGCAAGGCGGATTCGAGTACGCCGACGGACAGCGCGAGCCCTACGTCGCTCTCGTTCCCGATCTCGACGTCGACCCGGTGAACCGTCGCCTGCGCGGCGGGGTGTTGCACGCGACGATGAACGACGGCACCGCACGCGACATCACGATCACGGCGCTGTCGGCGACCGGCTTTCATCTCGGCGCCGGCTTGTATTTCGGCTTCGACGGACACTGGCACGGCGAGTGGCGCGGCCGCCAACACGTCGACGGCGAACACATCGCGGACTGCACGACGTTCGACCAAGCCCGTCGACTCCACCAACTTCGTGACTGCATAGTGCGGGTCGATGATCCGGTCGGAGGCGGAGTCGGTGTCGGCAACCTGCAAAGCATCTTCGCCGGTCCGCAGCCCGAGCGCGGACTCGACGAGCAGACGTCGTTCATGTGAGCCGCAACGTGAACGAGGTACATATGGACGAAGTGCCCGCAGACCCGACGGTGCCAGGGTTCTACCTGCGCGCCGACTACTACGAAGTTCTCGCCGAGCTGCGACGAGACGCGCCAGTACGCGAATTCGCGCCGGGCATGTACACGATTGCCCGATACGACGACATCCGCGAGATCAGCCGTGATCCCGCCCGATTCTGCTCGTCGATGGGCGCCCTCGTGAACGATCCGATGCGTACCTCGGTCCCGCCGCCGACTGCGCCGTCGATCCTGCACATGGATCCGCCCGACCATGTCGGGTTCCGCAAACTCGTCAACCGCGAGTTCACGCCCCGCGCGATCGCCGACCTCGAGCCGCGCATCCGTGAGCTTGCCCGGGCCGTGCTCGAACGAACCCCGGACTCCGAAGTGTTCGATTTCGTCGACTTGGTCGCAGCGCCGTTCCCGCTGATGGTGATCGCCGAGCTGCTCGGGATCCCCGACGGTGACCGGCCCGATTTCCGCCGCTGGTCCGACGCAACGATCGAAGCTCCCGACAAACCTGCAGCCGAGACGGCCGCGGCCACCGGTGAACTGTTCACATATCTGTCGAAACACCTCGACGCGAAACAGGCGAAGCCTGGCGATGACGTCGTCAGCCTCCTCGTCGGCGCGGAACTCGATGGGCGATCCCTCGACCGCGGCGAACTCCTGATCTTCTTGCTGACCCTCCTGGTCGCCGGGAACGAGACCACGCGGACATTGATCTCCGGTGGCACGCTCGCACTGTTCGACCACGCCGACCAGCGCGCCGACCTCGCCGAGGAACCGACGCTCATTCCGGGCGCGGTCGAGGAGTGTCTGCGCTGGGTCACGCCGATCCAGGCGTTCGCCCGCACCGTGACCGCCGACACCGTCATCGGCGATGTCGAAGTGAAAAAACTCGACTATCTCGTGATGCTCTACGCGTCGGGGAATCGCGACGAGTTGACCTTCGGGCCGACAGCCAACGATTTCGACATCCGGCGCGACGCCAATCCTGCGCATCTCGCGTTCGGGTTCGGGGAGCACCTGTGCCTCGGCGCGGCGTTGGCGCGCATGGAGACCCGCATCCTGTTCGAAGAGATGCTGGCCCGACACCCGCACTACGTGGTCGCCGGCGAACCGCAATGGGTGGCGTCGAGCCTCGTGCGCGGCATGCATTCGATGCCGGTCGCGTGGCACGCGTCGTAGGCGGCTTCCCTCGATGTCCGAAACGCAAACGCCGGCTCCCGCGACCTTCGCCGAACTGGTACTGAGCCGCGCCGACGACGACAGCGACGGTCTTTTGTACGAAGATCAGCGATGGTCGTGGCGCGAAGTCGTCGCGCAGGCGCGTCTGCGCTCGGAGGTCCTCCTACGATTGCGCAGGCCCGGACCGTTTCACGTCGGCGTGTTGCTCGAGAACGTCCCGGAGTTCATCTTCTTGCTCATGGGAGCCGGACTGACCGGCGCAGCGGTCGTCGGCATCAATCCGACCCGGCGTGGGGGCGAACTCGCCCGGGATATCAACCACACCGACTGCCAGATGATCGTCACCGACGGTTCCATGCGCCCGTTGCTCGACGGCATCCCCGTCGATCTCACGCCCGAACGGATCCTCGACATCGACGGCCCCGCATACAACGACGCGCTCGCGGTCGCCGCCGACGCAGCCGCGCACGACAACCTCACGTCGTTCGCCAAGCCCGATCCGGAAACGTTGTTCGCGCTGCTCTTCACGTCCGGCTCAACTGGCGCACCGAAGGCAGTACGGATGACCCAGGGCCGCGCCGCACGTGCGGTCCCCACCCCGATGTTCACGCCGAGCGACGTGCTCTACTGCGCGATGCCGCTGTATCACGGCAACGCGTTGAACGCGAACCTGTTCCCCGCGCTGCGTTCCGGCGCAGCAATCGCGCTCCGCCGAAAATTTTCGGCGTCGGCGTTCCTTCCCGACGCGCAACGCTACGGCGTCACCTTTTTCAACACGGTCGGCCGCGCCCTCAACCACATTCTCTCGACACCCGAGACCGACGAAGATCGCAATCACACGATCAAATACGTACTCGGGCCCGAATCGGCGCCCGCCGACGTGCGCGCGTTCCGAAAACGCTTCGGACCTCCGGTGTTCGAAGGGTACGGCTCGAGCGAGAATGCGATCATCCTGGTTCCCGACCCCGCGTTGCCGAAAGGCTCGCTCGGCCGGCCCCTCGACGGCATCGACGTCGTAATCTTGGATCCGGTGACCGGCGAAGAGAAGCCGCGCGCCCGCTACGACGAGCACGGCCGATTGTTGAATGCAGGCGAAGCGATCGGCGAGCTCGTCAGCCGCAACGCAACCGCACGCTTCGAGGGCTACTACAACAACCCCGCCGCCGACGCCGAACGCACCCGCAACGGCTGGTACTGGTCGGGCGACCTCGGCTACCTCGATGAAGCCGGCGTGTTCTGGTTCGCGGGCCGCAACGCCGACTGGATCCGAGTAGACGGCGAAAACTTCGCGGCGGCGCCGATCGAACGGATCCTTGCCCGGTTCCCCGGAACCGGCGGCGTCGCCGTGTATGCGGTGCCCGACAGCCGGACCGGCGATCAAGTGATGGCCGCGATCGAGATGCTCGCCGGCGCGACGTTCGACCCGGCTGCGTTCGCGACGTTCCTTTCCACTCAGCGAGACCTCGGCACGAAATGGGCGCCGCGTTATGTGCGTGTCGTCGGCGCGCTGCCGGTCGGCGCGACGAACAAGATCGACAAACGTCCCTTGCGCGCCGAACGGTGGGACACGACCGATCCTCTGTTCTGGCGGGCGCCGCGCACCGAGGCGTACGTCCCGTTCACGGCGGCCGACGCCGACGACCTCCGGGCCGAGTTCGACAGCAACGAGCGTGCCAACCTGCTCGGATGACCGACCGCGCGACGGGTGCCGCGATGAAGCGTCGTACTGCTTCGCCATGTTCGGCGTCTTCTGGAGCGCCGAAACACCCACCCGTGCGGCATCGCTTCGAACCCGTGAAGATCGGCGTCGACACCCGCGACTCAGAACACCGAAGTACGGACCTGCGTCGTTCCCCGACCGGTCATTCGAGTGGTTGGTACGCAATCGAGGCCGGCTCCCGTCCCGCGAGCAACCAGCCCGCGGTGATCGCCAGCATCGGCAGCCCCACGACGATGATCATGAGATCGATGTACGGGATCTGAGTCAGGGGATGCAGGTCGCTTCGGTGCCAGGCAATCAGCGCGACGTACGCGCCGCCGGTTCCGAGTAGCGCGCCGAGAAGTGCGAGGGCGCCCGCGGTGGCTCCGGTGATCGCGCGCCGGGTCAGGCTCGTCGCTCCGGTGGCGGTGAGCGTGCGGAGCTCGTTGGCCGTTTCGCTGCGGATGAGGCCGACCGTCATGGCCAGCACGCCGAGCGCGACGAGGATGCCGACCGCGGTTGCTCCGTCGCGCAGCCCCGCGTTCGAAGCTTGCTTCTGTCGAGTTTCGATGGTGATCCCGGCCGCAGCGGCGGTGCGCTGAGCGGAGTTGATCTGCGCGGTGGTGAGCGGCGACCGGCTCTGGATGAACCAACCTGCGGTCACGGTCTGCAGCCCGAACGCGTGCACTGCGCGCGGCATGAGCAGCGTGTCGGGGGCCGAGGTGTACGTCGAAAGGTCGACGGTCTGGACGGTGGGATGCAACAGGTCCGGGCCTTGGCGCGCGGCTGGCCCGGGTGTCGGCGTGACGGCGTTCACGTGGCACCGCGATTGAGAGGAATCGCAAACAGTGGGACCGTTCGAGGGCGCGAGAATCACGAAGCCGGCGAGGTCGCTTCGTCCCGTGATGATGTCGGTGTCCGGGTTGATCTCGCTCGATCTGATTCCGTAGTACCTGAGCAGCGCGGGAGTCGCGACATAGAGCGGGAGTTCGTCGCTGATCTGGATGCCGTGCTGGTTGCCCTGCGTCACGGTCGTCACCTTGCCCAGCGAGGCGGTCGTGTGGCCGTCGTCACCGGTGCCGGCAATCGCGGTGAGGGCGATGACAGTTCGCGCGTGCAGCGAAGAGGCGAGCGCGTCAACGCGCGGTTGCAGTGCCTGCACCTCGGCCGCGGTCCGCTGCGGTATCGCGGCAGAACCGTCGCCCGGCGCGGAGCCGTTGCCGGAGCTGAGATAGACGATGGCTTGGTTGTTCGCAAGATTCGCCTCGGCGGGCGGAATCGCGGCGGCGGCCGCGCTGATCGCGACGGTCGCCGCGATCGCCAGCGCGAGGCTGATGGCTCCGAGGGCGGCCGCCGATCGGGCTTGGTAACGGGCGAGGTCGCGCAGCGCGAGCCGTAACGCGATCGGCGCCCGCCGGCCGACCGAGGCAAGTCCACGAATGAACAGCGGCCCGACGAACAACATCCCGAAGGTGGTTGCGACCGTCCCGACGATGATGAGGAGCGCGTTCGGCCGGTTGAAATTGCGATGTGCGAACGCGAGGCAGCCGAACCCGCCTGCCGCCAGCGCGACTCCGGCGCCGGCAAACCGATGTGCGGGTTTGGGTGGCGACGGTCGCCCCGACAATGCCGAGACGATCGATGCTCGAGACGCCGCCCGCGCCGGCCACCAGGCGGCGACCACGGCAGTCACGACGGCCAGGACCATCGCCGCCACGATCGCCCACCACTGGAGGTGGAATCGGCCGACCCGGTGATTCACGAGGGTCTCGAAACGGGGCGCGAGTGCAACCCATGTCGCGACGCCCAAGACGGCTCCGGTCACGGCGCCGACGACACCGACGACGGCTCCGTTGGCGATCATCGCGAGGCGAACCTGACGGTCGGTCGCGCCGAGCGCGCCCAGCATGCCGAGCGCGCGGAGGCGGCGCTGCGCCATGACGGCGAAACTCGCGGCGGCGACGAGGCCGACGAACAACAGCCCGATTGTCTCCAGCGCGAGGACGGCCGCCGCGACGGCGTTCTTGCTGGCGCTCGAACGAGTTCCGATGCCGGCCACGCTGGCCGTCGGACGGAACGCGTCGACCCGTTGGCCGGAAGCGTCGAACAGGATCGTGACCTGGGCTGGCGGGTTGGCCTGTCCCGGCGCGACGAGCGCGAACTCGTCGCTCAGGTCCAAGGGGTTCTCGACCAGCCCGACAACGTGGCGGGTCACGTCGTTCGCGACGAAGGTATCGCCGATGTGCACGTTGAAAGCCGCCGCGGCATCGGCGGTCATCGCGATGTCGTCGGGGCCGGTCGGGAAACGCCCGGCGACGAGGCGCAGCGTCGAGGACCCGTACTTGCCGTGCGGGTCTTCGGCGCGGAGATCCACCGTGTTGAGGGATCCCGGGATCGCGATGCTTTGGTGGTCGACCTCCTCGACCGTGCCGAAGGCATGCCGCGCCGCCGCGACGTCCACGCGGTCAGGACCGATGAACGTCATCGAGGCTGTCGCGGTTCCCATCGTCGGGTCGTTGGGGAGTCCTGCGTTGTACGCGAGGGTCACTCCGACGGTCGTCGCGGCGACCGCGAAGACCATGAGCGCCACCACGAGCACTTGCTGGCGCCACTCGCGACGGAAGAGTCGCCACGACCAGTGGAAGATGGCGCGCCGCGCCGGCCCGCCACCGGAGCCGCCGCGGTCCAGCTCCCGCGGTCGCTCCTCGAGCGCCAGGCTCACGGCGTCCGTTCGGGCGCGAGCAGCGACTCAGGTCCGGCGAGCGGCATCGTTTGATCCGCGACGCGCCCGTCGCGCAGGAACACCACCCGGTCGGCCCACGACGCCAGTTGCGCATCGTGGGTGACCACCACGCCCGCGACGCCGCGCTGACACGCGGCGCGGATGAGCCGGATCACGGCCTCAGCATTTGCGGAATCGAGCGCACCGGACGGTTCGTCCGCAAGCAGCAGATGTCGATCTCCCACGACCGCGCGCGCGATCGCGACGCGTTGTCGTTCTCCACCCGAGAGCTCATCGGGAAAGCTCGACGCGCGATCGGTGAGCCCGAGCTGTTCGAGTGCTTCCATCCCGGCGAGACGCGCCTTGCGCGCTCCGATGCCGTCGAGTTCCATCGGCAGGCAGACGTTCTCCAACGCGCTCAAGCCGGCCAACAGATTGAAATCCTGGAACACGTAGCCGATCGACCGGCGCCGCAAACGGGCCCGGTCATTGCGCGACATCGCCGACACGGTGACGCCGTCGATCATCACCTGACCGCCGGTCGGTACCTCGAGGCTTCCCGCGATCGTCAACAGCGTGCTCTTCCCCGAACCGCTGGGCCCCATCACCGCCACCAGCGCGCCCGCGTCAACCGAGAGGTCGACACCGCGCAACGCGTGTACCTCGTTCGCGCCTTCGCCGTACACCTTGGACACGTCCCGCAGCTCGAGCGCGCTCATCGCCGCACCCCCGACCTTCGACGCAGCCGCGGCGCCAACTCGGGCCCGGCCGGCGCCGGCGGATCCGCCGCGAGCCGCGCCAGGCGGCCATCGGCCGCGTCGAGCCATCGAATCACCGAATCGAGCCGGAACAGCTCGGCATCGACGACCAACAAGAACCCGATCTCGTGTTCGGCGGCACCGTCTTTCAGACGCGTCCACTGTTGCATGAGCTCCACGACGTAGCGCCGGTGCACCTGCACCACGTCGCGTACGTCGACACCAGGCAGCCGCAGCGCGACCAAGACCTTGATGACCAGCTCGTCGCGAGGCGGCGACGTCATGTCCGGCGGAGTGCGCAACCACGTCGCCAGTTCCGCCGCACCCTCGGCCGTGATCCGAAAGCCGCGCTGGGGGCCCTCGTCGCCGTCGTCGTCGGACTCGACGAGCCCGTCCCGCTCGAGCCGTTGCAGCGTCGTGTACACCTGCCCGACGTTCAACGGCCACACCTCGCCCGTTCGGTCCTCGAACTCCTGACGAAGCTGCAACCCGTACTTCGGTCCATCACTCAACAACGCCAGCAAGGCGTGCCGGACGCTCACAGCCAGAACTCATGAAGTAGCATACTGGGTATACTATGGAGTCACCCGGACCTCCGCAAGGGGAAAATGCGCCGTCGGTGACGCAGAATCACGGGCCCCTGACTACGACCCACCTGCGTGACGCTCCCTGTAGGAACCGAGAATTTCGCTCTGCGCGCCGATCACAGCATGTTCGGTATTTCGAGGGCGCATGGGTCGCGTGTCAGCTCGGTGTGCGCTTGAGTGTGCCGTGTGCTTGTGTCGGCTGCTTTTGAACCTTCGGGATGGGGTAGGGCGTCGGCTTCTTCGGGCTGAGCTCGAGCAGCTCGCCCGAAGTGCATTCACCCGCGATCGGCGCCTTCTTGATGTCGGATGACGTCGCGGGCAGCGTCGGGAGCGCGGTCACCGGAGCGGCCAGTGTGGGCAACGTCGAGGTGAGGTCGCCGACGGTCTTCTTTCGCCATGCCGAGATGTTGGGCACCACGACACCGAAACGTTCGGCGAGGAACTGCAGTTGCGAGGTGTGGTCGAAAACGTCGGAGCAGACCCAACCGCCCGTACTGAACGGCGAGACGACCAGCATGGGGACTCTGAAACCGAGGCCAATCGGTCCGGGGTTGGTCTTCGACAATGACGACGCGGTGACGTACTCGCCGGGAGTGCCGGGCGGCGCAGTGGGCGGCGCGACGTGATCGAACCAGCCGTCGTTCTCGTCGTACATGATGAACAACACGGTGCTGGCCCATACCTCGGGGTTCGACATGAGCGTCGCGAGTATCTGCGACGAGTACCACTCGCCGAGGGCGGGCGGCGCGGGCGGGTGTTCGTCGTAGCCGACGGGCGGGATGATCCACGACACGGCCGGGAGCGTGTTGTTGGCGATGTCGCTCGCAAAGGTGTTCGGACCTTGCTCCGTAAGGCCCGAGTTGTTCGTCGGAACGTTGGGTCCGTAGTTCTCGAACGCGTTCTGGTAGAGGGTCGGGTTGACCGACTGCTGATACTGCTCGAAGTACATCAACGTGTTCTTGCATGTCAGCATCGACAGGCTGTTGCCGGGCTGGTAGGTCGGACCGAACGGGTTGTACACCTTCCAGCTCACTCCGGCGTCTTGGAGCACTTCGGGCATCGTCGTCCACGAGCAGGTGAACTCGGGCGCCAGGTCCGTGCTCGTGAGGATGTTGCCGTTGGTGACGAGAATCGGTCCGCCGGCCGTGCCGGCGGGGTCCAAGGTGCCGGTCATCTGAAGCAGACGGTTGGGATGGGTCGGCCCGAGCACCGAACAGAAGTAGCGATCGCAGATCGTGAAGTGCTCCGCCAATGCGTAATAGAAGGGCAGGTCGGCGTTCGTGTAGTAACCCATCGTCAACGTGCCCTCGGCCGGCCCCTCGTACGTGGTGGATGTGTGGGTCGACACGAAACTGTTCATCGCCCCGCGGTTCCAGGACGCGTGCTCGGCTTGCCAGGAGTGCGACAGATCGTTGGTGCACTCGGCCAGGGATTTCACTGAATCGAGGTGGAAAGGCAGCAACGTCTTGGCGTGCCCGCTCCCCGGCCAGGGTTGCGCGAACGCGGCCGATTTGGCGTTGAAGCCGTCGACGCCTCCGAGGGCACCGAAGTAATGGTCGAACGACCGGTTCTCGTGCATGAGGAACACGACGTGCTCGACGGCGCCGAGGTCGGAACCGGCCGCCGGTGTCGCGGCCGCCCTCGTCGCGAGTTCTTGGCCCGCTTTGAGGAGTTTGGATCTCGACAGGCCGAAGACGGCGGCTGCCCCAAGACCCCCGGCCAAAACCTGTCTGCGACTGAGTTCATCGGTCATGACGCGCATAGTGACACGAACAAAACCTCGATGCCATGAGTTGTCCATACGGCATTCATCTAGGTGACGTCGACACGCGCGGGCTCATCAAATGTGATTACTCGACGCCGGCATCGATGGGGATGGGACGGCGCGGACTGAAAGTCCGGAGCGGCCGCCGGATCCGGTCTGGTACCTTCGCTTCGTGCAGCGCTATCTGTGGTTTGATGAGCCGGTCCCGGATGGGGCTCGGAGCGCAACCACGCGCTGAGCACTGCCATCCCGACCGGTTTCCAGAGGCAGGGGCTTGCGGCCTCTGCCTTTTGCTTTGCCCGAACGAGGCAAGCCGGTCGCCCTTGAGGATCGAGCGGCTTGCGGAAGGAACACCGCCGTGGACCCGACCGATCCCACCCGCAATCTGCGCATCACCGGCATCCGTTCGCTCGTTTCCCCAGGTGAGCTGCGCGCCGACTTGCCACTGACCGAAACCAACCGAGAGATCGTCGCCCGCGGCCGCCGGTCGGTCGGTGCGATCCTCGACGGCGTGGATGACCGGCTGCTCGTCGTCGTCGGACCCTGCTCGATTCACGACCCTGCAGCCGCGCTCGACTACGCGCAGCGGCTCGCGACGGTGGTCGATCGTCACCGGCGCGAGCTCGACATCGTGATGCGCGTCTACTTCGAGAAGCCGCGCACGACGGTCGGGTGGAAAGGCCTCATCAACGACCCTGGGCTCGACGAAAGCTTCCGTGTGAACGACGGACTGTTCGCCGCGCGCGCATTCGTGCTCGACGTGCTCTCGCTCGGCTTGGCGGTGGGATGTGAGTTCCTCGACCCGATCACGCCGCAATACCTCGCCGACGCGGTGAGCTGGGCCGCAATCGGTGCTCGCACCGCGCAGAGTCAGATCCACCGTCAGCTCGCGAGCGGGCTCTCGATGCCGATCGGATTCAAGAACTCAACCGAAGGAGACGTGCAGGGTGCTGTCGACGCGGTCGCCGCGGCTGCCGGTCCGCAGGTGTTCCCGGGGATCACCGACGACGGCCGAGCGGCGATCTTCGAGACCAGCGGCAACCCCGATTGTCATGTCGTGCTGCGCGGCGGTTCTTCCGGGCCGAACTACGACCAGGCGAGCGTCGCTGACGCGCTCGATCGCTTGGGACGTGCCGGTCTCACGCCGCGCGTCGTGATTGATGCCAGCCACGGCAACAGCGGCAAGGACTATCGGATTCAATCTCTCGTCGCCGACGACATCGCGGCGCGCATCGTTGCCGGCATGCAAGGCATCGTCGGATTGATGCTCGAGAGCTTCCTGGTGTCGGGTCGTCAGGACCTCGGACCCGAGGGGGCGAAGTCGCTCGTCTACGGGCAGAGCGTCACGGACGCGTGCATCGGCTGGGACACGACGGAGGTCGTGCTCGATCAGCTAGCCGAAGCGGTTGCCCGCAGGCGGGAGCTGGCGGGCCTGTCCGCATCGCGTTGATCGCGTGCCGGCTCGCAGGCGCGATAGAGCTCCGATACCTGCAGCCGCGCCTGAATCGCGACCCGTCTCAGACTGTCCGGGTTCGCTAAGACGTGTGACACCATCAACCCGAGCTGCCAGAACGACGCCGCCGCGTGTCCCAAACGCCTGACGCTCGCGACCGACACGGAAAGCGGCTTCCGACGCCGAAGCCTGAGTTAAGGCGCTCCGTCAGACGCGACCGACTCGCCGCAGATATCGGTCGAGGTCTGTGCGTACGCCGCGCACCAAGTCGACCACGCGATCATCGCCCCCCGCGATCTGTTCGATGACGTCATCGGTGAGCAGGGCACGCATGTCCGGTGCCTTTACCCACTGCGCGGCGTCGTGCTCGTGACTGATCACAACCGAGCTGCGCTCGGCTACTGCGCCTCGATACGAAAGTTGCAGCACGTCGTAGCCGTAGACGTGCATCGGGTAACAACCGACGAGCTCAAGCTCGCCGTCGATCTCAATCCCCGCTTCCTCGGCCAGCTCGCGGCGTGCACCGTCTTCGGGTAACTCCCCGCGCTCGACCAGCCCTCCAGGCAGGAAAAACTGACCGGCCAACGCTGATCCCTGCGCTCTTTTGAGCAAGAGGATCTCGTCGCCCCGCTCCGCATAAACGACAGCCGAGAGCGCATACATCGCGGGCACCGGCGCTGATCCAGCGAGATCACCGCGAAGCTTGTCGCCATCCGTCATGCGCTACCAGACCTATCACGAACACATAACGAGCGCGAAAGGTGAAGCAACACTTCGGACGCCGGTGGTCCGCCTGCCCGTCTTCCGGTTGCTGAGGTCACGCGACCTCAGTGCCTTGCTCGAGGTCGGACGCCTACTGGCCGACGGGTCTTCGGCCACCCAGGTGCGCTCTTGCCTGGGCGGATGCGGTTGCCGAGGTCTGGCGCACCGACGGCCAGGTCGACGTCACCCCGGACGCCCATGTCCGCAGGTGGCGCCCCCTCGTCGGGGGCGAGTGGGCGTAATTGCGCGTCGGCTGCGTCGACTCTTGCGATCGACGCTCTTCGCCGTCGAGCAATCACGCGCGGGGTCGGCGGCCGGCAGGTGTCCGGGCCACCCAAATCGCAAACCGGGCGACGCACCGCCCTGCCGTTCGCGCTCGAACGACCCCGAATCGAGGCGCGCGCGCCGTAAACGCGCCATGACGCACGTGTCAGCGATCTCTAACTCGCGGGGCGCAGCTCGACGGTGATGTCGAGGTTGAGCGCAGTAGCCGCTCGTTGGAGCGTCGTGAGGGTCGAACCGACGCCGCCGGCTTCGAGTCGCGCGATCGCCGCTCGGCTGGTTCCCATGCGCTGCGCAAGATCACGTTGGCTCAGCTCGGCCGCCTCGCGAGCGTCACGGATCTGCTCACCGACTCGAATCGCAAGCGCCGCGGCCGCGTAGGTCTCGTCGAACTCGGCGCGCTCGGCAGCTGTGGCGCCGGCGAGACGACGCTTCTTCAGCGCATTGATCGTGGTTCGGGCCATCAGTCCTCCTCGGCCGTGTGGCCTTCAGCGATGCAGCGCCGCATCGCGACGCGCCAAGGCGACTACAGCCCGACGGATCGCCTCTTCGGCGGGCACGCGAATGCGCACATCTGCGGAGTCCCATCGGAATCCGCACTGTGCGTCGTTGATCGAGAGGAATCGCCCAGCCGTGAGGCGTGTAGGAGTTTGTGTCGCTGTCCGTAGCTGTCCTTATCCAGCGTCCCGGGTGTCGACCCGCGTGCCATGAACGCGCCATGAACATCCGGCGCTTTCGCGCTCCGCGACGTTCGAACCGGCGTTGACCTGCGTGTTCACGAGTCGGGGTGCCGGGATTTGAACCCGGGGCCTCAGCGTCCCGAACGCTGCGCGCTAACCAAGCTGCGCCACACCCCGTGGGCCGATGGAGTGTAGCGAGGTCTGCACTGGTCTCTCATCGCAGCTCCGGTGCGGCGCGCACGGCGTCGAGGACCGGCGCTACTAAATCGGCGCGGCATATCAGCAGGTCAGGCAAGTAGGGATCGGGACGGTTGTACACGAGTGGCGCACCGTCGAGGCGAGAGCAGTGACAACCGGCCGCGGTGGCCACGCCGACGGGCGCGGCCGAGTCCCACTCGTATTGGCCGCCGCTGTGCGCATACACGTCGGCGTCGCCCGCCACCACGGCCATGGCTTTGGCGCCGGCCGAGCCGAGCGGGACGAGCTCGGCGTCGAGCACCTCGGCGAGATACGCGGCGATCGCCGGCGGCCGCGTACGCGACACGAGGAGGCGCACCTTGCCGGCCCGGGCCGCCAGCGCCTCCGGTGGCTGCGCGGTCGAGAACAGCCTGTCCTGGCCGGGCAGCGCGACCGCGGCGACGCGTGGCACACCGTCGAACGCGAGCGCGACGTGGACCGCCCAATCGGTTCGGCCTTCGCCCCACTCGCGGGTGCCGTCGAGCGGGTCGACGATCCAGACGCGTTCGTGCGCGAGGCGCGCCGGCGAGTCTTTCGACTCCTCCGACAACACCGCGTCGTCGGGACAGCTGGCGGCGAGCCGGGCGAGGATCAGCTCGTTGCTGAGCCGGTCACCCTCGTGTTTGTCTGCGTGTGCTGCTTGCAGTTCGACAAGCAGCGTGCCGGCCTCGCGTGCGATGTCTGCGGCGAGTTCGTGGTCGTCCACTCAGTTGATCGCCGGTTCGTTGTCCGGCTCGTCGGGATCGTCGGGATCGTCGAGGTCATCGAGTTCTGCGGCCGCGGCGGCGAGCAGTGGAGCCGCCGCTCGACGCAGCACTCCGGCATCGACCGGCTTGACGAGGGTGAGATCGACGTCGGCGCGGCGCGCGATGAACACGTCGTCGCGGCGGTCGAGCAGCAACAGGATCCTCGCGTGAGGTAACCGTCCACCTGACTCTTCGAGTCGGAGATCCATCGCGACGGCGACACCACCCATGTTGCCGATCTGCAGGTCGAGGACGACCAGGTCAGGTTCGATGTCGGCGAACGTGTCGCGCACGTCTTGGCCGCGGGTCACCTCGACGACCTCCTGACCGGGACCGACGAAGGCGGACCGCACCTGGTCGCGAACCCATTGCGCGTCGGCGGCGACAAGAATTGTGGTCATCGACCGACCAGCCTAGGTCCTGGCGTGGGGGGGCGAACCAACCGCCGGGTCGAACAGCACACCGCCGATCTCACGCAGCGCGGAGAAGTCGTGTACGTCGCGCGACAGGTAGGGCACGTACGCGACTGTCGTCGCGCCGACGCGCGCCTGTACACCGTCGACGTGGGCCCGTTCGAGCTCAGCGATGTCACGGAAGTCGGCGAGATTTTCGTAGCGCGCCGCGAGTCGGTCGGCGGCCGGGTTGTCGATGACGCGTGCCAGTTCAGCTGCAGCCGCGCGCAGTCCGGCGGGAACTTCGTCGCCGAATTGCGGGTGCACACGATTGACGATCAGCGCATCGATCGTCTGGCCGTTACGTTCGAGCTGGCGGGAGAAGAACTCCGCTTCTTCCATCGCGTCGCGACGCGGCGACGTCACCAGCACGAAACCGGTTTCGGGCGCCGCGAGCAACGCTTCGACCGCGATCGCCCGATCACGAAAGCCGACCTCCATCCCTTCGAACGCGCGGAAGAACGCCACGACGTCGTCGATGGCTTCCGAGCCCACCACGCGGGCGACGGTGCGCAAGAAGGTCTGTACCGCGACGCTCGCGACCCGCAAGTACGCGCGTGTCGGCATCATCAGCATCCGGAAGATGCGGTTGTCGAGCAGGCGGAGCAGCCGGCGGGGGGCATCGAGGAAGTCGAGCGCGTGACGCGTTGGCGGCGTGTCGATCACGATGAGGTCGAAGTTGCCGCGATCGTGGAGCTCATGGAGTTTCTCCATCGCCATGTATTCCTGCGTGCCGCCCAGCGCGCCCGAAACGTTGCGGTAGAAGCGGTTGTCGAGGATGCGCTGCGCCTGCTCCGAGGTGGTCGCGTTGCCGGTCACGAGCCGGTCGAACGTCGATTTCGTATCGAGCATCATCGCCGACAGCTCGCCGTCGGGCTTGGCGGAATGGTCGTCGTCCCAACGGGTTCGCGAGATCACGCTCGGCGCGTCGGAGAGTGCTTCGAGCCCGAGCGCGTCGGCGAGCCGTTTGGCCGGGTCGATGGTGATCACACACGTGTTGCGGCCCTGACGTGCGGCTTCGAGCGCCAGCACCGCCGCGATGGTTGTCTTGCCGACTCCGCCGCTCCCGCAACAAACGAGCACACCGTGCGTCGAGACGAGATCGGAGATGGAGTTCACAGCTTGTCGATCCCGCCCGCGAGCGCGCCGGCAAGCGCGTCGATCTGAGGTCGACCGATGTCAGGCGTGAACAAGAACGGCAGCTCGATCCGCGGCAACGGCAGCCGCTCGCCTAAACGTACGATCTGTTCGTGCTGGACTGCGTGCCGTTCGGCGCGGAACTCGGCCGCGTGGGCGAGGTCTTTTGCTTCACGTTCCGACACGAACCGTCCGCACGCCTGCGCGTCGCTGAGCAGATCGTCGACCGCCGCGGTGACGCCGTCGGGAAGCGGTTCGAAGCATTGATTCACGATCACCGGTCCGAGCGCGACGCCGGCGCGATCTTCGATCGCGTAGGCGGTTTCGATCACCTCGCTCACCGGTGTCTCTTCGGGCAGGGTGACGAGCATCACCTGACAACGGGCGGGATCGGACAGCAACCCGACGACGTCGGCTGCTTGCTTGTTGATCGGTCCGACGCGCACCGCGTCGAGCAGCCCGCGGGGCGACAGCAGGAACGAGACGGCGTGACCTGCCGCGGGAGCGTCCACGATGATGAGGTCGGCGGCGCGTGTCTCGTCGAGCGACTTGACCTTGCCGAGCACGAGGATGTCCTTCATGCCTGGCACCGCGGTCGCGACCACTTCCAATGCACCCGACGCGATCAGCCGCTTCGAGATCCGGCGCATCCCGTGCGTCTCCAAGTAGTCGACGAGCGCCGCGTCGGGTGTGAGAAACCGTGCACGTACGCCCGGATCGAGGTCGACCTCGTCGTAGGACAGAGCCGCCGTGTCGAACATCGTCGGCAGTCCCGATTTGCCTTCGACCTCTACGATGAGCACGCTCGAACCGGCACGCGCGGCCGTAACCGCCAACGCGGCGGTCACCGTCGTCTTCCCGACGCCACCTTTGCCCGCGACGATGACGACGTGGGAGGTGGAGCAAAAGTGCGCAACCTCCATCCCCGCATGCTACGAGAGGCCGATGAGATCCCCCGACGTTCGACTCCGCGGCGCCACGGCGACGGTCCTGGCGCTGGTCGTGGTCGGGTTGTGGGCGTCAACGGCTGGAGCGCAGCCAGTTCGCGCGGCCACCGTCCGCAGCTCAGGTGTGAACGGAATCGTTGTGGTGCAGGTCAACGGCCTGTTAGATCCTTCCAACGCGGCGTTGATCACACAGTCACTACGTGACGCGGCCCAGGATCGAGCGTCATTGCTTGTCTTCCAGCTCGACGGATCAGGCGCGGTCGACGTCGACACGAACGCGCTGGTGCGAGCGGTTCGCGACTCCGCGGTTCCGGTCGCGGTGTGGGTCGGGCCTTCGGGAGGTGAAGCGCGTGGTGCCAGCGCCCTGCTCGCGCTCGCGGCGTCCGACGTGTCGGTCGCTCCGGGCGCCCACATCGGCCCGGTCGTGCCGGTCGATTTCGACCGCAAGTTCACGCTGTCGGGTGCCGCCGGCCAGACCGTCGCCAAGGTATCCAGCGCGTCCGAGCTCACCCACCGTCTGTCGGGCAAGACCGCACAAGCCGACAAACTGATCGACGGAACCGACCCGACACTCGGCCAGTTCATCGTCGATTTGAACGGCCGCGTGCTCCACACCGCCACGGGCGATGTGCGGATGTCGACCTCGAAAGTCGTCGGCGTCGGCGCGAACCGAACACTCGAGAACGACCAGGTCGTGAGCTTCCGCAAGCTTGATCTCAGCCAACAACTCGCGCATACGCTCGACACGCCCTGGGTCGCGTATTTCTTGTTCGTCGCCGGCTTGTCGTTGATGCTGTTCGAGTTCTTCACCGCCGGTGTCGGCGTCGCGGGTGTGGTGGGCGCGGTGGCGTTCGTCGGAAGTTGTTTCGGGTTCTCGCACCTTCCCGTCGCCGTGTGGGCGGTCGGTCTTCTCGGGCTGGGGATCTTCGGGCTCGCGGTCGATCTGCAAGCCGGCGGACTCGGACCGTGGACATTTATCGGAGGTGGGGCGCTCATCGCCGGTTCGATCTGGTGTTACAACGGCGCGACCGCGATCGATCCGGCATGGTGGATTCTGGTGCTTGTGTGCGGTGCAACCCTCTTGTTCGTTTTGTCCGGCATGACAGCAATGGTGCGAAGTCGCTTCTCCACACCGACGATCGGCCGCGAAGAATTGATCGGCGAGATGGGCGTCGCCGAGGTCGGTGTCGACCCAGACGGAGTGGTCCGGGTACGCGACGCGTTGTGGCGAGCCCGAACCAACCGCGCGACACCTATCGAGGCAGGTGAGGCCGTACGCGTCGTGGCGGTCGAGGGCATCATGCTCGAAGTCGAGCCGCAAGCGGGCGGCGCCCGCGACTACCGAGACCGGTCAGGCGCCCACTAACCGATTGCGCGCTCGGACACGACCGCGAAAAGTTCCGCTTGTCAGCGCAGGAGTGGCCAGATACCTTCCGCGCGCTCAGGCAATGTTCGGGGACGGAGTAGGCGTGGCACTCGGTCTTATTCACGAGACCTGGCACCTGAAAGCAGCGTGTCGAGGTCCCGAATCAGCAATGTTTTTTCCACCGTCGACACCGGAGCGGCGCGACGATCGCGAGGCGCGCGAAGCGCACGCCAAGCAGATTTGCGCGCAGTGTCACGTGCGAGACGACTGCTTAGAATTCGCGCTGCGGGTCCGCGAAGCGCACGGAATCTGGGGCGGCCTCACCGAGGCCGAACGCCGTGCCCGCTTCCCCGAAGGCGACCTATAACTCCAGGTCAGGCGGCCCAACCGCAGGTGGAGGGCGCCACGTAGACTGTATGGATGAGAGCCGTCGACGCTTCGGCCAACGTCCCGTCCGCGTCGCCGGCTCCGCCGTCACCAGCCGCCAGGAACTCAGCGATACGCGACGCCGCCACCGTGATCCTCGTCTCGGACCGGCCCGACCTGCACGTCTTGATGCTCGAACGCACCGGACGCGCAGTGTTCGGACCCGGCGCCACCGTCTTCCCCGGCGGCGCAGTCGACGCCGACGACCGCCACCCGCGGCTCGCCGCCCGGGTTGTCGACCTCGACGACCGTGCCGCCAGCGTCGAGCAAGGCCTGCCCGCTGGGGGACTCGGATTCCGGGTCGCGGCGCTACGCGAATGTTTCGAAGAGGCCGGCATCCTGATCGCGGCGGACACGGTGGCGGGCGCGCCGGTCGAGCACGGCCCCGAGCTCGCAGCCGCACGCGACCAGCTCAACGCCGGGACGCTCCGGTTCGTCGATCTGCTCGAACGACGCGGCCTCGTGCTCGCGGGCCGTCCACTGCGGCTGTTCTCGCACTGGCTCACACCGTTGGGTGCGCCGCGCCGATACAACACGTGGTTCTTCGTCGCTGCCGCACCCGACGGCGAGGACGGAACCCACGACGACAACGAACTCGTGGCATCAGGTTGGGTGCGGCCGCCAGACGCGCTCGCGCAGCACGAGGCGGGCGAGATCGACCTGATCTTCCCGACCGAGACGACGTTACGTGCGCTGACCCGCTACGAACGTGCCGGCGAGCTGCTCGCCGATCTCGACGCGGGAACGCGCGACGCCCGCGGGCGATCGCGTGTCGTAACCGACGGGACCGGTGAACGCGTCGTACTGCCGGGCGATGCGGTCTCGGAGACGACGCATTGGACCATTCCGTTGCCCGACATCTCGTTTCGCGCTGAACGTGCAGCCGCGGCCGGCGAAGTCAACGTGTAGCCGTGGCTGCCATGACCCCCGAAGTCCCGAGCGCGCTGTCCCCGCTGATCCGACGGGTCGTCGCGAACAATCCCAGTCTGATGACCGGCCCCGGAACCAATACCTATCTTGTCGGCATCGACGAGGTGGCGGTCATCGATCCCGGTCCGGACGTCGCCAAACATGTCGAGTCGATCGTCGGCGCCGCGATGCGCGACCGGGTGAAGTGGGTGTTGCTCACCCACACACATCCTGACCATTGGCCCGCGGCGGCGCGGATCCGCGCCAAGACCGGCGCGGTCGTCGGCGCGTTCGGCAAGTTCCCCAAAGCCGACGACGTCAACCTCGAACTCGACCTGGTACTGCGCGACGGCGACACCATCGACGGTACCGAGTTCCGGCTCGAAGCGGTCCACACGCCGGGCCACGCGCCGAACCATCTGTGTTTCTTGCTCGACGAGGAACGGACGTTGTTCACCGGCGACCATGTCCTCAACGGGACCACCACGGTCGTGAACCCCGAGCGGGGCGGCGACATGGTGCAGTACCTCGCGTCGCTCGACCGGCTGCGCAAAATCAAACGGGTCGCGCGCATCTGCCCAGGCCACGGTGACGTCATCGAGGAACCGGCAGCGGCGCTCGAGGCGTACGTCGCTCATCGCAAACAGCGCGAACGCCAGATCATGCGGTTGCTTGCCAAAGGCCCGGCGAAGATCCCCGATGTCGTCGCGACGCTGTACGTCGACACGCCCGAAGGCCTGCTCGAAATGGCCGGCCACCAGGTACACGCCCACCTGTTGAAGCTCAAAGCCGAAGGCAAAGTCACCGGCACCGGCCCGAAGTCGGCCTGGGCACGGGTCGACGGACAGGCATAACCTGCGGCGGTCGTCAGCTCGCAGCGAGGGGAACCCGTGGCCGATACCCAACTTTTCATCAACGGTGAGTGGACCGACCCGAAATCCGGCGAGTCGTTCCCGACGTTTGCGCCGTCCACGGGCGAGAAAATCGCCGACGTCGCCAAGGCCGGCCGCGACGACGCGCAACGTGCCATCGAGGCGGCACGCAACGCGTTCGACAACGGTCCGTGGCCGAAGATGTCGGGCGCAGAACGCGCCGCACGGCTGCGCAAGGTCGCCGAGTTGATCACCGCCCGTTCGGCTGACATCGCCGAGATCGAGGCGCGTGACGGCGGCGGCACGATCAAAAAGGCGATGTTCGCCGACGTGCCCGGCGGCGCATCCACGTTCGAGTATTTCGCCGGCTGCGCCGAAAACGAACCCGACGTCATCGAACGCGGTGAGAGCCCATTCCCGCCGGCGAAAAGCATCGTGCGGCGCGAGCCGTACGGCGTCTGCACCGGCATCGTGCCCTGGAACTTCCCGTTCCTGATGGCCGGCTGGAAAATCGCGCCCGCGATCGCGGCGGGCAACTGCTCGGTGCTGAAGCCGGCGAGCTTCACGTCGCTGTCGGCGATCGAGATGGTCAAGGCCTGCGCAGAGGCCGACATCCCGGCCGGTGTCGTGAACCTCATCACCGGCCCCGGCGGCAGCGCCGGCGAGGAACTCGCACAGCACCCCCTCGTCGACAAGGTCGCTTTCACCGGCTCGACCGAAGTCGGTCGGCGCATCATGCAACTCGCGTCGGGAACCGTGAAAAAGGTCACGCTCGAACTGGGCGGCAAGTCGGCCAACATTGTCCTCGACGACGCCGACCTCGACCTCGCCGCGGCCGGAGTGCTGTGGGGTACGTTCTTCCACAACGGCCAAGTGTGCGAGTCGGGCACCCGCGCGTTGGTGTCACGCAAGATCTACGACGAGTTTGTCGGCATGCTCGTCGAACGTGCCGCCAAGATCGTCATCGGCGACAACATGGACATGAACACCGACCAAGGTCCGCTCGTCGCGCCGAGCCAGGTCGACACGACCGAACGCTACGTGAAGCTCGGCCTCGATGAAGGCGCCAAGCTGCTCTGTGGCGGCTCGAAGCCAACCGGGCTGGCGGCCGGCCTCGACCCGAGCGCCTTCTTCCAGGCCACGATCTTCGAGGCTGACAACTCGATGAAGATCGCCCAGGAGGAGATCTTCGGGCCGGTGTTGTGCGTGATCCCGTTCGATTCTGACGACGAGGCGATCAAGATCGCGAACGACTCGATCTACGGGCTCGGCGGAGGCGTCTGGAGCAAGAACCTCGACCGTGCGCACACCGTCGCGGCAGGCATGCGGACCGGCACCGTCTGGGTGAACGACTACCACATGATTACGCCCGGCCAACCGTTCGGTGGATACAAGCAGTCCGGTATCGGCGTCGAGCTCGGCGAGTACGGCTACAACGAGTACCGCCACCTGAAGCACGTCTGGCAGAACACCGCGACCGACCGCAGCGGCTACCTCCACTTCTCCGCGCTGAGCGGCAACATCTAAGCGTGCACGTCACCGGTACGCCGGCCGCCGCGCGCGTCGTTGAACGGGCACGGCGCGACCGGCGTGGTGAGCTGGTCTTCACGATCGGTACCGGCTGTTGCGAGTCGACCGCGCCGTTCCTGTACGAGGACTTCTGGCCCGGGCCCGACTCGGAGCGGGTCGGCGACGTCGCCGGGGTCGCGGTGTACGCACCCGAATACCTGCGTGCGCTGTATCCGGGCGACGACGGTGTCGTCATCGACGTCGACGACGGTCTCATGGCCGAATCGATGTCGATCGAGACCGAGTATGGATGCCGTTTCGTGCTCCGCGGCGACGAACGGGTCCCGTTCGACTCGGCTCGACCCGAACGCTGTGACATTCCTGAGGCGGTGTCGGCGTTGCGTACACGGGGACGCCAGGAACTTCCCGACACGCTGCGCGGCGCCCGCATGCGCTAGCCCGCGGCGCGGGTGTCACGCGTGTGACGCTGAGTGACCGGTGAGGGAACGGACCGTCACACACGTGCAATCGGCGCCGCCGAACGGATGACCGCCGGAGCCGATCTCGAGACGGGGTCTACCGTGGCGGATCGACGAAGGCTTCCGATGGAGCGTGGGTGACCGATCAGCTGCTGGTAGCCGAAGGTGTGCGCAAGGTCTACCGGACCGGTGCCGAAACGGTCGACGCGCTCCGCAGCGTCGACCTCATCGTGCACGAAGGCGAGTTCGTGTCGGTGATGGGACCGTCAGGTTCGGGGAAGACGACGCTGCTCAACTGTTGTTCGGGACTCGACGACATCGACGGCGGACGCGTCATGCTCGACGGCGTCGACCTGCACGCCTTGTCCGACGCCGAACGGACGAGCGGCCGCGCGTCGTCGATGGGGTTCATCTTCCAGGCGTACAACCTCATCCCCGTGTTCAGCGCGGTCGAAAACGTGGAGCTCCCGACCCTCCTCGCAGGCGTCGACCCCAAAACTGCCCGCCGCCGCGCCCACGAGACACTCGAACGAGTCGGGCTCGCCGATCGTGCCCGACACCGGCCCGGAGAGCTGTCGGGAGGCGAACAACAACGGGTCACCGTCGCGCGTGCGCTCGCCGGCCGGCCCCGCATCGTGTGGGCCGACGAACCCACCGGTGCGCTCGACTCCGACAACGCCGTGCTCGTCATGCGCTTGCTCCGTGAGCTCAACGTCGACGGTCTGACCCTCATCCTCGTCACGCACGACGACGGAGTGGGCCTGTCCGCCAACCGGCTGTTGCGCATGCGGGACGGTCGGATCGTGAGCGACGAACGCGTCGGCGACGCACTGCCGCGCTGAGGACGTCGCCGGATGCTCCTCGTCGCGCTCTGCTCGTTGCCGTTCGTCTATGTCCTCATCCGGCGTCCGGTGCTGCGCCGGCTCGCGCTGCGTAACGTCGTACGCCGCCCCCGAGAGACGGTGCTCGTCATTTTGGGCTCGTTGCTCGGCACCGCGATCATGACGGGGTCGTTCGTGGTCGGCGACACGTTCACGTCGTCGATCCGGCGCGGCGCGTTCGAGCAACTCGGGCCGATCGACGAGGTCGTCTCGGTGGCGGGCATCGCCGACGGCGCCGCGCTGCGGGCGCGTCTGGCGGCCTTTCGGAACCCTGACGT
Source organism: Acidimicrobiia bacterium (assembly GCA_052148155.1). Lineage (GTDB taxonomy): Bacteria > Actinomycetota > Acidimicrobiia > IMCC26256 > PALSA-610 > JBBQER01. The sequence continues at coordinate 13,294 of JBKQIY010000153.1, read as the reverse complement.
CAACGGTGTGCTCCCGCTGACGTTCGCGAGCGCGTCGATCGCGACGGTGACGACACCGCGGCGTGCGGCACCGACGTCGCAGCTGCTCGAAACCGACTTCGCCGCCGCCCGCCAATTCGGTGGAGATCCGAACGCGACGGGCATTTCCGGGCCGACCCCCCAGCCCGGACAGACCGCGATCGGCACCGACCTCGCGCACGCGTTGAACGTCGGTGTCGGCGCGCGCATTATCGCCTTCGCGTACGGAGTGTCGACACCGTTGCGGGTCGTGCGCGTGCTCCCAAGGTTGGGTGTCGCCGGATTCTGGTCCGGCGGCGCGCATACGTCCGACAACGCGTTCGTCGCGCCCGGAACGATCGCGGCGATCCTCGCACGCGGCCAGCCCGGACTGGACGCGCCTCCCCGTTCGACCGTCGTCATCTCGAACCGCGGTGGGGTCGAGGGCGGCGCCAAGCTGTCGGATACGGTCAGCCGCGCCCTGATGGCCCGGCTCGGCGCGCTGAAGTACGACATCAATCAAGCCAAGGTCACCGTCCTCGAACAGGCCAACCGCAACGGCGGACAGCTCGCCCAGATCTACTCATCGTTGGGGACGTTCGGCGTACTGGCCGGCATCCTTTTGCTGGTCAACATCTTCTTCATGCTCGCCGACGAACGGAAGTCCGAACTCGGCATGTTGCGCGCCGTCGGACTACGACGATCGGCGTTGGTCGGCGCGTTCGCCACCGAAGGATGGTGCTACGCGCTGGCGTCTTCGGTCGCGGGAACGTTCGCCGGGCTCGGGCTCGGGCGGTTGATCATGGCCTTCGCGGCCCGGCTCCGCGACAGCGGACCGACCAGCTCTCGACTCACGCTGCACTTCGCGTTCACGTGGGCGAGTGTGCAACGCGGCCTCGAGATCGGGTTCGTCATCGCGATCGTGACGGTGCTGACCACCAGCGTCTGGCTCGGACGATTCAACATCATCCGCGCCATTCGCGACATCAACGAGACGGCCCCGCACCGCCCGCACGCCCGTTCGTTCTACGCCGGGCTCGTGGTCGCGACGGCCGGATTGGTCCTGACCGGTGTCGGCGCGACCGGAGGCTCGTTCGTCGGGCTCGTCACCGGACCGGTGTTCGTGTTCGCGGGCATCGGACCTGCGCTCGCTCGGAACTTCCCGCGCCGGACGGTCACCTCGACGTTGGCGGCGGTCGTGCTGCTGTGGGGGGTCGTCGCGGTGCCGATCGCGCTCGCGCTGCACAGCAGCGTCGGAGTGTTCCTGTTCGTCGCGCAGGGTTTGATGCTCGTCGGCGCGGCGGTCGTGCTCGTCTCCCAACAACAAGGAACGATCGGTCACGCGGTCGGACGGCTCGCCAAACATTCTTTCCAGGTTCGGCTCGGACTCGCGTATCCGCTCGCACGCCGGTTCCGGACATCGATGACGCTCGGAATGTTCGCGCTCGTGGTGTTCATCCTCGTGTACGTCTCGGTCATCGGGTCGATGTTCGCCGGGCAACTCGGGCAGTTCACCCACGACGCGTCCGGTGGATTCAACGTGCTGATCTCCTCGAACCCGAGCGATCCCGTCCCGTTCGCCCAACTGTCGCGCGAGGCCGGTGTCCGAGCGGTCGCGCCGCTCGTCTCGTTGGACCTCGAGGTCGTGCACGCGCCAGGCCTGACCCAGCCCCGTGAATGGTCGGGCACCGCGTTCGGTCCCGCGTTCGTGCAACACGGACCGCCGGCCCTCGACGATCACGGCACCTACGCCACTGACCGTGCCGCGTACGCGGCGGTGCTCGCCAATCCGCACCTCGCGATCGTCGACAAGTTCTTTTTGTCTTCGGGAAACGGTCCGCCCGCGCAGCAGATCGCGATCGGCGACCGGTTCACCGTACGCGACATCGTCAGCGGTGCCGAACGGACCTTTACCATCGCCGCGCTCGGGACCAACGACTGGGCCAACAACGGTGTGCTCATGAGCCAGTCGGCCGCGCGCGACGCGTTCGGCAGTGCTGCGGTGCCGAGTCGCGCCTACGTCGACGCCACCCACCCCGACCAGTTCGTGGCGTCGTTCGCGGGCCAGTTCGTCACCAACGGCGGCAGCGCCGAGACGATACGCAACACCGTGCACGACCAGCTGTCGGACCAGCAACAGTTCTTCGTGTTGATCCGCGGCTATCTCGCGCTCGGACTGATCGTCGGGGTCGCCGGCATCGGCGTGATCATGGTGCGAGCCGTGCGCGAGCGTCGCCGTCAAGTCGGTGTGCTGCGCGCCCTGGGGGTCCAAGCTGGCGCGGTACGAGCCGCGTTTGTCGTCGAGTCGGCGTTCGTCGCGATCGAGGGTCTGGTCATCGGGACGTTGCTGGCGCTCGTCACCGCGTGGTCGATCACGTTGACCGACGCGTTCGGGTCGGGACTTGCGTTTCGTGTGCCGGTCGTCGCGATCGCTTCGGTAATCGTCGGGACACTCATCTGTGCGCTGCTCGCAACCGCGGCGCCGGCGCGTGCCGCGTCGCGAATCCAACCTGCGGTGGCGTTGCGGATGACCGACTGAGCCGCTCAGGTGCGGTCGGCGGCGGGGGCGAGCTTTTCGACAAGTTCGAACATGCGGGCCGTGCAGCCTGCCATCTCGACCGGGGGGAGGAGCTCTTCGACGATTCGGCGCGCGATCTCCGTCAGCGCCCGCGCCGCGGGCAGCTCAGGGTGGGCGAGCACGACCGGCTGTCCGACATCGCCGCCTTCGGAGACCGCCCCGTCGATCGGGACCTCACCGACGAGGGGCGCGCCGGTCAGTGCCGCGAGTCGCTGGCCGCCGCCGGAGCCGAAGATCGCATGGCTCGAACCGTCAGGCGCGACGAACGCATGCATGTTCTCGACGACGCCCAACACCTTGAGGTACGAACGTCGGGCCATGTCCGCGACTCGGGCCGCGACTTTCTGCGCACCTTGGGCGGGAGTGGTGACGACCAGCATCTCGGCCTGGGGCAACAGACGGGCGAGCGCCATCTGAATGTCGCCCGTTCCGGGAGGCATGTCGACGAGGAGATAGTCGAGGTCGCCCCAGGCGACGTCGACGAGAAATTGTTCCAACGCCTTGGCGAGAATCAAGCCCCGCCACATGAGCGCAGTGTCCTCGTCGTCGACGAGCAAACCCATACTGACGATCTTCAGTTTTCCGCCGGCCCCGGGGACGTCGACCTCGTAGGGAACGATCTTGCCGGCCCCGTCGGGACCTTTCGTTCCCGCCAGACGTGCCTGCGCACCCAACATGCGGGGAATCGAGAAACCCCAGATGTCGGCGTCGAGCACGCCGACCGTGAACCCGCGCGCCGCGAGCGCCGCCGCGAGGTTCGCGGTGATCGACGATTTCCCGACGCCGCCCTTTCCGCTGCCGACGGCGATCACCCGCGTCGTGGCCGAGATCTCCGTCGGGGGCGCCTGCTGTGCGGCCTGCCAGCGTGCCCGTTGCATGACGTTCGAACGTTCCTGTTGGGTCATCTCGTCGTAGTCGACCGTGACGTCGCGTACGCCGGCGAGACCGGCAACCTTGGAGCGGACGTCGTTGCCGATCTGACCTCGCAGCGGACACGCTGCGGTGGTCAACGCGACCTTCACGGTCACGTCGCCGGCCGCGCTGACCGCGATGTCGTGGACCATTCCCAAATCGACGATCGAGGCGTGCAGCTCCGGATCGAGGACGCCCGCGAGCATCCGGCGGACATCGTCGGAGCTCGGAGGCGCGGCGCTGAGATCGGTCACGGGCGGGCTGTCATCTACGGGTTCGGGAACCATCGGTGAATAAAACCAGTGTAGACCTTGAAAATATGCCCGAGCCGGAGGTACCGTCAAGGAAATGGACCTGCTCGCGATGCTCAAAGCGCTCGGCGACGAGACCAGGTTCTCGATGTATCGGGAGCTCGCAGGCTCGACCCGCGGCTGCTCGGCGCAGGAGCTGGCCGACTCGCTCGGTCTGCACGCCAACACCGTCCGACTGCACCTCGACCGCCTACGCGAAGCCGGCCTCGTCGAAGTCGAGCCTGTGCACCGAGGAACGGTCGGCCGGCCCACCCACGTGTACTCACTTTCAGCCGGCGCCCCCGGTCTGGGGTTCGATCCGCCGAGCTACACCCTCCTTTCGGGACTGCTCGCCGCGCTCGCCGAACGAGTCGGCGCCGACGGCAGCGAAGCCACCGAGATCGGCCGCGCCTGGGGTGTCGAAGCCGGACGCCGGACCCGGGCCCAGTCGTGCGTCAAGGCACTCTCCGACGAGATGCACCGCTTGGGTTTCGAGCCGGTCACCGAGACGTCGGGCACCGCGACCGACATGGCCTTCATGCACTGTCCGTTCCGCGAGCTGGCCGAGGCCTATCCCGAACTGGTGTGCAATCTGCACCGCGGCATCACCGAAGGCATCGTCGCCGAGGTCGGCGGGGGAAGCGTGGACGAGTTCGCGACGTTGTACGACCGGGATCCGTGCCGAGTCGCGGTTTCGGTCCGATAACCTGAACGGCGAAGTACCCGAGTGGAGGACAGCCATGATCGCGCTCACCGATACCGCCACCACCAAGGTCCGCGAACTGCTCGAGGCCGAGGACCAGCCTGAGCTGAGCCTGCGCGTCGCGGTACGCCCGGGCGGCTGTTCAGGCCTGTCCTACGAGATGTTCTTCGACAGCGAAAAGGCCCCCGACGACATCGAGAACGTCTACGACGACGGCGCCGTCCGTGTGGTCGTCGACCCGGCCAGCGCCGAGTATCTCCAAGGCGCGTCGCTCGACTACAAAGACGGCCTGCAAGGCGCCGGGTTCACGATCAACAACCCGAACGCGCAGCGCACCTGCGGCTGCGGTCAGTCCTTCTCCTGAGCCGTCCGTTGCGAGGCTGACGCCTCGTGGACCAAACCGAGGTCAACACACCGTTGACGTGCAACGGCCGCGCGGTCGTCGTCACCGCGCCGGCCGACGAGTCGCTGCTGATCGTGTTACGCGAACAGCTGGGCCTGTACTCGGTCAAGGACGGATGCGCACCCCAAGGACAGTGCGGCTGTTGCACCGTCCTCGTCGACGGCGAACCGCGCGTTGCGTGCGTCACCCCGATCAGCCGGATGGCCGGCCGTTCGGTGACGACGCTGGAAGGCTTGGACCGCCCGACCCGCGACCGTCTCGCGGCCGCGTTCGTCGCGACCGGCGGATCGCAATGCGGGTTCTGCACGCCCGGCATCGTCGTCCGGTCAGCCGGCGGTCGTGGACGCGACCTCGACCGCATGCTGGCCGCGCACCTGTGCCGCTGTACCGGGTGGCGCACGGTGTACGACGCCCTCCGCGACGCCGACGACAGCCATGTCGGGGCGCAGAAGACCGGACGTGATCTCGACGCGGCCGCTCGCCGCGCCGAACTCGAAGGCGGCGTCGCGCAAACCGTTCGCGCCGACGTCCCGCTCGGCGGCGCACCTTTCGCCGACGACACCGCGCCGCGAGACGCGCTCGTCGCGGTGCCGCTCCCGCCGGGTTCGTCCGCCGACAGCCTCGACGCGGCCGGGATGCGCTGGGTTGTCGGGGAGTCGTTGGCCGCGGCCCGGATCGCCGCCGCCAAGGTCCAGGGCCGGCGCACGACCGTCGAGGAACGACCACCACTGTTCGACGCCCTCGCCGCCTGCCCGGCCGGCGGGGTCCGGCTGGCGACGTCGTGGGTCGAACCCGCATATCTGGAGCCGGACGCGTCGTGGTGCGTGCCCGGAGGTGAGCCGGCCTCGCCGTACGCCAACGGCGGCGCGTTCGGTGGCAAGCAGGCATCGGCAGCGCCGCGGGCGGCACGCGAACTCGCGGATCGTCTCGGACGCGTCGTGCGCGTCGTCTACTCGCGCGAAGACGTCGTACGTCTCGGCCCCAAACGTCCGCCGATCGCCGCGACCGCCGTGTTGCGCGACGGACGCGTCGACATCGACGGTGCGATCGCCGGCGGCGCCGGCCCGAACGTGTCGCCGTGGCCGTCGCCGTACGCGTGTGCGGTGACAACACGGTGGCGTGAAGTCGATCTCGCCGGCCCACCCGTCAGCGCCCAGTTACGCGGCGCCGGTCTCGCCGAACAGGCCGTACTCGTCGAAGGCGCCCTCGACGCCGCCGGCATCGACCGTGCAGCGCTCACCGATGACCCCACGTTGCTCGACACGTGTGTGCGGGCACCGTCCGGTGCGAGCGCCGGCGCGCAGGTGCATGTCGACCCGGCGACCGGTGCGTTCGGCCGAATCGTCGTTCGTGTCGCGGCCGGAGATCCGCTCGACGAGACCGTGCTGCGCTCCTACGCGATCGGCGCCGCGCACATGGCATTGGGTTGGGTCTGCACCGAGTCGCTGACCGTCGATCCAGCGACCGGAGAGGTGCACGACCTCACCATCCGGTCGTTCGGTATCCTGCGCGCCAAGGACATGCCGCCGGTCGAGGTAGAACTCCTCGACGACGCACGCGTTCCGCTCGCCGGATCGTCCGACGCGGTGTTCGCCGCGGTCGCGGCGGCCACCTGGAACGCGCTCAGCCGCGCCGAGGGGACGCGGCCGGAGACGTTCCCGACCCGACACACCCGCGCCTCGCGCCGACTGAGGAGGTAGCCATGGCCGTCGTTCCCGTCCCGACGCCGAGCGCACCGGCCGTTGCCGGCCCGTACTCGCCGGTGGTGCGCGCCGGAGACTGGCTGGTCTTCGCCGGACAGATCGGGCTCGATCGCACGACGGGCGCCATCGTCGTCGGAGGCGCCGAAGCCGAAGCACGCGAGGTGTTGGCGAACATCGCCGCGATGTTGGACGACTGCGGGGCATCGATGTCCGACGTGGCCAAGACGACCGTGTTCGTCACCGACCTCGCCAGTTTCGCAGCCGTCAACGCGGTGTACGCCGACGCGTTCGGCTCGCACCGGCCGGCCCGTTCGACCGTGCAGGTCGGCGCCCTGCCCGGCGGCGCGCACGTCGAGATCGAAGTCTGGGCCTACGTCCCCGTCGAGCGCGACGCCACCTGAGCGGCCGGTCGCGGCCGACGGATCGGGTCGGACGGATCGGTCGGCGTCGACGACCGCCACGCCGGAACGGAACTCGTCGACCTGAGGTCTAACCTCGGGCCGATGATCGGGGTCGTGGCCATCCTGTTGGCAATGTTCGTCGTCGGGCCGATCGGCCTGTTCGTCGTCGGCGCGCTCTGGTCGGGCGCGTTCGGGTGGATGGCCGCCGACGACGCCGACCGCCACGCCAACGACGCCGAAGCTCAGCCGTCGCCGTCCTGACGGCCGGTGCTGCCGGGCCAGCGGGTCTGGCCGAACCGGTAGCCGACCGACCGCACCGTCTGGATCAGGTTGGCGTGCTCCTCGCCGAGCTTGGCTCGCAAACGCCGGACGTGCACATCGACCGTGCGGGCGCCGCCGTAGTACTCGTACCCCCACACCCGCGACAGCAGCTGTTCACGGGTGAACACCTTGCCCGGATGGGTCAAGAAAAACTTGAGCAGCTCATATTCCATGTAGGTGAGGTCGAGCGGTTTCCCGCCGATCGCGGCCTGGTACGTCTCGAAGTTGAGGACGAGATCTGCGTACGAAGCGAGCTCGGGACTGTCGCCCCGACCGGCGCGGAACAACAGATGGCGAAAGCGTGCCTCGATCTCCTTCGGGTGGAACGGAGACAGGCAAAAGTCGTCGAACAGGTCGTCGCGCTGTTCGAGTTCGTGCAGCTGCGCACCGGACACCAACAACAGGATCGACTCGACCCGCCCATCGCCCTTCCGCAACGACCGGCACAGCGCGAACGCGCCTTCGGGATCGTCTTCGGCGCACACGACCGCACCCATCCAGCCGTCGGCCGGTTCGCTTTGCATCGCGATCGCCGCGTTGGCGACAGCTTTCCATTGTTGTCCGGCCAGGTCGAGCGTCCGCACGAGCAACGGCGGCGGCGGATCGGGAAAGACGAGGACGAGGTCGCTGAGTTCGGTCATGGTGATCAGGTCAATGTCTACAGCGTTCCGAGCCAACGATCGATCTCGAACGGTGTGACGTACGCCTTGTAGTCGGTCCACTCGCGGCGCTTGTTGATGAGAAAGTTCTCGAAGACGTGCTCGCCGAGCGTTTCGGCCATCAGTTCTGAGCGTTCCATCGAGTCGAGCGCGTCACGCAGCGAACCCGGCAACGCGGTGATGCCCTCCGCGAGCCGCTCCGCGTCCGTCAGCGCGTAGATATTGTCGGTCGCTTCCGGCGGCAGCGCATAGCCCTCTTCGATGCCTTTGAGCCCAGCCGCGAGCATCACCGAGAACGCGAGATACGGGTTGCAGGCCGGGTCCGGGGCGCGGAACTCGACACGGGTCGAATCGCTGTTGCCTTTCTTCGGCAACGGGACACGCACCAGCGCGGAACGGTTGTTGCGTGCCCAACATTTGTACACGGGCGCTTCGTAACCCGGAATCAGCCGCTTGTACGAATTCACCCACTGGTTCGTGATCGCGACGATCTCGCTCGCATGCACGAGCAGACCAGCGATGAAGTGCTTCGCCACCTTGGAAAGGCCGTACTCGTCGCCCGGATCGTGAAACGCGTTCACGTCACCTTCGAACAACGACAGGTGCGAATGCATCCCTGACCCGAACGCACCCGCGATCGGCTTGGGCATGAACGTCGCGTGCACGCCGTGATCCTGCGCGACCTCTTTGGTAATGAGCCGGAACGTCATCACGTTGTCGGCCATCGTCAGCGCGTCGGTGTGACGAAGGTCGATCTCATGCTGGCTCGGGCCGTTCTCGTGGAACGAATACTCGACGGGGATGCCCATCGCTTCGAGGCGGAGCACAGTCTGCTTGCGTAGTTGCGAACCGAGGTCGTGGGCGGTCAGATCGAAGTAGCCGGCACTGTCGAGCGGCTCGACCCGCTCGGCGGTACGCGAATAGAAGAACTCCATCTCGGGGCCGACGAAAAACGTGAAGCCCTTCTCCCGCGCCCGTTCGAGGTTGCGCTTCAAGACGTAGCGGGGATCACCGTGGAACGGGTCGCCCGAAAAGACCTGGACGTCGCAGAACATACGCGCGACCGGCGCGTCGATGTCACCACCCGGTAACAATTCGAACGTATTCGGGTCAGGTTTGGCCAGCATGTCGGATTCCTGGATCCGGCTGTAGCCCTCGATCGTCGAGCCGTCGAAGGTCATGCCCTCTTCGAGCGCGACCTCGAGCTCGGCGGGGGTGATCTCGACCGACTTCAAAAAGCCGAGCACATCCGTGAACCAGAGCCGGACGAAACGCACGCCGCGCTCTTCGACGGTGCGCAGGACGTACTCCAGTTGGCGCTCCATAGGCACAGTGTAGGAACGTTCGCGTAGCCTCACCCCGGCCCGGCAGAGGTGGGTAACAGAGGATTCACACAGAAGCAAAGGTCGGGCAAAGCATTTCGGCGACGCTTCCGCCGAACTGGGGCCCCGTGCGTGTGCGCGGGGTCTGTCGGACACTCGCATTCGTCTCGAAGAAGGGGTCGGCCAGTGGCACAGCGCAGCGCGAGCGACGTTCTGAAGTTCGCTAAGGACAATGACGTCGAGATTGTCGATGTTCGGTTCTGTGACCTTCCGGGTTTGATGCAACATTTTTCGGTGCCTGCGCATGAGCTGACCGCGGATGTGTTCGAGGAAGGTCTGGGGTTCGATGGGTCGTCGATCCGTGGATTCCAGGAGATCCAAGAGTCGGACATGTTGTTGATCCCAGATCCGAACACGGCGGTGTTGGATCCGTTCCGTCAGCACGTGACGTTGAACATCAACGCGCATGTGCGCGACCCCCTCACCGGCGAGTCGTATTCGCGTGATCCGCGCTACATCGTGAACAAGGCGGAGGCGTATCTGAAGTCGACCGGTCTGGCAGACACCGCGTACTTCGGTCCCGAAGCCGAGTTCTACATTTTCGATTCGGTGCGGTTCGACCAGAACCAGTACTCGGGCTATTACTTCTTGGATTCGGTCGAGGGGGTGTGGAACTCGGGACGGGAGCGCGAACTGGACGGTTCGCCGAACCTGGCGTACAAGCCGCGCTACAAGGAAGGCTATTTTCCGGTCCCGCCCATGGACCAGTTTCAGGACCTGCGTTCCGAGATGGTCCGTCAGCTCGAAGCGGTCGGCATCGCGATCGAGGTCCAACATCACGAGGTGGGGACTGCCGGTCAGGCCGAGATCGATATGCGGTTCGACACGTTGGCGGTGATGGCCGACAAGTTGATGTTGTACAAGTACGTCGTGAAGAACGTCGCGCGGGCGGCCGGCTATTCGGTGACGTTCATGCCGAAGCCGTTGTTCCAGGACAACGGGTCGGGCATGCATGTGCATCAGTCGTTGTGGAAAGACGGCGAGCCGCTGTTCTTCGACGAGAAGGGCTACGCCGGCCTGTCGGACATGGCGCGGTGGTACATCGGCGGTCTGTTGAAACACGCGCCGGCGATCCTGGCGTTTTCGAACCCGACCACGAACTCGTACAAGCGGCTCGTGCCCGGCTATGAAGCGCCCGTCAATCTGGTCTACTCGCAGCGGAACCGGTCTGCGTCGGTGCGGATCCCGCTCTATTCGAAGAGTCCCAAAGCGAAACGGCTCGAGTTCCGCTGTCCCGACCCGTCATGCAACCCGTACCTTGCGTTCTCGGCGATGCTCATGGCCGGTCTCGACGGCATCCAAAACCGGACCGAACCGCCCGCGCCGGTCGACCGTGACCTGTACGACCTCCCGGCCGAAGAGTTAGCGAAAGTTCCCCAAGTGCCCGGATCACTCAACGAGGCGCTCGCCGCGCTCGAAGCCGATCACGAGTTCTTGTTGAAAGGCGACGTGTTCACCCCCGACGTCATCGACACGTGGATCACCTACAAAAAAGAACGCGAAATCGAGCCGGTCCAACTCCGACCCCACCCGTGGGAGTTCTACCTTTACTACGACATTTAGCCGTTACGGCCGCTGACCAGCACGCACGCGGTCAGCGGCCGTCGGCAGTCCTCGGCCGGTCCTCAACAGGAGTGGCGAACGCGTCGTCGACCGCCCGCCGAGTCAGGATCCTGTCGTCGGGCCACAGGCGGCCGGAAACGTCCGGCGTCGTCTTCGCGCTCGCGTGAGCGAGGCGGACTTGGACGACCTTGACGATCCGCGCCGGAGCGGATCAGCAACGAGGCGTCGTCATGGCGCAAAGCGTGGCGTGTCGCCCAAGGCGGCGGGCCCGGCTCGATCGCGCGCCGCACTGAACACGACCGAGAAAGGATGCGGTCGGATCGGTGCACCGCGTTCGTTGGTGAACACGAGACCGAGCTTGTGACGCGCCTCGAACTGAGCCATATGACCGGCGAGCGCCGCCGTGACGACGGACGGCAACGGCACTGCCCGGAACGACTTCTCCGTCTTGAGATCGCGGTTGAGCTCAACGCCACCACGGCCGCCGTCACGTCCGCGCACGCGGACGAGTTGGCGGTCGACCTTGATGGAGCGACGCAGAACATCAACGCGAACTGCTTGCCCTTCTTTCAGGCCGCCCGACGCCGGACGAGCCGGACGGTCACGGCGATGAGCAGTGCCGACAGCACGAGCAGCCAGCCGCCCTCGATCCACTGGAATGGCCAGAACCGGCTGGCCGGCTGGTAGCTGGTCACCTGCACGTAGCCGTGCTGGGCGAAGCACTGCGCGACGGTTCCCGACGAAGGTTTCCCGAGCGGACCCACGGGAATTGACGAGCACTGCTGGAGCAAGCCGTATGGTGCGGTTCGCCACCCGGAGAACGCGAACCTGCCGGCCTTGGTCCACCACTGGCTGTAGATCCACGCGGAACCGGGCACGCTCACCTTGTTGGTGACCAGTGGCGTGAGGTAGTGGCGGCGCAGGAGGTTCGCGGCCACGACCGCGAGGCCCGTGTATGCGGCCAGGGTCGCGACGATCGCGGGGACGACCCGGCGGATGAGCGTGCCGGCCAGGACGCCGATCGCGAACGCGACCAGCGTCCAGGCAGCGAACGAGACTCCGCGCAAGTCGAACAGAGCGAGAGAGAACGGGGAAAGCTCCGAAAGCTGCCGGGCCTGGTTGCCCGCGGCGAGGTACGGCTGGTAGTACCACGACAAGAGCGCGCTGAGAGCTCCGGCCGCGGCGGTCACCACGACCGCGAGCACGACGAGCTTGGCGAGGGTCCACCGCCACCGCTCGAAGCTCTGGGTCCAGGCGTAACGGAAGGTGCCGGTCTCGAACTCGCGGGCCAGTACCGGCGCCCCGATGAACGCCCCGATCAGCGGTGGCACCAACTGCAGCGCGTAGCCACCCACCAGAACATGGTTCATGAAGTTGAATTTGGTGACCAGGTCGGAGCACACCGCCGACGTCGGGTTGCACGCGGTCGCGGCGGCATGCGCGTGGTGCAGCTGAACGCCGACTTTCCAAACGAACACCGCGAGCGCGCCCAGGAACGTGGCTGCGCCGGCCAGCGCGATCCGGTGCTGTCGCCAGGTGACCCAGCCCATCCGCCGCCACGGCACCGGCCGCAGGCTCGCATCCTCCTTCGGTCGGGTCGGCCCGCTCAGCACGGTCGGCGCGGTCATTTCGTCACCTCCGACGGTTCGACGTCGCGGCCGCGGGCGGGGCCGGGCAGCGCCGTGGCGCCGGGCTCGCGCAGGTAGGCGAGGGCGAGCTCTTCCAGGCCGACCGGATGGGTCTCCCAGCCCGGCGGGATCGGATCGCCCACTGTTGCGCGCACCAGGAGGTGGGCCTGTGCCTCACCACTTCGGACATGCACCACCGGCCGGTCGTACCTGTCGGCCGCGGCGGCTGGGCCGGTCAGGATGCGGTGGCTGGCCAGGAGGTCGTCGACCTCGCCTGCCACTTGCACCCGGCCCTGCGACATCACAATGAGGTAGTCGGCGACCCGTTCGAGTTCGGCGAGCACGTGTGAGGACAGCAGCACCGACATGCCGTCGTCGGCCGCCGCCGTCAGCACCGTTGCCATGAAGTCGTGCCGGGCAATCGGGTCGAGCATCGCCATCGGCTCATCCAGGATGAGCAGCTGTGGCCGCCGGGCCAGTGCCAGGGTTAGCGCGAGCTGCGCCTGCTGGCCGCCCGACATCTTGCCTGCCTTCTGTTTCAGCGGGATGCTCAGCTCGCCGAGCCGGGCCTCCGCCGAAGGCTGGTCGAAGCGTCGGTTCAGGTTGCGGGTCAGGTGCAGCATGTCGGCGGCCGACAGGTTCTTGTACAGCGGCGTGTCCTGGGCGACGAACGCGATGCCGTCCAGCGCCGCGGTCGACCCGGCCGGCCGTCCGCCGAGGACGGTGATGGCGCCCGCGGACGGCGCCGCCACGC
>JBKQIY010000152.1:0-16451 GCA_052148155.1 Acidimicrobiia bacterium | reverse complement strand
CCCAGCCGGTCCGGGCGCGGAGTCGTGATCCGTCGCCGACGAGACACGCAACGTCGACCGGACGCACGAGGGCAGGATCGACCGTGATCCGTAACTTGCGGGTCGACAAGGCGACGAGACGGTCGGCGATCTCCCGGACCGACACACCGGAGTTCGAACACACGTTGTAGACCTCACCTGCGTCGGCGGTCAGGGCGAGGAGTCGGTACGCGCGTACGACGTCGCGAACGTCGCTGAAGTCGCGCACCGGATCGAGCGATCCCACCTTGATCTCGTCTCGGTGTTCGCGCTCGGCGGTCGAGATGCGATGCGCGAGCGCGGGCACGAGGAACCGGTCTGATTGGCCCGGCCCGGTGTGCGGGAAGGCCCGCACACGCACGACGTCGAGCCCGTACGCGAGGTGGGCTTGGAGCGCCAGGTACGACGCCGCGATCTTGCTCACGCCGTACGGGCTCGCAGGCCGCAGCGGCGCGTCCTCGCGCAGCGGGAGGTCGCGTTCGTCGACCCGCCCGTATTCCTCGGCGCTGCCGATCACGACGATGCGGCGCACGGCGGCCGCCCGCGCCGCGTTGAGCAGGTGCGCGGTACCTTCGACGTTCACGCGCAACACCGCGGTCGGATCATCCCAACTCTCACCCACGTGCGACAACGCAGCGAGGTGGTAGACGACGTCGGGCCGATGGCTGTTCAGTGACGCGTGGATGGCGTCACGGTCGGTGATGTCGACCGGGTCGGGGCCGGCATGGTCGATGGTGACGACGTCGTCGCCGGCCTCGGTGCAGTGCGCACGCAGGTAATTCCCGACGAAACCACGGCCGCCTGTGATCAGCGCCTTCACGTCGGGATCCCGGCCTTTGCCGCGAGCTGGTACGCGTCGACGTGTTGATCGACGCACCGCGCCCAGGTGAATTGTGCGGCGCGTGCCGGACCTGCGACGCGCAGTCGCGCCGCGACGGCGGGGTCGTCAAGGACACGCGTCATCGCGTCGGCGAGAGCGACAGGATCGTCGGGACGGACCAACAGCGCCGCGTCTTCGACGACCTCGGCGAGCGCCGAGCCGGTGGTGGTGACGACCGGTGCACCACACGCGAGGCCTTCCAGTGCCGGAAGGCCGAAGCCCTCCTCGTACGACGGATACGCGACCAACTCGGCATGGCGAAACAACGCCGGCACGGTGTCGGTCGCGAGGTATCCGGGTCGTATCACCTGCGTCGCCACCCCGCTCGCCGCGATCGCGTCTCGCGCCGCCCGTGCGCCCCACCCGTCGGCTCCGGCGAGGACCAGACGCAGCTCGGGTCGGGACGCGGCAACTCGGGCGAACGCCTGTACGAGCATCGGGACGTTCTTACGCGGTTCGATCGTGCTCGCAAACGCGATGTAGGGCGGTCGGATCCCGTGAACCGCCAGCGCGGCGAGGTCGACTGCGTTGTCTGCCGTCGCGACGAATCGGTCGTGATCGACGCCGTGATGCGCGACCACCACCTCGCCGTGCGGATCCACCAGTGCGCGAAGACGCTCGGCTGTATATGCGCTCACGCAGACCAAGACGGTCGCCCGGCGAGCCGCGGCGCGAATGATTTGGCGGAAGAACACGACTTTGGTGCGCTCGTGCCATTCGGGATGGTCGAAGAACGTGAGATCGTGGATCGTGACGACGCTCGGAACCGCGGACCGTAGCGGCATCGTGTAATGCGGGCCGTGCCACACGTCGGTGTGTGTTCGTGCTGCGAAGGACCCGCCGCGCGCTTGCTCCCAGGCGAGCCGGGCCGGGCGCCGGGTGGGCGCCGATCCGTGCACGACCGCCGACGGCGCAAACGTCGCCCAGCGGGCCTGGTCGGTGCGCCGCGTCAGGAGGTGGAGCTCCACGTCGTTTCGCGCCGCGAGGCCACAAGCCAACGCCACGGTGTACCGGCCGGCGCCGACTGGGCGTTCGGGAACCGCGGAAACGTCGAGGACGACTTTCACGGCGCGGATGCTACGCGGCCGGTGGCGCGAGGACTCATGCGCCGGAGGTCGGCGCGTGTTGCGCCCGAAGGGAGACCGCGGTCGCGTACGCGACTGCGTGCGCCGCGGCCGAGTTTTTCCATGTGAGCTCGTCGGCCCGGGCGCGGCCGCGTGCGGCGAGCGTGGTACGCAGCGGTTCGTCTTCGAGTAATTGTTCGAGCGCGGCGGTGCACGCGTCGACATCTCCGGGCGGGAACAACAGTGCCGCGTCACCGACGACCTCTTCGAGGGCCGAGCCTTCCGCGACGGCGAGGGGCGCTCCCCGAGCGAGTGCTTCCAGCGCCGGGAGACCGAAACCCTCGTAGTGGGACGCGATGCAGCACGCGCCCGAGCGGCGGATAAGCGCGTCGACAACCGGCCACGGCTGCTCGCCGAGTCGTCGCACGAACGGCCGGTCGATTCGATCCACGTGCCCCCAGCCGGGCGGACCGACGACGACCAGTTCGAGGTCGACCGATCGGCGCGACCGTATGCGTTCGACCGCGTCGGCGATCGTCGGGAGATCTTTGCGCGGCTCGACGGTGCCGACCGTCAAGACGTAGGGCACGTCGATGCCGGTGCTCGCAACCGTGGCGTCGATGTCGTTGTCGGTGCGAGAAAGCGGCGGATCGACGCCGAGGAGGGCGACGTATACCTCTTCGGGGCTGAACCCTTCCCGAATGAGTTCCACGCGAGTGAACGACGAGGGCGTGATCACCAGATCGGCGTGGCGGCGGGCGACGGCAAGCGCGCGTCGATGGAAGCTGACACCCCGGCGGGTGGTGACGTGAGGAACTCGCAGGAACGCGATGTCGTGCACGGTGACGACGAGCGCGGCGTCGCGCACCGGAGGGACCGCGAGACTCGGCGCGTGGACGACATCGGCGTCGAGCCGGAGCACGGGCCGACCGAGCCGGTGCCAACACTCGTAGCGGACACTGCCGCGCGGCGCGCCGAGATCGATCCACGCCGCCCGGCGCGGCACCCCGGCCGGTCGGGCGCCGGCCGCGAACGCAACGACGTCGACCCCCGCGGTCGGCAACACGCGCAGCAGCGAGTGGGTATAGCGGCCGATCCCGCCGGGCACCGGCTGCAGGAGCTGCCCGCTGTGGAGCGCGACCTTCATCGCCTGCGCGGTGTTCGGATTCATCGTCCGCGCTCGGCCAGTTGTTGATAGCACCCAGCTAGCGCCCGGGCGGTTCGGGCCCACGAGAAACAGCCGAGGCGGTCGCGGCCGCGCCGGACGAGGTCGGCCCGGGTCGCGTCGTCGGTGAGGACCCGGTCGATCGCGCCGGCCAGCTCCACGGCGTCGCCCGGTTCGACGAGCAGGGCCGCGTCTGCGGCCACTTCGGGTATCGAACCCGCGCGCGCCGCGACGACGGGAACGCCTGCGCTCCACGCCTCAAGCACAGGAAATCCGAAACCCTCGTAGATCGACGGGTACGCGACGACGGATGCGCCGTCGAGGAGGGCGCGCCGGCCCGCGTCGTCGACGTGTCCGGCGAGGACGACGCGGTCGCGCACTGCGCTCGGCAATCGTGCGACCGCCTCGTCGACCGCGCCGCGGCCCGGACCGTCGCGGCCGGCGACAACGAGCCGCAGACGCGGGTGCGTGGTCGCAAGCGAACCGAACGCGTCCACGAGCTGCGGAAGGTTTTTGCGAGGTTCGATCGTGCCGATCGCGAGCACGAATGGGCCGCCGTCGACCGCGTCGGCCACGTCGGCAGGCATGCGGGCCTCGACGCCGAGCCGAGGAACTCCGAGCGGGATCACGACCAGACGACCGGCGTCTTTGAGTCCGGGCCCGAAGATCTCGTCGATTTCGGCCGCGACGAACTCGGAGCTCGTGTGGACAGTCACGCCGCGCGCGACTGCCCGGCGCACGATCGGGACCAGCGCTCGCACTTCCGGCGTGCACAGTTCGGGATACCGCACAAACGAACAGTCGTAGATGCTGACGAGTGTCGGCAGGCGGCTCGGTGCTGCCAGGTAGTTCGTGGCGTGTATCACGCGGGCCGGCCGCAGCCATCGGTCGATGCGGGGAACGTCGACACGAGCCCACGAGGCCAACAGCGCCCGTGCCGGCCACGGCACGAATCGGGTTTCGGGCGGCACATCGGCGCGCAGCATGCGCGCCCGCAGACTCAACGTGTACGGGATCATGAACGGCGGGCTGTCAAGGTCGCGCAGCGCCGCGACGATCTCGCCGACCGCGTTTCCGATGCCGCTGCGTGCACCGAGCAACGGCGTGACGTCGACGGCGACACCAGGTCGGTCGGCGGGTGCCGCGAAATGCGGGGAGCGGGATGGCACCGATGGTTCGTAGCACATCGGGTGCGTCGGGGACGGCAAGTCGCATCTGTACACGATCGTGGCCCCGCGGATCCATGGACGGCCCAGTTCGATAGCTTGAGTGCGAGCGGGGGCCGCCGAAGTATCCGAACGGATCGCTTGGGGGAGCCGGTGTCGCACGAGCAGACCCGCGCCGCGTGCCACGACCACGTGTCGTATGGCCCGCTTCACTCCGCAGTTTCTCGGCGGGAGGCGTTGCAGCTCGCGGTCGGCGCGGGCGCGCTGGTCGCGTCGGCGCCGTACCTCGCGCGCCTCGGGAGCACGTCGAGTCTCCTCGATCCGCGCGACTCCGAGCTGATCTCGACACCTGACCTCGGCTGGCCGATCCCGCCGATCGTGACACGAGCCCAGTGGGGTGCGAACGAGAGCCTGCGCACGGCCGAACCGATCTACAACTCGATGATCTCCAAACTGATCGTGCATCACACCGCAACGCCGAACGACATCACCGACTACGCGGGACTCGCGCGCAGCATCTACCTCTACGAACTGGACAACGGGTACATCGACATCGCGTACAACTGGCTCATCGATCCGGCCGGCCGGATCTACGAGGGACGTTGGGCGCAGAACTATCGCAACGGCCTCCCGCACACGGGTGAACGCGACCGACGCAATGTCATGGGTGCTCACGCGCTCTACTTCAACACCGACACCATCGGCATCGGGCTCATGGGCGACTACCAAGATGTCGCACCGACCTCGGCGATGGTGGAGTCACTGGTCACGCTGATGACATGGAAATGCGCACGGTGGGGCCTCGACCCGGGCGGCGCCGCTCCGTACGTCAACAGTCTCGACGAACAGGTTACGAACCTTCACAACATATGCGGACACCGCGACACGTACGCGACCCTGTGTCCGGGCAACACCGTCGAAGCCATGCTTCCGGCGTTGCGCGGACAGGTTGGGGCCCGACTGGCGGACGGCACCACGGGCTATTGGATCGTCTCGAACGCCGGTCAGCTGCTCGCGTTCGGCAACCTGCCCAACGCCGGCGGGATCTCCAATCAGAAACTGCGATCGCCGATCCTCGGTGTGTGCGGTCGTCCGACCGGTCGCGGCTATTGGTTGTTCGGCGGCGATGGCGGGGTGTTCTCGTTCGGCGACGCCCGCTTCTTCGGCTCGACAGGTTCGGAGCGGCTCAACGAACCGATCGTGGGTATGGCGCCGACGTCGACCGGCAACGGCTACTGGCTCGTCGCACGTGACGGCGGAGTGTTCTGTTTCGGCGACGCGAAGTTCTTCGGGTCGACCGGCGGTATGCGGCTGAACGCGCCGGTGCTCGGACTGACGCCGACGTCGACCGGCAAGGGCTATTGGCTCGTCGCCGGGGACGGCGGAGTGTTCTGTTTCGGCGACGCGAAGTTCTTCGGTTCGACCGGCGGTATGCGGCTGAATCGGCCGATCGTCGCCATGACCGCCCGTCCGCAGAACGACGGCTACTGGATCGTCGCAGCCGACGGCGGTGTCTTTTGCTTCGGGAACGCGCAGTTCTTCGGCTCGGCCGCCAGCGACTTCGGATCGGCGCCGTGCGTCTCGCTCGCCGCGTCGACGACCGGAAAGGGCTACGCGGTGCTGTTTGCCGACGGCTCGGTGTACACGTTCGGCGATGCGCCCTTCTTTGGGAACGCGGTCGGGAGCCTCTCAGGCCCCGCGGTCGGTTTGGCCGGCCGCCTCGTCCCGTTGGCGTGAGCTCATCGTCGACGAGCCGGGCGCCGGTGGGCGCGTCGTTGCTGGCTGAGACGTGGCTCACGTCGTCGAGTGTGCTCCGGAAAGATCGAGTCGTCGGTCCATGTCGCTGCTGAGCACATGGCAGGGATCGAGTGCCGATCGGACCTCACGCCAACGATCGAGCTGCGGGTACATCGCGGGTACCAGCTCGGCCCGCATACGCGAGTCTTTCGACAAGTAGACGCGCCCGCCCGCTTCGACGACCAGCTCGTCGAGACCGTCGAGCAGCGCCGCGACCGCCGCGCCTGATGCCGGTACGTCGAGCGCGAGGGTCCAACCGGCGGTCGGGAAGCCGAGCATCCCGCGACTGTCGTGTTCGAAGTGTTTGAGCACCGCAAGAAACGAGGCGCATCGGTTCGCGCTCAGCCGCTCGAGCACCCGACGGACGACGGACTCCGCGCCGTAGGGAACGACGAACTGGTATTGCACGAAGCCGCGCGACCCGTAGATCCGATTCCAGTCGAGCACGGCGTCGAGAGGATGGAAGAATGTCGTGATCGTCTGGATCTCGCCCCGACGATCGCGGGGAGACTTGCGGAACCACAGCTCGTTGAAGGTGCGGATCGTCAGCGGGTTGAGCAAACCGTTCGGCGTCCACCGCGGGACACGCAGGTGGGTACGGGGCGCGAACGAGCGCGCTCGCGTCCGCTTGGGTGCGGGCAGCTCGTCGAGCGTTGCGTGATTGCCCCGGGTGAGGACTGACCGACCGAGACGTGGGCCGCCGGCCAGACAGTCGATCCATGCGACCGAGTATCGGTACCGGTTGTCGCCGTCGAGCATCCGGGCCATGCAGTCGTCGACATCGTCGGCCCGCTCGGTATCGACGACGATGTACGCGGTCTCGACTGGCTGGAGTTGGAGGGTCGCTTCGGTCACGACGCCGGTGAGACCCATCCCGCCAGCCGTCGCCCAGAACTCCTCGTCGTCGGGCCCGACGGTCATCGCTCCGCGCTCCGGCGTCGCCAACGTGATCCGCTCGACCGAATCCGCGAACGAGCCGTGACGGAACTTGCCGTGTATGTCAGATGCGATCGCGCCGCCGACGGTGACGTGACGAGTCCCGGGGACGACCATCGGGAACCAGCCGAGCGGGAGGAACACTCGCATGAGCATCTCGATACTCACGCCCGACTCGACGGTGCACGTTCCGGCCTCGACATCGAGCTCGAGGATCCGATCGAGCAGCGTGCAGCGAAGCACCGTTCCGCCGCCGTTCTGCGCGGCGTCGCCGTAGCTCCGACCGAGGCCCCGCGCGACGATGCCCCGCCCGCCCCGTTGCCGGGCTGCCCTGGCGACCAGCCCGATGACGTCGCTCGCGCGTCGGGGTTCCCACACCGCGGCGCGGGTCGGCGCGGTGCGTCCCCAACCGGTGAGCAACTCGCTGCTCACCCCGTTGTCCGACGCCGTCGGCCCCGTCATCGGCCGCCGTGCACCGCAATCGCGAAGCACACCGCCCACACGAAACCGATCGCGAGGAGCACGCGATCAGATAGGACGAGCTCTTCCGGCGCTCCGCCGTCACCTTGCGATAACAAGAAGGCGTAACGGAGGATGCCAATCGCGAACGGCACGATCGAGATCTCGAACCACGCCTGTTGGCCCACCGCGGCCGACTTCTCGAACGCCCAAAGGCAGTATGCGAGGATCGCCACGCTCGACGCGACCCCCCGCACGTAACTGAGAAAACCCTCGGTGTATCCGTCGAGCGAACGACGGTGCATCGTCGAGCCAGTTCCGAGCTCGCGAAGCTCGGCGCTGCGCTTGCCGGTGACCATGAACAGCGAGCCGGCGCCGGCGACGATGAGGAACCACGGAGAGATCGAGACCCCAACCGCGATGCCGCCCGCGATGGCGCGTAACACGAAGCCGCACGCGACCGCGCCGAGATCGAGGACCGGCTCGTGCTTCAACCAGATGCTGTACGTGATCGTCAGCACGAAGTAGCCGCCGATCACGAGCACAAGCTGCCAACGCGCCGCGAAGGCCAATGCCAGGGCAGCCGCCGCGAGGACGACACTTCCGACCACGGCCGTGCGAGGGCTCACCTCGCCGGCGGCGATCGGCCGCGTCCGTTTCGTGGGATGGCGGCGGTCACCCTCGACGTCGATCGCGTCGTTGAGGAAGTACGTGCTGCTCGCGGCGAGGCAGAAACACACGAAGGCGATCGCGGTTCGGAACGCGGGCTGCGGGTGGGTGAGGACACCCGCCGCGCCCGGCGCCGCGACGACGAGCACGTTCTTCAACCATTGCTTCGGACGTGCCAGACGAACCAGCGCAGGCACCCGGTGCTCGGGTTCGACTGACTCTTCGTGTGCTCGTTCGGTGCTCAAGTCGCAGCCAGTGTAGGAATTCTGCGCCTGGCTAGAGTTCGAGCGGTTCGTGCTCGAGCCCCGTCACGAGCCGGTCCATCGTGCCGATGGGCACGCCCGATCGCAGCCGAACCGCGAGACAGATCATCATCGCAATCGCGGCGAAGAGCGCGCCGACACCGAAGCCGAGCTCGGACCGCAAGAAGAGGTCGTGCGCGCTGACGATTCCCACGACACAGCCGACCGCTCCTGCCATCCAGGACAACGCGGCCGCGGCGTAGCTCCGCAAGGCGATCAACGCTTGGGCGAGCGTGAGGGCAAAGATGAATGCGCCACTGCCAACCGCGAGCAACCCGAGGTCACGGTTGCCGAGCGTGAACCTCGTGCCGAACAACAAACGACCGGCGGCGTGACCCACCGCGAAGCTCCCGACCACCCCGACGACGCCGACCGCGAGCACGATCATCACAAGCTGGCGGAGTGCCGTGCGGAACTCGTCGTCGCGGCCTTCGCCGGCCAACCGTGCGAGCTTGGGCAACAGCGCGGCCTGTACGGCTTGAAAACCGAGGATCGGGATACGCGCGATCAAAATGCCAGCCGCGAATTTTCCGACTCGCGTCGCTTGGGTGTGGGTTTCCAGCGCGATCGCGCCGAGGTAAGCCGAATACGACAGTGCCTGACACAGCACCGAGCCGAGCAGGAGATACCCGATGGCCGACGAGAGCTCGGAGTACGGGGCAGTCGGTCCGGGCTCAAGCAGCCGCTTCTGACCGCGGAGTGCGAAGAGCATCGCGGCCACCGGCGGCAGCACCAGCACCAGCCCGTACGGACCGGGGGTGCGAGAACCGGCGACGACGAGCGCCACGGTCGCGACGAGACGAATGACGCCCTCAGCGCCGAGCAGGGTGCCGTAGGGGCCGAAGCGGCCGTTCCCCGCGAGCGTGCCCCGCACGATGTACGACATGTAGTACGCGACGATGCCGATCAGCAGTGAGACGAACAGCAGCGTGTCGTGGTTGAAGACCCTGCTCGTGATCGGGCTCGCCGCGGCGATGCAGCCCGCCACTGCGATCAGCGCGAGCACTCCACCGAGCGTCGCGGCTCGTTTGACGAGCGGCGCACCGCCGATGCCCCGCGCGCGTCGGTGCGCGAGCGCTCGGCCGACCTCCTGCTCCAACGGCTGGAAGAAGCCGGGCGTGAGGATGAACACGACGACCCAAAGGCCGAAGATCGCGCTGTAATTGATCGTCGAGCCGCGGGTCGTGAGCTGCCGATACGCGAGGACCTGAAAGGCGTATGCCGTCAGCCCGCCCACTGCGATGCCGGCGCCGACCGCGAACGTCCCTTCGGGGAGGGGCAGCTTGCGCGCCATCCCGACGATTCGCTGCATGCGCTCAGCCACGAACAGAACAGCGTACTGGCTGCCGTCGACGAGTCGCGGCTCGCTCGCCGCCGTCAGCCGTTCATCCCGGCGCCCAACCTACGGTGACACGGCCTGACACTGCCGGGGTGTCGCCGATGCGCGACTAGTCTCGCCGCGTGAGCACGCGCACGTACCTCGTCCTCGCGGGCCTCACCGGTCTTCTGATTCTCGCCGCGTTCGCGGTGCAGCTGGCGCGAAGCTGACGACGAAAGAGGTCGGCGCCTTGCCCGAGGAAATCAACCTGCCCGAGTTCGATCTGGTGGTGCTCGGCGGTGGTCCCGGCGGGTACGCGGCCGCGCTCTACGGCGCGTCCGCGGGCATGCATGTCGTCATCGTCGAAGAGCAGCGTCTCGGCGGCACCTGCTTGAACCGTGGTTGCATCCCTGCCAAGGAGCTGTTGCAGACCGCCGAGGTGTTACGCACGGTGAGGAGCGCGGCCGAGTTCGGTGTCCACGCGTCGTCACCCACCATCGAGCTGGCCGAGACACAGGTGCGCAAACAGGCAGTCGTCGACCGTCTCGTCGGTGGCCTCGAGACGCTACTCAAGGGCCGCAAGGTCACGATCGTTGCGGGAACGGGAACGCTCGCCCCGGACGCACGCACGATACGGGTTGCCGGAGGCACCGAGGTGCGCGGCCGCAACGTGCTCATCGCGACGGGTTCGGCACCGCGCGAACTCGCGGTTGCCGGTTTCGAATTCGACGGCAGACGCGTGCTTTCGTCGGACCACGTGCTGCAAATCGATCGTGTCCCGACCCGCGTCGCGGTGGTCGGCGGCGGAGCGATCGGATGCGAATTCGCCTCATTTCTCGTCGACGTCGGCGCCGAAGTGACAATCCTCGAGGCGCTGCCCCAGGTGCTCGGCGGTGTCGATCAACAAGTCGCGCAAACCGTTGTGCGCGCGTTCACGAAGCGCGGGATCAAGGTGCAGACCGGCGTACGGATCGTCGCTCTCGACCGGGGCTCGTTCGGCTGCGCAGTACGGTTCGAAGGCAAAGACGGCGAACAGACACTTTCTGTCGACCAGGTCGTCGTGAGCGTCGGCCGGCGTCCACGCTCGGAGCGCATCGGCCTCGAAGAAGCAGGTGTGAAAGTCGACGAACGCGGCTTTGTCGCAGTCGACGGAAACCTCCGCACGAGCGTCGACGGTGTATACGCCGCCGGCGACGTCGTCGCCACTCCGCAGCTCGCCCACGTCGCCTTCTCGGAGGCGATCGTCGCGATCAAAACGATGCTCGGTGAGCACGCGATGCCGATCGAATACGACAACGTGCCCTGGGGTATCTACTGTCATCCCGAGGTCGCGTTCTGCGGGCTCACCGAAGCTGAGGCAACCGAACGTGGCTACGACGTCGTGACGTCGGTGCACCGATGGGGTGGCAACAGCCGCGCGCTCATCATCGGTGAAACCGACGGAGTTCTCAAGATCGTCTCGGAGCGCGGCGGACCGATCCTCGGTGTGCACATCGCCGGGCCCTGGGCCACCGAGTTGATCGCCGAGGCTTACTTGTCGGTCAACTGGGAAGCGACACCGGGCGACATCGGGTTGCTCATCCACGCACACCCGACGCTTTCGGAGCTGTTCGGTGAGTCGGCGCTCGCGCTGACCGGCCGCAGTCTCCACGGCTGAGCGCATCCGCGCAGGAGGGAAGGTTCGTGGACGTCACGATGCCCCAACTCGGTGAGACCGTCACCGAAGGCACGATCACACGCTGGTTCAAACACGTCGGTGAACGTGTCGCGGCCGACGAGCCGCTGTTCGAAGTGTCGACCGACAAGGTCGACTCGGAGGTTCCAGCGCCAACCGCCGGCGTCGTTTCCGAAATCCTGGTCGCGGAGGGCGACACCGTCGAAGTGGGCGCCCGACTCGCCGTGATCTCCGATGCTGGCGGGAGCGCGGCTGCCGTGTCCACCGAAGCGCCCGCCGCGCCGTCCCCGCCTCCGACGCCTCAACCAATCGCTGCCGCTGCGGCTCCTGAACCGAAGGCCACCGAAGCGAAACCGGCCCCGGCCTGGGCGGCGGTCGCGCCAGCCGGCAGAACACCGTCGGCGCCGAACGTCGCACCATCGGGTGCGCCCGACGCTGCCGGTCCGGTCACGTCGCCCCTCGTTCGCCGCATGATCGCCGAGCAGGGACTCGACCCCGCGCAGGTCCGAGGGACCGGCGAAGGAGGTCGCATCACCCGCAACGACGTCGTCGCGGCCGGTCGAGACCAGGCCACGAACGCGTCCGCGCCGGTCGTTTCGCCGCCCACGTCTGTGCCGGCCTCTCCGGCTGGCGCCCCCGAACCGACCCCGACTCCGGCCCCGGTTTCCGCGCCGGCTCCGGTGCCGGTGATGCGGGCGTCGGACGACGAGATCGTTCCGTTCGACAACATTCGGCGGCGCACCGCCGAACACATGGTGCGGTCGAAAGCGACGAGCGCACACGTGTACACCTCGGTGCGCGTCGACTTCGAGCGGGTCGAGCGGGCCCGGCGCACGAACCAGGCCGCGTGGCGAGCCGAGGAGGGATTCTCGCTCACGTACCTTCCGTTCATCGTGCGCGCGTTCTGCGACGTCGTGCACGACTTCCCGCATGTCAACGCGAGCGTCGACGGAGACTCGCTTGTTGTTCATCGAGATCTGCACCTCGGTATCGCAGTCGACCTCGAGTTCAAGGGGTTGGTCGCGCCGGTGATCCGCAATGCCGACGGGAAGCGGTTGCGCCTGATCGCGCGCGAGATCCGAGACCTCGCGGCGCGCGCGAAGAGCAAGCAGCTCGGTCCCGACGAAGTCGTCGGCGGCACCTTCACGATCACCAACATGGGTCCGTTCGGGACGGCGCTCACGCTGCCGATCATCAATCAACCACAGGTCGCGATCATGGCGACCGACGGCATCCGTAAGGAGCCGGTCGTCGTCGCGGGACCCGACGGCGACGATACGATCGCGATCCACCACGTCGGCATGCTCGCGCTCACTTGGGACCATCGCGCGTTCGACGGCGCCTACGCCGCGTCGTTCCTGAACGAAGTTCGGGTCGTGCTTGAAACGCGCGACTGGGACGCCGAGCTCGCATGACGTCGCCTTTGCGTGTCCGCTGGCTCGGGAGAGTTCCGTACCACGAAGCCGAGGCGCTCCAGCGTGCGATCCACGAACGTTCCGACGCCGATTACCTGCTGCTTCAGGAGCATCCGCACGTCTACACGCTCGGGTCGAGGGCTGACCCATCACACGTCTTGCGAGACCCGGCGTCGGTCGGGGCCGAGCTCGTCGTCGCCGACCGGGGCGGAGACGTCACGTACCACGGTCCCGGCCAGCTCGTCGGCTACCCGATCGTCTCGCTGGCAGAGTGGCGTGGCGGCCAGCGTGACGTTGTCGCCTATGTTCGCAAGCTCGAGTCGATGTTGATCGCGGCCCTCGCTGATTTCGGTATCGAAGCGAACGCGGTGCCGAAATATACGGGCGTCTGGGTCGATGACTGCAAGATCGCCGCGATCGGTGTGCGCGTCGCCCGTGGTCGCACACGGCACGGCTTCGCGCTCAACGTCGACACCGACCTCACGATGTTCGAGCACATCGTTCCGTGCGGGATCCGCGACCGTGGTGTGACGTCGATGGCGCGCGTCCTCGGTCACGGCCCCGACATGCGAGCGGTCGTGGACCGGGTCGTTGACCGCTTCGCGGAGGCGTTCGGGCCGACCGAAATCGATCGTCAAGATGTGGTGTGGCGAGCCCCGGCCGATGACGTCGCCGCGTTCACCGGCAGGGCCACCCACGACGTTCCGGTGCGACTGCTCGGCCGGCTCGCGGCGGCCGGCGTCGAATCGGCGGTTGATCCCGCTGCCCGCCGTCCGGAGTGGATGAGGGTCCGTGCCCACATTGACGACGAATACCTTGGGCTCAAACGTCTCGTGCGCGACCTCGACCTCCATACGGTGTGCGAGTCGGCCGGATGCCCGAATATCTACGAGTGTTGGGCGGATCGCACGGCGACGTTCATGATTCTCGGCGACCGCTGCACGCGTGCGTGTGGCTTCTGCCTCGTCGACACGCGCAAGCCCCGCGTCGTCGATGTCGACGAGCCGCGGCGAGTTGGCGACGCGGTCGCCGCGCTCGGCCTCGCGCACGTCGTGATCACCTGCGTCGCCCGAGACGATCTCCCCGATGGTGGCGCGTCAATATTCGCGGCGACGGTCGACGCGGTACGAGCCGCGAGTCCTTCGACCGCGGTCGAGTTGCTGATCTCCGACGTGAAGGGCGACGAAGCGTCGCTCGCCGCGATCTTCTCCGCGCGACCCGATGTGCTGAATCACAACCTCGAGACAGTCGCCCGACTTCAGGGCGCAGCGCGGCCGTCGGCCGGCTACGCACGTTCGCTGTCCGTATTGGCGCGCGCCAAAGACGCGGGACTGGTCACAAAGTCGGGCCTGATCGTCGGCATGGGCGAAACTGGCGAAGAGGTCCGTTCGGCGTTACGCGATCTGCGTGCGGTCGGCGTCGATATCGTGACCATCGGCCAATACCTCAGGCCGACGGCCCAGCATCTGCCGGTCGCGCGCTGGTGGACTCCGGCCGAGTTCGACGCTCTGCGCGCCGCGGCCAGGGCGATGGGGTTCGCGCACGTCGAGGCCGGACCGCTTGTTCGGTCCAGCTATCACGCCCGCCAGGGAATCGATCAGCTGACGACCGCTGCGGGCTGAGATACTGGAGCTCGTGGCCGAGCGATTCGCTTCCATCTCCGACGACCTCGCGCAATGGTGGGCCGACCAGCCGCTGTTCTTCGTCGCGACCGCACCGTCGGGAGACGATGGTCATGTCAACCTGTCACCGAAGGGTCTCGACACGTTCCGCATCCTGAGCCCGACCCGCGTCGCATACCTCGACCTCACCGGGAGCGGTGTCGAAACGATCGCGCACCTGCGCGACAACGGCCGGATCACGCTGATGGCATGCGCGTTCAACGGCGCGCCACGCATCTCACGCATATACGGGATCGGAACGGTGCACGAGCTGGGCTCGCCGGCCTTCGACGAGCTGGCCGGAACGTTTCCCGAGCTTCCGGGCCGACGGGCTGTCATCGACGTCGCAGTCCATCGCGTCAGCACGTCGTGCGGCTACGCGGTTCCGCTCATGGACCTCGTCGCCGACCGCGATCGCCTCCTGCGTTGGGCGCAGGCAAAAGGTGACGACGGCCTCGCCGAGTATCGGGCGTCGAAGAACGTGCGGAGCATCGACGGGATACCCGGGCTGCCGGTATGACCTTCGTTTCTCGGGTCGCGCACACACGGGAACGGATGGATGATTTAGGCGTCGATGTGTTGTTGCTGTCAGTCGGGCCCGACCTTCCGTACCTCACGGGATACGAAGCGATGCCGCTCGAACGGCTCACGATGCTCGTGCTCGCGCGCGACGGGGATGCTCGCCTCGTCGTTCCCCGGCTCGAAGCGCCGCGGATCGTTCCCCAGCCCGGCCTCTTCGAAATCGTGCCCTGGGAGGAGACCGACGACCCGATTGCGTTGGTCGCACGGCTTGTCGGCCCGCATCCGGTCCGGGCCGCGATCGGCGATCACACCTGGGCGCGCTTTGTGCTCGACCTCCAACGTGCGCTGCCCCGCACGACGTTCGCTCGCGCGTCGGAGGTGCTGGCCCCGATCCGCATGGTGAAGGACGCCGACGAAATCGAAGCGCTGCAAGCCGCGGCGCGTGCCGTCGACGACATCGCGGTCGAATTGCGCTCACGTCCGTTTGTCGGTCGGAGCGAGCTCGACGTGCACCGCGACCTCGTGCAGCGCATGCTCGAGCTCGGCCACGAGCGATCGAACTTCGCGATCGTCGCCGCCGGCGAACACGCGGCGAGTCCCCACCACGAGCCGTCGGCCGAGCGGCGCGTCGCCGACGGCGACATCGTGCTGTGCGACTTCGGCGGAACCATGCGCGGCTACTGCTCTGACATCACACGCATGTTCCACGCCGGTGAACCGCCGGCCGAAGTGGCCGACGCGTACGCCGTGCTGGCCGAAGCGCAGGAGGCCGCCGTGAGAGCGGCGACGATCGGAACTCCGTGCGCCGAGGTCGACGCCGCAGCCCGACGGGTCATCGATGCGGCCGGGTACGGCGAATGTTTCTTGCATCGCGTCGGCCACGGCATCGGCCAAGAAGCCCACGAAGATCCCTACATCGTCGCAGGAAACAACCTGCCGCTCGCTTCGGGTCACGCGTTCAGCGTCGAGCCCGGAATCTACGTGCCGGGCCGGTTCGGTATGCGACTCGAAGATATCGTCGTCGCCACCGACGACGGGCCACGCCGCCTCAACGACGCGCCGCGCGACCTGGCGCTGGTCGGTTGACGGGAACGCAGCCCCCATGAAGCTTGATGGCGCGACCTTCCTGTTGCAGTGGTCGGCGGGTGGGCTCGCGTTTTGCTGGGTCACCACCCGCCGGCGCGAGGTCAGCTTGGGTTACGGCTGGCTGCTGCGGATCGTGTTCGGCCTCCTGGCGGTGGGGGCCGCCGCGCTGTTCGCAACGCAGCCCGTGACCGTCGCACGCGCGTTGGCGCTCGCGGGCACGATCGGTATGGTCGCGCGACCGACACCGCGAGGGCGATACTGGTCGACGCGACCATACCGATCGTGCCCGCGAGCGCCAACGAGCGTGCGACGGTCACG
>JBKQIY010000151.1:0-4156 GCA_052148155.1 Acidimicrobiia bacterium | reverse complement strand
GACCGTCTTTTGCGCCGGGTTGCAATGCAGATCAACGGCACCGATCCCGGGAACGAACCCGTTCGGGGAGAACTGGTCGATGAGCCGCACACCCGCCGGTACTGTGAAACCCGGCGCCGCGGTTGTCTGGGGACTGGTCGCGGTGTAACACAAGAAGTGGTCCACTACTGCCGGATTCACGGCGCCGGCGGTGAGTTGCGTCGCGGCGAGGGCGCCACCCGCGACCAGGCCGAGGACCACGACTCCGAGCCCGGTCTTGCCGAGGCTGGTACGCAAGAAACCAAACATCTCGCCTCCCCGTCACGCGGCAGCCATCGCCCCCGGGACAAGAGCCGGGCACACCGCGATTCACCGACGCGAATCTTCCGCCAATGAGGTCATCGTGCAAGCCAAGAAAAGGAAACACAGAACTAACCGCGCCCCGTTCCGCTCACGGCGTGTCCGGCGGGTGAACGCCGGCTGTCATGCGTCGGTGACTCCGGGTCGCCAATCGGTTGCGTCGGCCCAGTCGTTGGCGCCGGCCATGATGAGGTCGAATACGGGATCTTTCACCGTGTAGTAGGAGTCCTCGTCGTTGGGGAACAGGCCGGCCAAGGCGCGTTTGATGTGCGCGTAGGCGGCCGCGGCTGGCGGATGGCTGCGCAGGTAGTCGCGGCACAGCAACGGATACCGCTGGTTGAAGCGATGCTCGACGCGTACGTGCACGTTCGTTCGCCGCGGGACCCGACCGGCCGCGAACCGCTTTTCGAGCTCGGCGGCGTCCAGGGTGATCCCGGGCGGGCAGTGGTCACGTCGGATCGCCTCGTTCCAGTGCAGGCCTGTGGATTCGAGCGCGGCGCGGTGTCGCACGTCGTCGAAGCGTGCGACGGTCACTTGGATGTCGATGATGTCTTTTGCACCAAGACCGGGTATCGCAGTGGACCCGATGTGGTCAATCCGCAGGGCTTCGTCTCTAAGAGCCGAGCGCAGCATCACCCCAACCGCGGTGAAGTCTTCCGGCCAGCGGGCCTGATAGTCGATGATCTCGATCGACGGTCGCACGCGCCCTGCCTACCAGCCGGCGCCACCGCACCCGCGAATGCGAGAACCCAGGAGGCCGACCGCCAGGTCAACGCCTCCGCCCCGGCGATGCTCGGACCCGCCTACGCTCGTTCTAATGTCTGCGACCTGTCCTCGTGCCGGACGAGGGACCTTGAGGGCATGATGAGGGCTGTCCTGGCCAGTCGACCGCGAGGTGAACGAATGGACGTGCGATCCGCGCAGCACATCGCGCCCGTCGTCGAACACAACGGCACCGTCCCCGTGTGGTGGCTCGTCTCGCCACGCGAACTCCACGACGCAACCCGCGGCGGGTACCTGGAACTCGTCAGCGAGTGGGAAGTCGCCGGCGGCGGAAAGGTCGACGCACACTCACACCCGACCCACGAGTTCTATTACATCCTCGCAGGACGCGGCATCATGCAGATCGGCGACGAACAACGCGAAGTCGCGCAGGGCGACCTCGTACATATCCCCCCCGACGAGGTCCACAGCATCTGGCCTGCATCTGTGCACGCCCCGCTACGCGGCATCGCGTTCGCGATCGGTATCGACGGCGCCGACCCCGTCGACTACACGCACCACTAACCGGTCACGGCATCAACACACCGGTCGGCGCTCGTAGCCGGCGTTCGTCGACGCCATCAGCGCCCACGGCCCAGACCAGGCACGAACCGCCCGACCCGACCAACCCGCGAGCAACCACGGCCACACGACCATCGAACTGCGACACAGACCACCGGTCGGTGCGGTCGGCGGGTTGGGTTGTGGTCCGCGCGTCGGGCGACTGATCGTCCTAGAATCGAACAGACGTTCGGTCCAGGTAAGTCCGGGCGGTGCGGAGGGAGCTGGCATGACGAACACCTTGTTGGTGCCGACAGTCGAGCCGCTCGACTCTCTCGTCGAGACCTCGCTGCGGCCACGCCGGCTCTGCGAGTTCGTCGGTCAGGCTCGGCTGCGGGAGCACCTGGAGATCATGTTGCGGGCGGCGACGTTGCGGGGCCAGGCCCTCGACCATGTCCTGTTCGCGGGACCGCCCGGGCTCGGCAAGACGAGCCTGGCCGGGATCATCGCCAAAGAGATGGGTGCCAGCCTGCAAACCACGAGCGGTCCTGCGCTCGAACGCGCCGGAGACCTCGCCGCGATCCTCACCAACGTCGAAGACGGCGGTGTGTTGTTCATCGACGAGATCCATCGTCTTCCCCGCCAGGTCGAGGAGGTCCTGTATCCGGCGATGGAGGATTTCCAGCTCGACATTCTGATTGGCAAGGGCCCCTCGGCGCGGGCGATCCGTATCGACTTGCCGCGTTTCACTCTGGTCGGCGCGACCACTCGCACGGGGCTGATCACCGGGCCGTTACGGGACCGGTTCGGGTTCGTCGCTCGCCTCGACTATTACGACGTCACCGAACTCACCGCGATCGCGCTCCGCGCGGCTCCCATCCTCGGCGTTGATCTCGACGCCGACGGCGCCCGAGAGATCGCCGGCCGCTCTCGGGGCACGCCCCGTATCGCGAACCGGCTCCTCAAACGTGTCCGGGATTATGCCGAAGTACGCGCCGACGGCTACGTCACCGCCCCTATCGCGCGTGATGCGCTTTGCCTGTTCGAGGTTGACGAACGCGGTCTCGACAAGGTCGACCGCGCGATCCTTAACGCGCTCTGCCGCACGTTCGCGGACCGGCCGCTCGGGCTCGGCACCCTCGCCGTTGCGATCGGGGAGGCACCCGAGACCGTCGCCGACGTCTACGAGCCCTACCTCTTGCAATGCGGACTCGTACAACGCACCCCCCAAGGCCGTATCGCGACTCCCGCCGCGTACACACACCTCGGTCTTCCAACCCACCCCACAGCTCAAACCACACGCCCACTCCATAACGCGCCACCTTTTACTCACGCGCCGACACTCGCCACGACGACGTAGACCAGCCGCGATCGCGAACGTCGGGGGGCGGGGGTAGACACCTACGACCGCGTCTCACTCGCGAGTTCT
The DNA here is from genome assembly GCA_052148155.1 of Acidimicrobiia bacterium. Taxonomy (GTDB): domain Bacteria; phylum Actinomycetota; class Acidimicrobiia; order IMCC26256; family PALSA-610; genus JBBQER01. The sequence goes on along the minus strand of JBKQIY010000151.1, from coordinate 1,125 downwards.
GCGGAATTCCCGCCGTGTCGATCTACTCGCGTTGCACGGCGGGCTCGTCGCCATCGAGGTTTGACCCTCCGGCGTCGAGACCTGCAACGCATTGGATCGGCCTGTGGCCGTCGAAGGCTCGATTTGGACGCGGGTGATGTGGGCGTTCGTGTGTCGGGTTGGCGAGCCCGAGCAACCGGTTCACTGTTCGAGGATGCGTGCGACTTCGTCTCGTTCGGGCCACGCGATCTCGGTTGCCGGTCTCGTCGCGCACGCCGCGGCCCGTCTCGACGTGGCCGAGCACCGTGGCGTCGAAATGTTCGGCGAGCGCTGCGACCGCGACGTCAGCCACGGGCTGGGGGAACGTTGCGAGCAGGCATCCTGACGCGAGCGTGGCCCACGGGTCAGCACCCAGCACCGCGCACACGACGCGTCCGGGCTCGAACCAGCGCACACGAGCGCGATCGACGCGCACCAAACAACCCGACCCATGCCTCGGTTTTCGGAACACGACTTCGGCGTCAGTTCGACTCTGAGGTTCAGACACGGCGATCCGGGCGGCGCCATGCAGCAAACCCTCATCGGCGGTCAACCGACGGCCGACGAAATCGCAAGAGCAGCTTGTGGTCGTTGTAGTACTCGACCCGGCGCCTAAGGTCCGGGGCAGAGTCGGGCGGTGAGTCTCCTGCGTGGTCGGTGCTGGTGTGTCCGGACGCGGGAACGAAACCGATCTTGAGGCGCGCCGCAGCGACCTCGAAGCCGGCTGCGCCAAATAGGCCGGCGACCTCGTCGATGCTGTACAGCTTGGGGAGTCGCAACTCCTCGGCACGGGCGCGATGCCATTCTGCGGTGAGCGGGCTTCCGTCGTGCACACCCATGACGGCGTAGTACGAGCCGCCGGGCATTAATGCTTCGAAGATCGCGGCCGCGTGCGCCCGCAGGTCGTGGAGCAGGTAGAGGACCTCGTGGCTGAACGCAACGTCGAAGCTCCCCCAACCGGCCGGGACAGTCTCGGCGACTTCGAACCGCAACGGGCGCTGTCCGGCGAGACGACGGGCATCGTCGATCGCACCCGACGCGGGGTCATAGCCACAGCCGTCGCCGATCCCGCCCGCATCGCACAGCAGCCGCAAGAAGCCACCCTGG
>JBKQIY010000150.1:0-9642 GCA_052148155.1 Acidimicrobiia bacterium | reverse complement strand
CCGTCGTCGGCGACGTCGTCGACGACGTCTTCGACGCCCCCGACCCACACGCGCTCAACACGACCGCAGCCGCAACCAGACAGACGAACGCGACCCACGCGCGGCCCGATTGCGAACGTCCTGCGCGAATGCGCTCCGGCGAACTTCGAGTGTTGTCCATGCCTTGGTCCCCTCAGGTGCACGACACCACCGACCATAGATCCCACTGGCGCCGCTGTCTTGCCATCCCGACCACTGACGCCTGGCGCGGCACCAGATGCCACCAAGGACGGACGGCGTGGACCGGTGGCAGAGCGTCACCGACGCCACGATGTGTGGTCGCTGGGCGTCGACGCCGGCGGCGAGATCAGAACTCGAGGTCGGGCCGGGTGATCTTGTGGGTTCCTGGTGGGGATCGTAGGTTCAGTGCATGCAGACCGGTGATCACGTCGCGGACTTTGCGTTGCCCGACCAGACCGGCGCGGTTCGTCACCTCAGCGAGTTCCTTGAGACGGGACCTGTAGTCCTGTTCTTCTATCCGGCGGCAATGACGTACGGGTGCACCAAGGAGAGCTGTCATTTCCGCGACTTGAAGGCCGACTTCGATGCGGTTGGGGCGACCCGGATCGGGATCAGTGCCGATCCCGTCGACAAGCAGCTCCAGTTCGCGGAGAAACACGACTTCGACTACCCCTTACTCTCTGATGTCGATCGCACCGTCGCCGAGACCTTCGGCGTCAAGCGGCGTTCGAACCTGCTCAAGGTCAAGCGCTCAACGTTCGTGATCGACACGGACGGCACGCTTCTCGCGGAACTCCACAGCGAGGTCAGTATGCGCTCCCACGCCGACAAAGCCGTCGAGATCCTGCGGACGCGTCAACCGCACACCTGAACGCGACGACGCGCTGAGCCCGCCACGGGCCGGGTACGCCTGCCGAGCGAACCAGTTCAGCGCGACCGGACGATGTGACGTAACGTCGCCGACCGGCGCTAGCGGCCGACCTCGAATGGAGCGCGACGTGGGCACGCAGGAGGAGCACGCGGCGCGCCTCGTTTGGCAGTACGGCGAACCGATCCACGCTGTGGTCTTCTTCGCCCCGGAGACCCGTGCAGCAACGGACAGGCTCGGCCTCAGGGGCGGCTGGATGAGCTACTTCGGCTGTCGCGCTGCCCCGCTCGGCGCCGTGCCGGCGGCCGTGGTGACTTCGATCTTCTACGGCTTTCACCCACGACGGGTCGAGCGCGCGATCCCCGACGCTTGGGCCTGCGCTCAGCCACGACAACTCATCGACGCCCGACTCTCGGCGATGGACGTCGCGCTTGGTCGGCTGCTGGGAGATGCGATCGATGGGCCCGACGTTCGGCGAGCCGCGTCACTGGTTTCGGCTGCGGTCGAGTCGGCGAACTTCTCGGGCCGACCTCTGGGGGCGGCGAACGCGGCTCTCGCCGATCCGGGCGCCCCCCACCTCCAACTCTGGCAGGCTCTCGGTGCGATGCGTGAGCATCGCGGCGACGGCCATGTCACGTGCCTCGTCGCCAACGAGGTCGACCCGTGCGAGTCGCTGGTCATGCAAGCGGCGACTGGGCGTTCCGAACGGGAGAGCCTTCTTGTCAACCGCGGGTGGTCCGATGAAGAGTGGCGAACGGCGGTCATGCATCTTCGAGATCGGGGTTGGATTGACGAGAACGAGCGTCCCACTCCGGCAGGCGCCAATGCCCGCGATGACATCGAAGCTGCGACCGATCGATTGGCTGCCCCTTTGGTGGCCGGCCTCGGCGCCCGGGCAGTCGAACTCGTGGAGGCGATGCGTCCGCTCGCCGAACGGATCATGGCGGCTGGCGAAGTGCCGAAGCTCAACAACATGGGCCTGCCATGGCCAAGGCGTTAGCACGAACGGTGGCACGCGACCGGTAGGCGATGCCGCAACCGCTGAGCGCAGGCCGCTTCCGGGGACTGGCACCGCCGGAGGAACGTCGCGAGGTTTGGTTTTGGCACGTTGCGCGGGCAGGTCGATGCGGGCAGTGCGGGTGTTCGATGCGGCGCGCGCGGGCGGCGACCGCTCAGCTCGGTGAAGCGGTCGTGACACTCGTGGGTGAGGAGTTCGACGTCGCGGTCAGGTCGCATCGCCTCCACGCGCAGCGGTTCGGGTCGCGGTCGGCGCCGCTCGTCGTCGGAGTGCACGGTTTGTCAGGCAACATGAAGAGCTTCGACTTCGTGGGTGAGCTTCTCGGCGGAGATGCACTCCAACTGGTCGCGTTTGATCTGCGCGGCCGGGGGAACAGCGACACGACGCGTCCCGGCACGTACGGCTGGGAGAACCATGCCCTCGATGTGTTCGCGGTCGCCGACGTGCTCGGCTTTGAGCGGTTCAGTCTCGTCGGCCAGTCGATGGGCGGTTCGGTGGCCATGAAGGCAGCCGAACTTGACGGGTCCCGCTTGGATGCGGTCGCGCTCGTCGATGTTGCCGGGCGCGTCGACCGAGGCGTTGGCGTAGTCATCGCGTCGGTCATCGATCGTCTCGATGACGTGTACGACTCAATCGATGGTTACGTGGATGCGGTGAAGGCGCAGGGATTCGTGGAGCCGTGGAGTGAGTACTGGGATCGCCGCTATCGCTATGAGATCGAGGAGGGGGACGGCGGCGTCCGGTCGCGAGTTGACGCGGTGGCCGTCGCCGAGGATCGAACGTACACCGCGACGCAAGATCCGTACGACCGGTGGAAGCACTTGACGATGCCAACCTTGCTTCTCCGGGCGACGCACGAGCTCCTCCCGGGCGTCGGCTACGTCGTACCGGCCGACGATCGGGACCGCTTCGTGCGCGAAGTCAGTTGCGGCGCGGTGGTCGAGGTGGAAGCGAACCATCTCACGATCAACACCCACCCCCACGCGGCCACCGCGATGAGCAAATTCTTTGCCGACCCACTCGAGAGATGACCGGCTAAAGCCTGAACACGGTCTCATCGGTACCGCGAGCGCGCTGGCCCGATCCGACGCCGATCTCGCCGTTCTTGTCGGGTCTTTCTCCGACCGGGGTTCGCGATTTGCCGCGTCAGCGCGGCGAACAGCTCGCCTGCGGCGGTGTCCGCTGAGGCTGCGAGCAAGCCCAAGGTGAGCAGCTCGGTCGAGTCGGTTGGCGCGGCCGACTCCGAACACAGACCTACCCTGAGGTTTGTCCGACACCTCAGGGTCGAGTGCGGGAAGTGCCCGATGGCCCGATCGAGCGGAAACGTGGACGCTGAACTGATGAACACCCACCCTCGGGATTCGCTCGCCGCGGTCGGGCCGGTGCCGGTTGTGGCCGTCGTTGTATGAGTACGGCAACGATCCCCCACATTTCTGACGGACACGGCGTCGAGGGCCGTTGGGCGGTCGAGACGCATGGGTTGACGAAGCGGTTCGGTGACAACGTCGCGGTGAACAGAGTGGAGCTTCTTGTTCCACGAGGGTGTGCGTTCGGTTATCTCGGTCCGAACGGCGCCGGCAAGACCACCCTGATCCGGGTCCTGTTGGGCTTGACCGACGCGGATGGCGGCACGATGTCGCTGCTCGGACATCCCGTGCCGAAACATCGCGATGTGGCACTCGCGCGGGTCGGTGCCATCGTTGACGAACCGCGCTTCCACGCTCATTTGACCGGAAGGCAAAACCTTCAAATCCTCGCTGCCGCACGCGAACCCGCGGCGCGCGATCGCATCGCGTCGTCACTCGAGCGGGTCGGCATGTCCCATCGTGCGGATGACCGAGTATCGAAGTACTCGATGGGCATGCGGCAGCGTCTTGGCGTCGCGGCGTGCCTGCTCGGAGATCCGCAGCTGTTGATCCTGGACGAACCGATGAATGGTCTTGATCCGGCCGGGATGCGCGAGATGCGCGACATGATCCTCTCGCTGGTCGCGGAGGGACGCACCGTGGTGTTGTCGTCGCATCTGCTGGACGAGGTCGAGCGGACCTGTGATGCGGTGGCGATCGTGGATCAGGGACGGATCATCCGTCAGGGTCCGATCGCGGAACTGTTAGCCGGAGCATCGGTCGTGGTGCAGGTCGAATGTTCCGACCCGCATCGTGCCTGCGGCCTCATCGAACGGGTCGCGATCGGTGCGCACCTGGACGTTGGAACCGAAGGGTTAGCGGTCACCTTGCCGTCTGGTACGGCACGCGATGTGATCGCCGAGATCGCTCGTGTGTTGGTTGAAGGTGGGATCTCGGTGTATCGGCTGCAGCCGATCCAGACGTCGCTCGAATCGTGGTTCTTGCAAGTCACGAGCCGACTGGGGGCCCCGGAGTGACGACCGCGCCTGACCTGGCCGTCCCGCCGCCTCCTTCGCCTTCCGCCGCCGCGCTCGTTCACGGACCGGGTGACCGTCGCGGATCGTGGATCCCCACCGTTCCCATGATCGCGACCAGGTTCATGGAGCTGCGGAAACGGCGCGGACTCATGATCGCGTTGGTCGGGGTGACGATCGGTATCCCCACGCTGTTCCTGGTCATCCGGCTCTTGCTCCACGCGTTCGCGCCGAAAACCTACGGGCCCGCCGGCGGTTACGACATCTTCGCCGGCCTCGTGGCCGGAGTGTTGTACGTCTTCGGGTTCATCGTCGCCGCGACGTTGGGCTGCACTGCGGGATCCGTCGACCTCACCGACGGGATGTTCCGCCACCTCGTCGTCACCGGCCGCTCCCGACTGGCGCTGTATCTGGCGCGGATCCCCGCCGGGTTGGCGATCGTCGTGCCGTTAGTCGCGATCGGATTCACGATCGTGTGCGGGGTGTGCGTGTTCGCGGCCCCGAACACACTCATCTACCAGGGTGTCAAGGTGCCCGCCGGACTGTCACGCACCGGACTCGAGCACTGGGCCGCCGACCACGTCGATGCAGTCCTGTGCTACCTCGGCCCCGGACCTGGCCAGGTCAGCGTCCCCTGCGGCAACGTCCCCGACGGCGGCCCGGGCGGCCCAGTCGGACCGGTCGTCAAGGGCGGTCCCGCTCCGGGCGTTCCCCAACAGGAGACGCCCCTCAGCAACAAGGCGCAAGCCATCCAGATCGCCGACCAGGTCTACTCCGACTACTCCGCGCACTTCCTGTCGCCCCCCACCTCGCTCATGGTTGAAGCCGGACTCTGGATCGAACTCGAAGCTGTCATCGGGTTCGTTGTCGGCCTCGGTCTCGCATCCTTGCTCGGACAACGGACCATCGCGGTGGTGATGATGATCGTGCTCGAGATCATCCTCACGCCGATCTTCGCTCGAGCACGCATCCCGCACTTCTCGAACCTGCAACGTGCGGTCGTTGGACTGGCCACCGCACATCTCGAGCCCGGAGCGTTGCCCTTGGGACTCGGAGGCGCGCGAGGAGTCGACCTGTTACCCGAATCGACCACCGTGGCCGTCTGTGTCATCGTCGCGTGGCTGGTCGGCTGGACCGTCCTCGGCGCATGGCGGATGATGAGCAGAGACGCATAGAACAGACGGCCGAGTCAACGTCTCGGGCGATGACCTCTGCGACGACTTCGGCGAGCCGGCGCCGCACCCACACTTGATTGGTCTGGGACAGTTGCGGGTCGGGAGAGCAACGCAACCGGCCCGGTGTCCGCAGTGAAACGTGTCGGCACTCAGTGTTCGATGAGTCATCGTTCGGACCCCGACCGGTACCGGAACGGCATCTCATCAGCCCGATGGCGATCTGAGATACCGACATCGCGAGGTTCGGGAACCGCAGGTTCGGGGAGACAGCTTTAGGGGTTGTCGAGTCCGAGTTCGGCGCGGGTTTCTGCGGTGGTGTTTGTATGCGGGAACGGATGGTCGGGTGCGTCGACTCCGAGCGCGGCACAGATCGGGTCCCAGCCGTCACCGATGTGCCATTCCACCAGTCGGTCCGCGGGTGCGGTCGCGCGCACGTGGTCGTTGTACGCGAGGTAGGCGGCCTTCGCGGCGGACTCGTCCTGCCAGTCGGGTGTGAACGACGTCATCATCCCGCGACCCATACCGGTCCAACCGTCATCCGGTGCACCGGGCGCGAAGTAGGTCGCCAACGCGGGGAAGATCGTGTTCGACGCGCTCGTCCACCACGAGTCCGGATCTCGGACCGACAACAGGATCGGCGCGTCCGGGAACGTCTCGCTCAACTCTCGCCAGAACGGCGCGGCCGGCCAGTCCACCGACGCTTCATAGTCGGCGAAGAACGCAGCCCAGTCCGGGAGCCGTGCTTGGTATGCGTCAGCCCACACCTCCGGGTCGTCAGGACGTTCCCGCACTTCGAGCATGTGGTAGCAGCGTCCGTCGAGGAGCTCTTCGAGCGCGAGCTTCAACGATGTCGTGCCCGTCCGACCCAGACCCGCACCAACCATCCGAAGCGCCACGACAACAACCCCTCCCGACCCGACTCGCGGCCCTTCGGATCGTAACGTCGAAATCCACACCCGACTCAGACCGGTTCCGCGTCGGGGTCGCAGACACCCGCGCGCGTCGTTGTGGAACGCGTGCAGGGTCGGGTCAAGCGTTGGCCGCGCTGATGGGTCCTGGCGCGTCGACCGGCCTCGGTGAGACAACCGCGTTGTGTTGGAAGAGCATGACGCTTGTGACGAGGATCCAGACGGCTTCGAGGGGGAGTGCGATACCGATGAGGGGTCCGGCGATTGCGAGTACACCGATCATGATCGTGATCCAGCCGAGCCAACGGGGCATCAGTCGGCTCCGCAGGATCGCGATTCCGAAGCCGACCATGAGGGCGCAGAGGCCGCCGGAGATCAGGAAGGCGTTGAGGTCGCTCTGCAAGACGTTCAGGACTTGAGCTGTGGCGGCGCTCAGTTGGGTTTGTACGTCGGAGAACGCGAAGTCCACGCCAGCGCTGACGAGTGCAGCGACGCCGAACATGATGGCGCCACCGAAGCCGATCATGGCGGCCCATTCCGCGCGCGGGGATCGACTGAGGTAGCTGGCGAGGACGCCGTAAAAGAACAGGCCGAATACGACGGAAAGCATCAGCGAGAACCCGGCGCCGCCCATCTTGGCGTTGTGGGCCTGGTAGTACGCGAGCACGGTGGCGCCGTTCGCGGTGGTGGCGGGCGTGTTCGACGTCATCTGGGTTCCCTTGAGGACCATCACGACGAACAGCACGCCTGTGATAAGCGGCGCGAACCGCGCCAAGCGATCAGACATCACAACCTCCGGTCGAGCTACTGCATGACTCACGTCTCGCATCGATGTCGCAATGAGATCCGCGACGCGGGTCTCATCTGTCACGAGTGTGTGCCCGCCGTCGGCGACAGCCAAGGAAGCTAGCCCGCACATTACGGGCGTACCAGCACCACAATCCGAGCTCCGGAGACGACACTTCGACCCGTTCGACACGCCGCGGACGCGTGGTGAACGTTCCGAAGACCACCCCGCACCCGAAGGTTTCGCGCGGGCTTGTGATGCCAGCCTCGGCGTACGGATCTTTCGCACGATCCGTGCCGGCCTGCGGCGTGATCGGACCGCGACGCGAATCTTCCCACCTCATTTCGAACGCGTCTCCGACCAGTCGGCCTCGCTCGCCGGCAAAGGCTCAGCGCCCGCGGGGAGCGCGCAGCTCGCTCAAGGCCAACCGTCGACGGCTCCCGCCGGCGTCGCTGCTCAACCTGCGCCGAATCGACGACGCGAGGTTCCGTCGTGGTCGCGCGACGTCACGGTCAACGTCCGACGGTGGTCTCGGCCTCGATCCGGCCGGGATCGACGCCGCCGTCATCCACCACTCGGCTCCGAGCCCTTCGCATCTGCCGCGATCGGAGAGGCTGCGCGGGCGTTCGCCGCCGCCGGCCGGCGAGCAGCAGCGCGATCAACAACCCGGCCAGACCGATCACACCCGCCAGGCTGACCATGCGCCCGATCCGGATGGCCGGACTGTTCGCCGTCTCGATGACGACCGGGACCGGCTCGTTTCCCGGCGCCTTTCTGCGCAGCACCGCGAAACCGCCCGAGCTTCGCCCGACGCGCTCGACGCCCCCGCGGATCGAGACGAGTTGCGTGCCGCCCATGATGTTGGTGAGGAAAGGTTCGGTCCCGGCGGGCGGGTCGATGGTCATCGCCAGCTTGTCGCCGTGTGCATCCACGTCGTTGGGATCGAAGAGATACAACCGATCGGGGCGAGTCTGAACAACGGGCGCGGTTGCGTCGGCGTAAAAGGCGCCGGCGTACCACGTATACGGCTGCACGTGCGGCGGCGTTCGACCGGCCGAGCGGCTCGCGACGCAATAGTTGGGACCGCACGACTTCGGCACCCAGATCTGCCATACGGCCAGACCGGCACTGATCGCGATCACGGGCACCAACGCGATGAGCAGCGCCGCGGCCAACCGCGTTCGGTGGCGCCGCACGATCTCGCGTTGCACTGCAAGCAAGCTCACGAGCACAAGACCGGCGACGAACAGCAAGACGTACCCGTTGAGCCGGTACGGGAACTGAATCGACCGCAGCGTGGCCGGAGCCCAACCCCAGAACGGCGTGATCATGATGAGCAGGAACACGCCGACGAGCAACAAGACGATCGCGGTCCACGTTCTCCGTAGGACCGGCATCCGGCCGCTTCTCCAGATCCAGGTACCGCACACCAACGACCAGACCAAAAAATAGATCGGCGCCTGTACGTACAACGCGGGGGACCCGGTCTCCAGCGGCGGAACCGCCCGGCCCGGATAGAACAGCACGCTGAAACGATCGAAGTACGCGTACAGGGGGACCGCGGTGCTTTCGGCGTGTGTCGTATTGCCGAACGCGACGTCGGGCAGGAGGAACCACCCGTTCACCATGGTCGCGAGCGCGACGATTCCGGCGACGACGCTCAACTTGCAATTAAACCTGGAGCGTTACGGGTTGGCGTGTTCTTTGAGGATGAGTTTGGCGGCTTTGGCGTCGATGGTTCGTATCTGGGCGAGTAGGGCGCGTATGCGGCGGTCGTTGCGGATCCATTGTTGGTAGAGGTGGGCTTCGCGGGCGGTTAGCCGTCGGGTCACGGTTTTGCCGTTCACTTTCGCGGTCCACTGCCAGTAGGGGCCGTGCGGAGTGGGCGGGTCGGCGTTGCAACGGCAGCCTGGTGATGTGCAGCGTGTGTAGCGGCGGGTGACGCTCCCGGCGGCAACGAGCCCGATCTGCGCGATTTGTTCTGCCAGTTCCCGGTGTCGCCGCTCGTAGGTCGCGAGCCGCTCGGTGTCGGTGGTCCTGGCCATGTCGCTCCTTTGGTCTCGATGACAGCATCCCTCATCCTCGAACAGACAGTACTCATACTGTCTGCATGAGACCTACCGACGACGTCGCCGGCGGACTGGCGGGTTTTCGCCGGTCGCTCCATCGGTGCCTGTCCCCGTGGGGCGATGCGCTGTTCGAGCTCTGCGACGCTGCTTTGTGTTCACCGGTCCCGGTGGGATCGGTCCCGTCGCTCAGCTTGGAACCGGTGTTCCGCCGCAGCCACGGCTCGTTATACCGAGCCCTGTCAGACGGCGACGTGGACGAGGACCAACTCCGCCACGCGTTGGTCGAGCACCGTCCTGCGGCGTGGCCGTTGGTGTTCGCGGTCGATGCCTCGACGTGGGATCGCTGCGACGCCGAGTGCAGTCCCGAACGAGGGTTTCATTACTCGGCTTCGAAGCACTCGGCTGGACAACCGATCGTGGCGGGCTGGTCGTACCAG
>JBKQIY010000149.1:0-41785 GCA_052148155.1 Acidimicrobiia bacterium | reverse complement strand
CCGTTCCCTCGATAGCCCGGATTTCCCTACCGCTGCTGAACAGCAGCGAGTCTTCGAAGGGACAGAGATTGTCCGGCCGTTACACCCTCTGCGGTCCAGCACAGATCAAGGCTGGCCGCGCCGACGCGCCGCAGATCCTCGAACCGATGGATCGCCGCGTCGAATGTCGGTTGGTACCGAGGCCACAGCTCCTTGCGCCGGAAGGGGAAGCCGGTGGCGACGATCGCCTGTTCAGGAGACCGGCCACTCACATGAAGGCGACGCTCGTCGCGGAACGCTCCCCCACCCTTGCGCGCCGCGTACGTACGTGAGAGGAGCGGCGCGTGCACGACACCGACCACCGATTCACCTCCCGATACGAGACCGACCGAGACACCGACCGCGTCGAGGCCGTGCACGAAGTTCGCGGTTCCGTCGAGTGGGTCGACCAGCCAGCCGATGTCGGCGCGCTCGCCGCCGCCTTCTTCACCGAATACGGGTAGGCCCGTCTCATGTTCGAGTACCGCGCGCACCGCGTCTTCGCTGGCGATGTCGGCCGCTGTCACCCAATCGCCCGGCGACTTCTCCCGCACCTCGGGCGGAGACCCGAAGTGTGCGCGCACGATCTCGCCGCCGGCGCGCGCGGCTTTGTCTGCCACGACGAGCAATGCGTCAAGATCGAGGGTCACGTCGTGCTCACTGGCATGAGGGCGTCGGCGAGTTCGCTCGTGCCCGCGGCGATGAGCTGGCGACGGGCATTGAAGTCGTCGGTCACGAGCTCTTCTCCATTCGCGTCGCGCACGGTCGCGCCCGCTTCTACGCATGCCAGGTAGCCGCCGAGATAGTCCCACGGCGCCAAGTTCGAGTCGGAATCGAGGAGGCCGTCGAGACCGCCGGCCGCGAGATCACACAGCATGAGCGACGCGCATCCGAGTGCCCGGAACTGCTTCCAGGGCACGGCCCGCTCGGGAAATCCCGAGAGGGCGACCACAGCATCCTCGATCCGGGTGACGCTCGAGGAGCGAAGCGTCACACCGTCTCGTTGTGCGCCCTGGCCTCGGATCGCACTGGTCCGCTGACCGGTCGCCTGGTTCACGACGAGCGAGGCCAGCGGACCGTCGGCGTCGAGTGCGCAGATCGAGATCGCCCAGTATGCGATGCCGCGCGAAAAGTTGGTTGATCCGTCGACCGGATCGACCACGACGGTGATGTTCGCCTCAGAGCGCTCGTGCACTCCTGATTCCTCGCTGACGACACGAACCCGCATTTTGTCCAGCACCTCCAGCGCGGCCGCATCGGCGATCACGTCGAGGGCGTATTGGCCGGGAACGTTCGTGCGCGCTCGACGGGTCACGGCATCGATGGGCGTCACCGCCTCCCGCACCGCGCGGGCGACATCATCGAAACATTCGATCAGCGCTTCAGGTGTCATAGAACGGGAAGGACCTCGACGACCGCGTGGGAGACGGGCACATCATGACCGACCTCGATGACGGGATCGCACACCGCCGACAGCACCTGAGCCGCGCGCGCGACGAGCGTTTCGCCGTTCACAATGAGACGGGCCGTGTCGGTACCCATGGGTGTGCTTGACTCACCCGTCAGCAGCATGCCCGCCATTTGTCGCATTCGGCTACGCGTGATCCGCGTCGTGCGCCGGTGCGGATGCGCCGCCGGGTCGTAGCGAATAGCCGACGACCGTCCATCCGTTGGCCCGACGCTCCAGCAGCACGTCGTTGCTGACGCTGATGCCTTCGGCGGTCACGCAGGTCACGACGAGCGCGCTCTGGTCGCCCGCGACGAACGTGTCGACGATGATGCTTTCGGCGAGCCGGCCGCGCGGATGGGCGTTGGCATACGCCTTGCGCTTGGCGTCGACGAACTGGTCGCGGTGCAGGCCCTCTCGCAACTCTTCGCCAGACAAATCCCACAGCAGCCCGAAGTTGAGCTCGTCCCAGGCGCGCTCGTAGCCGATCGCGACGTCCGGCGCGCCCGGCCCCCGCTCGTGCGCGAGTGCGTACAGCATGTACACGAGCAGCACGACGATGATGCCGATCGCGACGAGCAGCGGCACGTCAGGCTCCGATCCCCTCGATCTCGGCCGCGAGATCGAGGTCTCGTTTCGTCAGCCCATGGGCGGAGTGGGTCGTGAGGGCGACCCTCACGTGACGCCAGCGCACGTCGATATCCGGATGGTGATCGGCCTGCTCAGCGAGGAATCCGATGTGTACGACGAACGTGATCGCACCCGCGAATGTGTCGCAATCGAACGTCTTGACGATCTCGTCGCCGGCGCGGGCCCAGCCGGCCAGCGCCACGAGGGCGGCCGTGATCTCGGCGTCGGCGAGGGGCTTCATCGGCCCCCATTCAACCCGAGCGACTCGGACACGGCACACTCGGGGTGTGCCCGGTATACCCGACATCCCCGAGGCCCCTTCGCCCCTCGAAGTCGAACTCGACCGCGCGGAGGGGCTCAGCGTCACCTGGCCTGACGGTACCTCCGACCATTTCGGTCTGGTCGAGCTCCGCTTCAACTGCCCGTGCGCGGGCTGCCGGCATCGCCGTGAGCAAGGTCTCGACGCATGGCCGACACCGGGTGCACCCGAGCCGCTGCGCGCCGAAGGCGCTGAGCTCGTGGGCGCCTGGGGTCTGCAGATCCGCTGGAATGACGGGCACGAGACCGGTATCTACGCGTGGAGCATGCTGCGCGCCTGGCGCGCCGACATGAGATAGCGGCTAGTTCGCGGGGTCGCGCTGGCGCCAGTGGAACCGATGATGTACGAGTGCGCGCACGATTGCGCCCGGCTGCGGATGCGCGAAATAAAATCCCTGCCCAAGGTCGCATCCAAGTGCGCGGAGCTGGGCGAGTTGGTCGGGTGTCTCGACTCCCGCGGCGGTGACCGAAAGGCCGAGCGCATGTCCGAGCTGCACGACCGCCGCCACGATGGCTGCGCCCTCGGCGTCACGACCCAGAGCGTCGACGAACGACCGATCGATCTTCAGTGTGTGTACGGGAAGCGAACGGAGATAGATAAGCGATGACTGGCCGGTCCCGAAGTCATCGATACCGACTCGCACGCCAGTGTCGGTGAGACGACGCAACACCTCGATCGCGCGTTCGCGGTCTGCCATCAGCGTCGACTCGGTGAGCTCGAGGACGAGGAGCGCCGGGTCGAGGCCGGAGCTCGCGAGCGCTTGTTGGACGATCGACACCAGGTCATCATCGGCGAGCTGGCGGGCTGAAACGTTCACCGACACGGCGAGCGCCGCATGATCGGTCGACTCGGCGATCCAGCTCGCGGCTTGCGCGCACGCCTCGCGCAACACCCACGCTCCGATGGGGACGATCAGGCCGGTTTCCTCGGCCACGGTCAGGAACTCCTCGGCCGCGACGAGCCCGAGTTCGGGATGCTGCCACCGCAGGAGGGCCTCGAGGCCGATCACCTCCGACGATTCGAACCGCACGAGCGGCTGGTAGTGAACGCGAAATTCGTCGCGCACAAGTGCGCGGCGCAGCGCCGACTCCATCTCCAGTCGGGCCATTGAATCTTCACGCATGGGTTCGGCAAAGACCTCGATGCGACCGCGCCCCAGCCGCTTCGCCGCGAACATGGCGACACTCGCGTCGCGCAGAAGCCGCTCGGGTGAGTCGTCGGTGCCGGTCGAGAGCGCGACTCCGATACTCGCCGTCAGGAACACCTCGCCGGTCGCCAGCACAATCGGTTCGGCAAGTACTGATCGCACGCGCTCGGCAACCGCGACGACACCGTGTTCGTCTTGAGCATCGTTGCACACGATGGCGAGCTCGTCGCCGCCGAGGCGTGCGACCGTGTCGCCGATACGCAAAATGCGCTCGACCCGCTGGGCAACAACGGCGAACAGCTCATCTCCGGCCGAAAGGCCGAGGCTGTCATTGACAATCTTGAAATGATCGAGATCCAGCAGGACAAGTCCGATTCGCCGACTTGCAGAGCGACCACGACCGTGCGTGAGCGCTTCGCTGATCTGTTCGAGCAACATCACCCGGTTCGGAAGCTCGGTCAGCGGATCATGGCGAGCCCGATGCTCGAGCAGCGCCTCGATACGCTTATGTTCTGAGACGTCGTGTACAACTCCGAGCAGGCAACGTTCGTCACCCCAATCCTTCGGCATCTGCACGATCTCGACGGTGAGCGCGCACCGGCCGTTATCGAGCGAGACATCGAACGACACGGATTGACCTTCTCGGCTCGCGCGAGAGAATGCGGTGATGTGCGGCACCAGCACGTCGGCGGGGAGCACCCCACGCAGGTCGCCGCCGAGATCGCTTTCGAGATCGAGATCGAACAATTCGCGGTAACGCGCGTTCGCGTGCACGAACTGGCACACCTCGTCGTCGTCGATCGCCACCAGGAACGCTGGCTGCGGCAACGCGTCGAGCACAACGCGGACATTGGCCGCCAAAGCCGGCGGCTCGCTTTCCGTTCCCGATTCGGAGCGTTCCTGGGCGCGCCGCTGTGCACGCGATTGGGTCGCGTTCTTCCGTCCGTCTCCCTGCGTGCGTTCCATACGGGTGCCTTCCCTGAAACTCCCTCATCGATGTGTCGGCAAGGCCCTGAACGACCTGAATGGGCAAGCTCGACCGGACCGGTAACGTGGCCAGCATGATCTGTCCCGCCTGCGGGGCGACGACGGCCGCGGGGGCCCGGTTCTGCCAGGAATGCGGCCAGCGGCTGGGGGCCTCACTCGAAGAACGCCGCCTCGCGACTGTGTTGATGGCCGACCTCGTCGGCTTCACCACGATGTCCGCCGGTGCAGACCCCGAGCAGATCAAACGCCTCGTCGACCACTGTTTCGAGCGGCTCGTCGCCGACATCACCGCCTACGGAGGCAGGCTCGACAAGATCGTCGGCGACGAGATCATCGCCCTGTTCGGAGCCCCGGTCGCGCACGAAGACGATGCCGAGCGGGCCGTGCGGGCCGCACTCCGGATGCAGGAGACGATGCATACCGTCGCCGCAGAGATCGATTTCCCAGTTCAGGTGCGTATTGGCGTGAATAGCGGCGAGGTTCTGGTCGGAGCCATGCGGGCAGGCGGCGACCCGACAGCCATGGGCGACGTCGTCAATACGGCCCAGCGGTTGGAAAAGCTCGGCGAACCTGGCCACGTGATCGTGGGACCGGCAACCGAACTCGCGACCCGCGATGCCATCGGCTACGAACCGCTCGGCCCGGTGGCATTGCGCGGCCGCGAAGAGCCGGTCGTTGCGTTCCGTGCCCTCGACGTGCTCACACCTCCAGGCCGGCGCCACGCCCGCCGCCGCGCCCCGCTCGTGGGTCGAGAAACAGAACTCGCCACTTTGCGGGACCTCACGAGGATGGCGACCAAACGCCGACGCGCCCATCTCGTGCTGCTGGTTGCCGACGCCGGAGTCGGCAAAAGCCGCCTTGCGAGCGAGCTCGGCGAGGTCGCGGCGTGCGAGCTCGGCGCGTTCGTGCTGACCGGCGAGTGCTTGCCGTATGGCGATCCAAACGCGTTCGGTCCCATCGCAGAAGCGCTCCGCCAGGCCTCGGCGGGCGAAGGCACGAGCGTCGACACGGACCTGAAGACCCGCATCGCCGACAAGGTCAGCCATGTGCTCGGAGCCGACACCGAACCGGCCGAGCTCGAACGCGTCGCTGAGGGACTGCTGTTCCTCATGGAGGGAGTCTCGCGGCCCGGCGTCGATCCGAGCCGAGCGCGCGATGAAGCGTTGCGCTCAGCTCTGGCGGTGCTGGAGGCACTCGCGCGCAAGGCTCCGCTCATTCTGGTGCTCTCAGATCTGCATTGGGCGTCCGACGACACACTCGAGCTTTGCGAACGACTGCTCACGCGGCTCCGTAACCTCCCGTTCGTGCTGGTCGCGACCGCGCGCCCGGATATCGAGAACCGTTGGACGCCTGAACCGGGCAAGTACAACGGCATCACGTTGCAGCTTGACCCGCTCGACGAAGCCGCGACCGGCGAGCTCGTCGGCGCGCTCCTCGAAGGCGACGCCGACCCCGACCTGGTGACGCTTTTGCTGGAACGCAGTGGCGGCAACCCGTTCTTCATCGAGGAGCTGGTCGCGTTCATGCAGGAGTCGGGCGACACGGCAAGCATCCGTGAGGTCCCGGCGACGCTGCACGGGTTGCTCGCGGCCCGACTCGACGCGTTGGATCCTGCCGAACGTTCGCTACTCGAAGACTGCGCGGTCGTCGGCGCGAACGGTCCGATCGCGGCGGTGGTAGCTCTCGCTGACCGCGACGACGCAGCGTCACTCCTCGACCGGCTCGCCGAACGCGATCTCGTGGAGCTCGACGACGAGGAGTTCCACTTCAAATCCGACCTGATCCACGAGATCGCGTACGGCACGCTGACCAAGGCCGAGCGGGCCCGCCGCCACGCCCGAGTCGCGCCAGTCCTGGAAACACGCGGCGACGCCGCGATCGATGCGGTCGCGCATCATCTCGCGACCTCGGCCGAGCTGGTCGGTGAGCTCGGCGCCGTGCCGGGCGTCCCCGATGACGTGCGACAGCAGGCGGTGGACGCGCTCAGCCGGGCTGCAGATCGCGCGGAGCGCGTCGAGTCATGGGTACTGTTCGGCCACCACCACAACCGCGCGCTCGGCCTGCTGGCGCCTGAGCCGGGACCGGACCGTTGGCGGGCGCTCCTCGGGCGGGGCAAGGCCGCGGTGCACCAACGTCTCAACGACGCCGCGCGAGACGACCTCCTCGTGGTCCTGGCCGAGGCGACCGCGGCCGCAGAAATACGCCCGCAGGCCGAGGCGCTGACGCTGCTCGGCACCACAGAGATGAACGTCGGCGCATACGACGTCGCGGATCAGTCGTTCGCCGACGCGCTCGATCGTTGGCGCGAGATCGGCGACGATGCGGGCGGCGCTGACGTGCTACGCGAGCTCGGTGTCTCGCATCTGTTCCGCGGCGATCTCGCGCAGGCGGAGCGGTTCGTTTCCGAGGCGTTGGCCGCGTACCGATCGTCGGGCCGTGAACGCGGCGGTGCGTGGGCACTGCAAAACCTCGCTTGGATCTCGTTCTCCCGCGGCGACATCGCTCTCGCCGAAGACAGACTCCAACAGTCCGCTGGCGCGTTCGCCGAGCTCGGCGACTGGGGCGGCCTCGGTTGGGCATACGGGCTGTTGGCGTTCGTCCGTTACAACCAGGGCCGGCTCGACGAGGCCGCCGCGCTGGCTGAGCACATCGCGATCGACGGCCGGGAAACCGGCAATCGGTGGGCGGTCGGGATGATGGACGTCCTGCTCGCGAGCGTCAGGCTCTGGAGCGGCCGGATGGAGGAGAGCGTTGCCCGCGGGCGCGAAGCGATCGCGCTGTTCCAAGAGATCGGCGACCGTTGGGGCGAAGTGATGGCGACCGGACCTGTGGTGCGCTCGCTCGCCGAGCTCGGTCGCGATGACGACTATGCCGACACCCTGGCGCACTACCGCGCGATCTCACGCGAAATGCCTGATGAGGGGATGCGTTCGTTCCCCGCAGTCCTCGAGTCGTTGGTCGACCTGCAACAGGGCCGGCCCGAGCAGGCCCAGGCGATTCTCGAAACGCTCGAGATCTCACGCGACGACGACAGCGGGCAGCTCGGGTTCGCCGACGGCCGCGCCGCGTCTGGTCTCGCGCGCCTCCAGCTCGGCCGAGTCGAAGAGGCCATTGACGTGCTCGCGTCCGGCTATGCCGCGGCGACGGAGGACGGAGCGGCGATGTCGATTGGCTGTCGGCTCGCGCTCGCGTACGCGGCGGCCCATCGAACGGACGACGCCGACCGTGTGATCAGCGAATTGCGCGGCCGAACCGGCGGCACGTTCTCGGATCGGATCCTCGCGCTGTGGGCCGAGAGCCTCACACGCACCCAGCAGGGTGCCCCCGACGCTCAGGGACCGATCGACGCCGCATACAAGATCGCGACTGCAACCGACGCGCCACTCGAGCACGCGATCGCGGCGCTCGCCCGATCGAAAGTGCTCGAGGCGCTTGGCGCGGTCGGCGCCGACGAAGCGGCCGAAACTGCCGCGTCGCAGCTCGACCAGATCGGTCTCACGGCCGGCGGCTGGTCGCGAGTGTTTGATCTCGCGCTCTCCGACGTCAGCGTTCCCTCGTGACGACGGGCGCGGCGCGCAGCTGATCGAGCGCGAGGTCGCAGGCGTGGCCGTCGACGAAGGTCGGTACGCCGGGCGGGACCTCGCCAGTCGTCACCACATCACGCACGACTTCGGCGAAGCGGCGCATGGGAGCGTCGTGACCATCGGAACCGGTGCGCTTCGCCTGCGAAACGGGAGTCAGGTCTTCGCGCGAGCCGTCGGCGCGCCGGACCAGAACACGGGTGTCGGCGACGATCTCGCATACCGCGTCTGCTCCGATCACGGTCAGCCGCGGCGGGATCGAAGCACTGGCGGCGAAGCTGCTGTCGAGACTGACAGTGACACGGCCTTCGACGCCGAGCGTTGCGCTGATGCCGTCCTCAGCGCTACATCTGTGCAACTCACCGTGGTCGTCCGGTCTCTCGGCGATGTCGATCCGTGCCTGGGCTTCGACGGTCCTCACCTCACCGAAGCACCAGCGGATGGTGTCGATCGTGTGCGAGCCCCACGCGCCGATCCAGCCTCCACCGCGATTCCGGTCGAACAGCCAGCCGTAGCGACGCAGCGGAACTCGCGAACCAGCGGACAGATGCGTCCATTGCACATGCTCGACCGGGCCGAGCGCGTCGGTACGCACGAGCTCTCGCAACAGCCGACGCACGGGATGAAAACGAAACTCGAAATTGCACAGCGCGATCGCGCCTGCGTCAGCCGCTTCCTGCGCGAGCGCGGCTGATTCTTCGGCATGCAACCCGAACGGCTTGTCGCAGAGCACCGCTTTGCCCGAGGCGAGCACAGACCGCACGTGCGCGGCATGCAGGAACGGTGGCGAGTGCACACTCACGAGATCGACATCGGCACGTGCGGATACCCGGGCGACCTCGGCGTCATCACGAGGTGAAACGACATCCACGACCTCGCAGCCGTCGGTCGCATCGAACGCGGGCGCGACAACGCGGGCACCGAAACCGGTTCCAATGACCGCGAGCTTCACTCCCCATCACCTCCCGTATCGGGTTCCTGACCCCAGCGAGACCGGTCCCGCGTGACGTGCGCGATCGGTCCAACCCCGATAGCAACGAGGGCGGGGCCGACGCAGACCTGTCCGGCGGGCAGGAACCCGATGACGGACACGCTGGCGAGTGGTGCGTGAGGTTGGAAACGCCCTGATCGGACACATTGCATGGCGGGGGGCCGGGCTGGGCGCGCCCCGAAGCTTCGATCGACACGCTGTCGGGGCCCGCGACCGGGGGCGGGAGCGAGGCCCAGCGCTGACACTCCCGCACATTCCAGACCAAAGACCTTTCGCGGATCGATTGTCACGTTGTTGACGCGGTCGCGGCCGACGGACTTGCATGACTGAAAGACCCACGAACCGCGTTCGGACCTCTGGTCGACGATCTGCAAGTCACGACTGTGCGGCTCCGGGCTGGTCATGAGCCGCTCCGACTCAAGCTTCGAGGAGCGATGAAGACTCCGCGTCGAGATACAAGATCGCGTGCGGCTGTCGGCGCAGGTACGACGCCGGGCACGCTGTCGTGACCGGACCTTGCAGGGCATCGCGAACGGGGATGGCCTTGCGTGCTTCGGGAACGATCGCCAGCACCCGACGTGCACGCAACAGCGCCGGAATGGTGATCGTCATCGCGTGCGTCGGCACGTCGGCAATTGTTGGGAAATGTCCTTCGGCCACCTGCTGACGACGCGAGGCGAGCGCGAGCGCGACGACCTTGACGTCGAGCGGATCGTCGAAGTCGGCCACGGGTGGATCGTTGAACGCAAGGTGCCCGTTCTCTCCGATGCCGCAGCAGCACAGGTCGAGCGGATGGGCGCGCAAGACGCGGGCGTATCGCACGGCCTCGACCTGCGCGTCGGCGGTATCGCCGGTGAGGTAGTGGAACTGCTGGAACGGGAGCCGCACCGCGACACGTTCGCGCATATAGCGCTGGAAGCTTGCGGAATGTGTCGCAGGCAGGTCCACGTACTCGTCCATATGGAACGCAGTGACACGTGACCAGTCGAGGTCGGTATGGGTAACCAACTCGGACAGGAACGTGAGCTGCGAGTTACCGGTCGCGAGCATCACGTTCGCGGCGCCGCGCGCCGAGATCGCTTCTCGAATCGCGGTCGCGCCCTCCGCCGCGGCCGCGCGCGCCATGGCCGGCACATCGTCGAAGACGCGCACCGACAGCTCGTCCGCGGTGAACTCGCGACTCACGCGAACTGTGGAAGCCAGCGCGCGGTGGCGGCGAGCATCTCGTCGGTCATCAGGGCGACATGGTCGAAGTCGATCCGGCCGGCTAACGGATCGAGCAACATCGCATCGACCGCGGCGTCACGGTCCCCTGAGATCGCGGCGTCGACCGTCATTTCTTGCGACGCGACCACCCGACGCAGACATTCCGCCAGCGCAGCCGGGGCGCGGCCGTGATCGCGACCGACGAGGCCGGCGGCGTTCGCGGTGACCATCGATTCCACCACCGCGTCGGCCGGTAGGTCGGGACACTGCCCAGCGTTCGGGAGGTTGAGCGGGAAGTTGCGGGGCTTGTCGCGCAGGAAGGAGTCGATCATCGGCGCGACCATCTCGCCGGACGGCATGGTCGGAACTTCGGTAATCCGGGTCAGCTTGGCGAACTCGGCCTTGTACCGATCGACCCAAACTTCGCGGTCGGCGATCGACGTGAGCTTGACGTTCCAGCGCTTGCCCCATTCTGATTCCTCGGTCAGGAAGCCTGGAAAGAACTCGACGAGGTGGCGATCTCCCGCGCCGGGGAGGACGCCGAAGCGATCGAACAACGCGAATTTGACACGGTTACTCGTCACGAGGTCACGCTTCGTGAACTCAGCGGCGACGTCGCCGAGCTCGCGCCGGATTTCGTCGGAAAGGTAGATCGGCTCGTCGGCGAGTTTCTCGGGATCCGCCAACCGTTCGCGCAGTCGGTCCATCGCGTCTTCGCCGTCGATGAACAGCCTGGTGATGATCGGAAGGTGGTTCACGCCGACGACCTCGAAGTCGAAACTTCGGAAGTCGACGTCGAGAATCTGTGCGAGCGCAAACTGGGCGCCGGTTACTTCATGGCACAGTCCGACTGTCTTCACCGACGTCTCGCGGGTGACTGCACGGCACAGCGTGGTCATCGGATTCGTGATGTTGAGCATCCACGCGTCGGGGCAGATCTCTTCCATGTCGCGGGCAATCGCGACGAGCACCGGGATGTTGCGAAGCGCGCGCATGATCCCGCCCGGCCCGACCGTGTCGCCGACCGCCTGCTTGATGCCGTGCCGCTCAGGGATCTCGAGGTCGTGCCGCATGCTCTCGAACGCTCCGGTCGAGATGCATACGACGACGTAGTCGGCGCCCTCGAGGGCCTCCCGACGGTCCGTCGTGGTCGAGACCGCGACGCCGGTACCTTTCAGACCGTTGACGTGGCGGACGAAGTCAGCCATCGCGGGCAGCGGCTCGGGATTGATGTCTTGCAGCACGAGTTCCGACTCAGCGAGCGACGGCATGTTCACGATGTCGAGAAACAGTTTGGGAACCCACTGCAGGCTCGCACCACCGATGATCACGATCCGTGGCGCCATCGTCCCTCCCGACTCGACCCGCGACCGACGCATTTCGGCGCTGGAACCTGACATCGACGTCAGGATGCTATGCGAACTGGGACGTCGACCTCCGGCCCGCGAAAGCTCGTGACGAGGCTCGGGGCCTTGGATCTGCGTGCTACGCGAACTGGGGAAGCCAACGGGCGGTGGCGTCGAGCATCTCGTCAGTCATGATGACGATGTCGTCGTAGGCCAGTTGGCTGGCCATGGGGTCGGCCATCATCGCCTCGAGCACGAGGGTGCGGTCGCCGGCGATCGCGGCCTCGACTGTCCACTCCTGCACCACGTTGATGCGACGCAGGAACTCGCCCATGATCCCCGGCGCAGTTGCGTGGTCGCGCCCGCGCACACCGGAGCGGTCGGCGACGCCCATGATCTCAACGACTGAACGGTCGGGAAGGTTGGTGACGTTGCCTTCGTTGGGCAGGTTCACCGGCAGGGATCGCGCCTTACCGGTGACGATCCCGTCGAGCAGCATCGCAACAAGTTCACCCGAAGGTGCACGCGAGACGTCGCTGGCGTCGCGCACCGATTCGTAGTGCTCCACGTCGGCAAATGCGTCGGCGCGGTGGCCTTCCATTCCGTAGTGGTGGACCCGCCAGCCGCTTCCGTAGTCGTTGCCGGGGTGCACGAAGCCCGGCATGAACTCGACGGAGTGGTGGTCGCCCGAGCCGGGGAACACGCCGAACCGTCGGAGAATCTCGAACCGGACGGCGTTGTTGGCGATCACGTCGAGTTTCGACCAGTGCGCCGCGGGCGAAACCTTGGTCCACTTCATCAACGGTGGCGGATCCATCCAAATGTGTTCGGTCGCGGCTCGCTCCGGGTCGTCCATGAGTTCACAAAGCCGGGCGAATGCGTCGTCGCCATTGACGCGCAGCTCGGTGGCGAGGGGAAAGTGATTGACACCGGCGAGCACCGGATCGAGGTCCTGCATGCCGCAGTCGAGCGCGAGGCTCAAATTGAACGTCGCACCCACCCACTCGTTGCACAGACCGACCGTCTTGACCGCAGTCTCACGTGTCACGCAACGACACAACGCGCTCAGCGGATTCGTCACGTTGACGAGCCACGCGTCAGGGGCAATCGCTTCGACGTCGCGTGCGATTGCGAGGAATACGGGCACGCTGCGCAACGCCCGCAAGATCCCTCCGGGGCCGACGCTGTCGCCGATGGGCTGGCGGATACCGAAACGCTGGGGGATCTCGATGTCATGCTGCATGCTGTCGAACCCACCCACCGACAAGCACGTGATGACGAAGTCGGCGCCGACGAGCGCACGCTTGCGGTCAGGTTCGGCGATGCTGGTCAGTTCGATACCGCGGCGCCGCGCGATCTCGCCGCCGAGCTCCTCCATCAGTTTCAACCGGTCGACATCAACGTCGTGCAGCACGATTTCTGACCCGGCCAGCGACGGCGTATTGGCGAAGTCGCACAGGAGCCGCGGCGCCCAGTGATAGCTGCCGCCGCCAACGATGACGATGCGAGGACTCATAGCGCGAGCCTACGCGCAGCGTCGTCAGCTCCGCAGAGCGACCTCGACCTCGATCTCGACCGCGCCACCTCTCGGCAGAGCGCAAACGCCGATCGCGGAACGGCTGTGACGGCCTGCGGCGCCGAACACGTCGGCGAGAAGCCGGCTTGCGCCGTCGACCACGGCCGGTTGCTCCGCGAAACGAGCCCCGCATGCAACGAAGCCGAGCACCGTCAGCACGCGTTCGATGCGATCGAATCCGCCGAGTTCGGCACGAAGCACCGACAAGGCGTTCAGCGCGCACCACCGCGCCGCCTCGGCGCCCTCCTCGACGGTCAAGTCGTCTCCGAGCAGGCCGGGGTTCACCAAGACGCCATTGTGGTCGCGGGGAAGCTGACCCGAGGTACGGGCGCGACCTGCGTGCACGACAACCGCGTCGAGCGGGTCGTGGGGCGGGAAAGGACCGGGCAAGGTGAGGCCCAGCGCCGCAAGCCGGTCGTCGATCGTCACAAGAATCGCCGAAGAAACTCCGAGGTTTCAGTGCCGTGCCACATGTGGCCACCTTCGAATACGTCGTGCACCAACCTGTCGTCCGGCGCGCCGAGTTGCGCATACACACGGCGCAGCGAACCGACTGTCTGGCGAGCGGCGTCGACGGGGAAGATGAGGTCTTCGATGCCGTTCTCGACGAGGAGCGCGCGTGGGGCAATAAGCGACGCAACGTCGAGGTGCTCGATCGCGCCGATCTGACCAGGCAGGATCTGCGAGCCGCACATGTTCCAAGGGAACCGGTGTGCGGACCGCCACGACGACAGGTAGCAGGCAACGATTGCTGCGCGTACGCGCTCGTCGATCGCCGCGAGGAACAACGTGCACGTCGCGCCGTAGGACAGCCCACCTGCGCCGATGCGGCTGGAATCGACGAGTGGGTGCGCAGCGAGGACGTCGAGCGAACGCTGCAAATCCCAAAGGTTGCGCTGATGCGGCACGACGCCTTCCATCGTTGCGCACACGAGGTCCCAATCGCAGTGGTACTTCTCGTCGGGCATCCAATCGGCTCGCTCACCGAATCCGCGCAGGTCAGGCGCGAGCACGACGTAGCCCTCGCTTGCCAGCACGTGCGCGTACGGCGGGCCTTCGTCGTGCTCTTCGTCGAGTAGGCCGCAGATCCGCGCCTTGCCGGGACCGTGTCCGTGGATCGCAAGGAAGGCAGGCCCCGGTTCGGTGCGGTCGTGGGGCACGAGCAGATAAGCCGGGACCGACATCGTCGCCTCGGTGTCGAACACCACGCGCTCGCGCCGGTAGGAGCCGCAGTCGACAGTCTCGGTGGTGTCGAGATCGAGCGGCACCGACTCGGGGACGGGGCCGAGCAGGTTGGCCAGACGCTCACGCACGCGCGTACGCCAAGGCTCGACCTGCCCGGCGAGATCGTCGAGCGGGCAGGGGTCAGTGTCGAGCGCGGCCTCGTGGCGCACCCGCCAGTACGCCCAGTTAGAGAAGTTGCGCTGCCGGCGCTGCACTGTGCCGGTCATGCGGCCGCGCCGAGAGCCCAGGCCAAGCCGCCTGAAAGATGCCGAAGATATGCCGGGGTCTCCCACGCTCCCGGGAAATGGCCGAGGCTGGTCGAGAACACCCGTCCACGACCCTCGGCGAAGCACCATGCCAGCGGGTAACCGAAGCTCGGCGGGCGCGCGCCGGGCACTGACAGGTCGAGCTCGCCGTCACGCACGCGCAACAAGACTTGCGCGTCGGTGCGTAGGTCGCGGAACTGGTACACCTCGTCGTGCCACCGCCATTCGGCTCCGAGGTGCGAACACGCGGGATGGGTTGAGTCGAGCACATCAGCCACAAAAGTTTGCGTCCACGGGTGTCCGTCGAAGCGAGCGCCGACAAGCCCGCCGTAGTCGTCCCACGCGTAACACGAATCGGTCGCGGAGTGAATGGACACCACTGCAAGCCGACCCTCGCGTACGCCGGAAAGAATCGCCGTTCGCTGCTCTGCGCTCCATGGGGTTTCGCCGATCGTGAACAGCGCGAGCGCACGGGTCCGCTGGAGCTCCGACACGCTGAGCCCGCGTACATCGTCGATCTGTTGCGACTCGAGCCCGTGCAGCTCGGCGACCTGCGCCACTCCGAGCGCCGCTTGTGTGAGCACGCCGTGCACGCCGGCCGGACCGTCGGCATACGGGGCGACTTGCGTGACGAAGAGCAGGCGATCGGACACAGCCGCAACGTAGCCGTCGCGCCGTTCCCTCGGCATCACTCGAAACCGGCCGGCTGCGGGAACGGGAAGACCTGTGAGCGGCCGGTGCGGGCGAGGGATTGATACCGACGTCGGGCGTAGCGCCAACGGCCGCCGACGCGCCGAAGATTGTCGTGATAGATGCCGAATGCGTTGGTCCAGTGTCCGTTTGCGCGCTCCTGACGCAGCTCGCACGTGAACGAACGGGATCGCAATTCGCTGCGTTGCGCGTCGGAATCTGCGTCGGGGTCCGCCAGGACGTGGACGTTCAGGATCACGAGTTCGAAGAACTCGAACCGCTCGACGGCACCTGAGACGAAGTTGCCGATTCCCGCGGCGCCGACCAGCTCGATCGGCGCGCTCGTGACCGTGTCGACCTGCACGGGCGCGTCTGGTAGGAAGAGCTCGTCGAGATCCGACCACGCGCGCCGGGTCACGGCATCAGCGTAGGCGGCTTGCAACCGACAGATCGCGACGTAGTCGAGTATCTCCCGGTCGCTCACCTTCGAGAAGCTACCCCGCGACGGGAACCAGGCCTGAAGGGCGTTCGCCCCGCAGCGTCACCCTGTGCATCACGCGCCGCTCGGTTCCGTAGTCGTAGATGCCGTAGTGCATCGTCGCGCGGTTGTCCCAGAACCCGAGCGTTCCCGGTCGCCAGCGGTAACGGCAGATGAACTCGTACTGCGTCATGTGGTCGTACAGCATCCGCAGCAGACCTGCGCCCTGCAAGCCGTACATGCCTTTGATCGCGACGGTGAAGTTCGGGTTCACGAACAGGTTCTTGCGTCCCGTTTCGGGATGCACACGCACGAGCGGATGCTCGACAGGCCACAGCTTCGTGACCTGATGGCCTTCCCACTCTTGCCCTGCGCCCTTCGCGATTTCCTCCGCGTAGGACGGGTCGTAGTGGATGCCGACGAGCTCGTCGCACAGACGTTTGAGCGGCTCGGCGAGCGCGTCGTACGCCGCGCGCGTGTTCGACCACATCGTGTCGCCGCCGACTTCCGGCAGTGTCACCGCGTAGAGAAACGAACCGGTGGGGGGTCGTGACATGAACGTCACGTCGGTGTGCCAGAAGTTCGTGCGGTCCTTCAGGCTGTCGATCGGGAGCACTTGTTTGAAGCCCTCAAGCGACGGCTCGACCGGGTGGCCCTCAGTGACCTCCCCGAAGCGTTCCGCGAACGCGACCTGCTGGTCCGGGGTGAGATCCTGATCAGGAAAGAACAACACCAGATGCTCGACCCAGGCCGAGCGGATCGCGGCGATCGTATCGTCGGAGAGTGGCTGAGAGATGTCGATGCCGCGGACCTCCGCACCGATCGTCGGGCTCACCCGCTGGATGTCGAGAGTTGTCGTGGTCGTCACGTCTCAAGATTAGGCCCAAATTCGCATGCCCGGACAGTCGAGCGCAGTCACACATCGACGGAACGCCGCCGGTCGCCGCCGTGGCGGTCGGCCTTCGACACACGAGGGCGCCGCACCGATCGATGCGATTGAGGTGCTCGGTCGAGCGGCTCGAACTGAGGTCTCGAACGCGCCGTCTCTGTCGAGCGTTCGGGGCCCCGTCCGACGTCGTCTCCCACCCAGGCGGCGGACCGCGAACGAAACCGCATCTGCCATCGGACGTCGATGTCCTGTCCAACCACGAGCCGGCGACCGCGCCGACGCAGCCGCGGCGATGCTCGCGCCGGTGCCGGCGAGCGTCGATACGAACATCGACGTCGTCGTGCGGGGATTCGCGATCGACGTCGGCGGAATCAGGCAACGACGTGTCGGTCGTGGCTCGTCGGCCTTTCCAGTTTTCGTCGAGAGGTCGGCTTCGTGGGGGGCGAAGTCTGACGGGCTCCACGGGACATGCCCGGAGGGCGAGACACCCTCGGACGTCGAACGGATCCGATCATCAGCTCACCGCGACGAGTTCCGGGACCGGTTCGAGTTGGGGTTTCTGCGAATGCTCATTGAGTTGGGCCGCGGCTTGGTCGGCCGCGAGTGGTGCGAGCAGGAAGTAGCGCTGCAGGCGCCACCGACTCCAGCGTTCGGGATGACGGGCGACCGGACGAAGTTGCAGACGGGTCGCGTCACTCGACCAGCCATCGACGGTGACCTCGACACGGGCGACGAGACGACCACGCCTTGAGACGAGACGGGCGTCGGAGCGCCACGCCAAATCGTATGACCCGAATGTTCGTCTGAGCGGACTGTCGACGCAGACCCATCCGTCAGATCCGAGCGAGTCGACTGCCGCGCGAATGAGCGGACCGCCGGTACTGACTGCGAGATTGACCTGAGGAAGCGGTTGATTGATGCGCCGTTCCAGCACGAACGTGGGGGGATCGAGGTACATCGCTGTTCTCCTATATGGGGGGTGTACAAGAGCGCCGGCCGCGCGGTTGCCGAGCAGACGACGAGTTATCGACAATCGCGCGAAATGCAGACACATCCCGGAACGTCGAGTCGCTCACGCCCGCCGAACCCACCGATCGGGGCTCTGGCTGCGGAACCAGCACTCACCTGCGACACCGTACCGGGCCCGACTTCATGTTCTTCAACTGGAAGTGTGAACGATGAGCGGCGAGACGCCAGCTGTAGGTGAACGGCCCGCGGACTCGTGACAGCCGCGCCAAGCTCGCATGGTCTAAACGATGACCGTCGAGAACGCGAGATGAACTCGCGGCGACGAACTGCCGACTCCGAATGGAATCTTCCGCGGCGCGGAGTCATCCGAGATCGGCCGTGCCCGACGAGGCGGAGCCAGCCGAAGTTCGTGCGACCGAGCGAGTCGCTGCCCGGTCGTCGTGGACGGCGACAAATTCGGCCTCGTGCGCGGCGCTCCCGGCCCGTAGAGGCACCACAACCCTCTGATTGTGCTGCAGGGCCTTCAGACGCGGGAACCTGCCTCGCGGCGTCCGGACTATTTGGCGAAACCACTGCCAGTCGGCAACAAGATGACCTCGACGACAACGAAATCACCTTTACTGAGCGTACGACCGCCTACCAGCACGTTGGAACCCGTCTTCAGGTCGGAACGACTCGCTGCCGAAAGCACGTCGAGCGCCTTTATCTTCGAAAACTTGACGGTTGCTGTCCCTGCCGCGTTCGTTTTGGCGTAAGAGAAGGAGTCGTGCGCGACCTTCGTGACGGGGCGTCCGAGCAGACTTCCCTTCGCGAGCACGAGGACGTCACCGCCGATCGTGAGCAGTGCATGGCTTCCGACCGTTATGTCGGACTGGGATCCGCTTCCTGCCTGCTCGTATTGGGTCAGGTTCGTCGTGTGCAGCTGCAGTACACCGAGTCGCTGGGTCCGCAATGAAATGGTACTGGCACCGATCGCGGTCACGGAGCCGACACGCTCGTTGGACAGACCGAAACCCTTGACCGCGGCTGGTTTCGTCGCCGCCGATTTGGTCTGATGGCTCTGAGTGATCTGAGCCTTCAAACGGTTCACGCCGGACGCCACGCGGTTCTGTTCGATCTTGTAGCCCGCGGCTAATCCGACGACCCCGCCGACCACAAGACCGCCGACCACCACGAACACCATCGCCTGCACCGGTTTGGCACGGACCCAACCGTCCGCAGAGTCCTTGATCGCCACGCTCAATCCTCCCGCCCGTTCATCTCGAAACTACCGGCGAAGGGTGTCCCAACAGCCCAGCGCGTGGAGTCTTGACCCGATCCTGACCGATCCTTTGCAGCGCGAATCTCATGTGACTCGATGGGCAACGGGTGTCATGTCGGACCGCGAGCCGTCGCGACCGGCGATCGGCGGCGCCTCACGACCGTCGCTCGTGTCCGCTGCGGGCCAACTGCACGATCGGTGCGGTGCGCGCATACCCGGTATGAGAACACGGTGGAAGCCGAGTCTCGGACCCTTTCGTTTGAACGGGCTGGGACGCTCGCTTGTCGCCGCCGACGGCGGCATCTTTACCTTTGGCGACGTCCAGTCCTGCGGCTCGCCGGTGTCGGCCCGACTTCGTCGTCTTTTGTCTCGGTGCAACCCACGCAGGCAGGATATTGGAGCTTCAAAGGGGCCGGGCGCGTCCACTCACGGGGACGCCTCCTCAACCACGACGAAATCGGCGGCTGTGCTCATTCTGGCGAAGCTGGCGTCTCCTCCCCGACTTGACGATAAGGCTCCTGGATCGCGGCGACAGACGGGCCAATCGCCTGTTCGGCGACGACGACAACCTCGGCTACCCGACCCAATGTCGGCGACGCTCTGGTCGGGCGGGTCGGCGCCAACGAACCCCTCGGAGCGGTCGACCACAGAGGCCTCTCGGTGCGACAGGACACGGGCGCTTCTCATACCCCGGCGAAGAGATACGTTCTTCGGCGATGTCCGGTATCCGCATCCGTCCCCTGACGCTTCTCCTCGTCGTACTCGCGCTCGCTCTCATCGCGGTCGGTGTCGTCTACGTCACGACAACGGCCGGCGACCTGCCGACCTTCTTCCTTGGACATGCCGCGAGATCGACGAAGCATCACTACAAGCATGCCCTCGTGGCCTTCACGCTCGCGATCGTCGCGCTGGTGGGAGCATGGTTCAGCACCGCACCCGACGCGCCAAGTGCCGCGAACTGACCCCGTCACGCGTCGGCGCATTCTTCGTTCCGGCTGCGGGAACCACCTGCGTCGGGGACTCGTTGAGCGATCTCGTAGATACCGGGCCGGGAGAGCGGCTACTCCCGGCGCGATGCGTTCTCCCTGTGGCGGTCGCAACTCACGCCCCGAGCGCCGCGCTCAGCCGCCGGTACCGTCGACCGTCAACGCGGCCGCCCACTTGTTGCTTGCGAGGTTGCTCTGGGTGAAGGTCACGACGTTCCGTTGCCCGACCAGAATGTTGTAGGACGTCGCGCTCGTCGGCACGCGGACGGTGAACTTCCAGACGCACTCGCCACCGTTTGCACTGTTCACCTTCCCCTGCTTCAGCTTGCCGGTTCCGATGACGTTGCCGTTCTGGTCCGTGACGCCAACCATTGTTCCGGTACCGAGATCTTCGAATGTCGCCGCTCCGTAGTCTCCGCTGCACGCGGAGTTGGCAGGCGTCGCTCCCGTGTTGGTCAGTATCTCGGTTCCGTTGATCGTCTGCATCGCGGTGCCCCCACCACATGACGCGAGCGTCAACGCCGCTACGCCCACGAGGACGAGCGAGACGCGGAAATGACGCATCGACGGCACGGCTATTCGTCGGGGAGCGCGCTACGACCGGGCCGGTGGTCGCGAATGTCGCGCGCTTGTTCCCCCACCCGCGTCAACACGATCAGCCACATGACCGCGACCAGGACGACAGCACCGACCACGGCTGCAATTCCGATCAGACTCGCGGACATGGACAATCGTCGCATCGTTTCGCGTCCTCCTACTAGCCCCACCGAGTCTTTTGACCGATCGTTGACGATCCCGATACTCGAGCGTGCGCATCTCTGGACGGGCCGCGCATGCGGTCCGGACCCTGGGGTCGGAATGACGGACAGGAACTCCTGGCCTCGGAAGGCGCGTCAGCCGGTCAGAGCCGACGTTTGGAGGGGGATCACGACGGACGCGGAGCGGCTTTGGGAGACGTCAATATCGTCGGCAAGGATGCCGAGTATCGCCTCGTTTTCTTAGACGCCAGGGCTGCGGGTCGGGCCGTGGTCGGTTTCGGGTCACCGTCGACATCGGAGTGGCCCGACGAACGGTCAGATGCACGGCTCCCCGCGAGGTCGGGCTGACAGACCGACGCCACGCCGTGCATCCCCTCGGAAGGCCGTCCGCAGCGGAAACGTTTCGAATGTCGACCGACCGGTTCTCCTGCATCATCACGACACACGCCGACCTTGTGAACCCCGCCGGCGAGCCCTCACTCGGGGAAAGTCACCCGAACTGTCACCCGCGCGCCGTAGTGGTCGGCGTGAAAACGCCGACGGTCCGCAGTTGTGAGCGCTGCCCCCGACCGTCGCATC
Source organism: Acidimicrobiia bacterium (assembly GCA_052148155.1). GTDB lineage: Bacteria > Actinomycetota > Acidimicrobiia > IMCC26256 > PALSA-610 > JBBQER01. The sequence continues at coordinate 20,437 of JBKQIY010000149.1, read as the reverse complement.
CTCACGGGTTCTTCTCCGCGCGGAAGCGCCGCGCTCAGAGGCGACCTCGCACTCCGGCCGGGTGACGCAAACGCGAGGGCTACGTCGCGCAGATCTTGGTACGAGCACGAACTGAACGAATCAAGCATTCAATCAATCGGCGTACCTGCCCCGCGTCTCGACGGCGTCGCCACGGAATGACCGCGCAACACCTCTGGTCGCGCCCGCGACGAGGTCATTCGATGTCCCTGAGAGTCGGTGTCAGTGTTGTTGAAGCTGCCAGGCGATGATGTCGAGCAGGCGCAGCGCGGGTAGGCGCGACGCACACTGAACGTCGCGGTTCTTGGCCGACGCGAGACGATCGCGGATCTTTTCGATGTCATCAGCACCGTCGACGAGGTCATCGCGGATGAGGCGCCAGAAGTCGCCCGTCTTGCGGTGCCGCTTCGCGTAGCTCTCGCATACGTCACGGCCGAGGATCGGGAAGGCGAACGGTCGCTTCAGATGAAGGAGCTTCGTTGCTTTCCCTGGACCGATCCCGGACTTTCTGTTCTGGATGTGCGCCCACATGGTTTGCATCGCAACGTACAAACCATCAGGTTCGTCGTAATCTGCGTCCTCCAATCGTGCCGTCGGCGCGACTGACGACCACTGCACGTCGGTGACGGTCAGTAGGCGACCAACCTCTTCTCGGGTGAGCTCGGTCGTGATGATTGCGAGGCGTCCGATATCCGATACGGAGATCGGACCCTTCGAAGGGCGGACGTCATGATCTGTCTCGTCGTCGAAGTCGTAGAACCGGATCGTTGAGGCGTACTCGCGGGCGTAGGCGTCAATGAGCAGCGTCGCCTCGGCTAGCTTCAGCTCCCAATCGCCGACGCGCAACATAGCGGGGAAGTCTCACCCGCCACCTGGAGTCGGGCAAGTCTCGGCTTGGGATGCCGCGCCGCGGCCATCTGCGAGTTCGGCCCCGACGGCACCACGTCCAGCGGGGCCGCTCGCGCCGAGGTGGCGAAGCGGCCATCGCAGGCGACGACATGAGGAGAACGGGTGGATTCGTCGGCTCGAAATTGATCGACCTGTCTCGAACTTCGGTGTCCGAGTGAGATGATGTGCGCGGCCATCATGCCGCCGGCAACCAGGTCGAGTGAAGCAGCTACCTGTCGCAGAATGGCTCAAGGCCGCGACATGTGCGACGACCCGCACCCCACGGCGCTGCGACGCTCGCGCGATTGGTGGATCGAGCAGACACTTCGTGAAGCCCGCTTACCGGTCCATTCGAACGAGCGAACAGGACACCCGAACCGCACCACCCGCTGCTGCTCCCGCCGTCGACCTTTTCGCAGCATCGAGACGCGAACCTTCCTATGGGAGTCGTCGCGACCACCTTGCGGCCCGGCCGCGACTCCAACCCGACCGTTCCTTCGCGTTCGTCAACACCGCGAGACGGAGAGACACTGCCGCGGCCACGCGAACCGGCCAGCGTGCGCGACCGACGTGTCGTCGTGGAACTTCGTCGTTCGCAGAAGATCTGGATGGGATGACAGCCTGCGGTCCCTCCTCGGTCAGCGTCTGGGGAGATCAGTAGCTGTTCTCCCAGACGGTTGAGAAGCTGTTCTTTGCGAACACGCTCGACGGATTGGACAACAAGTACGACTTCGTGCTGTCGATCATGGCGACCTCAACAGGATGAAACGAGGAGATCGTGCCGACAACGGTCCCTTCTGTCACCGTCGCGCCCGTCACACGCCAGGTGCCGAAATCAGCTAGTGGTGTGAAGCCCGTTGTCTGAAAGTCGGGCCGCTCGGCGATCCACTCCGCACTGGTGTCCAAACAAGTGGTGGCAGGACACGTCGCCGCTTCGGTAAAGCTGTCGGCAGGTCGGGCGTGGTCGGTCAGAGACAGCGTGTAGCTCGTCGCCGTCGTGTGAGACGCCGACGCGGTGATCTGGTCGCCAGGTTGGAGCGAGGTTCCTACCTCAATGGTCCCGGCCGGGAACATCTCGTACCAGGTGAAGTACGTGGCCTGGCCCTCGAAGCACCAGTCAAGTGTCCCGTCCTGTTCCACCGTCTTGTCCTTCCAGCCGTCGAGACCCACCCATTCGGAAGTAATCGAGTCTTCGCTCGTGCACTTGATAGACGGGGTTATCCAAGTGCCTGCCACTGAGCTGAGTAGGCCTTTGGTGGTGGAGGCGTCTACGTAGCCTGACCAGTTGTAACTCGTCGCAGTCGAGTTGCTCGACGGACCTGCAATCGTTGCGACGGGCGAAGGATCGCGACGCAGGTACTGGACGAGCGCGCTCCGGGCGGAGACGAGCCACTGCGCGCTTGGCTTGACGGCAGGATGCGCAGCGGTGCGAGCGGTTTCGTCGAACGACGTGTGCGTCAGGGTCGCCCCAGATAGGACCAGGATCAGCGCGATGACGACACCTGCGATCCACAGGCCACGAGACGCGTTCTTGATTCTGGACACTGTTCCCCCTCACGCCCCGACTGAGGCGAACGTGGCCTGCGCGCAGCGGTGCACGACAGCTGAGCCCGATGCTGACCGACTCCAGGTCGGGTCAGAACGCCCTCGTGGAGAGCGTGCCACGACCGGCGCCGGAAAAGCGAAACTTCAGTCCCCGATCCGAAAGTGAAGTTCGCGGTCGGGACCGAAGCCGATGCATATGGCGTGGTGGGCTGCTCACCTGCGATGCAGGTGGGGTTCAGCGCGGATCGTGGGGTCGATCCGCCACCAACCCGGCCGGGCGCGGCGGCGTCGATATCGGAAGTCGAGTTCCCGACAGAAGTCCCGACATCACTTCCTCACGTCCCTCGCACGGTGTCGGCGGTGCCCGGCGAAGCTCGAATGCCCGTCGGGCTCGCGGTACCGAGTGCTCGTCGAACCTTGTGGAGGTCCGTGCGGGCGTTGACATCCCTGGGATCGGCGGAAACCGCACGGGTGAACAAGGCGATCGCAGCTGGATAGTCGTGCGCCTGGAAACGCAAGATACCCAGGTTCAGACGTCTGGACATCCGGACGCGCCGAGGCCGCCCGAGATGGTGCGGCTTGGGGCAAGCTGCGTGGACACACTCCCGGCAAGTCGCTCGCGACGTCGATTTCAACCAGAACCAGTGCACCAACAATATTCAGAGCGCAAATGTCCAGGTCACGGGCTCGATGTCCAGACATCTGAGGTTGTACAGCGCCGACTCGAAAGTCGGATCGAGCGCGATCGCCTTCTCGTAGTAGGTAGCTGCCGCGTTGGAGTCCTGGCCGTCTTCGGCGATGACACCGAGGTCGTACCAGCCGTACTTGTCGTGCGGGTCTCGTGTGACGTCCTGTTGGAATCTGATCCTGAGTTGCGGGAGCGACAGATTCCGCAGGTGGAGCGCCACGGTGGTCGACGTCCTCGTCTCCACCGGGATATTGGACAAGGCGGTCGAGGTTGAGCTCGTGACTGCTGACTTGGCGCCAGCGGAGCAGGCGCCATAACGAGAACCAGAGGCACGAGCAAGACATACGACCGTTTGGTCATCACAGCACCTATGACGCTTCACGGAGAAGGTTGGTTCCACAGGCCACGTGACTTACCCGGATGACGCTCGGCTGCGCTGAGCACGGGCGCTGAGATCAGGGACGTTGGCACAGGCGTTCGGTAAGGTCGCCGACGATTTCGGCGAGCGCCGACAATTCGCTTCGGCGTGGCGGGATGAGAGTGTTCCCGCCGATGTGCTACGGCGCGCCGGGATGCGGCGACCTCAGGGAGAACGCCAACCAGCCTCGCAAAGGGACGCAGACTGCGCTCACTGGGCCGGCCCGTTGACGATCATCCTGGTTGTTGCTTCCGGGTCATTTGTTGGGCGGAGGCGTCGGTAAGGGCTTTTGAGGTCCGGAACATGTCCACTGTTGGTAGGTGTAGGTGTAGGGCGGTTCATTCAGCGTGGTGGATGTGTACGTCGTGAAGCATTCGCCATCGAACGGACCTGCCGTCGCGTGCTCGCGCGCCGGCTGGCCAATGATGCTCAAATCGTACGACGCGAAAATCTTCGTCGGCGTGTCACAGGAGTAGTTGACCAACTCATAGGTGGTGTACTTCACAACGCTGACGGTCGGAGAAGCGCAGGAGAGCACTGTTCTGGCTTCTTTCAACGAGAGCGTTGCCATCGGAATCGGAGGAGTCGGCGACTTCGAAGTCGGATCTTTGCCGGCGTCATCGACGGTCCGCGTGGTCAACAGAACCGTGAAGTTCCCGGATCCTGTCGTCGCCCCCGCGGTCGACGTTGGGAGCACAGCAAGTCCCGCGGGGACGAGCACCGCGAGTAGCGCAACCAGTACGGTCGGAACGTTCCTCACCGGCACTCGCCCTCCGTGGTCTGAGGCTCCTGAAGTAGGGCGCTCAGCGTGGCGTCTATCTGGGTTTCATCAGCATCCGCCCCACAACGCCCGGACGCGACCTGACCACCGTGACGGATTTCACTCAAGCGCGTCCTCGGCCTTCGGTGCAAGCGCCGAGATCCCGCAAGTAGACAGTCGCCAACGACGAAAGGCCGTGACGCGCGAGCTGGTCGCGGTCAGATCTGGCCCGTGCACCCGCTCCGCCCCAGGTTCGCGTCGACTCGGTCGGTCGCGGGCTTCGACGCGGACGATTCGTGGTTCGGTCACTTCCGCGCGGACGCTCGTCTCGACACGAATGGTTGTCGCCTCCGTTATCGTCGTGGACGCGATCGGCGCGACTGCGGCGCCGATGGCGACGACATCGGTCGAGCGCGAGTCGGCCGGCGGTTCCGTGGTGGTCACGTTCATTTTCGGCTTAGCCACGGCTGTCGCGCTGAAGGCGGCCATTGCGTCGTCAGCGGGCGCCGGGCGTCAGGGTGCTGGCGAACGGCTGCGCGGGTTTCGGAGTTGCGTCGACCCGCTCGGTGACACCTTGAGGAGCCTGACCACGCTGAAACCACCGAAGATCGCGAAAGTGCCGACGAGCCCTGCGACGGCGATGCGTCGTCGGCGACGCAACAGTTCACCGGACGGCCGGCACGACTCGCGCAGCGCGCGGCTGTTCGGCTCGATCATGGTTCCCCCGACGGCATCCGTCGGTTCCATGAGCGCGCCTTCGATCTGCGGGCTTCTTGATAGAAAAAACGAGGCCGGGTCAGCAGAAGAGACGCCGATACACCTTGGGTCAAGAGAGAGAAGTCATGAGTGCCGGAAGAGGTTCGCGCGCGAATGCGGGGCCACCGTTCGGCGTTCCCCCTTGCCGTCGAGGTCGTGTAGATGCGTGAAGGAAATCCGCCCCATATCGTGGCGATCCACGTCGACCCACCCCAGCAACCGCGCTAATCGGTACCCGCTCTCCGATCTCCGCGGTTGCGATCACGAGACACAACTCCGCTCGCCGCTCGACGACCGCGATCGACATCTCCTCGGAGCTTTGCCGGTAGCCCGCGCGGGCGTCGGCGTTCAACCAAATGAGGGGCGTGCGGGCCAGTGGTTCAGCCTATGCGCAGACCAAGGCAGACCCTGGCGATACACGAGCGTTCTCAGCTGGTCTCAGCAATCGGGATCTGCGCGATGTACTCGCCGATCACATCGAACTCGAAGGCTCGTGCTCCCGAAGTCACGTCCTTCCCGGAGACGGTTAGATGAGTCGCGCCCGTCTTGGAACGGGAGACGGTCAAGGTGAGCCTGCTTGCCACTTCATCGCAGATCACCTGTTCGCGCAGTACCACTGATGCCCGAACGTGGTCGGTTCCGGCCGAGCACAACCGGGCACGATTGGTGATCAACATGCTGAGCTCTCTTTGTCGTTGGCGCCGATGGCTTGGGCTTATTGCCGCTACCGCTAGAACTGAAAGCCATGAGGGGTCGGTCCATCCGCCGCGCCGCCTCAGCGACACTCGATGCGAGCACGGCCTCGGGCTGCGTCAGCCCAACTTCGTGCATGAGTCCGCGGACGACTGCATCACCGGACAATCCCAGCTCGACGAGGGTTGTGGCCGAACGCAATCCCAGAGGAACTTCCATCCCAACTCATTCGACGCTATGCCGATCGGCTGATGGGGCCAAAGGTCCCGAATGCACTGACGAAGGACACACACGCCACTCGCGCGTCGTCAGCGAAGAACGAGGTGTCAGCGGACCGAACTGTTCGATCTTGAGCCTGACCGGAGTTTCGTCGGGTTGGTGGTTGGATGCTGCTGCTGGTTCCTTCGGAGAACAGCATGGCGCAGGAGGGCACCTGCGGGTGCTCGAATCGCAGCTTCGTCTGTTGCAGGCGCACGGCGTTGCAATCTCACCGTGAAGTGTTCGACCGCGCGGACCCATGGTTGCTCCCTCGTTTCTGAGCCGCGATCGAGGTTATGGTCCCGACCGCAGCACTGCGATCGAACAGGAGTGACGTGCAGCCGACCGAGAGAGATGCGTCAACCAGTGGGCTCGCGGTCCTTCTCGATCTCGAAGTTCTTGATCGTGACCTCTTCCGTGGCGAGAACGAAGCGGGCGCGGGAGCTCGCATGTCGCTTTACGGCGGCCAAGTTGCCGCACAGGCGCTGCGCGCGGCGGGCGCGACGGTGCCGGCCGAGCGGTTACCGCACTCGCTGCACGGCTACTTCCTGCGGCCAGGTCGCGTCGACCGGCCAGTGATCCTTCAAGTCGATCGCGACCGCGACGGCGGTTCATTCTCGGCCCGCCACGTGCGAGCGGTCCAAGATGGCGAGGTCATCTTCTCGATGGTCGCGTCGTTTCATGCCCGCGAACAAAGCGCGACGTTCGACGCCGTTCCGACGCGCGGCGGAGTGGATCCGGCGACGCTCGCGGCGCGTCAGTCGCCGTTCCTCGTCGAGGTCCGAGAGGTGACGCCGACGCGCATCGGCGACGGTCAGGTTCGCCACTCCGACTCATTGTGGGTTCGATCGTCGTCTCCCCTCCCCGACGATCCGCTGACGCACGCCTGCGCGCTCGCCTATGTATCCGATCTCGGCTCCGGGTTCGGGCAGGTGGAGGTGGCGGGGCTCCCCGCCGGCGGACCAAGCATCGATCACAGTTTGTGGTTCCACGAACCGATCCGCGCCGACGAGTGGATGCTGCTCGAGCTGTGGCCATTGAAAGCGAGCGGCTCACGCGGCGTCTACAGCGGGTCACTCCGCAGCGAGGACGGCCGACTAGGCGTTCTCCTCATGCAGGAAATGCTGCTCCGCGACCGGAAGTTGGAACCGGCGATGCTGCGTCGAATAGCCGAGTACCTCGGCGTCACACCGGAGTGATCGGCACCGTCGCTGACGCTTCGACGCTCGACCGACAGTTCAGCCTTCGCGGTGGCAACTACAACCCCGCCGCCGGTCGGGGCCGAACCGGCGGCGACGTGTCTTTGACCCCGCCGTTCGCGCTCTCGTCGCGCGCCTTCGGGTCGGCGGCCCGTCCCGCTCTGGCGTCTAACGGTCGCGAAGAATCAGCGGTGAGTTGGTAGGGCTCGTTCGCTGTTCGCCGTTACCTTGCGCCTTCTGCCAGGTGTCGCGCCCATCAGACCGTGTCGGCTGGTCTCGACACGACGCGTGTCGGGTAGTACTGGCGCGCGCGTTGCAAACGCCCATGTCGGCACTTCGATCCAGTGGTGGGTAGCCAGGGGATCACGTCACCGCGCCACAACCTCACGCTGATGGCGCGGGCTCACCCCCGTGGGTTGTGTCCACTCGGATGCCCTGGCGGTCTGGTGCGGGTCCAGAGTTGGTGTCCTACCTGCTGGGTGCGCAGCCGCAGTCCGCGAATGGGCGTGCGTCGACGGTGTACGTGGGGACGATGATCCTGCCAGTGCGCGTCGGGTAATGGTGCGGGTTGGCGCGCGGGTGCTTCGTCGTCGATGATCGAGAGCTTCGGGTCGGTCACGATGGCGGGCGCGGCGGGCCGCTGCCCGGTCACTGGCCGAGCGACAGTTGCGATGGCGTCGGCGAGGACATGCCGTTCGCTTCGGTGCGCTTCGATCCGGTCGACGACTTGCGCGCAGATCTCGGTCACGCCCTGCAACGCCAGGAAGAGGTCCGGTGCGTTGTCGGCGACGGTTTGGGGCCTGGTCCCGACGGCGCTCGGCGCGAACGGCTGACGACGTGACGGCGTTTCGCGGTCGACCAATACCGATGATGCGTTCGGTGCGACTGCTTTGGCGGGTAACGCTGCGAAGACCTGAGTGTCTTGACGTTGGGTCACGTTTCCGGCGTAACCGGTGTTGCCTTGTAGAGCGAGTCGGAACGGATGCACGGTCTGTTTCACCCACAGCGTCGCGACTGCGACGGGACTGAAACGTCCGCTGTCACGCCGCACGAGTTCTGGGAACGCAATGTCGGCGATGCCGGTCGCCGGGTAGATGTCGTAGTGGGGATAGATGGTGCGGAAGAGCATGTCCCACCAGATGAAGAACGTTCCGTAGTTGGTGTTGAAGTACTCGGGATGGATCGAGTGGTGGACCCGATGGGCTTGGGGGGATACGAGCACGTAGCGGAGGCGCCCGAGGTTCGTCCGAATATTCGTGTGGATCAGCGCAGACCAGTAGATCGTGAGGGACGCCAACTTCAGCGCGTCGGCCGAGTTGAGGCCCAAGGCTCGCGCCGGGAGATACGCGATCGCTGCGTTGATGATGGTCTCAAGAAAGTGCTGCCGGTTGTCCGAGAGCACATTCAGGTTCGTCTGGGAGTGATGAATTGCGTGGAAATACCACAGTGTCGCCACATGATGATGCAGCCAATGGGCGTACCAGCCCAACACGTCCGCGATCACGAACGCGACCAGGGCGACACCCCACACCCCGAACCTGGGTGTGAGGTGGAAGGTTCTCCCGCCCGCGACATGCTGATACGCCAGATTCAGCGGAGCCAAACACGCGCCCAGAATCGTGACCGTCAGGATCGTCGAGAACACGAACCAGGCTGCGTCCTCCGCCACTGCGCTCGACGGGCGACTTTTGTCCCGTTCCGCAGGCCACAACAATTGCGCGACAGCCAGTAACGCGAGCGCGATCACATAGAACGGATCGAACACCGTCGCGTAGAAACCATGCCACGCGGTCCGAACATATGACGCGACCGCACTATGTCGCACCGACGAGATATGCGCGGCAGCGACACCTACGTCGCGTATCAACACTCACACTCGCTCGTGCTCATCACGTCCGTGTTCCCCACGTCTCCCATGACCCGACGCACCAACCGACTGTCCGCGCGACGGATACCGCGTGCCGACGACGCCGACCCTAAGCGAGATCGCCGGCGAGAGGCTACGGGACGTAAACGCGGAGAGTTCAACCGCAACCGCACGAGCTCGCAGCGCATTCGCTGCTTCTTGGCCGAGACTCCACCAACACGGCAAACAATGGGCAAATGCGACGTGTTGAGGGCGTCGTGTGTCGTCGCGCACGCTCGGTGTTCCCCAACGCGTGTGCATACGCAACGCGTTGCCTTCTTGGTGCGCCGGGCCCAAGATCATTGGCTCGATGTCGACAACAGCACACACATTGACACCAACGGTCCCGTACATCACTCGTGACCTCGCCAAGCTTTGTGAGTGTCAGGTGCCAATAACTTCCGCACGCACAACTCGCCACACATCAACGTTCAATCCCCACGCACGATGACAACAGAGCACGCCGGCGACACCACCTGGCAAGCCGAGCATCGGATATGAACGGAGACGCCGACGAAGACGCTTGGATCGCGTCGAGTGCATGCGGTCGAGCGACGCTGCTTGTGGGTTCGCTCTGGCCGCACTCATGAGCCCTTCTCGCGAGTGCTCCCAAGCTGGTGAGAACGCGCCCAAACGCTGGCGACACGTCTGCCCGAACGCCGGAATGCATCAGATCGCGATCGTGGCCGCAGTGCTGCTCGGTCTGCTTCGCGTGTCGGACGAGGCGATTCTCGACGACTACGAGCTGACCTCCACGCACTTCCGCCAGGTCGAATGGAGACCCTCACCCTGGTGATGGCCGAATACGGAATTGCCGACGAGCGGTAGGTACGTTCCTCGAGGTCGCCGGCCAGTACTCGGTGCCGCACCGCGCGACATGCACGAACGAGGGGCGGGCTACGAGGGCTGGGCACGAGGACACCTCGCCCTCGCCCGGGTCACATCGAGCGGCCCCGCGCTGTGCTCAGGATTGCCGAGGCGTGCAACTGCAGGCAACGTCCTGCGGGCTTCGACGACGAGCCCTCGTGGTGGGCGCAAGTGGCACGTCGGCGTCGCTGCGTCAGGAAGCGCGAGGCGCGAGGCATCTGCGCCGCACAAGGAGCTGCTTGGGTTTCTTCGGGCATTGACGGCCCGGTTGCTCTTTCACGCGGCGTCCGACGACGAACAGCTTCCCCAGTCGGTCGTTCCGGTTGTTGTCAACGTGGACGAATTCTTCGTGGCAGAGTGTCACCCGGGCCCGTTCGATGATTCGGCGTCGAGTCCTATGCGAGTTCAGTCGCTCGCTACTCGGCTGGGCCGCCTTCGGAGCGACGGAGGACAAAGAGGTCCGGTCGCGCGCCGCTGCCTTTCTCACGCGCGGACTTCGAGAGGTTCGCCGGCGGGAAGGAAATTCATTGTCGTCAGTGGTGGTGAGTAGACGTGGAGGCTGAGTGCAGGTCGCGATGCGGGGTTGGCGACGTTGTGGATTCGGTCCGGTGGGATCTCGATCAGATGACCGGGCCGAAGGATGCGCTGGTGCCATCGATGAAAACCATCGCACTTGGGGTAGCTCTCGACCAGAGATCCGCGCAGTACACGGAACGCGCCGTGGGAGTCGCCGTGGTCGTGCATCCCGACCTCGCTGGACGGACCCCAAGCGATCAGCCAGGCGTCGAAATCGGCCGTGCTCTCCAGACGCGTCCACGCGCGCGAACCTGGCGTGATCCGCAACCGCGCCGCGCTCGCCTCGAGATCGGTACGAGCCATCAGCGCGTCCAGCGTGTCGGTGAGGTGAAGGTCGAGCCGAGTAGGCGTTACCGACCGTGCACCACCTCGACTTCTGAGCATGTTTCGACGCGCAGTGCGCGAGCGGTGCTCGCGGCGGGTCATCTGGATGGCGAGGTCGGTTGCCTGGCGGCGGATCTCGGGGATCGCCGTCGTTTCCCATTCGGCGCCCCGGCGGAGCGGACCGATCACTGAGATCGAGTCTGACGGTCGGCCGGAAATGTCGATGAGTTGGCCATCTGCTGCGATGTCGAGGCCCAGTCCACACGGTCCAGATCGCGCGATGCCGTTGTCGAGCAGGTGACGAATGAGTGGGTCGTCGGACGAGCGGAGCTCATAGTGCGGGCCGGTGCAGTTCACTACCCACATCGCGTCGTGCATGACGAGCTCAGCGCCGTCGGCAAATGCCACGACGTCGTGGTCGCCACCTGCTGCGGCTCGCACGTCGACCGTCCCCCGCCTGACATGCACGAAGCCAGTGTCGACGAGGCGTTCGACGTGCGCCGCAACCTGCGGGGGGATGCGGTGCCGGTGAACCTCCCAGTACCTTGCGACATGGCGGAGCAGTCGCGAGCGTTCCTGCTCGGACAGTCCTGCCCAGAACTCATTGGTACGCCCGCGAACGTCATCGAATACTGCCCGCCAATCGCCTTGGCGTTCGTCGACGGCTTTGCGGAAGGTTCGGAGTGCGCTTCGGGCGGTGCGCGGTGCGACGAGTTCGACGCTCGGGGAGATCGAGCGCGGTGCATGCACGGCTGGCAGCAGCCCGCGGCGGGAGACCATCTCGATTGGCGCTCGACGCCGGCCGGACGCGCAAAGCTGCAGCGCGATGTCAATCGCAGTGAGTCCCGAGCCGACGAGCACGACCGGGTCATCGTCTGCGATCATGTCAAGGTCCGGCGACCACGGATCGTTGATCACGTTGGCTTGACCGCTCCCAATCGCTCGAGGAGATGGATTGCCGAGCGCAAGGACCACGTGATCCACATCCAGGTGTTGGCCGTCCTCCATTTCGACGTGAATACCGTGTGCAGTTGACACCAGGCGCACGACCCGACCGGTGATCCGGGACAAGGTCGAGCGCGCGGCACAAGCAGCGCTCGTTACGAGTGCCTCGCGCAAGTACTCGCCGAACAGGCTGCGGGGCAAGAACGCATCGTGGCTTGCGGAATCGACACGAGATCTGGCCCAGTTGACGAAATCGCCCGGTGCGTGCTCGTCGACACTTAGCTTGCCGGCCGGAACGTTCAACAAATGACATGGGTTGGTGGTCCCATACGCAGGACCAACCCGCCAGTCGACGTCGCGCTCGATCAACACGACCGTGTAGGCGCTGGCCGAGCAGAGCAGCGCTCGGGCAGTCAGAATGCCCGATGCGCCGGCACCGATGACCGCGACCACGCGTCGATCTGAGTGAGATCCGTTCTCGATCGATCGGCCGTGCTGCTGATGAAGATCCGTCTGCACGACTCACCCCTTAATGTACTAACTCCATTGACAAACTTGAGTATAGTGGGTGTGTCAAGGTGAAGCTCGCCGATAGGTGCCGGGCTGGCCGTGCGAGGGGTGACCGACCTCCGCCACTTGTTCGCGACTGAGTCGAGCTCGGCCGCGATCACGACGCCGAGCTCTCGCTCGCCAACGCGACTTGTGCCGCGACTGCCATTGCTTGCGCGCTTGCCGGCGTTCGGAGGCGGTAGGTCGAAGCGTGTGTCCTGGAAAGGACTCCGTCAAGCCAGTTGGCTGCCGATCTCGCCCAGTCCCCTGGGCGCTCGGCGTTGGTCGGTCACCATCGAGCCGAAGGCGGGTGAGGATCGATGAAGCCCTCTTGTCGGGGGGCGCGGCTGAGCACCGAGTCGGACGCATGCGCCTCGATAGGTCAACTCCGATGCTCTGAGGTCGAGTCGTACGACGTGATTGGGAGCCCGTCGCGCTTCCAAGCCTGGAAACCGCCGATCACGTCAGTCGCTCGCGGGAGGCCGAGTTGTTGCAGCGTGGCCGCGGCGAGGCTGGACGCGTAGCCTTCGTCGCATACGATCACGACGGTCTTGTGCGCATCGACCTGTGATATTCGGTGCGCGCTCGAGGGTGCGAGACGCCATTCGAGCACATTGCGTTCGATGACGATCGCGCCCGGTATGCCGCCGTCGCGTTGGCGTAATGCCGTCGGTCGAATGTCGATCAATAACCCGCCCTCCCGCATCGCGACGGCCGCGTCCGCGGGTGCCAGGCGGTGAAGGCCGTCGCGCGCGGCGCCGAGAAATTCATCGACCGACCGGTACGACGCCGTCACGGCCGCCTGCCAGCTCGAGGATTCGCGAAGCGCCGCATACCCGACCTCAACCTGATGTGCCGATACTTACGGTGACCATCACGAAAGTAAATCAATCTGATGGACAAACTGTAGTATAGTGGGATCGTTGACGGCCCGCGGAGACGAGACGTAGATGACGACTGACACCTGGGTCACTGTCTTCGATCGTCCCGACGCTTACGACAGACCCGGCTACGAACCGGACGCCGGCTCTTGGGGACCGACACCGTTCGGACGCCTTGGCAGCCTCCTGCCGTCGATCGCGCACGAATGGTCCCGACTCGAGAAGGCGGTCGCGACGACCATGTCGTCGCTGACACCGGCCGAACGTCAGTTAGCCGCGCTCGTCGTGTCCACGATCAACGCGTCGGCCTATCACGTGCGACTGATCACCGATGAGCTCCGACGGCTCGGCGTTCCGGGCTGGATCCTCAACGCCGTTGCCCGCGCGCCCGGCTGGCCAGCCAGCGACGACGACCGCCTGGACATCATCACGCTGTTCGCGGCACGGCTCACGCGATCACCTCGATCTATGGCTGAAGAAGACATCGTCCGGTTACGGACGGTCGATCTGACCGACCACAACATTGTCGATCTTGCGAACCTCGTCAGTTACTACAACTACGTCAATCGGATTGCCGTCAGCCTGGGACTGCGTTGAGTACAAGGAGCGACCGTGACGATCGACATGACGTATCGGCGTCTGAACGTACGGCCGCTTGCCAGTGTCATCGGCGCCGAGATCGGTGGCATCGACCTGTCCGAGGCACTTGACCAACAGACTGCGGCCGAACTGGAAACGTTGCTCTTGGAGTGGAAGGTTCTGTTCTTCCGGAATCAGCGGATCACCTATGACCAGCAGATTGCCTTTGCCCGCAATTTCGGTGAGGTGACCCCAGCACACCCGATCCAGCGAGGACACGCCGACAAACCCGAGATCTTCGTCGTTGAATCGCGTGCGGCCAAGAAGCAGTTCGAACACGGAACAGAACGCGCCCCATTCGACCCCCCGAGAAGAACAGGGCCCGACTGGCACACCGATATCACTTTCGTCGCGAATCCGGCCCTCGCATCCATTCTTCGTGGAGCTGTGATCCCTTCCTATGGCGGCGACACCCTGTGGACCAACCTCGTAGCCGCCTACGAAGATCTCTCGAAACCGATCCGGAGACTCGTCGACAACCTCCAGGCTGTACACCGTTGGCACGGATACAACGGCGAGACCCGTGCCGGCTACGACACCACGCAACCGCTCCCCTCTGCCGTACACCCGGTCGTTCGCGTGCACCCCGTAACTGGGGAACACGTGTTGTTCGTAAATCCCGTCTTCACCCGCTACATCGTGGGACTCAGCGAGCGCGAAAGCCGTCAGATCCTCGACCTGTTGTTCGGACAACTCGCGCGACCTGAGTTCACCGTACGATTCAAGTGGGAAACCGACAGCGTCGCGTTCTGGGACAACCGAGCAACCGCGCATCTTGGGCCCGTCGACCTCTCGCTTCGAGACCTCGACCGCCGCGTGGAGCGCGTCACCATCACGGGTGACGTTCCTGTCGGCCCTGACGGGTTCACGTCCCAACAACTCACCGGTGAGTACTTCACCTAGTTCAACCCCCGCAATCCCTTACTGGGCCTGAACTGCGTCGACGCGGTGCCCGAAGGTCGCGTGCGTTGTCGTTCGAATGTCCGCATCGCCCTCGTACTCCACCCGCGTCGTGCGTTGACAGATACTGGCAATCAGCTCGTCTTCGCACGCCCGTTCCTCGTCACGGGCAGTCACGCCGTCGCGTTCGTGGCTGTCGCGTTCCTGATCGTGAACCTGCTTTGAGTCGTCGCCTCCGACCATCACGGCACAGCCGTCGACCGTGGCGCGTGAGCGCACATCACCTCTTCGGGCTCGCTTGTGCGATGGCGGTCGTACGCCGGACGATCTGGGTTCTTCGAGCGCGTAGCTCCTTGGCGAACTGTTCGGCCTCATAAACGTCGGGCAAGGTCGCGAGCGGCTGTTCGGTACCGGAATCGTCAAGAGCAACGATGACCCACTCTGGCAACGACGACCATCCTCGAATGGATCGCGCTGTGAGATGCGGTGCCGCTTCCACGTCTGGTCAGTCGAAGTGCGCTACATGATGCGAGCCGGTCAAAGTCGGAGTCGGCGCGCAGGAGCGCAACCTGTTGGCGAATCAGACCACGCGATGAGACAGTCGAGCGCGCGGCGGACTGTGATCCCCTTGCGTTTCGCACCTCGATACAACACAGCTGACCCAGCGAAAGTCTTCAAGGCGCTCGAGATGCAATATCTCGAAGGGCGCCGACCAACGTTCCTCGCGAGCACTCCGAATCGATCTCCGCTCACGGAACCCGGACCCTTTGCGCGTTGTCTCTCAGCCAACGGCAGCCTCAGGGATCACGCGACCCAACAACAGAGATATCCCGTCGCACGATGCACGCTCTGATCGAGTAGGCGTTGACGCCGTAGCGCAGAATCAGGGCATGCGGCCATGGAAGGCGAAACCAGCAGTATTCGCTGTCGATGGCGCGGCCGCGCGAAAAGAGACGACGTGCGTTTGGATCGTCTCGAACTGGCGGGTAGGCCGAGATAGGTCCCGTGGTTGTACAAGCCGCGGCAGGTTTCAGATTTGAGGACTCTCCAGCATCAGGGTCACAGCTCCAGACTGTTGAAAGGGGGCGTCGTATGAGCATCGGTTTCGCGATCTTCGTGTTCCTCCTCGGCGTCGTCACCTTGATGTTCATCAAAGTCACCGTCAACAACCGAGACGACGCACTGAGAAGAGAAGACGTCGCACGCCAGGAACGGCGTAGGAGGGATCGGATGGAGTCGCTGCAGCGCACCCAGAGTCCTGGCGCTCCGCCGCCACCATCCTTCGGTGAGACCTCGTCGAGGGACAGTCAGTCGTAAGTGTCATGGCCTTCACCATGACTGTGTTCGGGCACACGTTCGACGCCGACTTGGACGACCTCGCCGATCGACTCGACGCGCTCCGCGGAGACCTCCACGGCCTGTACATGGCGTGGTCGTGTCGACTGCGAGAGCCGGTTGGCGTCGCCTGACCTGCACTTTTATCGGTGGGCCGAGAAGGGATCGAACCGTCGACCGATGGATTTATGAGAGGCCTCAGTCACGCGCGCGGGAGGGTGACGGGGCGCCAGGTGCACATGGTGCTCGGCAAAGCGCTGGGGAACGCGGAGCGCAAGGGCTTGCTACAACGAAACGTTGCGCGCCTGGCTTCTCCCCATCGGTAGCGTCGACGCGCTCGCTTGAGATAAAGGTCTGGACGCCCGAACAACTGCGGACGTTTTCTTGGACTTCGTCGCGACCGACTCGCACGGGATGAGCCTGCGCGCGGGACTGCACACCGGCAAAATCGAACTGCGCGACGCGGACGTCAGCGGCATCGCAGTTGTGATCGCCCAACGAATCAGTGGGCTCGCATCCGCCGGGGAAGTCCTCACATCCCGCACGGTCGTCGACTTCACCGCCGGATCCGGCCTCGAGTGTGCGCCACGTGGACAACACCAACTCAGAGGCGGGCCTGGCACCTGGCCGACCTTCGCCGCCCTACCAAGCACGCGAAACCATCACGCCAGACCTTTCTTTCACTCGCCGGGACCGCAAGTTCACGGTTCGTGAAGCGTCGGTCATCTGCACGCAGTGTCTGAGCCGCACGGTCGTAGCAGGAGTTGCCAGCCTTGTTGGATTGGAGGATCCTCGGTCTGGGCAATTGGTTGTCCGACACGGCGCGGGTCGGGCAAAGACGGGAGTCATGAACGTCGGATCGAGCTCACGATCGCCGCTGCGTGGCCGGAGAGTCGGGCCGTGTGCTGTCGCGATCGTGGCGGTCACACTGATTGGCGGGTCGGCGTACGCGGCAGGTGCGACCGTCCCGGGCGCGCCCGCGATCACGTCGGTGGTCGGGGCAGTGCACGCGGTTGCGGTCGCGTTCACTAAACCGGCCGACGATGGCGGAGAGTCCATCGGGGGCTACCACGCCGTGTGCACCTCTCCCAATGGTGGAGTCACCGGCTCCCACGGCGGGACGCATTCACCGATCGACGTGCCGGGCCTTTCGGCCGACAAGACCTACACCTGCACCGTGACAGCCAAGAATCACATCGGCGTGGGACCGGCGTCTCGCCCCTCCGCGCGCGTCGTCGTCCTTCCCACCGCGCCAGGAAAGCCGACGATCAGGTCAGTGACGGCTGGCATCCGCGCGGTCGCCGTCAATTTCACAGGGCCGGTCCGCGACGGAGGCGCGCCGATCAGCTACTACCGCGCGGTGTGCAGTTCCCACTCGGGTGGGGCCACGCGCATGCACCAGGGCACGACGTCGCCGATCTCGGTCAGAGGACTCGCGGCCGCGGACACGTACCGCTGCACAGTCGCGGCCGGCAACCGGTCGGGCCTCGGTGACCCGTCGGCACCGTCATCGCCCGTCATCGTGCGACCCACCGCACCCGGCGCGCCGACAATCGTCTCAGCCAAAGCAGGAATCCAATCGGTGACAGTCGCGTTCACCACGCCCACGTCGACGGGTGGCTCACCAATTACGAACTACCTCGTGGTGTGCGCATCGAAGAACGGCGGACCGAGCGGCACTCGAGGAGCGTCGCACTCCCCGATCCGTGTCGACAACCTGGCTGCGACGAAGACCTACACATGCACCGTCTCCGCAGCCAACGTGGTGCGGCGCGGACCCGCCTCACTCCCGTCCAAACCGGTCGAACCGCGATCCGATTGAGACGCCCACGAGAGAGTGCGGCGCTGCCTTCCGATTTTCTTTCGCGAGTTGCAGCAGCGCTTCTTTGCCGTCCGGGTCTTGTAGATCCAGCCAACCAGATCTCAGGATGATGGCGGATCGTCGGTCGCCGGTTCAACCACGTGTTTGTCAGAGCGTGCGCGGACGCGGCTCTGGAACAAACGCACCGAAGCCCCGGCTCGGCGACGCAGTCGATCCAGGTCCGGTACAAGCGAAGCGGGAGCACGTGGGGTTTCGTGTTGGACGTCGGCCGAAGCAACGGCCGGCGCCAGCAGGTCCGTAAGCGCGGCTACCGAACGAGGAAGGACGCGCAGGCCGCGCTCAACGACGCCCTCGCGGAGGTCCAGCACGGCACGTACGTTCGCCCACGTCGCGTCACGCTCGAGTCGTACCTCGATGATTGGCTCACGTCGATTTGCGATTTGCGATTTCCGGACGCCGGCCGACGACAATTGCCGGTTACCGGCGGTTGATCCGCATTCACGTCAAGCCCGCGCTCGGCGGCATGGCGATCCAGCAGATCACCGCGGTCGACCTCGATCGCCTGTACGCGCAGCTGACGAACGTCGGCAGCTCAGGCGTCGCGGCCCGCTCTCGCGGGTGACGATCCGCCAGCGGCACATGGTGCTCGGCAGGCGCTGGGCGACGCGGAGCGCAAGGGCCTATTGCAACGCAATGTTGCGCGCCTGGCTTCTGCCCTATCCGAAGCGTCGGCGCGCTCACCTGAAATGAAGGTCTGGACACCCGAACAACTACGGACGTTATTGGACTTTGTCGCGACCGACTCGCACGGGCCGATGCTGCGCCTCGCCGCTCTAACCGGGCTACGTCGCGCGGAGCTATGCGGGCTGCGCTGGCAGGACGTCGACCTCGGCAGCGCGCGTCTCGTCGTGCGACAGGCAATCACGACCGTCGATCACGAACCCTCAATCGGCAGTGTCAAGTCCACGCGCTCGCGGCGCGTCATCGATCTCGATCCAGTGACCGTGACCGTGCTCAGAGCACAACGGAAGCACCAACTCGAGGAGCGGCTCCTCGGAGGACCCGGTTGGGTCGACAGTGGGCTCGCCTTTTCAATGCCCGGCGGGCGCGGCTGGCATCCCGACGTGATCACGCGGGCGTTCGCTCGGCTCGTGGAGCGATCTGGTCTACCTCGCATTCGCCTCCACGACCTGAGGCACGCGCACGCAACGCACGTACTCGCCCCCGGCACGAACGTCCGCGTAACCTTCGAGCGCCTCGGCCACGGGTCCGTCGCGTTCACGCTCGACGTCTACGGCCACGTGTCACCGGGCCAGGAAGCCGATGCCGCAGCTGCGGTTGCCGCGCTCGTCGACGGGTAGCAGCCGTTGAATGTCGAATGGCACGCGTCCGGCGGACCGGCGGCGGCGGACGTCACGCGACGGCGAGGAACCTACGCAGGGCCGCGCGGATGATCTCGCTCGTTGTCGTCTGCTCTCGTTCGGCCCGTGACTCCACTGCTTCCTTCAGCGCCGGGTCAAGTCTTACCGGCACGACCTCAGCAGCAGCCGATCCCATTGACGGTCGGCCGCGCCGGCGGGTCTTGAGCGCGTCGACTTCGAAGTCGCCTTCGACGGCCAGCGCGTCGATATCGGTGTCCGTGAGGACCTTTCCGGTCTTCGTTAGGTGGGTCTTGGTCTTATCGCCCATCACCGTCTCCTGCTTGTGGCAGCAGGGCATGAAACGCCGGGCGTAGCGGCATTGCATGAATCGCGAGCAACTCATCATCAACGAGTTCGAGCGCGATCACTTCGATCATGTTCCCGGCTCGGTCAGGTCCGATTGAGAGGACCTTCGGAGGATCGGAATCGTCGTCGAGATCCACAACGACGATCGGATGCTCTGAAGCGTGCGGATGTCTGCATCACGGATCCCGTGTCGTCTCGCCGATCGGTGGATCTCAACACGAGAATATCGTAATACATATTTCGGGGGGCGTACGAGCGTCTACGAGCTCATCGCCGCCGGTGCCCTCGAGACGGTGCATATCGGGCGCTGCATGCGTATCCCCCGCCAACTCCCTGCACTCGTTCATCGCGCGCGCCATCGGCCGTGACCAAACGGTGACCAACCAGCCCGCAGGCTGCGGATTGAGACAACACCGAACGGCGTTTGTGCTGGTAGAAAGGGTGGGTGGGCCGGGAAGGGATCGAACCTTCGACCGAGGGATTATGAGTCGGGTCCCGACCGGCGGCTCCGTCCGTCCCGTTACATCACACCAGGTCACAGCGTCCGCGCGATCTAGGTCGTCTGTCACGCATACTCGGTGCAAACCCAGTTTGATGGGCAAATGATGGGCAGCGATTTGCGACCGTAAAGGCCAGACCGCTTCTATGCGGCGGATTGCACAGCGGGCGCAAGCGCGGCGGGATCGATCATGACCCGCTCAGGGATCGTGATCACGATCGGCTCGGACCCCTCTAGCAGTTTC
>JBKQIY010000148.1:0-2734 GCA_052148155.1 Acidimicrobiia bacterium | reverse complement strand
AAGACACGAGCAACGGCGTACAGACCTATGCCGAATGTTGGAAGAAGGCGTGCTCGACGGACAGCGACTGTGCCCTCCCGAACCCGAACGCCTTCCTCGGCAGCGATGCGGGCCCGAGCACGAGAGTTCCGGACGGCGACGGGGGCGTGACAGTGTACTTTTGCGCCGGTGCCTCTTCTGACGGAACGTACAAGGGAGAGTGCCTTTCCTATCAAGAGATGGACGGCCAGTTCGGCAGCGATGACGGCGGAGACGGCGCCACAGAGTGAGTGCTGCGTTCCAGTTGGCGCAACCGGTGCCGAGGCCACGACGGCGACGCGGAGCTTGGCTGGCAAAGTCCTGCGTCCTTCTGGAGGCGGGTTCTCTCGGCTGCGCGAGCCACGCTGGCTATGAGGCGACGGTACGGGACGTCGCGGACGGTGCTGAATTGGCGGGGGATTCGGTTGCAGGTCCGAGCGGACAAGACGATGCCGGAGTGGGGCAGGACGCCGGCTTGGTCGTGGGCACGGTCGTCGACCGAATGACCACGCGTCCACTTGCGGGGCGCACCGTGGTCGTCGGTGGAACCCGCGTCGCGACGGGGCCAGACGGCAGTTTCAGGCTCGCAGCACCATCCATTCCTTATAACGCGGTCGTGGTCGAACCGGACGGCTCGTCCGTATCCGTCGTTCTTGGCCTGAGTCGTCTGGATCCGACTCTGGTCCACACCCCGTCGGGGACGGCGAACAACTCAACGGCCGCCGTTCAGGTGAGTCCGACGCTGTCATTTTCCGCCTCCTCCGCCCCACCGGGGCCGGCTGCGTCGGGCCGTGTCTATGCTTTCTCGAACGCCGCTGACAATTGGACCACGCTCGACGTCGGCGCAGACGGAGGCCTGACCTGTGCGCCCATCGGTTTGTCCTGGCTGGGAGGCGGCGAGATGACTGGCGATCTGGTGGGACTGTTGGATCCGTCGAACGCGGATGCCGGGGGCTCATGGGCCGCGGGCCAGGCCCAGTTCGCGTTGGTCAGCGGGCAAGGAGTCGACGTCGCACTACCCTTGTCGGAGGTGCCCTCGCTGACTGTTTCCGGCCAGACTGCGCTTCCGCCGGGCTATTTTCTAACTCGCCGTGACGTTTCGTATCGCTGGCCGATCGTGCACGCATTCGTCTCCGTGTTGTCGGACCCCACGCCGGCCTCGACGTTCGAATACACGGTTCCGGACGTGACCTCGCTCGGAGGGGTCCTCTGTCTAGAAGCCGACGCGGCGCCAGGGACGATCGCAACGCGGGTATGCGGAGCCTCGCTCGCGCCGTCGTCGCCGCCGATGCAACTTCAGGCGGCTCCCGAGTTCTCTACCTCGATTAGCGGCACATCCGTCCCGGCGTCGGGCAGCTGGTCGTGGACGACGTACGACAACGGGGTGTACGCAATCCAGATCGAGTCCGATGTCGCGGGACCCGCAGCTCCAGATATTCTGATCCTCACGGCCAACACAACGATAAACTGGCCTGATTTGGAGCGACTTGGCGTCCCGTTCACGCCAGGCAGCGGCTATGCCGTTACCCTAGGTGGTTTAGGACCCTACTCGTCGATTGATGACGCGTGCGGTCCGAACGGTCTCGGCAACCCCTTTCCGGAAGAACAGCGCTGGAGCTACGCCCTCACCGTGGCTGTGTCGCTGGCTCACTGAGGTGCCTCGTTGACGCAAGAAAAGGCAGCTCACCTATTTTGGATATCCTATTGGCGCACATGGCGATGGCGCGCACGTCATGACCAAGTGGCACGGGGCGAACGGCCACAGGTGCTCTCCGCAGTCTCCCGTGCGACCGGTCTCGCAACAAGCAAGGCCGGGCGGGCAGTCGCCGCGTCTGCCTGGGGCGCACGGGCTTCCCCGATGCTTCGTTGAAGGCACGGGGAGTTCGGCGACCTGCGGACCGGTCGCGTCGGGCGTGGAGCTGTTCGCGCCTCCAGGCGACGGCCGGCTTGGGTCGGCGGATATTGCAGCGGACGCGGCATCGTCTTCTGTCGCGTCAACCGCTGTTGAAACCAGTTCGGTCGCGACGCTGCTTTGCTCTTGGGGTGGCGCGCGGTGCGGGCGGCAGGCCGTCGACAAGCCCAGTGCCAGAGCGGACGAGGCGGCACGCCGAATCAAAAATGCCAACCACGCGGGTCCGGTACGGACGGGACATCGCGATGCGCTCCGCGGCGGGGTTCGCTCTCGGGATTGCTGAACACGTCCGCTAACGCCGGCGACCGTTGCGACCGCCGCGAGGAATTGCGCCACCCCCTGATGATATCGAGGATTCGCACATCCAGAGGGTTCTTCACGAAAACCCGCTCTTTTGCCATCTTTTCCGTCTGTACGATAACGACGTCAGCACGCTACCTCGAGCTGACCTCTCGGTCCAGTGCTCAAGACCCGCGCTCGGTTGACGCGGCCCCAGCTTGCGCGGACCCCTCCCGCCCCGGCGCCCATCGCCGCGACGCCCGACCAGCAAGGCACGACGACCGCGTCTCGGAACTCACGCCGCGATCATGGAGCGATCAGCGCGCGCTCGCGAGATGTGAATTGTGTCCGAACTGTCACGAGAGGCTACCGTGGTTTTCGGGTTCCTTTGTCTAGTCTAGTTCTCGTCCGGGAACGGTAGCTGCGCGAAAACAAAGGGCCTTTGGTCCGCGCGTCATGGAAATAGGACCGAGGGTTCCGCTGTTTTATCGAGGAAAACGCCAATTCCCCTCGAAAAACCTCGGA
>JBKQIY010000147.1:0-68367 GCA_052148155.1 Acidimicrobiia bacterium | reverse complement strand
AGTGGAGTTCTACAAGGCCGCCTTCGGTGCCGTCGAGCGGTCTCGCGTCAGTGGCGAGGTCGAGGACGAGGCCGTGGTCGCCCAGCTTTCGGTCGGTGCAGCGTCGTTCTGGGCGGCGGACGAGTCGTCGGCACACCCGAACTTCAGCTCGGAATCGGTCGCGGGGCCACGGTGCGGACGTTGCTCATCGTCGAAGACCCCGAATCGATGGTCGACCAAGCCGTCGCCGCAGACGCGACGCAGATTCAGCCCGTCGAAAACGAGGACAGCTGGCCGCTGGAACGAATCGAAGATCCGTTCGGCGCCGTCAGGAGGGCGTGGGAAGCCTTTGATCGAGTGGCCGCGCGAGCGGCCCTGATCCGGGGCTAGTCGACCGTCGCGCGCGGGGCGAGCCCGGCGAAGACGAGGTCGGCGATCTGGCGGCTGGTCACCTTCGGATCGAGGTCCTGGGTCATGTTGAACGCCACGCTGGTGAGTATCGGCGCGACGAGGACGCTCGCGGCGAAGTCGACGTCGACGGTGTTGGCGATGTCTCCGCGCTCGACGCCGCGTTCGAGGAGGTCGACCAGCACGGCGCGGCGCGGTGCGACGACCTCTTCGAAATACCGGCGGTGCAACTGCGGGAACTTGGAAGCTTCGGCGTTCAACGCGCGGAGCATCTGGCTGGCGCGCGGGTCGATGGAGCGCTCGATGATCACCGCCAACAACTCGGCGACGTCGTCGAGGACGCTCTTCCCCGCCAACGCCGGCAGCGGACGGTTCAGCGACGCCAGGACGTCGAGATAGAGCGCGTCTTTCGTCTTCCAGCGTCGGTACAGCGAGTTGCGGGACACGCCGGCGTGTTCGGCGATCGCGACGAACGAGATTCCCGACAGCGTCGTGCCACGACTGACGAGGTCGAGCACTGCGTCGACGAGCGCAGCGTCGGTCCGGCCGTCACGCTGGCGGCCTGCACTGCGGGTGGGAGTAGCCGAGCGGCCCATACGTTTAACGATACAGGACTGTTGCGTTCCGCAGATGGGGCGGGTTATGGTCCACAGATACAGACCAGACCTGTTCCGTATCGCTACGGTGGCCGAAACGAAAGGTTCCGATGACCGCTCAGCCTCCGGCGGCCTCGGCAGTCCCCCCGACCGTTGCCGGCGGGTGGGGCGGCCCCGCCGGCCCTGCCGATCCGAAACGTTGGATCGCGTTGGTGATCCTGTCCAGCACGCTGTTCATCATCGTGTTGGACAACACGATCCTGAACGTCGCGGTACCGACGATCATCCGGCAGTTCCACACGCAGGTCTCGTCGATGCAGTGGGTGATCTCCGGTTACTCGCTCGTGTTCGCGTCGCTGCTGATCAGCTTTGGTCGCCTCGGCGACATCATCGGGCGGCGCAAGTTATTTTTCGTCGGCGCCGCGTTGTTCGCAACCGGATCGCTGATCGCGTCCCTGTCGCAATCGGTCGTGCAGCTCTTCCTCGGCGAATCACTGATCGAAGGTATCGGCGCAGCCATGATGCTGCCCGCCACGTTGTCGATTCTGTCGGCCACATTCCGCGGACGTGAACGCGGCGTCGCGTTCGCCGTATGGGGATCGGTTGCCGGCGGAGCCGGCGCGCTCGGACCGTGGATCGGCGGCATCCTCACCACCGACTACTCGTGGCGGTGGGCATTCCGAGTGAACGTCGTGATCGCGCCGCTCGCGATACTCGCCGGGATCTTCTACGTGCACGAATCGAAGGACGAGCGCGGGAAGGGGCTCGACCCGGCCGGTGTCGGCGCGGTGACATTGGGACTGTTCGCGCTCGTGTTCGGCATCATCGAAGCGGGCCGCTACGGATGGTGGAAGCCGATCGGAAATCAGTCGATCGGAGGATGGACCTGGCCGCTGCACGCCGTATCGGTCGTGCCCGTGTCGTTGGCGATCTCCGTCGTGGCGTTGGCGGCGTTCGTACGGATCGAGCTCCGTCGAGTCACGGCCGACAAGCCCGTCGTGTTCGATTTCACCGACCTGGTCCACCGCGGCTTCCGCTACGGGTTGATCAACACCACCGTCCTCGCGATGGGGGAGTTCGGCGCCTTCTTCGTCCTGCCGATCTTCTTGCAGGCCGGCCTTCACCTCTCCGCGATTCGAAGCGGCACGTGGCTGTTGCCGGCCGGCATCATGGCCTTCGTCGGCGGTGGAATCGGCGGTCAACTCAGCCGCCGCTACGGACCGAAATACGTCATCACCGTCGGCCTCACGTTGGAGGCTCTCGGCATCTGGGGCTACGTCGCAGTGTTCTCACCGACGACCACATTCTACTCCCTGCTTCCCGCGCTGATGTTGCACGGCATCGGTATCGGGTTCGCGACAAGTCAGCTGACCAATGTCGTGTTGAGCGACATCCCGCCGCAAAAGGCCGGCTCTGCGAGCGGCGCCGCCGGCATGGTCCGCCAAGTCGGAACTGCGCTCGGGATTGCGTTGATCGGCGCGATCTTCGTGTCGCAAGCCACCACCCACGTCCGCCACGATTTGGCCCACGCGCGGGGCATCCCAACCGCGGTTCGCGAGCAGGTCGTGAAAAGCGTCGGCGACGGCATCGGCGGCGGTGCGCCCGTCGGCGCGTCCGACACCCCGATCGGACGTCGGATCGAGACGCTGGTATCGACCAGTGTCGCCGACGCCGCCCGTCCGGCCGTGGCGTTCGCGGGAGTCGTGGTCACCGTCGGCGCGTTGCTCTCGCTCCTCGTTCCCAACATTCCCGCCGAACAAGAACCACCCGTCCAAGACTGGTGGGCCGGCACCGACGAACCAGAAGCAGAACACGACCCCGAACCCGCCCCCGCCTGAATGGTCACCGCGCACGGGGTGCGCGCCGGCGGCAGAACTCCCGACGCAGATCGCCGAGATAGCGGCACGGCCTGACGCGACAGCTCGCAAAACCGCGACGATCGAGCCGGTACGGTACGGCTCGCAGCCGCCTCCGATCATCAACGCGACCGGAGCCACACCGACCCGGAGATGCCATCGTGACGAAGACGGTGATGATCACCGGTGCCGGTTCCGGATTTGGCAAGGGGGCTCCTGGCGCTCGCCGCCCGCGGTCACCGCGTCATCGCCACCACCGAAACCGACTCCCAGGCGGCCGAACTTCGCGCCGACGCGCCGCAGCTGACCGTCGAGAAGCTCGACATCACCTCGCCCGACGTCGCCAAAGCGGCCGACTGGGATGTGGACGTCCTCATCAATAACGCCGGCGCCGGTCAGACCGGACCCATGGCCGACGTGCCATTGGATCGGGTGCGGCGCCTGTTCGAGGTCAACGTGTTCGGCACGCTCGCCGTCACCCAACGTGTGCTGCCGCGCATGGTGGCCAAAGGTGCCGGGCGCATCATCATCGTGTCGTCGATCGCGGGGGTGGTTTCGGGTCCGGCGTTCGGTCCGTACTCCATGACGAAGCACGCCTTGGAAGCGATGGGCAAGGCCATGCGCGCCGAGTTGGCGCCACAAAATATTGACGTCACGCTCCTCAACCCCGGTCCGTATCTGACCGGCTTCAACGACCGGATGGCGGACTCGATGTGGGAGTGGTTCGGTGACAGTTCTCTCAACGCGCCCGCCACCGCGATGTTCCAGATGATGCGCGAGTTCGTCACCACCGGCCAGATGGACCCGGCTGAAGTCGTGACCCGAATGGTCGAACTCACCGAAGCGGACACCACGACCGAGAACAACTTCGTGCCGCCGGAGATCCTCACCCAGATGTCGGCACAACGCCCGAGCTAACGGATCAGGCCCGCGAAAGGTCCCGCCTGCGCAGACCCTTGCGCCGCGCCCCGACGTTCGGGCCCGGCGACGGACGACACCACCGCGACACGTCCACCGACCCGAGCGGACGTGAAGGTGCCGAGCACCCTGGATGGACGAACGGTCAGTGGAAGCCGCGGAGCTCGACGTCGCGTGTCTGGCCTCCCTCGTCGAGGAAAGCCGACATTCGCGGCCGGGTTTCCAGGTCGCCGAGACAGCTCCGGAACACGGGTCTTCGATGAGCAGCCCGTCGGTCGGGTCGGGCAGCGCGGCGGCGACGAAAGGACGCAGCTCACCGGCCGGGAGCGCCCGGTTCTCCTATCCCCAGTGCGCGGCGGTCACCGCGTCGTGAGCGAGCCGTGCGTTCGGCTAGCCGAGCGGGTCTGGGAAGCACGAACGAGGGCGGCCGCTGAGCGTCAGCCGGCGGGCGTGGCCAGCGCCCTGCATCTCCTTGCTTGCGCAGTGAGCAGTGCAGCGACGGCTTCGTCGTACGTAAGGCCCAGCTCGCCTATGAGGCACTCGGCCATCGTGACGAACTGTAAGTCCATCGCGACGAGCAGGTCGGCACAGTGTCTTCCAGTGTTCGTATCCATGACCTCGCATCGGCCGTCGACCATCGTCGGACACCGTGCCGAAGGTCCCGGACGAGGTGCCGAAGGTCGGTCATTGGCGCCACGGCCTCGCCGACAGCGGGCCTGGCGAGGCCGTGACATTGCGGAGCAGTCGCGGTGGGGCTGACTCCGCCAATCGAGACGAACGACTTGACAGCGGGGACTATTCCCCGAGCTCGCGGGTCGCCGAACGCGACTCGGTCGGCTGCTGGTTTACGACACTGGGCTCAGCGGGTAACGAACCTCCATGAGCACCACTATCGAACGTTGCGAGCTCATCGACTGGGCGGTGCGGCTGGTAAGCGTGCAATCGGACGTTTCACCGGCCGACGCATTGCGCCTGCTGCAAAACACGGCCGAGCAAACGGACACGCCGCTGGAATACGTCGCAGAGCTCGTCGTGGACGGCACGGTCAGCCCGGAGCGCCCCTGGTCCCGGCACTCGGTGCACACGAGCTGGTCGTAAACGGCGCCGTCGAGTTCGACGAGCTCAATCTCGCTCTCAACTGTTGCGCCCCCTCGCAGTGTCCGACATCGAGAAGAGGAAGACCCGGACCGGCAAGGGACCAGACCTACCCGCCCGGGCTCTTCATCCATGAAGCCTTCCTCGTCCGCCTCATCGCCACGCGACCGCGAAGAACGAGCCGATTTGGGCGTTTACTTTGCGGCCAGGGTGGGTAAAGGCGGCTCGGCCCTTGAGCGGAGCGCTCGGGGCCGGAGGGTCGTGCGTTGCTTCGTTTGCGCTCGAGCGAATCCTGGCGCCGTCGTATGGTCGTACAGCCGGCTCGTCGTCGTGATGTCCGTGTCGACTGGCATCAGTGGCTCCTGTCAGGTTCGTTTTTCCCCCGTTTGCGTCGTAGAGCGGAGAATCCGATGCTGCACGGTGCTCGGATCTTTCACGTCAACATCAACTGTTCCGATCTGGCGCGGTCGCACGCGTTCTACGTCGATGGCTGCGGACTGACTGACGGTGTCCGCACGACACCCGAACGTGCCCAAGTGGGGATCGCGTTCGGACTCGATCAGGTCCGTTGGGATGCCTGGATTCTCGTGGGCTCCTCCGGCTTCGACGGCGGAGCGATCGACTTGTTGGAATGGCAGGAACCGCCCCCCACGGGCGCGGCGCCGAGCCGCTTGTACGACGCAGGACTTCAGCGGATCGGCCTTCAAGTCTGCGATCTCGACGTTGCGATCGTGAACGCGTGCGCATACGGCGGTGTCGTGTGGAGCGAACCGGTCGCGCATGAACTTCCCGACGGCGGGCTGGTGCGCCTCGTCTTGATGAGCGATCCGGACGGTGTTGCGGTGGAGCTCATCGCCGGAGACACCAACCGTGTCTCGTTCGTCGCGGTGACCTGCAGTGTGTTGGAGCGTTCGGTTGCGTTCTACCGCGCGCTCGGGTTCCGCGAACTCGCTCGCTTTCCGAGCACGCTCGATTCCGCGCCGCATCTGCGCGTCGACGGGGCGGTCTCGATGGTCGAGGTGCTGATGCGTGCCCCTGGTCCGAGCGAGGTGCACCTGATGCTCGTGGGTTTCGATCAACCCACCGTGCGGCGAAACGCGCCACGCTCGGCGAACACGGTCGGCCTTTGGCGCACCGCGCTGATCGTTCCCGAACTCGACGGCGCGGTTTCGGTGCTACGCGACGCCGAAATTGAGCTGCTCTCCGAGCCGCAATCGATGTCGATGGGTCCGGAACTCCCCGATCTGCGGTTCGTGTGCTTGCGCGGTCCGGATCACGAAGTGATCGAGCTGATCGAACAGCCGTCGTCTGCGCCGTAGGGCCGTAGGGCGGTGAGATGCGCCGATTGGTTGCCGTACTGGCCGTGGCCGGCGTGTTGTCAGCATGCTCGAGTGCCAGCCACTCGGCCGTTCCGCCGTCGACGACGGCCACGACCGCAACGACGTCCTCGACGCTGCCTCGTTGTACGGTCGCGTCGCAGCCCACCCTGACGCGCATCAACTTAAAGTTGGCGGCCAGGACCGTTACGCGCTCGTGCACATTCCCGTCCACTGGGACGGCGACACCGCCGTGCCCGTCGTGCTCTCGTTTCATAGCCTCGGCGCGAACGCCGCCGAACAGAGATCCACCGACGGGTTCGTGCCGCTCAGCGACAAGCACAACTTCATCGTCGTCTACCCCCAGGCCGGAGGTGCGGCTGGCGCGCTGGGCGCGGCGTGGAACCTGAGAGCAACGGGCGACGTCGACTATGTGAAGGCGTTGCTTGGCGACCTCGAGCGTCGCGAATGCGTCGACCGTTCGCGCGTGTACGCGACCGGACTTTCCTACGGCGGCGCGATGGCCGACCTGCTCGCGTGCACGATGGCCGATCAGATCGCGGCGGTCGCGCCGGTCTCGGCGTACTTGCCGCCGCGCACGTGCACACCGCCCGACCCGTCCCGGTGATGTCGTTCCACGGCGTCGAAGATCACCTGCTGCCGTACAACGGGAGCGGGCGCTCGGATCAGCTCCCGTTCGAGAAGTGGGGCCAAAGTTGGGCGAAGCGCGACGGCTGCGTCGGAGGTCCGACCCAAACCCAGTACAAGGCAACGGTCGAGCAGCTCGCATACTCGGGTTGTCAGGCGCCGGTGATCCTCTCCCGCGTCCATCACAACGGACACACCTGGCCCGGCCATCCGCTCGGCCTGAACGTCCAGACGCTCGTCAACTACTTCTCGGGCAAGTTGACCGGCAAGCCGTACCCGCTGCTGGTCGCGCTCGGGCTCACCCCCGAAGAGTTCGCCGACACCATCTCGCTCGTGAATCCCGACATCGACGCGAGCACGTCGAGTGTGAAGGGCGTTATCCGACTCGACTGACGGGAAAGCCTCGACGGCGGCCGAGCCCATCGAGCCCGTCCCTGCGCCGCCAGCCTGTGGGTGCCGAATACTTGTCCTGGCGTGTCGAGCAGGTGTTTCGTGTTGGCGTGGGCTGGCCTGTCGGTGCCGGAAACGCGTTCGGTGCGACAGGTGGCCTCGGCGGTTGGTCTTGAGGCGTGTGGTGGCGGAGTTGGCGCGTCGAAGTTGACGCGCTTGGCGTGGGCTTGGCCGGGTCGTGGTTCAGGCTGCTTGGCGGTACTCGTTAATGAGCCCGGCGCAGGTGGGGTGTCGTCGGATCGGTTGGCCGGGCCGATAGTCGACAACTTGCGTGTCGTTTGGTGCGCGTTGGCTGAGACCGCGGTGTGGCCGGTGCGCGTTGTAATGCTCGAGGTACTCGTCGAGGAGTTGTTCGAGTTGTCGGTGGTTCCAGACGAGCGTCCGGTCGAAGAGCTCGCGCCGTATGGTGCTGACCCACCGTTCGGCATACGCGTTCGCGACCCGCGTATACGGCGGTGTACGAATGATCGCCGCGCCTCACTTCGGAAGACGTCATCGAACGCGCCGGCGAACTGTCCAGCACCGTCGCGGATCAAGTGCCGAATCGTGCGTCCGGCCCGCATCGTGAAGTTGCGTGCAGGTTGAGTCGTCCAAGGACCGGTCGGATTGGTCGTGATGTCGCCCACACCACTGCGTTCGTGCAGGTCATCGCCTCGGACGCGCTTTCGGCACCAACACGCAAGCGTGCGGTTCCGGTGCCGCGTTGGATTCTCCTCGGTGATAAATGTCTAGACAATAATGCACCGCGCGCAGTATCGTCGGGCGCATCGTTGCCGAGACTCGCCCTTCGGTGTCCGTCGCGCTGCCACCGAGTAAACGCGTTGTGGAGTACGCGCGCGTTGCGCATCGACTGGGCTACGAACGCGTGTGGCTCTTCGATTCGCCTGCGCTCTACGGCGACGTCTGGATCGCCCTCGCGCGTATCGCGGAGGGGGTGCCGGGGATCGGGCTGGCGACGGGCGTGGCGGTGTCGAGCCTGCGCCATCCGATGGTCACTGCGTCAGCGATCGCGACTATCGAGGACCTTTCGCCGGGACGATTGCGGGCGTACTTCGGGACGGGCTTCACCGCGCGGTTCTCGATGGGCCAGCGCGGTGCGCGCTGGGCCGATCTCGCCACGTATGTTCGCCAAGTACGCGCGCTGTTGCGGGGCGAGGTGGTACCCATCGACGGTGCGCCCTGCCAAATGATGCATTCGCCGGGTTGGGCGCCGCCGCGTCCGATCGAAGTACCACTCGGTCTCGCCCCGATCGGGCCGAAGGGGGTCGCCATCTCGCGTGAGGTCGCTGACGGCGTCATCCTTACCGCACCGCCGGCTGAGGAAGACCGCAACTGGGAGCACGCCGCGTTGCTCGTCAATGGCTCGGTCCTGGATCCGGGCGAGGATCACAACACCCCGCGCCTTCGCGACGCGGTCGGTCCGGCCTACGTGACCGGCTTCCATGCGCTCGCGGAATGGGCGCCGGATCTGGTGATCGATTCACCAGGCGGAGGGGACTGGCTGCAACGCCTCGACGCGGAGCGGATCCGAGAAGAGCGTCACCTCTCTCTACACGAGGGACATCTTGTAACCGTCACGGAACAGGATCGGCCGCTGCTCGATGTTGCCGGCGAGCGTCTCCTCGCGACGGGATGGACGGGCGACGCCGAGTCGATCGCGGCGCGAATGGATTCAGTGGGCTCCGAGGGCATCAGCGAAGTCGTGTACTGCCCGGCCGGCCCCGATATCGAGCGCGAGCTGGAGGCATTCGCCGCGGCGGCTCGATCGTGAAGGCTCAGAAACCGGCCACGTCAGGTGTTCTCGTCCCGAGGGGAGATCTGTCGCACGAGCTGGTCGAGGTCCCCGTAGGCCCAGGTCGCGATGACGACGCCGGCATCGATCTCGTAGACCTCGCACGTCTCGAAGTCGATCGACTGACCCGTCGGCGCGAAACCGAGGTAGTCGCCCACGTGCCGGCCTCGCAGTCGCCAGCGGGCGCAGACGAATCGCTCATCGCCGAAGAGCAGGTCCTCGTCGAGGTGCAGACCTTCGAACGCGGCCTGCATCTGATGAAGGTTGTCGCCGATGTCGGTGAGGCTGAGCGGTGTCGCGGCACCGCCAATCCAGCGCTTGGACGACGGATCGAAGTGCTCGAGGTAGCCGTCGATCTTGCCTTCGTTCAACGCTGCCACTGCCGACCGAACCGCGTCGACCGCCTGGCTGGCCCCCATCGGCGCGCTCCCTTGCTGGGTGAACAGCAGTTCAGTAAGTTGAAGGTGAAGTCAGAGTAGATCTAGAAGCGGGCCCGGGCCGCTTGTTCATTTTGGAGGCACGGCCACCGTGACGCACGGTCTGAGCGGAACCCTCCTACTCGACCCGGTTGTGATCGAGGACCCGTACCCGTTCTACCGACAGCTGCAGAGCCAAGCTCCGGTGTGGCAGGTCCCGGGCACGGATGTGTTCGTGGTGAGCTCGTTCGCGGCCGTGGCGGAGGCGACCGCACGCGTCGAGGACTTCTCGTCGAATATGGCGTGCCTGCTCTATCGGGGTGATGACGGACTTCCCGAGCGTCTGTCGTTCGGTGAGTTCACGATGCAGACCCTGGCGACTGCTGATCCGCCCGCCCATACGGTCCATCGGAACACAGTGTTTCCCGAGCTGGTGGCGAAGCGCATGTCGTCGCTCGAACCCGAGATCGTCGACCTCGCGCTCGGTTGTGTGAAGCGAGCGGTCGAGCTCGAGCGAGTCGACTTCATGGCCGAGATCGGAAACGTCATACCGATCGCGGTGATCAGTCGACTGATCGGGTTTCGAGACAGTGACCCCGAGCGGCTGCTGCGTGCTGCGTTCGAATCGACCGCGATGTTGGGATCGACGGTGTCGCTCGAACGGTTGGTCGAGCTGGTTGCGGGGGTCGGCGAAATCGAAGCGTGGATCGCCGACCAACTCAGGGGCGCCGCGTCGGATCGCGCCGACACCATTCTGGGTTCGGTCGCTCGCGGTATAGATGACGGCGTGCTCGCCGTTCAGGAAGGCACGATAATCCTGCACACGCTCCTCAGCGCCGGAGGTGAGTCGACCACGAGTGTGCTCGGCAGCGCGGTGCGGATCCTGGCGGAGCAACCGGATCTGCAGGAGCGCCTGCGGAAACGACCCGAGCTGGTCCCCGCGTTCGTGGAAGAGGCATTGCGGTTGGAGTCGCCGTTTCGCTACCTCATGCGCTCCGCGGTGTCGGACACTTCGCTCGCCGGCGAGCCGATTCCGGCCGGTGCGACGGTCTTGTTGTTCTGGGGCGCGGCCAACCGAGACCCGGCGGAGTACGAGCATCCTGACG
Source organism: Acidimicrobiia bacterium (assembly GCA_052148155.1). GTDB lineage: Bacteria > Actinomycetota > Acidimicrobiia > IMCC26256 > PALSA-610 > JBBQER01. The sequence continues at coordinate 57,787 of JBKQIY010000147.1, read as the reverse complement.
ACGTCGATCTCGACCGTCGGGTGATGCGCCATCACGTTGCGTTCGGCCGGGGCATCCACCACTGCGTGGGCGCACCGCTGGCTCGCCTCGAAGCGCAGATCGTGCTCCGCGTGTTGTTGGACCGCACGAGCGATGTCTCACTCGATCCCGAACGCCCACCCAGATGGGTCGACAGCCTCCTCATTCGTCGCTACGAACAGCTTCCTGTCCGACTCGCGGGCTGACCTATGAACGACTCCAGTGTGAAGATCGATCGGCGCGCCGAACGACGTGCTGCTCGTCGAGCGGACAATCGGACGGATATTCTCGACGCGGCCGAGAAGGTGTTCGGTGCGAACGGGTTGCGCGACGGATCGTTGCGGGAGATCGGCGAAGAATCCGGGTTTTCGACCGCTGCGATCTATCTGTTCTTCGACAACAAGCAGCACTTGGTGGCCGCGACCTTGTCGCGGCGCGGCGACGAGTTGATCGAGGCGGTTCGTCGCGAGGCTGAGTGCGACCTCGCGCCGCTCGAGAAGCTCCATCGGATCGTCGATGCCACGACATTGTTCTTCGCGCAACGCCCGAACTTCCGACAGCTGCTTCGGCACATCCGTGGCGGCGCAACGATCACCGGCCCGATTCTGGCCGAGTTCGGGAGCGGTGCGAGCGCGCGCTTTGGCGAGGTGATGGGAGTTCTCGCCGGCCTCGTTCGCGATGGACAAGGAGTCGGTGAGATCCGGGACGGCGACGAACGTGCGCTCGCTCACCTCTATTCGGTGCTCATCAACGAATACGTGCTCCTGACGTCTTCGGACGGCGCAGACATCGGAGCTCTGACGTCGACCCAGTTCCATGCGCTCATCGACGGAGCACTCCGCAACGACAAGACGCAAGTTTGATCTCGCGAGATCTTGGTGTTCTTCAACGTCGCTCAACTCGGGAGAACACGCGTAAGCGAGAGGGCGAAGTGAGTGTGGTCGTGGTGACAGGAGCGGCGCGCGGGATGGGTCTCGCATGCGCGAGGCGGCTCGCACGCGACGATGAGCACCTCGTCCTCGTAGACACGCGGAGCGCGCAGCTTGACGAGGTCGCGCGCGAGCTCGCCGCATCCCCCGTCATTTGCGATGTCACAGACGCCTCTGCGACGAGGGCGCTCGCCGATCGAGTTGCCGCGCTGGGATCCTTCGGCGCGTTGGTCCACGCAGCCGGCGTGTCGCCCACGACGGACACTTGGCGCCGGATCTGGGACGTCGACCTGCGCGGGTCGGCGTTGCTACTCGAGGCGTTTGGACCGCTCGTTGAAGCAGGGTCCACGGCGGTGTGCTTCGCCTCCCTCGCGGCGGCGATGGTCGCGGGTGCCGGTGACTCGGCGATCGACGCGGTCCTCGACGATCCGCTTGCCGACGACTTTCTCGAACGACTCGGCGCGCTCAACGATCCGAGAGTCACCGATCCGTCGAGCGGCTACGCGTGGGCGAAGCGTGGCGTACAACGACTGGTACAACGCGAAGCAGTGAAATGGGGGCCGCGCGGCGGTCGGGTCTGCTCGGTCTCTCCGGGCATCATTTCGACCGATATGGGCCGCCAGGAGTTGGCGCAACAGCCGATCATGGAGGTGATGATCGAGAGGACGCCGCTGGGTCGGCCCGGGCAACCCGAGGAGGTCGCGGAGGTAGTCGCATTCCTGCTGTCGGATGGAGCGTCGTTCATCACGGGAACGGACTTGCTCATCGACGGCGGCGTGCTGCCGGGTTTCACCCAACCGCCGGGGAAAGGCTGAGGTCAGTGCGAATGAGACCACGACATGTCCATTCGCTCATCGACGGAGCGTTTCGACATGAGGTTCAGGAGTGACCGCGTGAGCGCGCCTGGGGGCCCGCTCGTGGGGCTACGGGTGGTTGAACTCGCGGGACTCGGCGCACTTCCCTTCGGCACGCAGAAGCTGGCCGATCTCGGCGCGGATGTGATCCGCGTTCACAGAACCTCTGAGGTCCCCGTCGAACCCGTTCCGTACACATACTCGGAGTACGACCGCGGGCGCCGATCCATCGCGCTTGATCTCAAACACCCACAGGGGGTTGAAGTGGTCAAGTCACTCGTCAGCACCGCGGACGTGTTCGCCGAGTCGTTCCGGCCCGGTGTCTGCGAACGGCTCGGGATCGGACCCGAGGCGCTCTTTGAGTGCAACCCGCGGCTGATTTATGCCCGGCTCACCGGGTGGGGCCAGGACGGTCCCTCGGCCAAGGTGGCAGGACATTCCCTCAACTATGAAGCGATCACCGGCGCGATCGGATCGATTGGACCTCGCGGGGGACCGCCGGTCCCGCTGCTGCAGGTGCTCGGCGACTTCGCCGGGGGAGGCCTGCACTTCGCATTCGGAGTTCTGGCCGCAGTTTTTGAAGCGCAACGCTCGGGACGGGGACAAGTTGTCGACGTCGCGATGGTCGACGGCGTTCTATCGCTCTACTCCGTCTACTACGCGATGTCTCGGGCTGGGCTCCACTCGGATGAAGTCGGTACGAACTTCTTCGACGGGGGTTCGCCGTCGTACAACGTCTACGAGACCGCGGATGGGAAATACGTGACCGCGGCGCCGCTCGAGCCGCAGTTCTACACGATCTTCGTTGAGGCTCTCGGCCTCGATCCGCAGACGCTGCCGGACCGAGACGATCCCGCGAACTGGGACGATCTGATCGCTCGGTTCCAGGCGGTGTTCATTACGAAGACGCGTGACGAGTGGGAAGCGCGCTTGGGTTCGATCGATGCGTGCTTCGCGCCGGTCTACCGCTTCTCGGAAGCGCATGAGCATCCTGCGAACCGTGAGCGCAGCGTCTTCCGAACTGCACCGAACGGCCAGCCGGAGCTCGTGCCCGTCCCGCGTTACTCGCGCACTCCGGGTGATCCGCGACCCAACTACGCCTACCCCGGTTCCGACACCGACGAGATCGTTGCCGAGTTGGGGCTCGACGTGGCGGCATTGCGCGCGAGCGGCGGGATCGCTTGAGCCGCGCCGGCTGAGGTCGGCGTTGTCGCTCGTAGGCGACAGAGATCGCAGCGCTACCCGCCTTCGGTATTGTCCAGACAAATGGTGGATGTCCATAGACCGCCCGCGAACCGTTCGGTGCAAGAGGAGACAGCGTGGCGAACTTCGAGATCGAACCCGACTTCGCGGAGCAGCTCGAGTGGATCCGGGATTTCGTTGTTCGGGAGATTGAGCCGCTTGACCTCGCCTTCGGCGACGAGGAGGTCATCTACGACAAAGCGCATCCCGTGCACGACTCGAAGATCCGGCCACTCCAGGACATCGTGCGTGCGAAAGGTCTCTGGTCGGCCCACCTCACCCCGGAGTTCGGGGGCCAAGGCTTCGGTCAGGTCCGGTTGGCGTACATGAACGAGATTCTTGGACGCTCGGGCTTTGCCCCGAGCGTATTCGGTTGCCAGGCGCCGGACTCGGGCAACGCGGAGATTCTTGCGCACTACGGGTCAGAAGCGCAGCAGGCCGCCTACCTGCAGCCGCTCCTCGAAGGCCGCATTTCATCTTGTTACGCGATGACTGAACCGCAGGGTGGCTCCGACCCGTCGTTGTTCACGACAAGGAGCTGTGCGTGACGGCGACGAGTGGGTGATCTCGGGAGAGAAGTGGTTCTCGTCGAGCTTCGATCATGCCGCTTTTGTCATCGTCATGGCCGTAACCGATCCCGACGTCTCGGTCTACCAGGGCACCTCGATGTTCCTGGTGCCGGCTGGCACGCCGGGCATGAGTGTCATACGACGGACGGGCATGGGCTTCGACGCCGCCGGCCACGGAAACCACCCCTACGTGGCCTACGACGGTGTTCGCGTGCCAAACGAAAATCTCCTCGGAGGCGAGGGTCACGCTTTCGTGATCGCGCAGACCCGGCTCGGCGGAGGACGGCTGCATCACGCGATGCGGACTGTCGGCGCGGTGGCCCGCTGTTTCGACATGTTGTGCGAGCGGGCGTTGAGTCGAACGACGCAGGGTGAGCTGCTCGCGAGGAAGCAGCTCACGCAGGAGAAGGTCGCCGACGCATGGATCGAGCTCACCCAGTTCCGGCTGCAGGTTCTGCACGCGGCCTGGTGTGTTGATAGCTCCGGTGCGAGTGCGGCGCGGCGCGAGATCGCGGGCGTGAAGGTCTCGACGCCGAAGGTGTTCCACGACGCGGTGATGAGGACGATGCATCTTCACGGCGCGCTCGGGATCTCCAACGAGATGCCCCTTGCCCGCATGCTGCTCGCGTCCGTGGCACTCGGCATCGCCGACGGGCCGACTGAGATCCACAAAGCGACGCTCGCCCGCGAGGTACTCAAAGATCACCAGGCGGCGAGCGGAGCTTGGCCGTCCGAGCACATCCCGGAGCGGCGCGCCGCCGCGCTCGCCGAGTTCGGATCCCTCGCCGAGGCGCGGACGCGGTGACGCTCCTCGACCTCGATCGGGTCGGCGACTGGCTCGATGCGGAGGGCGTGGCCCGAGGCGAGCGACTCTCCGCTGAACCCCTCAGCGGCGGGGCCTCGAATGTGATGTTTGCGCTCAAGCGGGGCGCGCATCGCTGGGTGCTGCGGCGTCCGGCCAGAGTGGCCGTGGCCCGCGCCGACGAGGGCATGCGCCGCGAGTTCCGCATCCTCCGCGCGCTGGACGGCACTCCGGTCCCGCACCCGCGCCCGGTGGCTCTGTGCGACGACCTCGCCGTGCTCGGGTGCACCTTCTATGTGATGGAACGCATCGACGGCGTCGCGGCGGCGCCCGTCCCAGCCGCACTCGATGACGACGAGGGGAGAGCCGAACTCTCATACGCCTTGGTCGACGCTCTCGCCAACCTCCATCAGATCGACTGGCAGGCTGCAGGGCTTGCCGACCTTGGCCGGCCGGACGGATTCCACGAGCGGCAGGTCGAGCGATGGGAGACCCAACTCGCCTCCTACGGTGGGCGCGAGCTTCCCGGCATCGATGGTGTGATGGGTTGGCTCGACGCGCATCGCCCGCGTTTGTTCAGACCGACGATCATGCACGGCGACTACCACATGCTGAATGTGCTGGTCGCGCCGGACCGGCCCGGTCGGGTCGTCGCAGTCGTTGATTGGGAGACGGCCACGATTGGAGATCCGCTCCTCGACCTCGCGGGGTTCTGCGAGGTCTGGTGCTCGTTCGCGCAAGAGGGTTTCCCGGAGCGAGCGCAGCTTGTCGAGCGCTACGCGGCCACGCGTGGGCTGGATGATGTGGGCGACCTCACTTACTACGAGGCGCTCTACAACTTCCGGTCGGCAGTTCTTCTCGAGGGCATCTACCAACGTTCGCGGCACGACCCAACTCGACCCGTGCAGGACGCCCTCGGCGAGCGGGCCATGTTCAACGCGAACCGCGCGGTCGAGCTGACCTCAACCTGATCGATCAGCGCGCGGAGGTCAGCGTCCCGGGCTGACCACGGTGGTGATCTCGTAGCGGTCGGCCGGATGCGTGTAGATGCCGACGTTGATGAGCTGGCCCTTCCGGTCGCTCAGCCGACGGGTGACGACGAGGGCCGATCCACCGCCTTCTGCGTCCAACAACTTGGCGATATCGTCATCGAGCAGTGCTGCCGACACGCGCTGTTCAACGCGGAACTCCTTCAGGGTCTCGGCGGTGAACTCCGCCTTGCGCGGATCCATCGTGATACTGCCTCTGGTGTAGTGCTCGCTCCAGCAGAGCGGCGTCTGCGGATCGTCACGCCGCACCCGGACGCCCTGGAGGACGTGCCACCGGCTTCCGGCGCGAGCGCCGATGCGGCGCGCGAGGTGGGCGTCGATCGCGGTGTCGAATATTTGCGGTCGGAGGAGCCGGGTGGTCGCCGCAAGTGCGGCGATGTCCGACGGGGAGAACGCGAACGGCTGGTACGGGCCGACCGGCGCGCTCGCTACCACTCTGGTCCCTGCTCCAGCCCGCCGCTCGATCATCCCGAGCTGCTGCAAGCGGTCGAGTGCCTGGCGAACCGTCCCTCGCGCCAGGTTGTACGTGGCGCACAACTCCCCCTCGGTCGGGAGTCGATCCCCGACGGCGTAGGTGCCGTCCGCGATGCGGGCGAGGAGCTCCTCGGCTACCGCCTGATGCCACGGTTGGCGGGCGGCGGGCATCTCGGTCACGACTCCTTTGTGCGGCATCGATTGCATTCTGCCGGGCCCGGGGGACGCGCTCGCACCACGGCACGCTGCAGCCTATTGTCTAAACAAACGGGCGGTGAGGAGCTGAACGGATGCCGAGCAACGACGAGATTCAAGCGACACTCTGCGCGCCCGGACAGTTTTTCGAGGTCGAGATTGTCGACATCGGGGGTCTGCCGACGCGTGCGTGGAAGAACGCGCCGCGCACCCTCGACGCCGTGCTCGTCCACGGAGCAGCGGCGGCGGGCGCTCGGGACTTTCTGGTGTTGGACGAAGAGCGCATCTCCCACAAGCGGCACCTCGCACTGGTCGAGCGATTCGCGGCGTCCCTGGTTGAGCTCGGTGTTCGCAAGGGCGATCGTGTCGCGATCGCGATGCGCAATCTGCCGGAGTGGTCGATTGCGTTCTTCGGTGCTGCGATGGCGGGAGCGATCGCAGTCCCGATCAACGCGTTCGGAACGGGAGACGAATTGGCCTTCGCGATCGCGGACGCGGACGCGACCGTGGTCGTCGCGGACGGCGAGCGACTCGAGCGTCTGGTAACTGCTCCGTCGGGTTTGGCCGGTCGCGTCGTGATCGGGACCCGGCTCGACGCCTGGAACGAGCTCGACGGACTGCCGGCTGACGTGATCGGCTTCGCCGAGTTGGTCGAGCACGACCGTAGGGCGCCCGTGGTGGATATCGAGCCCGACGATTTCGCCACGATCTTCTACACGTCGGGAACGACCACGCGGCCGAAGGGTGTGCTCGGGACGCACCGGAACATCTGTTCGAACCTGGTCAGCATGATGTTTTCCGGCGTCCGTACGATGCTTCGCGACGACGCGGCCGGCTCGAACGCCGGCCCACCGGTGCAGCTGCTGTCGGTGCCGCTCTTCCATGCGACCGGTTGCCACTCGATGCTGGTCGGCCAGGCCTTCTTCGGCGGGACGTTGATCTTCATGCGGCGATGGGATGCCGAAGCCGCGCTTGATCTGATCGAACGCGAGCGCGTCACATCGTTCTCGGGTGTGCCCACGATGCTGTGGGACGTGTTGAACTCACCGACGCTCGACCGGCGTGACCTCAGCTCGGTCGGCAACTTCGGCGGGGGTGGCGCGGCGTCACCGCCTGAGCTCGTGCGGCGCATCCATGAGCGGTTTCCCGCGTCCGGATCCGCGACCGGCTACGGCCTCACCGAGACCTCGTCGATTACGGCATCGATCGGCGGCAGTGACTATCTCGACCGGCCCGCAAGTGTCGGCATCCCGGTACCGATCTGCGAGGTCCGCATCGTCGACCCGAACGGCCAAGACGCGACTGCCGGTGAGGCGGGGGAGATCTGGATCAAGGGTGCGAATGTGGTTCCCGGCTACTGGGAACGCCCGGACGAAACACAAGCGACGTTCACGCACGGGTGGCTTCACTCCGGCGACATCGGCCGGATCGACGATGACGGCTTCCTCTACATCGTCGATCGGGCGAAGGACATCGTGATCCGCGGCGGCGAGAACATCTCTACCCTCGAAGTGGAGGCCGTGTTGTTCGAGCATCCGGCGGTCGTCGACACCGCCGTGTTCGCGACACCGCATCCCACGCTCGGCGAGGAAGTTGGTGCAGTCGTCTGTGTGTCGCCGGGTTCGGGCGTCACGCCCGAGTCTCTGCGAGACCACGCGGCGAAACATCTCGCGGCCCACAAGGTGCCGGCGCACGTGTGGATCACCGAGGAGCCGTTGCCGAGAGGCGACACGGGCAAGGTGCTGAAGCGAGTCATCCAGACCGAGTACGCGGTGCCGGCCTCATGACCCACGACACGCGAGCCGCGCAGAACGATCTCGGCTGGAGGATGGTGACCACCGGGCACGATGCCGACGGGCGGGCACAGGTCCGATCGGACCGCAGTGTGCGCGTCGACGAAACTCGGGGAACGTCGCGCGCGGGCCGCGTCCTTGCAGTCAACGTGCCCGCGACTTCCCTGGACGAAGGTGACCTCGAGGCCGGTCAGCTCGTCAGCGGACCTGGAACTTTGACCGTAAACGCGCTGGTAGTGGAGCCGACCACCTCACCGCTGGTCGATCCGACGCACGCGACTTCAGAGTCGTTCGAGGCGTTCATCGTGGTCAGCGGCGAGCTGCACGTGACCGTCGGTAGCGACGAAGTGACGTTGGAGCCCGGCTCGGTGTTCGTCGCGCGAGGTGTGCCGTTTGGAGCGCGAACCTCGCCCAAGATCGAGACCAGGCTGCTTGTCGTCCGCGCCCAGCCCGGCCAGGCGTCGGAACCCGCCGTCGCCACGTCCTTGCGTGGCGCGAGCGGACCGGCCCGACGAGTCCGGCGGGTCGTGGCGGGAACCGACGATGACGGGCACCCGCGGATCGTGCACGACGGAGACCCTGCAGTGATGCTCATCATCGGCGAAGAAGCCGCTCCGCTCGCGGCATTGGCCGACGTCTGGCAGCTCGGCGGACCCGTGCTCGCGGCGGACCAGGGCGGCGACGCGCTCGAACCGTTCGACTTGGAGCCGCACGGCGGGGGCGCCAAGATCCTCGATGTCGAGTTGCAGGCGGCCGCGTCGGGCTCGCCCGCGCCCGACGCGGGCTGGCATGCGACGGCGACGATCGATGTCGATGTGATCGTCTCCGGTTCGGTGCAGATGTATCTACCGGATCTGCCGCCAGTGCTCCTCGAGGCCGGCGACATCGTGCTCCAGCGCGGCACGAACCACCTGTGGCACGCGGTAGGGACCGAGCCGCTCCGGATGTCGACCGTCATGGTCGCCGTCGGCTCGACGAGTCAATGAGGATTCCCAATCGAACCTGAACAGTCGCGGATCGTCCGCGCGACGCAATGCGAGGAGACAACGTGCCCAGATATCCCATCGCCGAGCTTCGCCAAGCCTACGAGCATTTCAAGGAAGTTTCAGACCAGTGCGCGGCAACCGCGGACTACAACGCATTCGCGGATCTGTTCACCGAACACTGCACCTACGTCGAGCACGCCTTCGGCGAGATGCACGGCCGCGAAGAGGTCCGTAACTGGATCGTGCCCCTGATGCGCGACCCCATCAACGCGGAGATGGTCCGCTACACCCACGACTGGGTCTACTTCGACGAGGACAACGGACGCGTTGTCTTCTGCGCGCGGACACACATGTCCGATCCCGGGGACGGGAGCGAAATGTCGGCAACGAACTGGACCCGCATCGACTACGCCGGGGACGGCCAATGGTCACGGGAAGAGGACATCTACAACCCCGCGAACTTCGGCGAGTTGCTTACCAACTGGCAGAACGCCAAAGCCGCCGCAACCGCAGGCCGCTGAGCAATGCGTACCCGATTCCTCACCATCTGCGCGCTCGTCGCGATTCTTGCGATCGCGTGCGGGAACGCCTCCTCGTCCAAGCCGCTCTCGGTCCCCACCACAAAGCCCGGCACCCCGCCGGTCACCGACGCCTCGCGCGCGGCGCTTCGCGAGGACGTTCCCCTCACCGGCGTGCAAGGCGTCACCAATACCCACATCAACGTCGTCGTCATCACGGCGGGCACGAACCCACTGGCCGGTGACTACTCGTCCTTCGCGAACGGCGTCCAGGCGTACTTCAACATGATCAACGCCGCGGGCGGGATCTACGGCCGCAAACTCGTGATCAGTGCCAACCACGACGACGACTTCGTCAACGACGAGCAGACGGTCAAGGCGAGCCTCGCGCAGGATCACGCCTTCGCGACCTTCATCGCCACCCCGCTGTTCGGCGGAGCGCCCGACATCGCGGCCAGCAATCCTCCAATGCCTACTTTCATGTGGAACGTCAACGAGGAGTTCGCCGGCAAGCCCAACCTGTTCGGGACCATGGGCGCGATCTGTTTCACGTGCCAAGAGCAGCTCGACCCCTACATCGCCCAAGAGGAACACTTCTCGAGAATCGCGGTGCTGGCGTACGGTGCAATCGCCGCCTCGAAGAACTACGCGATCGGGGTCAATGCGAGTTTCGAGAAGTACCCGTCGGCGAAGGTCGTCTACTACGACCCCGATCTGCAGGTAGCTCAGGCGAATGTCAGCGCCGAGGTCTCGAGGATGAAGGCCAAGAAAATTCAGCTCGTCTTCACCAGCGTCGACCAGACGGAAACGCTCATCCTGGCCAAGGAAATGGCCAAGCAGCATCTCGACGCCGTGCAGTATGTGAACAATCTTTACGACCCCCAGTTCGTGCAAGCCAACGCCCAATTGCTCGAGGGCGACTTCGTCGCACCACAGTTCGCCGCGCTCGAGAACACGCCCCAGCCTCCGATCGAGCAAGAGTTCGTGACCTGGATGGGCAAGTCCGGCAAGCCCGTCTCGGAGATACCCGCCTACGGATGGATCTCCGCGCTCCAGTTTGTGCAAGGCCTCGAACTCGCCGGACCAAACTTCTCGCAACAGAAAGTCATCGACTCGCTCAACCAAGACACCCACTTCGACGCCGACGGCATGATCGAGCCAATCGACTGGACCAAGCAACACAACGACCCAGAGGGCCCGAACCGAACCGCCAACCAATACGCAGGTAAGTATCAATGCCTCTCACTCACGAGAGTCCACGACGGGCACTTCGTCCCGCTGTTCACAGCACCGGGCAAGCCGTGGGTGTGCATGGTCGGCGGTCCGAACGCGCCGACACTGACCAAGAACGCCAGCTACGAGAGCTTCGCCAACACAACCGGATAACCACGCCTGCCGCCAGGTCGAGGCCGCGGTTCAACTCAAGACTCGATCGCAGTTCCGCTCACACGCCTGAGAACGTCGCCTTGAGCGCACGCCGCCCCAATTTCCCGCCGCCCGCGCCGGGAAAGCGCGTCAGTGATCGCGCGCCACTTCGTGCATTTCAGGCGCATAGAACGCGTAACGGTTCTTGCCGTCGGCCTTCGCCCGGTACAAGGCGACGTCCGCGTCCCGCAGGAGTTCGCCCGGCTCCTCTCGGTCGCCGACAGCGATGCCAACGCTCGCTGTCACGCGCACCGTACGTGTTCCGACGACGAACGGCGCGCGAAAGGCCGCGACGATGCGCTCGGCGGCGAGCGCGGGGCGTGCCCCGGCAAGGTCGGCTTCTGCGAGCACGACGAACTCGTCCCCGCCGAGACGGCCGATCGTGTCTCCTCGGCGGAGCGTCTCTTCGAGCCTCGCCGCGGCCAGGCGTAGCAATTCGTCTCCCACCGCGTGGCCCAGAGTGTCGTTGACCTCCTTGAAACCATCCAGGTCGAGGAACAGGACGCTTGCCGCCGTGTGGTGACGACGCGCTCGGACCAGTAGCTGACGGAGATGGTCGAGGACGAGAGCTCGGTTCGCTAGACCCGTGAGGTTGTCGTGCAGCGCTTGGTAGCGAATTTCGTCGAGCAGCCGGGAGTTGCAAATCGCCGTTGCCGCCAGACCGGTGAGGCCGCGCAGTCGGGTCTCGACCCGTTGGATGTCGTCGAGCCGCTCAGGTCTGGTCTCCACTGAGGCGGACAGCCATCCGAGGGTATGCCCATTGCTTACGATCGGGCATGCGACCGTCCGGGCAGCTCCGTGTTCCGTCGACCAGTGTTGCAGCACGTCGGGTATCGCTCCGGTCTCCGCGTTCGGGTCCGCTATCCATGTGCGATCGACGCAGACGCCCGGGAAGTGCATCGCGCGAAGAGCAACTTCGGCCGCGTCCGAGTATCCGTGCGTGGCAGCGACTTGCAGGATCGACGGGTCAGCATCGATCAATACGATCGCCGCTCGATCGCAATCGACGATTTCCGGTACGGATCGAACGACTCGCACCGCGACCTCGTCGACACTAACGATCGCGGCCAGTGCGCTCGACAGCGTAAGGAGTGCTTCCGCAGTCGCGGCCTGCCGGCGCGCATCTTCGAGCGCGGCGGCGGAGTCAAGAGCCGCCGCCGCCAGCCGCGCGTACGCGTCAAGGCTCGCTCGCTCCTGTGGATAGAACCGGCCACCGTGTTGAAGCGCAGCGAGCCTGCCGTACCGACGACGCGTCGACACGACGTCGACGACGAGCCGGTTCTGGCTCTCTGTGTAGCTCCCGGCGAGGATCTCGTCGGAGACGCGGCGTGCTTGGTCTTCGCCGATTCCTACCGCGTAGACACGGCGCGCCGCAGCCGGAACGTTATCGAGTGCAAGAACATACGCCGGCGCACTCACGGCCCGCGCCGTAGAGGCGAGTATCCGCTCGAGCACGTGCTCCATGCCATTGTCCCCGACCAGTTCGCGTACGGTGGCGTGCAGTGTCTCAAGCCGCGCGTTCGACACGTCGAGTTGGCACTGCAGGTGGTCTGCGCGTCGCTCGGCATCATCCTCGGCGTCCCAGCGCACTCGAAATCTGCAAGTGGGCGCGCCGTCCAGCTGGCAGGCCTCTTCGACGGCTTCCGCCAGCGGGAAAGAGAAGACGCGTGGCACGATCCCGAGCAACCCGCACTGATAATCGCAATGGGCTCGGAACGGTTCGAAACCCTCTCTGAAGCGCACCTCGCATATCCACTCGGTTCGCGAGATCTCGTGCGTCGCGACGGATAGCACCGGCGCGAAATGGCTCGAGAGATCAGCTAGATCGCGATACAAGGGCCTCGGGTGAACCGAGCCCTTGAAGACTGCTCGCGAACTCTGGGGCTACGTCACCGCCGACACTGAGGTTCTTACCGATGTCCCGCAGGCCCGCGCCATCGCCAAGTTCCTCGACCGCAGCTTCAAGAAAGCGGCGAACCTGCGTGTACGTGCTCCAGGCCGACTGATCGGCGACTTCGTCGGCCGTACGGGTTTCTCCAGCGCGCCTTAGCAGCGCTGCGATCGCGCTTTCTGGCATCTGCGAGCGCAGATACTCGATGACGAAGCTCATGGTTACGCCCGCGAAGTGCCGACCCTCGGCCAGCGCAGGTCCGTCTTCCATACCCATATATCGTGAAAAAATTCGACAACCTGAGTCGCGTCTGGCCACGCCCCAGAGACCCGAAGGGCGTCAAATGACCGGCCTGGCGTCTCGGCTCCGTCGTGAGCGCCCTCTGGCGAAGCCGAAGCGTCAGAATTGATTGTCCTCGGTGGAGGAAGTGCGCGCCCGCGAACTCGACTTGGCCGTCGCCCAGTGCGGGGCTGCTGACTGCACACGTGCGCCGTGCCGAGCAGCGCGATCTTGATCGCCGGATGGCGGCGACCGGAAGCCCTCGCCTCGCGCCGATGTGCGGATGACTCCCGGGATCACTCCCGTCGGGTTCCGCTTGCGGACCCTGCAAGCGTGTCTACCCCTAGTTCGTGCATCGGTCATGGGTTTCGGGCGTGGTGATGATGATTGTCGGTGTGAGGGCGTTGGGTTGCGTTTGAAGGTTGGTCGGGTCGGGGGTCTTGGCCGTCGGTAGGTCTTGGGTTGGTGCGTCGTCGTCGTGGGGTGCGCGGCGGGGTGAGGGATGATTTGTCGTGAGCGATTGCGACGGGCGTGAGGCTGCGGCCTTCAGTGACTTGCGGGCAAGGCCGAGTCGAGCGACGAGCGCTTCGAAGTACACGCTCCGAAGCCCGTAAACGGGTTATTCGATTGACCTCGGGAGAGACGAGGGCGAAACTTCATCGGTCGCCGACCGGAAAGGAGGGCGTGTCCGATGAACATCTTCGTCACGAGCGCCCTCTGCCGCGTCCCGACCGCCTGCTGAGCTCGGGTCGAGGGAGGACGCCTGCGCGTCCCGTACCTCCGAAGCCCGAAAGAAGGCGTGTGTGCGCCCAGTACCCGAATGGCTCATCACCGACGACGTCGACTATGTCGAACGCGACCTCGGCAACCTGAAATCCGGAAAAGAAGCCGAAATCTTCCTCGTCGAACGTACCTACGACGGCCGATCAATCCTGCTCGCGCACAAGCGCTACCGACCTCGGACGGTCACACACAAAGGCGAGCTCGCCGAGCTCGGTTTCCAGCGCGGCAATCGGTTCATGAACGATGTCGCGTACCGAGACGGCCGAAAGTTCGCCAAGTCGAGAGACCAGCGCGCCGCGCAACAGATGACGAAATACGGCAAGAAACTGTTGACCAGTCGTTGGACCGGCCACGAACTCGACATGATGCAACAGGCGTGGCACGCGGGCGTGAACACGCCGTATCCGGTCGGGCCGCGGGGAGACGGCCTGCTGATGCAGTTTCTCGGTGACGCCGGACAGGCCGCGCCACGCCTCGCTGAAGCCAGGCTCGGTCCGAGCCAGATCCACTCCGCTTGCGCACAACTCGTCGACAACCTCAGGTTGTTGGTCGGCGCCGGATTCGTCCACGCCGACCTGTCCGCGTTCAACCTGCTGTGGTGGGACAGCCAACTGTGGCTGATCGACTTTCCGCAGACTGTCGACGTGACCACCAATCCTCACGCGTTCGACTATCTGCACCGAGATCTCACCAACGTCTGTCGCTGGTTCGGACGGCACGGCGAGATCATCGAAAAGGACGACCTGTACGCCGAGCTGATCGCGATCGCCGGGACGCGCTGAGCCGACGAGGCTAAGAACGGGCCCGTCCCCGACGATGAAGGTCACAAACGTTCGTTCACGCGGTCATCGTTCCCGTGTAACCCAGGCGAAACGGGCCCGGCGCATGGTCGGGACATCGTCGTAGGGGGCAGTCGCGCATGCAGTCCGATCCGATCGACATCAACTCGAACCTGTTGGCATCGCCGCTCCGTCCGCATGTGATGGTGCTGTTCGGCGCCACCGGCGACCTCGCCCGCCGCAAGCTCCTCCCCGGGTTGTTTCACCTCGCGCAGGCCGGACTGCTCCCGGAGTGCCGGATCGTCGGAACATCGCTCGACGACCTCGACGACGACGGATTCCGCAGTTACGCACGCGGCGCACTCGACGAGTTCGCCCACCACGGCGTCCCCGACGACGACTGGGACAACTTCTCCTCCCGGCTCTTCTACGTGTGTCAATCGGCCGGAAACGAAGCGCTCGCCAAGATCGTCGAAGAACTCGAAGACGAACTCGGCGGTGAAGTCGCACGGCTGCACTACTTGAGTGTCCCGCCCGCCGCTGCGCCAGACGTCGTGCAGCGTCTCGGCTCGGTCGGTTTGGCGGAGCGTGCCCGCATCATCATGGAAAAGCCGTTCGGCACCGACCTCGCCAGCGCAGTGAAACTGAACGAAGCGCTGCACGCGACCTTCGACGAAAGTCAGATCTTCCGCATCGACCATTTCCTCGGCAAGGAAGCCGCGCTCAACATCCTCGCGTTCCGCTTCGCCAACGGACTCTTCGAACCCATCTGGAACCGCCAGCACATCGCCCACGTGCAGATCGACGTCCCCGAAACGCTTTCGATCGGACAGCGCATCGTGTTCTACGAGAAGACCGGCGCATATCGCGACATGGTGGTGAACCACCTGTTCCAAGTGCTCGCGTTCATGGCGATGGAACCGCCGACCGCGCTCGAACCGCGATCCATCGGCGAAGAAAAGAACAAAGTGTTCCGCTCCCTGAGCCCGATCGAGCCGTCACAGGTCGTACGCGGGCAGTACGAGGGCTACCTCGACGAGCCGGGCGTGCGCGCGCACTCGGAGACCGAAACGTTCGTCGCGCTTCGCTGCGAGATCGACAACTGGCGTTGGGCCGGTGTTCCGTTCTATCTGCGGACCGGCAAGCGCATGGCCGAAGGCGCGCGCATCATCTCGATCGCGTTCCGGGAGCCGCCCAAAAGCATGTTCCCGCTCAACTCGGGCGTCGGTGCGCACGGACCGGACCACCTCACGTTCGACCTTGCCGACGCGTCGAGGCTCTCACTGTCTTTCTACGGGAAACGTCCCGGGCCCGGTATGCGACTCGACAAACAGAGCTTGCAGTTTTCGTTGCACGAGACCGGCAGGACGACCGATCTGCTCGAAGCCTACGAACGCTTGATCTACGACGCCATGTGCGGCGATCACACACTGTTCACGAGCGCGGAAGGCATCGAACGGTTGTGGGAACGATCGAAGCCGCTCCTCGAGAACCCGCCGCCGGTGCGGCCCTACCCGCCGGGATCGTGGGGACCGAACGCGATCCATCAACTGATCGCGCCCGACGCATGGCGTCTGCCCTTCGAACGAGCCTGGCGCAAACCGACCTGACCGGGCCCGTCGCACCGCCCGGAATCACCTGGATCTGACCAGGCTGGGCTCATGCGGCGACCGTGGTGTGTCGTTCGACGGTCGCGGGCGGGACCTGGCACGACTCGTGCTCCGACGCCGAGCCCAAAGCTGGGGCGACGACGAACGCGAGCCGGCCGAACACCACCGCGGCAGCGTCGGCCTCGACCGATGCGCCGCAGGCCCGCCGGTCGCCCCGCCGCCGGGACGGCAGCTGACATGGTTGGTACCGTGGCCGGTATGCGCCGCACATGTCTGGTTGCTGTCAGTCTCGCCGCCGTGGTCACGCTCGGGGCCTGCGGCGGCGGAAGCTCCTCTTCGTCGTCGACGTCCGTCGGGACGCAACAGGCCCAGCCCGCCTCCGTCACCTACAAGGCGGCCGGCGCAACTCCGTCGGTATCGGCGAAGATGATCTGTGAGCCGGAAGCCATCACGGAGATCGCGTCGGCGATCGAGGTTAACACGACGCGGGTCACGACCCCGACCTGGGTCAATCACCTCTATTCGTGCACCTACGTCTATCCGAACGGGTCGATCGTGCTCTCGGTGAAGGAACTCGCGAACTGGGCGGACACGACCGCGTACTACGACAGCCTCGAGAAAAAGTACGGCGTGAAACAGAACATCAACGGCCTCGCCCAGGGCGCGTTCCTCGCCCCGAACGACGACGTCGTCGTCCGCAAGGACTACAAGGTGCTCCTCGTCGACGTGGCCGGAATCTCTCAAAACTTTGTCCCCGCCTCGACACGTGCCGACGTCGCGCAGAACATCGCCGCGACGATCATGAGCTGCTGGTCGGGCGCATAACCAAAGCCGGGCCCGTCGCCCAAACGCGCCAACGTCGACCGGTGGTGATGTCGCAACACCAGCGTTGCGGGGCGTCGACTTGTCCGGCACCGCTCCGCTCGGGCGTGGCGAACCGTCGCCGCCGGTCGCGCGATCCATGCGTGTCACCGTGGCGAGTGCCACGACCGGCAACGTTCGCCCGGTGCGCGATGCTGCGCACGGTCGTTGGCGCGGCAGTATCGTCCGCGAGTGGAGCAGGTCGTCATCTCCCGCCTCACCGAGAGCAGTCCTGAGACGGTCGAGCAGATCAATCGGCTCATTCCGCAACTCAAACCAGCGTGGGATCCGATCACACCCGCCCGCTTGGATGCCCAAATCAAATCGCCGACCCGTGTGTATGTGGCTCGCTACGACAACGTGGTGGTGGAGTGACGCTCCTCGTCCCGCACCAGCACCTCCCCGGACTGCGCTTCCACGTCGAAGATGTGGTCGTCGAGCAGACCGTTCGTCACAGGGGTATCGCCCGGCAGCTTCTCACTGCCGCAATGGCGGACGCGCCGAGCGAGGTCATCTCGTTCGACCTTCGTTCCCATCGGTTTCGACAGGCCGCGCCCGGCCTGTACACCGGCCTCGGATTCGAGGCCAGTGACACGACAGTTTTTCGCAAGAACGTGCGCCGTCCTCACTGACATGTCCGTGATGCGGCCACGCGGCGTGCGAACGTTGGCGGTCGTGGCACTCGTGACCGCCTCCGCCGGCCCGGGCGGGCATCCACCACCGAGTGATGTGAGCTCGGCGATCCGCAAGAACGGACCGTTGGGGCGGCACAGGTTTGCGGCGCACGCGTCCTATCCGATGGGATTGCCGCACCGAACACAAAGGGCTGCACGATGAGCGCGACGGAAAAGACCTTCGAAGGCACGATCGGCCGTACATTCGACGACTCCGTGGCGTGGTGGCCGCCGCTCGAACGGCCACCCGACGGTGCTCCGAACGTCGTGATGGTGTTGCTCGACGACGTCGGCTACGCGCAGTTCGGATGCTACGGCTCCGACATCGCAACCCCAACCTTCGATCGGCTGGCCGGCCGTGGCCTGCGGTACGCCAACTTTCATACCACCGCGTTGTGCTCACCGACCCGGGCGTGCCTCATGACCGGACGAAACCACCACGCGAACGGCATGGCTCGCATCGTTGAGTTCTCGTCAGGCTTTCCCGGCTACGACGCCACCATGCCTGCCAACAACGGGTTCCTTTCCCAGATCTTGGCCGGCAACGGCTATGCGACGTTCGCGCTCGGCAAATGGCATCTGGCTCCCGCCACCGAGATGAGCTGCGGCGGCCCGCGCACCCATTGGCCATTGCGACGCGGCTTCGAACGTTTCTACGGTTTCCTCGCCGGCGAGACCGATCAATATCAACCCGACCTCGTGCACGACAACCATCAGGTGCGCCCGCCACGAACACCCGACGACGGCTACCACCTCACCGAAGATCTCGCCGATCACGCCATCGACTACGTGAAGGACCTGCGCGCCTACGACCCGGGCAAGCCGTTCTTCATGTACTTCGCTCCGGGTGCCTGCCACGCACCTCATCAAGCCCCGGCATCGTTCATCGAGCCGTATCGTGGTCGTTTCGATCAGGGCTGGGATGCGTGGCGCGACGCGGTGTACGCACGTCAGATCGAGTCGGGTCTGCTTCCCCCTGGAACCGAGCTCTCCGAGCGGCCATCGTGGGTTCCGGCGTGGGCGTCGCTCGAAGATCGCGAGCGGCGGCTGTTCTCGCGCATGATGGAGGTCTACGCCGGATTTCTCACGCACACCGACGCGCAGGTCGGTCGCGTGCTCGAGTTCATAGACCGGTTGGGTGAGACCGACAACACGCTCGTGCTGGTCATGAGCGACAACGGCGCGTCCGCCGAAGGCGGTCCCGGCGGAACCTTCAACGAGCAATATTTTTTCAACTTCGTGCCGGAAAGCCTGGACGAGAACCTGCGCCGCCTCGACGATCTCGGCACACCCAGGGCCAACAACCACTACCCGTGGGGATGGGCGTGGGCGGGGAACACCCCACTCAAGCGGTTCAAGCGCGACACCCACGAAGGCGGGGTCTGCGACCCTCTCGTGCTGTCGTGGCCCGCCCGCCTCCGGCCCGGCGCGTCCGGCGACATCCGTGACCAGTACGTCCATGCGATCGATCTGCTCCCGACGCTGCTCGACCTCCTCGGACTCCAAGCGCCGTCGGAGATCGATGGCGTGACACAGACGCCGTTCCACGGGGTCAGCTTCGCTCATACGCTCGACGAGCCGAAGGCGCCGACGCGCCATCACCTCCAGTACTACGAGATGTTGGGATCCCGCGCCCTGTACCACGACGGATGGAAGGCAGTGGTGTTCCATCCGCCAGCTCGGATGGCCTATGACGGCAGCGACGCACGACGCAGCTTCGACGACGACGTATGGGAGCTCTACCACGTCGCTTCTGACTTCTCTGAATGTCATGACGTCGCCGACGAACATCCCGACAAGCTCGCCGAACTTCAGGCGTTGTGGTGGTCGGAAGCCGAACGGAATCTCGTGTTGCCGCTCAACAACCAACCGGGCCGTTTCGGCGACCGACGTTTGCGGCGCGAACGTTACGTGTTCCACCCGGGCATCTCTTCCATTCCCGAAACGGTCGCGCCGAACCTACGTAACCGTCGGTTCCAGATCCTCGCGACGCTCGACGTTTCCTCCGACGGTCCCTGCGACGGGTTGATCGTCGGACACGGAGGCCACAGCGGCGGCTACGCCCTCTACATCGCCGGTCGTCGCCTGCATTACGTGAACAACTTGCTCGGAGCGCAATACACGACCGTCTCCGCGAGTGTCGAACTGCCTTCCGGACCGGTGCTCGCGCGCGCGACGTTCACACCAACCGGCCGGTTCGCCGGTGACCTCGAGCTCTGGTACGGCGACGTCGCGGTCGGACGCGGCCATATCGCGATGACGACTCCGGTCAGTTACGGCGTCGATCCCTTCTGCGTTGGGGCGCAACGCATGACGCCCATCACGCCGGAGCTCCGCGGCGACGCGGCCATCCCGAACGGTGTGCTCGACCATGTCGTGATCGAAACGGCCGGGAAGTCCTACCGCGACCCTGAAGGCGAGGCGCGGGCCGCGCTGGCGACGCAATGAACGATCCCGACCAGGGACGTCAGGCTGGTGGCTGCATCATTTCGAGAGACGCGGCCATCTGCCGGTGCACGAGGTTCACGGCCTGCAACGGCCGGATCATCACCCGGAACTCGACGATACGTCCTTCGTCGTTGCAGCGAATGATGTCGACACCGTTGACATATTTGCCCTCGACGGTGGTTTCGAACTCGAGGACCGCCGTGTCGCCGGCGACGACGCTCTTGGTGTAGCGAAAGCCGCCGCTCGCAACGTCGTTGTCTGGCGAAGACGCCGGCCGGTCTCCCGGGAGGGTCTGGCCGGCCGCTTGCAGATACAGGGTGGTGATCGCCTTTCCGTGCTGCGGTGTGTACACGATCGGCGAGTAGAACACGACATCGTCGTCGAGGAGTTCGTCGAGTCCTCCGGCCAGCCCGCCCCGCAGATAGGCATGCCATTTCTCGATCACGTGCTCGATCATCCGTTCAGTCTACGGAGACGACCTGCTATCACGAATCTGCGACGGCGCGTCATCCATACTGGTCGGATGAGCGTGCTGGTGACTGGCGGTGCCGGATACATCGGATCACATACCGTCCGTGCGTTACGCAACGACGGCCGCGACGTCGTCGTGCTCGACACCTTGGAGTACGGCCACCCCGAAGCGCTGTTCGACACGCCGCTCGAGGTCGGCGACATCGCCGACACAGCGCTGGTACGGCGCGTCATCGACGAGTACCACGTCGACCAGGTCGTCCACTTCGCCGGCTACAAAGCGGCCGGCGAATCAATGGTGATACCAGAGCGGTACTTCGACAACAACGTCACCCGTTCGTTGCAGCTCCTGAACACACTGCGCGATGCCGACGTGAGCCGGATTGTGTTCTCGTCGTCGGCCGCCGTGTACGGGACACCGCAGAAACTTCCCGTAGACGAGGACCATCCCACCGGTCCGGAAAGTCCCTACGGCGAAAGTAAACTGATGGTCGAACAGATGCTGCGATGGTTCAGCACCTGTCACGGACTGCGTTCGGTCGCGTTGCGGTACTTCAACGCGGCGGGAGCGTCGAGCGACGCCCGTCTCGGCGAGGATTCGCACACGCCCCTGAATCTCGTACCCGTCGCGATGATCGCTGCGCTCGGTCAGATCTCGGCGCTTCCGGTGTACGGCACCGACTATCCGACCCCCGACGGCAGCGCGATCCGCGACTACGTGCACGTCGAAGACCTCGCTGATGCGCATCTGCGCGCACTCGGCTACCTCGAAGCGGGCGGCGACACAACGGTGATCAACGTCGGGACCGGTGCAGGGTCGTCGGTGCTGGAAGTCGTCGCCGCGACGAGTCGTGCGAGCGGCGTCGACCTCCCGACCCGGCTCGAACCACGCCGAGCCGGTGATCCCACCGCCGTCTACGCCGACAACCGTCGCGCTCGAGCATTGCTCGGATGGGAAGCCAAATACGGACTCGACGAAATTGTGCGCAGCGCATGGACGTGGCACTCCACTCACCCTCAGGGTTACCGCAGCGCCGTACCCTCGTAGCCGACGGTCCCGACCTCGCCGAGATGCGCATCGTCGACCCGGACGGCGAACGGGAACCGACCGTCCCGACGTGTGTCGCGCAGTACCGTCCGCACCGCGATGTCCGACGCATTCGAGCACGAGCTTGTCCCGACCGCGATGGTTGCCGGCGGTCGCGCGATGGCACGTGGGCCGGACGGTCGGGTCGTCTTCATTGCCGGCGCCCTACCCGGCGAACGGGTACGCGTCGCGGTTGACAGCGAACATCGCGGGTATCTGACCGCTCGTGTCCTCGAGGTGCTCGAACCGTCCGCGGATCGGGTCGATCCCCCGTGCCCGGAACTCGCTCGAGGATGCGGGGCGTGCCAGTGGCAACACGTGAGCGTCGGCGCCCAGCAGTCGCTCAAACGCGACATCGTGTTCGATGCGCTGCGGCGCATCGGCCGTCTCGACGTGAACGTGACCGGGCCGACCGTCGCATTGCCACCATGGTCCTACCGCACCACCGTGCGCGCCGGAGTCACGAACGGCCGTGCCGGATTCCGTCGGGCGCGTTCCCATTCGTCGGTTGCGGTCGACGACTGTCTGGTCGCGCATCCGCTTCTTTTGCCTTTGATCACCGAAGCGCGCTATCCCGGCGCCCACGAGGTGCTCCTGCGGTGCGGCAGCCGAACCGGTGATCGGCTCGCGGTTCCGACACCGAAACGGGTCCGTGTCGCAGTTCCCGACGGTGTGCGAAACGACTTCATACACGAGTACGCGGCCGGACAGCGGTGGCGCATCTCGGCGGCGTCGTTCTTTCAGAGTCGCGCCGACGGGGTCGACGAGCTCGCCAAGATCGTCGGCGGCGCGGCCGACGAGCTCGGGATCACCGGTACCGCCCTCGACCTGTACAGCGGTGTCGGCCTGTTCGCAGGAGTGCTCTGCGGCCGCGGATGGACGGTCAGCGCGGTGGAGTCGTCGAACAGTGCGGTCGATGACGCACGGACGAATCTGCGTTCGTTCGACGCGACCGTCGTCGCGGCCGACGTCACACGATGGTCACCGATCCCTGCCGATTTCGTCGTCGCCGACCCGAGTCGTGGCGGCCTCGGACGCAAAGGTGTCGCGACCGTTCAGGGCAGCGGTGCCCGCCGTCTCGTCCTCGTCAGCTGCGACGCGGCGAGCCTCGGACGCGACGTCGCGTTGCTCCGCCAGGCCGGATTCTCATTGACGGCACTGACGTTCGTCGACATGTTCCCCCACACCTTCCACGTGGAGGTCGTGTCGATCTTCGACCGTTGACGCGACCGGTTACGAGGCGACGCCGCCCGGCGCGACAGTGCGGGCGAGGATCCCGAGGGTGGCGCGCAACGCGCCCTCGGAGATGACCGGGAAGATCCCGGCCTCTCGCCATACCGGGTCGATCGACGACCAGTCGTAGTAGGAGGTGACGAGCGTGCCGTTGTCGACGGGTTCGAGCGTGTAGCCGTAAATGTGGCCGATCGGCGGACGGATCGTGCCGACGATCGTCCAGGCGATCTCGCGGTCCGGGACGAGCGTGGTGATGTTCACCGTCACGTCGTAACGACCCATCGGGAAATCGTTGAGCGACTCGCGGTCCATATGCACCACGAAGCTGTCGCCGACCGCGGCGACCGGCTCGCCGGTCGAGTCCATCAGCATCCCGGAGCTGTCGATCGTCACATGACCTTTCGGGTCGCACAGCAGCCGGAAAATCGTTGCCGGGTCCGCCGCGATCGTGCGCTGGACGTCCATCCGTTCCGTCGTCATGTCCGCATCTTTCCAGACATCTCACACGATGGACGGAACGACCGCCTCGACCAGCGTCGGTCCGGGGGTCGACAGCGCCCGCGCCAGCTGCTCGTTGAACTCTTCGGCGGTCGTCGCCCGTGTCGCGCTCACGCCCATACCGCCGGCGAGGGCCACGAAATCGAGATCGGGCCGGGAAATGTCGAGCATGGCCTTCGCGCGTGGGCCGGCGGGGTCAGCGCCGACCCGGCCGAGCTCCATGTTGAGCACCGCGTACGAACCGTTGTTGCACACAATCGTCGTGACGTCGAGGTCTTCGCGGACCATCGTCCACAACGCCTGCAACGTGTACATCGCGCTCCCGTCAGATTCGAGCGCGACGACGCGCCGGTCGGGGCACGCCACCGCGGCGCCGACCGCGACGGGGAGCCCCTGGCCGATTGCTCCGCCCGTGAGACAAAGCCAATCGTGGGGTGGCGCGCCTGCGGTCGACCCGGCCGCGAACAGGCCCGACGTGTTTCCTTCGTCGGACACGATCGCGTTCTCCGGCAACAGCGCGCCGAGCGCGGCGCACACCGTCTGCGCGGTGAGCGGCCCGCTCGGCAGCTCCGGCCGCCCGAGCTGGCGAAGTTGGGCCGATCCGGCAGCCGCGCCGACGGCGTCGGCGAGCGCGGCCAGTGCCGACGGTACGTCGTCGGTCGGTCCGGCCAGGGTGTGGATTTCGCAGCCGTCGGGCGCCAGCCAGCTCGCCCGGTCGGGATAGGCGAAGAACGAAACCGGCGCCTTCGCATCGATCAGCACCAGATGGCGCAGCCCGTCCAGTTGCATCGCAGCGAACTCGGCGAGGTAGGCGATCCGATCGACTGCCACCCGTCCCGCGCCCCGCTCGATCCGCGCCGGGAACGTTTCGCACAACAGCTTGGCGCCGGTCGAATCGGCGATCGAGCCGGCAAGCCCCAACGCTGGCGCGCGGCACGCCGTTCCACCGACGAGCAGCGCGGCCGGTTCACCCGACCGCAACGCGTCGGCGACCGTACGAACCGCGTCGTCGCTGACGGTCCGACGACCGGTCGGTGTCTGCGGTGCGCACACCTCGCCGCCGTCGCCCCACGAGATGTCCGCCGGCAACACGAGCGTCGCCACCTGGCCGGGCGGCCCGAACGCGGCGGCGACCGTGTCGGCCGCGTCGCGTGCGACCTCGGCGGTTTTGGCCGACCAGCGGATGAAAGACGAGACGTTACGCGCGACCGTGTCGATGTCCGACTCGAGCTGCGCGTCGTATTGCTTGTGGTAGGTGGCGTGATCGCCGACGATGTTGACGACGGGCGTATGGCCCTTGCGCGCGTTGTGCAGGTTGGCGAGTCCGTTGCCCAGACCCGGTCCGAGGTGCAGCAACGTCGCCGCCGGCCGATCCGCGAGGCGCCCGTAGCCGTCCGCGGCGCCGGTGGCGACCCCTTCGAACAGGGCGAGCACGCTGTGCATCTCGCTAACGGTGTCGAGCGCAGCGACGAAATGCATCTCGGACGTGCCGGGATTCATGAAGCACGTGTCGACGCCACATCCGACCAGTGTGCGAATGAGTGCTTGGGCGCCGTTCACGGCATGTCCTCGTCGTTGTCGAAGATCGTGCCCGGATTGAGAATTCCGAGCGGATCGAACGCGGTTTTGATCCGACGCATCAACGCGAGCTTGACCGGGTCTTCGAGTTCGGCCACGTACGCCTTTTTCTCGGTGCCGATGCCATGCTCTCCCGAGATCGCGCCTCCGAGCCCCATCCCCGCCGCGAAGATGTCGTGGATCAAGTCGTGACGAACGGTGGCGTCGGGCTGGAAGACCGACAGGTGCACGTTGCCGTCACCGGCGTGGCCGCAGCCCACGACCAGCGAACGGCTCGCCTCGGCAAGGTCGGCGACCGCGGCCATGTACGCCGGAATCGACGCCCGGGGCACCACCATGTCGAGGATGTCGTTCGCGCCGGCCGCTTTCGCGGTCCAAAAGGCCTTCTCGCGCGCTTCGATCAGCTGCGCGCCCGACGAAGACGGCAGTACATATACCTCCAACGCGCCGAGATCGGTGAGCAGGTTCGCGAGCTCTTCGGTGTTCTCGTCGAGACGGTCGTCGTTGCGGTCTTCGAGCACGACGACGAGATATGCCATCGTCTGCTCCTTGACCGCGGCGTTGACACCAAGCTCGACCCCGTGACTTCGTACGATCGCGTCCATCGAAATGACGTCGATGTACTCCAAGAGCAGCGGACCGATTCCGCTCGCGACGATCTTCGGCACTGCTGCAGTGACCGCGCTGAGCGCGGCGAACGGCGCGAGGACCGTCGTGGCGAACTCCGGTCGCGGATAGAGCCGGACCGTCGCTTCGGTCACGAGCGCGAGCGTTCCTTCGGACCCGACGATGATCTGCGTCAGGTCGTAGCCGGTTGTGGCTTTCACGAACTTGCCGCCGGTACGGATCACCTCGCCGCTGCCGAGCACGGCCTCCAGACCGAGCACCTGGTGGCGGGTC
Organism: Acidimicrobiia bacterium; assembly: GCA_052148155.1. Lineage (GTDB taxonomy): Bacteria > Actinomycetota > Acidimicrobiia > IMCC26256 > PALSA-610 > JBBQER01. The sequence goes on along the minus strand of JBKQIY010000147.1, from coordinate 31,841 downwards.
ACGCCGTACTTCACGGCGCGCATACCGCCGGCGTTCGTCGCGACGGTGCCGCCAACGCTTGCGGAGCTCTCGCCCGGAAACACCGGGTACACCAGACCGTACGGCCGGATGGCTTGGTCGAGTTGGTCGAGCGTCACGCCCGGTTGCACGACCGCGACGTGGTTGTCGAGGTCGATCTCGATGATGTCGCGCATGCATTCGAACGAGACGACAACGCCACCCTCGAGCGGGATACATGCGCCGGAAAGGCCGGTGCCCGAACCGCGGGCGGTGAGCGACACGCCGGCGCGGCCCGCGACCTCGACCACGCGTGCGACGTCGGCGGTCGATCCGGGCCGCACGACCGCGAGCGGACGCTGCGCGACTGCGGTCAGCGCTTCGTCATGGGCGTAGTCGTCGTGGATCGCGTCACCGACGGACACGCCGACGACGCCGACGATATCGGTGAGTGCCTCGACGATGTCGGACATGACACCGACGATAGTTCTTCGGGTTGTCAGTCGGCCGGGCCGAGCAGGTCCAGGTACCAACGCAGGGTCGCGTCGTCGAACGCGACGAGGCGCACGACCTTGAGCCCAGGGTGCTCGCGTGCGGCCGCGACCACCGCCGCGACCGCGATCTCGGCTGCGGCGCGGCCGGGGTAACCGAAGATGCCGGTCGAGATGGCCGGAAACGCGATTGACGTCGCACCCACGGTACGGGCCACTTCGACCGATCGCCGATAGCACGACCCGAGCAGCGTGGCCTCGTCCCGGTCGCCGCCGTACCAGACCGGTCCGACGGTGTGCACGATCCAGTCGGCCGCCAACAAAAAGCCCGGTGTGATCACCGCGTCACCGGTCGCGCAGACGCCGATCGCGGCGCAGGCCACGTCGAGCTCGGGGCCCGCAGCCGCGAAGATCGCGCCGCATACGCCGCCGCCGCGTCGAAGCGAGCCGTTCGCCGCGTTGACGATCACGTCGACCGGCTCGGCGGTGATGTCGCCAGAGGTCGCTTCGATGCGCACGTCGGTCACCTCGACATCGCCGTCCGCACCCAGCCGCGTCGGCGTCCGCACCTTCCCACACCCCGTCGGCACTGTCCCGAGGCCGTGGAGGTGTCTCGTCGAAACTGAGCCGGCGTTCGTCGCCGCGGGTGCATGGCGACGAGATCAGTTCCCAACGTCGGCAGTGCGCGCCGCGCACATCGCCTTGACGGCAGGTTCACCGGGCGCCGACCTTTCCAACAGCTGCCAGTCCCACGGGAAGTATCGCGTCCACGTTCCGAACCCGCCAAGACCGTCATGACCACAACAGTGACGGTGCCCCCCGTACCATTGCCTGCTGTGCGAGCCGCGGTGACGATCATCGTCGCAAGCGCGGTCCTGGTCGCCGGTTGCGGCGGCTCGGGCAAGCCTCCAGTTGTCGCGGTGGTCGGAGACTCGATCACCGTCCTGAGCGGACCCGGCGTGGAGGCCGAGCTCAGCGGATATGCGCTGTACATCCGCGCGGTGGACGGAAAACGCATCGACCAGATGATCCCAGCCCTTCAGGCGGAACTTGGGCGGGACCCCAAAGGGGTTGTGATCAACCTCGGCACCAACGACGCGATCCAGGCCCGCACGCACCCCGACTGGCTCGCCGGTTTCGACGCGGTCTGGGACCTTGTGCGTTCCCGGACGTGTGTCGTATACGTGACCGTCAGTACCAATGCCGACTACCTGGGCCGACATGCCGTCGCAGCTGACATCAACGCCGCGATCCGCCAGCTCGCGGCGCAGCATCGCAACGTGAAAATTGTCGACTGGAACGCCGCGGTGCACGAAGACCCGAGCCTGCTCGCCAGCCGGAACCCACCCGCCGACCACATCCATCCCTATACGTCACGGGCATGGCGTTGGCTGGGGACCCACTACCGCGCCGCGCTGGAGTCGTGTGGCCTTCACCCGAGCTGATCGACGATGTTGCCCGCCGACCTGATCGACGAGATGTACCTCACGAGCCGGAGCCGGCCGGCGGCGGTCTGCGACTGTCCGACACTGTTGACCTGCGGCCTCGACGGCGAAGAGGTCGTGAGTTCGGCGTCGGCTACGAGTCCGCCGCGGACGAGCGGCATAGGAATTCACGGTCGGCGTGGTCGACGACTGCCACCTCCGGCGAGTTGTGCCGGCTAGACGCGTTCGAGGATCTCGGCTGCGGCCCGTTCACCCGACCGTACGGCGCCGTCCATCGCGCCGTACGACGTCGTCGCGGTTTCGGTTCCGGCCCAGTGCAGCCGTCCGAACGGTTGGCGGAGCAGCGGCCCGTACCGCGTGAGCATCCCGGGTCGGAAATGCGCCATGGAACAACCGCGCGTCCAGTTCTCCTCCCACCACGGAGTCTCGATGAACTCGGTGGGTGAGGCCGCACGCCGACCAAGCCTCGCGGTCAGCGCGTCGAGCACCGCGCGGCGACGTTCCGCCGGGTCGAGCGCGTCGAACCTGGACGCAACTGGTCCGAACGCGAACGACGCGATCACACCGGGAGTTCCGCACGACGGTGACGCATCCAAGGTCACCTCACATGCCGAGCCGGGCTCGGAGGTCTGTCCGCTGAAGCCATCGGCCCGCCAGAACGGCTCGTCGTAGACGACGAGCGTCTTCGACTCGGGACCGGCGACCGTGTTGCGGTAGAGCGTGAGGCGGTCGTCGGGAAGTACGGGATCGAACGCGATCTCGAGCGCCAGCGCGGGCGGGACTGCGACGACGGCATGACCGGCGCGGATGGCGAGTTCGTCCGTCTCGACGATCACGTGGTCGTCGCCTTGGGTCACGGACCGGACCGGCGCCTGCAAACGCACCGCATCGCCCAAGTCGTCAGCCATACGTCGCGCGATCGAGCCGGCACCGCCTTCGATCATGTTCTCCTGCGAGCCGCCTTCGATCGAGAAGAGCGCCTCGATACTTCCGTGCGCCCGCACCAAGAACAACAAGTTGAGCAACGACACGTCGTTCAGGTCGCCGGTAAACAGGCCGCGCACTGCCATCTCGAACAACGCCCGACCGATGGTGGTGCGAATTCCGGACCGTTCGAGCCATGCCGCGACCGTTTGCGAATCCCACTCCGACGCGCGTTGCGCAGTCCACGGAGCTTCGATCGGCACCTGCTTGGCCATCCGGTCGATCTTCCATTGCGCCAGCGCGATCGTGACAATCGCCGCAGGGCTGATCTTCGGGATGAGTCCCGTGTAGCGGCGCGTTCGTGCTCCGTCAACGAGGAGGTGTGCACCCTTCACCCATGTCTTGTAGGTGGACACGCCGACCTCCCGAGCGAGGCCGAACATCGCATCGTGCGTTGGGGCCAGCCAGGCGCCGCCGCGATCGACCGGCGTCCCGTCGGACAGCGGCTGGGTCCAGATCCGGCCGCCGACCCGATCGCGCGCTTCGAGCACGACGACCGACCTGCCGTGTTGAGCGAGCCGGCGGGCGGCGGTCAGCCCGGCATATCCGGCTCCGACCACGCACGCGTCCACGTCGATCCGTTCGGGCATCAAGGCCGAACGGTACCGCGTTGCGTTCGATCGCACGATGCCCGAACATGCGTGCGGTGGATCTCCGAGTGCCGCTCCCGACGTTGCTGTCCGAAGTGCTCGTCGCGTTCACGATCGAGCTCGACAACGAGTTCGAACGACAGATTGTCCTCGCCGGCGCCCGTTCGCGATTTCTCGTCTCGCTGGTGATGTGGTCGAACTTCATGCGGTTCGTCGACGACGACGGGCTGAGCGTTGGCGAACTTTCGAGTCGCGCCGGTGTGGCCAAGGGTGCAACCCACCCGTCGTTGGCCGGTATGCGACGGTGGGGGTATGTCGCCGTCGACGGCGACGAGGATGGGGTCGAGCGCCGGGCGAAGCCGCCTCGCTCCGAGCAGATCGTTCGCCCGACCGCCAAAGGTCGGGCGGCCCAACAGGTGTGGCGCCCGCTGGCAGGAACGATCGAGGAACGCTGGCGCAGACGATTCGGCGACGAAGCGATCGACACGCTTCGGAGTTCGCTGGGTGCGTTGGTCGAGGAAACCGACATCGAACTGCCCGCGTACCTTCCGGTACTCGGTCACGGCATGGTTCCTGCCCATTTCGACGCCACAGCGTCGCCTCGACCTCGTCGCGGCCGACCATCGGAACTTGAGTTGCCGGCGCTGTTGTCGCATGTCCTGTTGACGTTCGCGCTCGAGTACGAACGCAAGTCCAAACGGTCAATCGCGATCGGCGCCGACCTCTTACGCATCCTCGACACCGACGGCGTGCGGGTACAAGATCTTCCACGCCGGGCCGGGGTGTCGAAGGAAGCGATCGCCATGATGGTCGGCTACTTGGAGCGTCTCGGCGACGTCGTCGTCGGCCCCGATCCTGCACACGGCCGGTCGAAATTGGTTCGGTTCACACCCCAAGGACGAAACGCCCGACACGCCTACCTCACGCTCCTCGGCGGAGTCGAAGCGCGCTGGGACGCACGGTTCGGCGAAGGCCACGTCGGCGACCTGCGCGCCGCGCTGCAACGGTTGGTCGGCGACCCGGACGCCGGCCCGTCGCCCCTCTTTGCAGGGTTGGAACCGTACCCAGATGGTTGGCGGGCGTCGATGTCGAGACCAGACGTACTTGCGCACTATCCGACGGTGTTGCACCGCGGGGGCTGGCCCGACGGCAGTTAACACCAACGGGCGGACCCGCCGCCGGCGCAGACGACCCACGATCGGCTGCACCAGCGAGGCCCGTCGGTCAGGACGCCGATCAGGTGTTGTTCGCGACGACCTTGAACTGCGCGCCGGTCGGATCCGACGCGCCGATGAATGTGGGCGTCGCCCAGAGTCGAAGACATCAGTCGCGGACACGGTCCGGTCGTCGCGGGCCGTCGAGCGCAGCGTCGCCGATCTCGCTGCGCGCACCGGCATCAGCGGCGCCGACGATCCGTGTCGTCGGCCTGTCCGCAGCGAGGGTGAGGACGTTCGGGACTCGCCGATAGGTTTCGTACGAACGGACCGTCACATGACCGAACATGAACGAGGAGCCGCCGTGAGCCTTCCCGAGATCGTTGCACAGGACGTGTGGCGCGTCGCGCGCAAGGAGCTGCTGGTCGAGGAGAAGGCGATGACACGAGCACGTGATGCGCTGAACGTGAAGCGTCGGATGCTGCCGATGGTCGAAATCGACAAGGACTACATGTTCGAAGGTCCGGACGGGAAGGCCGGTCTGGCCGCCGTGTTCGACGGGCGGCGTCAGCTCGTCGTGCAGCACTTCATGTTCGATCCCGCCTGGGACGACGGCTGCCCGAGCTGCACCGCCGCGGCCGATGAGATCTCAGCCGGCTTGCTCGAACATCTTCACGCTCGCGACACGACGTTAGTTGTTGTGTCGCGGGCGCCGCTCGCCAAGATCGCGAGATACCAGACGATAAGAGGCTGGACGTTTCCGTGGTACTCGTCGTTCGGGAGCGACTTCAACTAAGACTTCAACGTCACGATCGACGCCGCGGTCGCGCCGGTCATGTTCAACTTTCGAACGCTCGACGAGCTCGAAACGGTCGGGATGGGATGGCTCGGAGAGGGATCGTCGGAGCAACCGGGCTACAGCATGTTCCTGCGCGACGACAACCGGGTGTTTCACACGTACTCCATGTACGCGCGCGGCACGGAAGTGCTCGGCGGTTCCTACGCCTTCTTGGATTCGACTGCGCTCGGCCGCCAGGAGGAATGGGAGGAGCCGAAAGGCCGCGTCGAACACGTTCGGCCGGCGGTCCCGAACTTCGAGAGCTGAACGCGGGCGGTCAGCCCGAACCTTCAGGTTCGCGCGGGAGCGGCTCGGAACGGCGAGCGAGCGCAAGCGACGAGCCGACGGTCAAGATGAAACCCGCGGCCGCGGCCGCGGCCAAATGTGGACGGGCACGATCGCCGAGGAAGAAAAGCCCGATCGCGGAAGGAATGACGGTTTCGACCAGGAACACCAACGCCGCGACGGACGTGACCGAGGTGCGCTGCAAGGCGGTCGCGAACAGAAGGACGCCCAGCACCGCGTACGCGCCAAGTGCCAACACCACCGGATCGGTGACCAGATGCCAGGCCACGTGCGGCACCTCGAGCTGACGGGCCGCGATCCCGGTTCCGGCAAAGCTGAGGCCGGCACCGAGCGCGAGACCGGCGCCGGCCTTGCGATCGTCGAGCCTCGCGCTCAGCACACCGACCACGACGACGAGCGCAACTCCACTCGCGAGCAGCCAGTTCGCGCCGTTGCCGGGCGACGTCGCATGACCGGGCCGGGCTGAGACCGCGAGGAGCACAAAACCGACAAGGAGTCCGATCAGCGCGGCGTGCTCGTATCGTTGCAAACGCAGACCGAACGCGAAGGACGCGACGACCGCGGTGACGCCCACACTGCCGGCGACCGCCGACTGCACCATGAACAGGGGCAACGTGCGCAGCGCGACGACCGACGCGACGAACCCAACCAGGTCGAGGGCGAGGCTGGCGACGTAGGTCGTATCCCGGGCGAGCCGTACCAGCAGCATCGGGTCGAGGTTCGGGCGCATCTCGGCGCGGCGCGCGGCGGAAGCCTGCATCACCGAGCCGACGCCGTAGCTCAGCGCGGTGAGCGCCGCGCAGACGAGCGCCAACCAGACGGCCATGTGCCGACAGTCTGGCCGTTCCGGTGAGCCCCTGTTGCAATCTCGGGCGGTCGACGTGGTGGGATGGGCCGGTCGGCCGGATCTGCGAGAGGTGACGTCGTATGGGCATGGGAATGGGTATGGGTGGAGGAGGAGGCGGCGGGCGTGGCGGCGCCGGTGGGGGACTGATGCGGTCGTTCCGCCGCGACGAGTCCGTCACTGAGTACAAGCTGCCGGCCGGGATCACCAAGCGCATCGTCGATTTTGCGCGCCCCTACCGTGGGCTGCTCGGCCTGTTCATCGTGTTGATCGTCGCCGACGCCCTGCTCGGCGTCGCGAACCCGCTGATCTTCCGGGCGATCATCGACGACGGGATCCACAAGAAGAATACGAGCCTCGTCGTCGATCTGGCGCTGCTCGTCGCGTTTCTGGCGGTGATCGACGCGCTTTTGTCGCTCTGGCAACGCTGGGTGTCAGCCCAAGTGGGTGAAGGTCTCATCCTCGACATGCGTACCCGCGTCTACACCCACGTGCAAGACATGCCGATTGCGTTCTTCACCCGCACGCAGACCGGCGCGCTTGTGACCCGACTCAACAACGACGTGCTCGGCGCTCAGCAAGCGTTCACCGACACGCTGTCCTCGGTCGTCGGCAATGCGATCGGTGTCGCCGCGACCCTCACCGCGATGTTCATCTTGTCATGGGAGATCTCGCTCTTTGCGCTCGCGCTCCTTCCGGTCTTCTTGTTTCCGGCACGTTGGGTCGGGAAGCGTCTGGCGACACTCACCCGTGAGTCGTACGCACTGAACGCGCTGATGAACACGACGATGACCGAACGTTTCAACGTGTCGGGGGCGCTGCTCGTAAAACTTTTCGGTGATCCGCGTTCCGAATCGGGCCTGTTCGACCAGCGCGCGTCCCGCGTCCGCGACATCGGGATCACCACTGCGATGTACACACGCGTCTTCATGGTCGCCTTGTTGCTCACCGCGTCGCTCGCAACCGCGATGGTGTACGGCTGGGGCGGTGTCCTGACCATTCATGGCGCCTTGTCGCTCGGCACTGTCGTCGCGCTCACCGCCTACCTGACTCGTCTCTACGCACCGCTGACTGCGCTGTCGAACGTGCAAGTTGATGTCATGACTGCGCTGGTGTCGTTCGATCGTGTGTTCGAAGTGCTCGACCTGGAACCGATGATCGCCGAACGGCCTGACGCGATTGTCATCCCGGGCGGACCGGCGACGGTCGAGTTCGATCATGTCGACTTCGGCTATCCGACCGCGGACGAGGTCTCCCTGGCGTCGCTCGAGTCGGTCGCGGTGCTCGAACAGACGCCGAGCCAGCAGGTGCTCTTCGACCTTTCTTTCGTCGCGCGGCCCGGTCAGCTGGTCGCGCTGGTCGGCCCGTCGGGTGCGGGAAAGACCACCATCAGCCACCTGGTACCCCGCCTGTACGACGTGCGTGCCGGCGCGGTGCGGATCAACGGCGTCGACGTGCGCGACGCGACGATGGCGTCGCTGCGTGCCACCGTCGGTGTCGTCACCCAAGACGCTCATCTGTTTCACGAGACGATCGCCGAGAACCTGCGGTACGCCAAGCCCGACGCGACCGACGAGGAACTGCGCGAGGCGTTGGACGCAGCGCAGATCCTGCCGCTCATCTCGACCCTCCCGAACGGTCTCGACACTGTCGTCGGCGATCGCGGGTATCGGCTTTCGGGAGGAGAGAAGCAGCGCATCGCGATCGCGCGACTGCTGCTCAAAGCTCCCGGCGTGGTTGTGCTCGACGAGGCGACCGCGCATCTCGACTCGGAGTCCGAGATCGCGGTCCAACGTGCGCTCAAGGTCGCGCTCACTGGCCGGACGTCGATTGTCATCGCGCACCGCTTGTCGACGATCCGCCAGGCCGACCTGATCTTGGTGATATCCGAAGGACGGGTCGTCGAACAAGGGACCCACGACTCGCTGCTCGCATCGGGCGGTCTGTACGCAGATCTCTACACGACCCAGTTCGAAAGCCAAGAAGAAATGGATCAGTCCGACCCCACAGGCGAAACTCTGCCGACGTAACCGGTCAGGACGTCGACGTTCGATCGACGTCACGAACGGTACGGACGGTCGACACAGCATCGGCGTCACCGTCTGCGCTCAACGACGATGCACCGACACCCGAACCGGCGACGGACGTGCGGCGCCGTCGGCCGCGACGGTCGCGCCGCTACGCGCTGAAGCTTCCGCGGTGCACGACCCGCACTCCGGCCAGCGTCGACACTGCCTCGAGCTCTCGGGTGGCGGTGTCGGCGTCGATGCCGAGCGCGCCGTCGAGGAAGGCGGCCAGGACCCGGACGTGGAGCGCGACGGTGTCGCGCCACGGATCGCCGGCGGTGCCGGTGACGTCCGCGGCCATCGAGCGGACATATTCGTGCACGACGTCGGGAAGTCCCGCAACGTGTGGCGCGAGTTCCAGATACAGACCCACGTCGCTACAACCCTGATGGCCCGCGCGTTCGATGTCGACCCGCCAAGCCTGGTGCGCGCCGAGCAGGGCCCACGCCCGATCGGCATCGGTCTGTGGGGGAGTCGTGGCGTCGTGAGCGCCGACGACCAGCAGCGTTGGGATCTCGATGCGTTCGAGCACCGCGTCCGGGATGGTACGTGTGAGCGACTGCAGTCCAGCCACCGCGCGCAGGCGTCGGTCGGGCATCGTTGCTCCGGCGAGCGACAGCGCGGTGAAGCCACCGTAGGAGTGGCCGGCGGCGGCGACCCGGTCGGGATCGACGCCAGCCGCGACCGGATGCAGTGGCCCGTCCGGTTCGAAGACGGCGTCGAGGACGACACGGGTGTCTGCGACCCGGTCGCGTTCGTTCGTCTCGTCGTCGACCGACCTGCCGGACAGCCAGTCGGTGAGGGAATCGCCGGCGTGTTCGGGTGCGACCACCACGAAGCCGCGTGCTGCGATCGCCTCGCATACAAGGGCGTACGAAGACCTGGTCGCGGTTCGGCCGTGGGACCACACCAGCAGCGGATGTGCGCCTGGTGCCACCGCAACGTCCTGCTCCGCGGCGGCGGTGAACCCGATCCCCGGGAGCAGCTCGTACCGGGAAGGTTCGCCGGCTGAGCCCATCTCGGCCGGATACCACGCGTCGACCGGGATGACGCGGTCTCCGCGGGACCGGTCGACCAGCACCGACGTGGTTCGTCCGATCCGATGACGGGGAGCTTCGAGTGGCGGGCCGGCGACCAACGTTGCGGTCATGGCCGTCATCGTGCCACGCCGTTAGCGAGCGTCGCCGCCGATGATGCACGATGAGGTGATGAACGGACCGAGAGCTGCAGACGACGACGTGACGACCTGGCAGCGCGACGGGTGGGTCGTGCTCCACGACCTCGTCGGCACCGACGAGATCGACGCTGCCCTCGCCGACCTGTGGACCGTGTTTCCCGAGCCGGACAAGTTTCATGACGACCCGGCACGGTACGTCCCGCCCGGCAAGGACACCGCGACGTTGCGGCACGGCTACCCCGAAATTCCTGAGCACGGTCCGTGGTTCCGGCCGGAACAGCATCGTTGGGGCCGCGAGTTTCCGTTCATGGGAACCGGTGCGCTGAACCGCTTGTATGTCCATCCGGCTGTGGTCGACTTCGCCGAACGTGCGCTCGAAACGCGCGACATTCGGGTGTATCAGTCCCACGTCAGCGGGCGCTACACCGGCGACGCCGACTACGAACAGCCCATGCACACCGACCGGAACCACTCGTTCCTGCCGGCGGTGCCGGGACCTCCGTGGTGGCACGTCGAGATGTTCTTGTACCTCACCGACGTCGACGAGGATTGCGCACCGACCCACGCGGCCAAGCTCGGCGACTCGCGGACACGTTCCACGAACGACGTGTTCTTCCCAGCGCAAGACCCCGACCTGTACCAGGCTGAACGGGGGGCTGTCGCCAAGCGCGGTTCGGTGCTGGCGTACCGCAACGAGGTGTTCCATCGTGGGGTCAACATCACGCGACCGCGAGGAGCACGTTTTCTTTTAGGTGTCTCCTTCAAATCCGCCGATATCGACTGGATCGGCTACCACTCGGTGCAGTCGAAGTCGACCCATCCGGGCTGGACACGTTTCGTTGAGGGGTCGACGCCACGCGATCTTGAACTGTTCGGGTTCCCGCCCCCAGGTCACCCGGTGTGGACCGAAGATCTCATCGCCGCGACGCAGGTTCGCTATCCCAACCTGGACCTCGAGCCGTGGCGGCGTTCACTTCGCTAAGGTCCGGCCCTCGACCGATTTCGATGAGGAGCAGCGGACATGAGCACAGCACCGTTGGAGCAGGCCATCACCTCGACCCGAAGTGTGCTGTCCGGCGTGAAGTCCGACCAACTCGACACGTCGACTCCGTGTGCGTCGTGGAAGGTCCGCGAACTGGTGAATCACATCGTCGGCGGCCAGTACTTCTTCACCGCCGGCGTCGAAGGTGTCCCCCCGACCCGCGCCGGCGACGACTTCTGTACCGGTGACTACCTCGCCGCATTCGACGAAAGTTCGGCCCAATGTGTCGCCGCATTTCAAGGCGAGGGTGTCATGGCGAAGACCTTGACGTTGCCGTTCGGTCAGATGCCCGGAGCCGCGTTTGTCGGTCTGGCCGCGACCGACACGTTCACGCACGGTTGGGACCTCGCCAAAGCAACCGGCCAGTCGACCGACCTCGCGCCCGAGTTGGCCGCGCAGCTGCTCGTCGGGGCGAAGCAGGCGATCTCGCCTGCGTTCCGCGGTGCGGAGGGCGCCCCATTCGGTCCGGAGAAGGAAGCGCCGGCCGGCGCGACCAACGCCGACCAGCTCGCGGCGTTCCTCGGCCGAACCGTCTGACCTGGCCTGATCGACCAGCTTTCCGAGACCGAAGCGGACCACCGAGGCGCGCGGGTCGCCCAAGCGGCGCTGTGCTCGCCGGTGGCTGCAACCGCCGCGGGCGCGACCCACGACGACCGGGCCCGACATGGATTCGCGCCGGACCGGACCCGGCCGCGGGTTCGGTCCGGCCAGACCGGCCCCCATCCGGCCGGGGACGATGCGCACGACCGTGCGCCCGTCCCGACGCGGTGCGTCACCGCCATCCGGCGATCGCCTATGCTGAACGGTGCCGGCCGTCCCGCTGAACCCCGTCCTGCGAGACCCTCGTCGAATGGGCCCGTCGAAGCGGAAAGGCCGGGTGTTCGGTCCACAGCGCAAGATCGTGGACCTGAAACCCCAAAAAAAGGGGCCTACGCCCCCAACTTCTTCGAGGACACGGTGTCCTCCGAGTTGTCCAGCGGAGATGTATGCGCGCAGACATAGGTGACTGGGACGCCAGTCGCGCGCGGCCGAGACGTGCCGCAGCCGCCCCAACTGGCGATCGGTTCAACCGATGAGTCCGTCGTCGACGCTGAAGCCGCTGTCCGAGTGGGAGTTCGAGCAGTACGTGCAGGCCGAGGTCGACGGCGAAGCCACCGCCGAACAGCTCGCGGTGCTTGAGGCCGACCGGGTCACCTGGCGGGCGGCACTGGCCAGCTTGCGCCAGGATGCGGACGAGCACCTGGCGAGTGCCCGGTCGCTTCGAGGCGACGAACGCGAGCAGGTGATCGCCGACCTCGAGTCGGAACAGCGCCGAATCTCGGCTGCGTGGGCTCGGCATACGAATCAACGTCCGGATCGACCGGCGAACGAAGGTCTCGACCAACGAGGCGACCCGCGCGGCGCTCGCCGGGTCGCGCCGCGCGACGACCGTCAGGCACGAGACCGCGACCCACTGTCGCGCGCGCCGGCGACGGTCCAGTTGCAGGTGTCGTGGGTTCCCGGTCGGGTGGTCGCCTGGGCCGCCGGCGGCGGCGAACGCAGCATCGACGGCGCACGACTCGCCGCAATGTTGACGGCCGCGAGTGCACCCTCGACCGGTTGGGCCCGTCACGAACCGGTAGCCGTGCCGGGCGGGGCACGCACCGACGCGCTCGCGATTCCGGTCGGTGACGTGTTGGGCTGGCTGGTCGCGGCCGGCGCCGACCAGGTCGGCGACGACATCGGGCCCAGCGTCCGCTGGCTCGGCCGGGTTGCGATCTGGGCGGTGGAACTCACTGCGCACGGCGCGATGGTTCCGCTGCTGCGTCAACGCAAGCGCAGCAGCGGAAGCGCACGCGAGTCGAACGGCTCGTACTCGGTGCGATGGACGCCGGCCCTCATCGACGCGGCGCGACTCGCGCGTCTCGCCGAAAGCATGCCCGGTGTGGTCTGCGCGTTCGATCCCAAAATCGACGCTCGGGCGTTAATCCGATCGGCGCTCACCGGCATGGTCGACGCCATCTGTCGCGACAGTGCACGCCGGCTCGAGTTGCCCGCGCCGCCTCCCCGAGTTCGGACCGTCGCCGACGTCTCCGAAGCCGTCATCGCACGCCTCGACGGCAGCGCGTTCGACGCCCCCGTCCGTATCGCTGGCGAGATCGCGACGCGGGTCGAACAGTGGGCCCGCGCGGTGACCGGGGAGCGCGAACGGTTGGTGGTACGCCTCGACCCTCCCGACAGCGGAAACGCATGGCATCTCGCCGTGTTCGCGTCGGGTGTCAAAGGTGAACTCGTCCCGATCGAGCATGCCATCGTCGACGCCGGATCGGGACGCGTTCGTCTCGAAGATGAGATCGCGCGCCTCGAACGCATGCTGCCCGCGTTGGCTCGTCCGGGCGGAACCCGGCGCGGACAAGTCATCCTCGGTCAGGACGAAGCGTGGGAGCTGATGACCGTCACCGGGCCCCAACTCCTCGCCGCCGGATTCGACGTTCGGGTCCCGGCGTTGTCGCGGCGCCGACCGTCGCCGTCGTTGCGAGTGTTCGTGGATGCCGCGTCCGAGTCGATGGTCGGCGCGAACCAACTCGCCAACGTTCACTGGTCGGCCGTGTTCGACGGTGTCGAGCTGTCGGCGGCCGATATCGCGCGACTCGCAAAGGAGGCTCGACCGCTCATCCGATCCGGTGAACGGTGGGTCGCGATCGACCGTGCCGATCTCGCCGCCGCTGCCGAAGCGTTAGCGGAACGGTCGAACACGACTGAGCTTTCCGGTGCCGCGATGCTGCGCCTCGCGCTCGGCATCGAAGGTTCGCCGCTGCGCGGTGGCGTCGACGTCGTCGGTGGAGGATGGGCCGCGGATCTAATCGCGGCAGCGGCCGACGTCGCGACGTCGCCGGCTGGCGTCCCTGCTGGCTTTGTCGGCGAGCTGCGCAGCTATCAGGCCGAAGCGTTGGCGTGGCTCGGATTCCTCGACAAGGCCGGCCTCGGCGGCTGCCTCGCGCTCGACATGGGTCTGGGCAAGACGCCGACGATGCTGGCGCACCTGCTCGCCGGAGCCGGAGCCGGCCCCGCGCTGGTCATCGCCCCGCCCGCGGTCGTCGGGAACTGGACCGCCGAAGCGGCCCGTTTCACACCCGACCTTCGGGTCGTCGTCCATCACGGCGCGCGCCGGGCCGCACCCGACGAGATCGCAGCCGAGGTCGCCGACGCAGATGTCGTCGTGACCACCTACGGCACCGCGGTTCGAGACGTCGACGCGCTCGCCGGTGTGTCTTGGGCGCGGGTCGTGCTCGACGAGGCACAAGCGATCAAAAACCCGGCCAACGACACGTCACAGCAGCTACGCCGAATTCAGGCGCGGAGCCGGGTCGCTCTCACCGGCACGCCGATCGAAAACGGCCTCGGCGACCTGTGGGCAATCCTCGACTTTGCCAATCCTGGCCTGGTCGGGCCGCGTCCGCAGTTCATCGCACGTCTGTCAAGCGACGGCACGACGACACGTGTCGAAGCCGAAGACGCGTTGCATGCCCTCAACGGCATCCTCGTGTTCCGCCGCACGAAAGCGGAACCGATGATCGCGGCGGAACTTCCCGACCAGATCGACGAACTCGACCGCTGCGCGATGACGCCCGAACAGATCGGGATGTATCAAGCGCTCCTCGACGCGCTCGTAACCGGGACGAATCTCGCCGAAGGCGAAAAACCTCGCCAAGGCCAGATCCTCGCCGCGATCACTGCCCTCAAGCAGATCTGCAACCATCCGTCGGCGTACCAACGTGACGATCTTCCACTCGCTGGACGTTCCGGCAAACTCGCGCGACTCGAAGAGATCGTCGATGCCGTCTACGCCGCGGGTGAGCGTGTGCTGGTCTTCACCCACTTCGCCGAATGGGGTCTGCGATTGGCGGAGCATCTCAGCGAACGGACCGGAACTTCTGTGTCGTGCTACCACGGAGGTCTGTCGCGCACTGCCCGGGATCAACTTGTCGCCGAGTTCCAGACCGGTGCCGGGCCTGGCGCACTCGTGTTGTCACTCAAGGCCGGCGGCACCGGCTTGAACCTCACCGCCGCCAGCCATGTCGTGCTCTACGACCGCTGGTGGAACCCGGCCGTCGAGGACCAGGCCCGCGATCGTGCGTGGCGTATCGGCCAGACCCGAACGGTGATCTGCCATCGCCTCATCTGTCCCGGCACCGTCGACGAACGCGTCGAGGAGGTCGTCGCCGGCAAACGGCGCATCGCCGATCTGGTCTTGCCGAAGTCGAGCTCGCTCGCCGATCTCGACAGCGGCCAGCTCCGCGCCGCGCTTGGGATACGGCCCGAATCGGTCCTCACCGAAGATCTGTTGTCGTCCGACATGGTCGCGGCGACGTGAGCCCGCCCCGCCGCCGCAAAGCCCCAGACCGTACGAACGGACGCCGACGCACCGCAACGCAACGCGACTTCTGGGGGAGCGACACCACAACGGAATCTCCGGTCGAGCAGATCAGCCCGGCCGAAGATCCCACCGTCATGCTCCGCTCACTGAACTCGCCTCCGCTGCCGGGGCGCGAAACCGTCGCGGTGCACTACTTCGCCGCGGTCGCCGAAAAGGCGGCGTCGCTCGCGGTTGCGCTCGCCGCCGCGTCAGAACTGTTGGACATGGGCGATCCGTTCGAACCGGCATGATCTCAACCGGCACGGCCAACGCCAGCCGGGATCTGCACGAACTGACCCCAATCATCAAGACATTCGGCGACACCACGTTCAAGTCAACTCGGCTGCGATCCGGTCGCTCCGATCGGCGAGGCCGCCGCCGCCCGATTCGTACACGACTCGCCGCCCGTCCAGTCGACCGCGACGCGGACATGCGAAGGACCGCTCACCACGACCAGGTGAGTCGACCCAACTCGGCGTGTCGTGTCAGCCGTTGCCTGACGAGTCCCGAACCCGGCCGTCCCCAACGTCCCGTGAGACAATGGCGACCGTGGATGTCAGCGGCCTCCTCGCTCGAATCGGCGACGGACTGTTCCAACAGGCGTTCGTCGTCGCCGATCTGGAGCGCGCAGAACAGACGATGCGCGACACGCTCGGCTGCGGCGAGTTCGTCAACCTGCCCGCCAACGATCTCGACTACGACCTGCGCGGCGAGCGGATCTCGTGCGCGTTGGCGCTCGGCTTCGCACGCAGCGGCAACATGCAGATCGAACTCTTGCAGCCCGTACGCGGCGACGGCTTGCACGTCGAGTTCCTCGCATCGAACGGTCCCGGCTCGCATCATCTCGGGTTCCTCGTCGACGACATCGATGCGGTCGTCGCGTTCGGCGAAGCGAACGGCTTTGCGAACGTGATGGGCGGCCAGTTCGCCAGCCTGCGTTTCTGCTACCTCGACACGTTCGATGCGCTCGGTGTGTACGTCGAGTTGGTGGAAGATCCCGACGCGATGCTGATGGCCATCATGCCTTGGAGGTCGTCGCCGTGAACACGACTCAACCCGCGATCGAGAATCCGCCGTCGACCACCAACGTGTGACCGGTGATGTAGCCCGCGCCCGGACTGGCGAGGAACAACACGGCCGGGGCGATCTCGCTCGGGGCGGCGAAACGTCCCATGGGAGTTCGGGCGAGCAGCGGAGCCGTGAGCTGCGAGACCGGCATCATCGGTGCGGTCATCGCCGTTTCGACGACGCCCGGCGCGACGGCGTTGACCCGAATGCCCCGCGTCGCCCACGCCACCGCCAGTGTTTTCGTGAGCTGCACGATCCCGGCCTTCGCCGCCCCGTAGCCGGGGACCATTTCGATGCCGAAGAACGAGGCCATCGAAGCGGCGTTGATCACGTTGGCGCCGCCGTCGAGGTCGCTGGATGCGAGCAGATCACGGGTTGCGCTCGCCATGCGGAACGCTCCGAACAGATTGATACTGACGGTTTCCTCGAAGACGTCCGGTTCGTATTCGCTTCGCCCGCCCGGAAGGTTCTGCCCCGCGTTGTTCACGAGGACGTCCAGACGGTCGAGACTCGCCGCGACCGCTTCGATGTCGGCCGTGTCAGTCATACGGCACTGGCGGTACACAAACGCGGCGAGATCAACCGGGTATTCGTCAGCCGATGCTTTCGTGCCGGTGATCGTGACCTGCGCATTCGCGTCGGCGAACGCGTGCGCGATTGCGTTGCCGATCCCTGACGTTCCGCCGGTCACGAGCACGTGCGCACCCGCGAAGTCGAACGAGACGCCGGTCATACCTTCTCCCAACGTTTCGTTTCGGCCGATCGGTACATTGCGAGCGCCAGTCGCAGCTCGCCGCGTGCGTGTTCCGCGGTTGCGGCGAGCGCAGTGCCGTCCAGCACCGCGCTCGCGAAGTCGGCGAGTTCCCCCTCGTACGAACGCAGATAGCCGCCCGCTTCGCCGACCCTGGTGCCTTTCGGGTCGGTCCCGTCCCACAGCTTGACCCAGCCCGACGACTCCACCGTGAGTTCGCCTCGCGTTCCGGTCACCGTGAACAGCGGCTGATTGGCGACCGCGCCGGTCGCGAGCATCGCATCGAACGTCGCGACGACGCCGGACTCGAAACGGATCAGCGCACGACAAAGAGACTCGCCTTCCATCTGCGGGTACGGATGGCCGAGCGCGGCGACGACCTCGTCGGCCTCGCCGAGCCACATCCGCAACGGGCGCAGCCAGTGCGAGCCGGTATCGATGACGACACCGCCGCCCGCGGTGGCACGATCGAACCGCCATGGACGGTCGCCGCCGTAGAACTCGCCCAACGCAGGGAAGAACGTCGCCGCGCGTGCCGTCACGATGTCGCCGACCGTTCCGTCCGCGATGAGGTCGCGCACCGTGAGTACTTCGGGCCAGTACTGCGCGTTCTCGGCGACCATGAACACCGTCCCCGCGGCATGCGCAGCGGCGAGGATGCGGTCGCAGGCGTCGAGCGTCGCCGCGAGCGGCTTTTCGAGCATCACATGCAAACCTGCGTCGAACGCCTCGACCGCGGCCGACTCGTGCAGGTGATGGGGTACCGCGATGAGCGCGGCGTCGAACGACCGGTCGGCGAGCGCAGCCCGAAACGACAGGTACGGGACCGCGCCCGCACGGTCGGCTGTGCGTTGCGCACGCCCGGGGTCGGGATCGACTGCGGCCGTGACCACGATCGGGATGCCGGCACGGTCGATCGCGTCGAGATGCCATTGGGCGATCGCTCCGCATCCGACAATGACGGTCCGCAGGCTCATGACGGTTCGACAACCACGGCGAAGCGATCGAAGTAGAAGTCGAAGCCGGACCGCACCGCGGCGGGATCGAGACCGAAGTCGCCGTGCAGGTCGTATTCGATCCGACCGTACCTGCCGCGGGGATTGGCGGCCATGAACCCGTCGAGTTGGGTACGGGCCTTGCGTGTCATGACGCGGTCGTTGCGTTCGTAGATCCGTTCGACCATCCCGACGTCGTCGGCCATGAACTCGTGGAACATCACGTCGATGGTGCGCTCGACCGGAAGGAGGTCGCGGTCGCGCACACAGGCGCGCAGCAGGCGGCCGACCCGGTCGACCCAGTATTCGGCGAGGGTTTCCGGTTCGATCGTCTCTCGGCGTATCCGATCACCGTATGCGAGCATCGTGACCGCCGAGCCGATCACCGCGACCGGATCGCGGTGCGTGACCGCGAACGTCGCATCCGGGAACGTCGAAAGCAACGCGGGGATCTGTTCGAGATGCTGCGGTGATTTCAACACCCACCGGTTCGGTCCCCGCAAAAAGGTGAGCACCTGCAACACCTTCTTCATGTACGCGTAGTGTTCGTGGTGGTCGAGCGTCAGATAGAAATCGCGCCAGGCGGGAACCCGCGCCAGCCATTCGAGCGTGTACGACGCGAAATCGAGGTCTTCGAGCTCAATTTCTTCTTCGATCGCGGTGGGATGCTGGTCGTGCATCGCGCGCAGCAGCGGCACCAACTGGATCTGTGCTTGGTAGGCGCGCCGACAACGCGCGATCCGTTCGAGACCGTCGGTGTCGGCATGGCCGGCGGGCGGGCACGGTTCGAGGCTCTCCCAAAACGGCAGCGAACGCAGACGCGTGTCGGCCGCGATGAGGTTCACGAGGTGGGTCGTACCCGAGCGCGGCAGGCCGATCACCACGATCGGTGCCGGCAGCGCGACGTCGAGGATGTCGGGGTGGCGGCGCACGAGGTCTTCCACGAGGAGCCGTGATGTGAGAAGCCGGACCGTTCGCTGATGGATCGCGAGCCGGCCGAGCGGACCGAGACCGGTGTCGGCGCCGACCGCGGCGACCATCGCGTCGACACGCCGGCGGAAGGACGGGTCGCCGAAGTCGTCGCAGCGGGCACGGTCGCGTGCGGCGGCGAGCATGGCGTCCGTGTCGAAACGGACGTCGAGCGTCGCTCCGTACTCGAGTGCGGCGCGCTGGGCCGCATCAAGGTGCGGGCGGGCGAGGTCTGCGATGACAATCGCGTCGTTCACGGCCCGTCGAGACGCTCGAGACGGTTCTGGGCACTCCGCACTTCGCCTTCCAACCAGCGGGTCAGCCAAAAGTTCGCGCGCGCATCGTCGGCGAGGAGCTGCTCGTGGGCACCGTGGTAGGCGACCAGCGCACCCCGATGTCCGGCGTCGACCGCGAGCGCCAGTTCGCACAGGCGTATCGCGGCCAGTGGATTCGACGAGGTCAGCGCCGCGGCGCGTCGGGCGACCGCATCGGTTCCGCCCGCCAGCGCGACGATCTCGACTGCGCCCTCGTCCGGGCCTGCGCCGTACAGGTCGAGCGTGGAATGCTGATGGAACCAGCCGGTGTACATCTCCCAGATCGCGCGGACACTCCAGTCGACACGGCCGTAGCCCTCGCCGAGATCGAGGTGGTCGGGGAGGCGGATCTGGCGCATCGCGGTCCAGACGTCGTGTCCGTCGTTCATCGCCTCGACCGTCGCGTCGTGCACATATTGGACGGCGTCGCGGATTCGTTCGCACTCCGAACGGATCCTCGGCGCGCCGCGTACCGGTCCGTGATGGCCCAACAGGAGCAGTTCTGGGCCGAGATCGATGACACGTTGCACGGAGTCGACGAACGCAGGTGCGCTGCGCATCCGGTCGCCGCGCATGGTCACCAGGTTGGGGAAATGGCCGAACAACGCCGAGAACATGTTGCCGACGAGCGCGACGCGGTCGTCGGGGAGCCAAACCACAAGCGAATCGATGGTTTCGCCGCCCGGCACACTGATCAGCTCGATTCGCCTGCCACCACAGTCGAACGCGTACGCGTCGTCGAAGGTGATGTCGGCGTGTGCCGCTTTCGGTACCGGCGGGATCGCGGCGTCGTCGCCGCGGGCGTATCCCGGCTGGCCCATCACTGCAGCGAAGAACGGCAGTGAGCGGCGGATACGAAACCCGTGAATCCGTTCGTCGTCCGCTTGGCATGTGGCGATGTTGGCCTGCGCGATGAGACGCGTCTGCGGTTCTCGGAACGTGTCGACTCCACCGATGTGATCGGTGTGGCTTTGCGTCAGGATGATCGAATGCGTCGGTGCGGTCGTCACCGCGTCGTAGTTGCGTTTGTGGGTGCGCGCCTCGAACCACATGCCGGTGTTGACGACGACCCTTCCGTCGTCGGTGGTGATCAGATACGTCGACGACATGCCCGGCGAGCACCAGATGCCCGAACCCATGTCGATCGCCGCAGGCGCCGAGGCCGGACCGACCGCAAAGAAGTTGGGCTGGTCGCGCACGTATTCGGTCGGCACCGCGCGATGCTGCACCGCCGGCGACGGGACGCGCCAGACCGACGATGGGGCTCGCCGACTGGGCGGCGAGCGAGACGCGGCGGCGACGGTGAACGTCCACGGCGAACGGTCAGGTTTCGGCGTGGGTTCCGCGCTCAACATCGGCCAGCGGTTGTCGGTGTTGTCGTGGCCGGCCGGCAGCCGGGTGTCTCGTGGGTGTCGTCGACCTGCGAAGTCCCCGGGGGATGTTCGCGATCGTTGAAACCTCCGTGCTGTTATGCGCTCGTCGTGAGGTATTCGTGGACCGACCGCACCGCGCTTGAACCTTCGCCGACCGCGGCCGCGACACGCTTCAGTGAACCTTGGCGCACGTCGCCCACCGCGAACACGCCAGGAAGTGACGTTTCGAACGGCAGGGGAGCGCGTGCGGCGTACTCAGTCCCGGTCGTGTGGTCGGACAAGGAACGATCGGTGATGATGAAGCCGGCCCGATCCAATGCCACGCAACCGGACAGCCAGCCGGTGGCAGGTTCGGCACCGATGAAGCAGAACAATCCCGAACAGGCGACGGTGTTGCGCTCGCCGCTCGGAGTGTGCTCGAGCGTGACCTGACCGAGATGGCTTTCGCCGGCGACGGCCCGCACTTCGGTGTTCGGCACAACCTCGATGCGGGGGTCCGCCTCGATGCGTTCGATCAAATAGTGCGACATCGTCTCGACCAGCGCGGCGCGCCGCACGACGAGCCGTACTCCGCATTTCTGCTGGGCCAGATAGATCGCGGCCTGTCCGGCCGAGTTGCCACCGCCGACGACGATCACGTCCAACCGGCTACAGATCCGGGCCTCGAGATCGGTGGCGGCGTAGTAGACGCCGGCGCCTTCGAAACGTTCGAGATCGTCGACCGCGAGGCGTCGGTACCGTGCGCCCGACGCGACGATTACCGCCCGAGCGGGCAGTTCGCTCCCGTCGGCCAGGACGATCACATGGAATCCGTGTTCGACCCGCAACCCGGCGACCGCGCAGGGCGCGTTCAGCCGCGCTCCGAGGCGTTGGGCCTGAATCGCGGCTCGTGCCGCGAGGTCTTCGCCGGAGATCCCGTTCGGAAATCCGACGTAGTTCTCGATCCGCGAACTCGAGCCGGCCTGGCCGCCGATCCCGGTCGCGTCGAGCGAGATCGTGTCGAGGCCTTCCGACGCGCCGTATACGGCCGCGGCGAGTCCGGCAGGTCCGGTACCGACGACCACCAGATCGCACAGGTATCCCGGTGTCGGCCGGAACGTCAGACCGAGACGCTCGGCGAACTCGCCGGGTGTCGGATGGTGCAACACTTCGTTCGGCATCTGCACGACCGGCGTGTCGTCGACGGTCGCGCCGACGCTGGCGAGCAGGCCGGCCGAGTCGGCCACGTCTTCGAGATCGATCCAGGTGTGGGGGAGTCGTGCCCGGTTCGCGAAGGCGCGCAGCGCCATCGCTTCGGGCGAGTACCGAGAACCCATGATCCGAACGGCTCCCGCACCTTCGCCGGCCCGGAGGAACTCGCGGCGTGCGACAAACGCCCGGAAGATCACATCGGACAGTTGAGGTTTTGAGCTCAGCATCTGGCGGAACGCGTCGTGTTCGATCGACAGGATCCGGCCCGGTTTCGTGACGCGAGCCGTCAGATACGCACGTTGGCCGGTCAGCAGGTTGAGTTCGCCGAGGAAGCGGGCGGCGCCGTGGACCGCGACCTGGACGTCGCCGTCGGGTTCGCTGCGGACGATCTCCACTTCGCCTTCGAGGACCACGACGAAGTCGTAGTCCGCGTCACCCGCACGGTAGAGCACCTCGCCGACCGCGACAGCACGTTCGGAGCCGAACGGCGCGAGCTCGAGCAATTCGGATTCGCTGAGCGTGACCGTCGCGGTGTCGGGCAGAGCATTTTCGGCCATGGAAGGCGCTCAGGATATGTCGTCGCCGGATCCGCCTGGTCCCGATGGTCGCAGACGTACCACGCGACGAACGGGCAGTGCGCCACGACCGCAAATCCGACCCGGGCGATGGCGTCGAGCATGGCGTGCGCGAGTTCGCCGGCCAGTCCCGCTGCTCGAATTCCGAGACGGGTCTCGGCGTGGACGACGATGCGGGTGCCGGGCCGGTCGCGGAACTTCGAGCACCGGCGAACGTGTCGCCCACGAAGACCTCCGACCGAGCCGCGTCCCCATGTGCATCCCCACCCGCACCGGTCGTTCGTCCGTCGGTCGTGCCGTGAAGCTCGCGGGCCCGTCACCCAGGAATATAAGTAGTAACTACTTGTTCTTTGTGGTAGGTTGGTGGCAACGAGATCAGGAGGTTCGTCATGAACCAACGGGTGGCGCTTATCACCGGGGCATCGCAGGGGCTCGGACTCGCGTTGGCTGAAGCGCTCGCCGAGAACGGCTGGACGCTCGTCATCGACGCACGCCGGCCCGACCGGCTCGCCGACGCGGCGGCCCGACTGGCGACGAACACCACCGTCGTCGCGGTCCCCGGCGACGTCACCGACGCCGCGCACCGCAAACGACTGACCGCCGCGGTCGACGAGTTCGGCCGGCTCGACCTGCTCGTCAACAACGCCAGCACGCTCGGCGCGAGTCCGCTCCCCGCACTCGACGGGATCGACCTCGACCTGCTCCGACATGTCTACGAGGTGAACGTCGTGGCGCCCCTCGCGTTAACCCAGCAGTTGCTGGGCGCGCTCGGCGCGGCGCACGGCACGATCGTGAACATCACCTCCGACGCCGCGGTCGAAGCCTACGAGGGTTGGGGAGGGTACGGGTCGTCGAAAGCTGCGCTCGAACAATGTTCGGCCGTGCTCGCAGCCGAGCATCCCGAGCTCCGTGTCCTGGTCGTCGATCCCGGAGACATGCGCACCGAAATGCACCAGGACGCGTTTCCCGACGAGGACATCTCCGATCGGCCGCTTCCCAACGCGGTCGTTCCCGCGCTGGTCGCACTGATCGGCTCGGATCATCCCAGCGGTCGCGTTCGTGCCCAGGAGTTCGTGTCATGACCGCCGTCATCGACCGTTCGGCGCTCGCGATCCCGCTCGACCCGGCACTGGAGGCCCACGAACCGGCGGAGGTGCGCGGCTCGGGCCGCGACGACGTCCGTCTGCTCGTCTCGAACGGCGAGCGCGAGGTCACGCACGCGACGTTCCGCGACCTTCCGAGCCATCTGCACGCCGGCGACACCCTGGTCGTGAACACGTCGGCCACGATCCCGGCCGCCATCTCAGGTGTCACCGCCGACGGGCTCGTCCTGCGCATCCATTTCTCGACCGACCTGCCGGGCGGACTGTGGCTCGTCGAGTGCCGTCTCCCGTTCGACAACACGACGCGACCGTTCGCCGACGACCTCACCGACATCGAGATTGCCCTCGCCGGCGGTGGCTCGGTTCGTCTCGTCGAGCGCTTCCGCCAGTCGCGCCGCCTGTGGCTGGCCGCACCACACCTGGACACGACCGTATTGGAGTATCTCGCCCGCCACGGCGACCCCATCCGTTACCAACACGCGCCCGGCGCGTGGCCGCTCGACGCATATCAGCAGATCTTCGGGCGGGAACCGGGAAGCGCGGAGATGCCGAGCGCGGCTCGGCCGTTCACACCGGAGATTGTCGTCGACCTGGTGCGCCGCGGCATCTCGGTCATGCCGATCGTCTTGCACGCCGGGGTCTCGTCCCTCGAAGCGCACGAAATGCCCTACCCCGAGCGGTACCGTGTGCCCGACGCGACCGCCGCGCACCTGAACGCGGTCCACCACAGCGGCGGCCGCGTGATCGCGGTGGGCACCACCGCCGTCCGTGCCGTCGAGACTGCCAGCGACGCCCACGGCGTCGTGCATCCGGCGAGCGGCTGGACTGAGCTGGTCGTCACTCCCGAACGCGGCGTGTACGCCGTCGACGGTCTCCTCACCGGCTGGCACGAACCGTACGCCACCCACCTGTTGATGCTCGAAGCGATCGCCGGACGGCCGGCGCTCGAGCGCGCGTACGCCGAGGCGCACGCCGCCGGCTATCTGTGGCACGAGTTCGGTGACAGCCATCTGCTGTGCCCGGGACCACGGCGTTGACCGGCGAACGAGTTGCGCCCGCGTTGCCCGAAGGTCGGCGCGCGGTGATCTACGCCCTCCGTCGCCGTGGTCAAGCGACCGCCGACGACATCGCACGTCAGCTCGACATGACGGTCAGCGGCGCGCGCCAACATCTCACCGCGCTCGTCGACGACGGATTCGCGGAGACCGCCGAGTTGCCCCGACCTCCCGGACAGCGCGGACGAGCCCAGCTCGCCTACATGGTCACCGACCGGGCCGACGCCCTGTTCCCGAAGGCCTACGGCGAACTCACCAACGAACTGCTCGGCTACGCCTCCGAAACCGACTCAGGGTTGGTCGACACGCTCTTTGCCCGTCGCCGCGACCAGCGCATACGAAACGCGACCGATCGGCTGGCGCGGCGGCGGACACTCAAAGCGAAAGTGGCCGAGCTCACCCGCATCCTCGACGACGACGGCTACCTCGCAACCTTCGAGGAGATCTCTGTCGGTGTGTTCCGGATCGTCGAGCACAACTGCGCGATCTGGGCGGTCGCGCAGCGGTACGGTCAGGCATGCACCAGCGAACTCGACTTCATCCGCGCCGCGCTTGGCGACGCGACCGTCGAACGCGTGCAACACATGGTCGCCGGAGCGCCACACTGCGCATACGAGGTTCGGGCCCTCGCGCCGACCGGCTGACCAGCGGCGCACGCGCCAGTTCGGTGCTCTAGCGTCTTCGGAAACGAATCGCCGTCGTGAGGAGCCCGAACGATGCACGTCCATGTCGATACCGCCGAATGTCAGGGCCACAATCGTTGTTACGCGATCGCGCCGGAACTCTTCGACGTTGACGACCTCGGCACCGCGCACGAGCTGCACGACGGCACGGTGCCTTCTGAGCTCGAAGACAAAGCGCGGCGGGCCGTCGCCAACTGTCCCGAGTACGCGATCTCGATCTCCGAGTAGTCGACGAACCGGCATCCGCCGGTACGCGACGTCGCAACCGATCTCGACCCCACCGACACGCGACGGGGCGCCGACCCGTACCCGATCTGGAGCGTCGCGGATGTCCGCCCGTACCGACCGATACGGCGGCGTCTGGGTGCCGGTCATCCACGACGATATTGCCGCGGTGGCGTACGCCACGGAGCATGTCACCTCGCGCCACCAACC
The DNA here is from genome assembly GCA_052148155.1 of Acidimicrobiia bacterium. Classification (GTDB taxonomy): domain Bacteria; phylum Actinomycetota; class Acidimicrobiia; order IMCC26256; family PALSA-610; genus JBBQER01. The sequence goes on along the minus strand of JBKQIY010000147.1, from coordinate 5,999 downwards.
GCGAACCGGACGCGTTCTCCGACGCCGAGGCCCAGATGCAACGCCCAGCCCGACTTCGAGCTGACCGACCCGACGCGCCTCGGTGCTCGGCGGGCGAAGTTCGCAGGGCCCGAACGATCCCGGTGCTGATGCGCTGATCGGACCGGCAATCCGCACGCGCGAGACTGCGGCGTGCGAACCTCGCTGCGGCCTGTCGCCGCCGGCTTCATCTGCTTCGGCTTCTACGCGGGCGCATTCGCGGTCGCCGCGATCAACATCGAACAGACCTTCCACCTCTCAGATGCGGAGCTCGGGTTCCTGCTCGCGACCGGCATCATCGCCGCGACCGGCATCGCCGCGATCGGTGGCGTCCTCACCGACCGATGGGGTGCCGGCGTCACACTCGCGCGTGCGCTGATCATTTGGGGCTCCCTCCTCGCGGTCGAAGCGTTCGCTCCGCACTTCGCGGTGTTCGCCCCCGCGATGACGCTCGCCATCGCGTCGGGCGGACTCGTCGACGTGGTGATCAACGTCATTGCCGCCGACGCGCTCGCGCACGAACCCAGCCGGCTCGTCCGATTCCACGGACTGTGGAACTTCGCGTGTGCGCTCGGCGCGACCGTGACCGGCATCGCCTTACGCCTCGGCGTGTCGTGGCGTGGCGTATGGGCCGCTATCGCAGTCGTGGTCATCATCGACGGTCTGGTCACCTACCGGGCTCGGGTTCCCGAACCGGCACGGGTTGAGCATCCGTCAATGTGGCGCGCGCTGATCGGCCTGCGTCACGAAGGCCTCACCGTGCTCGCGCTCGTGTTCGCCGCATCGGCGATGGTCGAAGGCGGCGTCTCGACGTGGGGTGTGCTGTACCTGCGCGCCCACGACGGTCTCGGTGTGCTTGCCGGTGTCGGCGCCTACGTGGCGGGAAACGTGCTCGCGACGCTGGCTCGGGTCGGGAGTACCTCGATCGTCGACTCGCTCGGAACGCGGCGCACAGTCGCGCTCGGTGCGACGATCACCGCGGCCGGCATTGCGTCGGAGGTCTTGTGTCATGTGACGTTCTTCGCGGCTGCCGGTCTTGCCGCGGCAAGTCTCGGTATCTCGGTCGTGTGGCCATTGTTGATCGCGGACGTGAGCAACGAGGCGCGCCATCCTGCGCTGGCGATCGGCGGAGTCACCGCCGCCGGATATCTCGGCATGGTCGCGGGGCCGCCGATCGTCGGTACCGTCTCGGGCGTGTTCGGTCGTCCCACCGGCCTGATGGTGCTCGCCGTCTTCGCGCTGTTCGTCGCGGTCACTCCCGCGCACGTGCGGCCAAACACACGTCCGGCCGAGAAGCACTCGACCTGAGGTACGCCTACGCCGGGATACCAGCCGCGTTGGCGACCCACGAAAGCATCGTGTACTGGCCGACGACGAACAGGATCTCGACCAGGGCCGGCGGTTCGTAGTGACGCGCGAGGTCGGCCCACGTCTCGTCGGTCACGTCGTCGCCACGATGCATTTCATCGGCGGTCTGCAGGAGTGCCCGTTCGGCGGCTGACCAGTTTCCCGCATCGATCGCCTTCGGTACCGATTCGATCTCGATGTCCGTCAGCCCCGCGTCTTTGGCGTACTCGACGTGTTCGACCCATTCGAACTCGGACCGACAGTTCGACGCGACCCGCAACGCCAACAGCTCGTGGTCGCGGTTCGAGAGCACTCCGTTGAGGGCGAGCGCGGCCGCCCAGCCGAGGAACGGCGCCAGCAGGTCGGGCTGACGAGCGAGGACCGCCATCGTTTTCGCGGGCTCGCGTCCCGGACGCGCAATCGCGGCGACGAGTTGTTCCGCGTCGGCGCGTAGCTCGCCGGGTCGGGGCAGAGCGATTCTCGGGTCGGTCGTCATAGCTGCCCCTCTTCGTAGCCGTTCGGCCGGCCCATTTTCCGGTATCCCCGAGCAACGAACCCAACTCGATCATCCGGTTCAGAACCCGGTCACGTTCGTGGCGACCGCACGATCGTCCCCGGTCGGTGCCTGCCTCGCATCCTAGGCAGACGTTCGCGCGGTCCGTGGTTGGTTGACGACCCAACGAGCGCGGGGGTGGACGTTGCGTCGAGCGCCGAAGGTCCACCGGCGAAGTTCCCGACTAGGTCCCGGGCGCAACCGTCCCCGCGCATGGTAACGATGGGGCGTGACCGAAAAACTGCTCGAGCTCGACGACCGCACGATCGTGGTGGCCGGCGCGGGCGGGGGAGGGATCGGCACCGCGACCTGCGCGGCAATCGTGCTCGCCGGCGGCCGCGTCATCGCGATCGACAACAACCTCGATCGTCTCGAGATCGTCGCTCGACTCTCCCGGGTCACGCCACGTCTCGCCGACGCCCGCGACCTCCCCGCGATCGAGCGTGTGCTCGCGACCGAAGGGCCGGTCGACGGCCTCGTCCACGTCGCAGGTGGGCTGCGGGTCGACCAGTGGGAACGTACGGAAGATCTGCGGCTTTCGTCCTTCGACGACGTCATCGCAAACAACTTGCGATCGGCGCTCGTCACCTCACGTGCCGTGGCGACTCGGATGATGTTGAACGGAACCCGCGGTTCGATCGTGCATGTCGCGTCGATCGCCGCGCTCGGAGCGCTCCCGTACGGTGCCGCATACTCGGTGGCGAAGGCCGGGATGCTCGCGCTGATGCGTACCCAGGCGGTCGAGTGGGGCCCTCGTGGCATCCGCGTGAACGCGATCGCGCCGGGCAGTGTCGCAACTCCCGGCGCCGACACGTATTCGCCCGACGCGAGCGCAGATCACCGTATTCCGTTACGTCGGCGCGCCGAACCCGACGACGTCGCAAGCGCGGCCCTCTACCTGCTCTCGAACCTTTCGAGTTTTGTGACGGGACATACCCTCACCGTCGATGGCGGCGCGTCGGTACGGCCTGCGTATCTTGACGACACGGACCTGCCGGTGTTCGTGCAAGACGCCGAGCTCCGACCGCGGCTCGTCCGCTAACACCAGTGCGCGATACGCGCGAAGCCGTGGTTCGAGCGCACATGGAGTCGGAGAACCGACACGATTTCGACGCGACGATCGCCACGTTCTCGCATCCGCGCTACGAACTGGTCGCGACCGGCGAAGTGTACGACGGCGAAACCGCGGTACGCGAGTACTACGCCAAGACGCGGAGCGCGTTTGCCGACCAACGGAACGAGGTGATCGCCCTCCACCATACCGACGGCGGCGTGATCGTCGAGTTCGATCTTCTCGGCACCCACACCGGGCCTCTCGTGGGGATGGCGGCGACCGGGCGCGAATTTCGTTGCCGCATGATTGCCTTGTTCGGCTTCGACGGCGACCGCATCAACTGCGAGCGGGTGTACTTCGACTCCGGAACTCTGTTGCGTCAGCTTGGGCTGCGTTGACGATCGTCAAGATGTCGACGCCGTAGCGTTCCAGCTTCGTCGGTCCGATGCCGGCGATGCGGGCCAGATCTCGTGTTGTGACCGGCCGGGCAGCCGCGATGTCGTTCAGTGTCGCGTCGTGCAACACGACATACGCGGGGACCGCGTCGGCTCGGCAGCGTTCGAGACGCCAGGCCCGCAACGCGTCGACCAGGTTCGTGTTCTCGACGTCGCGGTCACCGGCGACGAAACCGTTTGGAGCGGTCCGACGCGAGCGTTCCAGCCGGCTTTCGGCGGTGATCGGCGCCGCGGCCGTGGTCAGCTCATCGACGAACGGTGCCTCCAAGGCCGCGTCGGCGAGCAAGACAACCTGTTCCCGGCACCGTGTGAGCGCGACGTGGAACACGCGGCGCTCCTCCTCTCGGTCGTCGGCGAGCCGGTGGGGCATGAGGCCGTCATGGGCGCCGAGCACGATCACCCGGTCCCACTCGAGCCCTTTCACCCGGTGCACGGTCGACAGTGTCACCTGGCCGGTCGAGCGCGGATCGTCGCCGACCGCGACGCCTTGGAGATGCTCGCGCAGCCACGCCTCGAACGATGCGGGGTCGGGATGTACGGCTGCGATCGCCAGCAGCGCCGTGACATCGTCGAGGTGCGACGCATCGCGGCCGCGGCCCGAGTTGTCAAGCGTGCCCATCGCGGCGCCGAGCCCGACGTCGTCGCGGACCGCGCGTAACGTCGCCGCCGCGTCGTTCGACGCGACGATCGCGCTGAGGTGCTCGAGATCGTCGGCGAAGTCGTGGAGCCGTGCGGTGTCGGCCGAGCCCAGCGCCTCGGCATGCGCGCGCAACGTCGACAGCGTCCACGTCCGCCGGTCGCGTAACGCGTCGACGACACGTGCGGTGATCCGCCGGTTCGGACGTCGGGCGACCTCGGCGAGATCGATGCCGCGGAGCTGATTGGCGTCGGACGCCGCACACGCCAGGCGCAAGTAGGCCAACGCGCTCCGCACGCCCGTGCGTCGCAGGAACTGCTCGCCGACAGCTGCGGTGACCGGCAGGCCGCGGTCGTGGGCCAGGACCTGCACCGCCAACAATCCGGCGTTCACCCGGCAGAGCACCGCGATCGTCTCGGGCGCGATGCCGTCGCCCAACCACATGTCGATCAGGTCGGTCGCACGCGGCGCGATCGCTTCCGCGGCCGGGCGCTCGACCATGAGGACATCGGCGCCGTCGCCGGAAACCGGCCGGCCGGTGCGCATGACCTTGGCGACACGACGCGTGTTGTGCGACAACAGCATGCGTGCACCGTCGACCACCACGGGCGGGCAACGGTAGTTGACCTCGAGCGGATGGTCTGCGGCGCCGGGAAAGAACCCGGCGAAGTTGATGAGGAAGTCCGGGTCGGCACCGGAATAGCCGTAGATCACCTGATCGTCGTCGCCGACACCGAACACGTCGTAGGTAGGCGCCGCGACCAGTCGCACGAGCAGGAGATGCGCGGGACGCAAGTCTTGGAACTCGTCCACGAGCAGATGACGGCACTCGCGTTGGACGGTGCGACGAAGGGTCGGCTCGCGCAACAATGTTTCGATCGCGCCCGCGACCTGACCGTCAAAATCGACGGCATCGTCGCGCGCAAGACCATCACGGTATTGGCGGTACATGACCGCGAATCCGTCCACGTCACCGCGAAGGCGTTCGACCCGCTCCGGTGCCCGCAGCCCGAGCGACACCTCCTCGAGGGCTTCCAAATAGGGACGGAGCGCATCGGTATTCGCTCGGAAATGCAGCGTCAGATGCGGTTGGATCCGGTCGCGGATCTCGCGTTCGTCGATCACACGTGTATTGGGTCGGGCCCGACGGACGATCTCGTATCCGAACGCGTTCAGTGTGCGGACCTTGTGCCGGACGTCGGCAGGCAGGTCGGCGAGCCGGTCGGCCATGTCGGCGCCGGCCCGCCGGTTGTAGGCGAGTGCACACACCGTCGCCGCGCCGTAGCCGCGCTCGACGACGAGGTGACGCACACGCGCCGCGAGGACCGTCGTTTTTCCCGACCCGGCCGGGGCGAGAATGCGAGCCGGACCACCCGCGTGCAGCACTGCCGCTCGCTGATCGGATGCGAGCCCGGCCGCGGCTGCACTCTCCGATCCGTCGACGTCGGCGCGCAGCTGGCCTGACTCGATCGCGAAGCGATGCACGATGCACGCCGACGCGTCGATCCCGGAGCTACGCGGACCGCCGTCGCACCACGCCGGCGTGTCGTCGGGCAACACCACGTCGGCCGATCCTCCGACCCGGGCGCCCAGCCGTTCCGCTTCCGCCGCTGCTCCCCAACGCGGGGAGCCGTGACGCGCGTCGTAATTGTTCGCGCGGACGAGGAAATAACAGCGCTCGCGGGTGAAGTCGAACGCGGGCGTCAGTTCGTAGGCGTACCGGTCGTCGCGCTCTGGTGTGCTCAATACCTCCCGCGGGACCCGCAGGTCGATCGTGACCGGCGTGCGGGTCGACCAGAGCTCATGCAGCCGGTCGACCGTGTCGCGTGGGTCCGCCAGGACTGCGTCGTCGACCACGACACGCGGCGCATCCGCCCACGCCGGCGGCGCGGGCGCTCCCGACTCGACGATGACGCCACGCCCGAGCGCGGCCGG
>JBKQIY010000146.1:0-2882 GCA_052148155.1 Acidimicrobiia bacterium | reverse complement strand
CGAACCGCACCGCCACAAACATGCGATCAGTCAACAAAAACCAGGCTGAATCAAACCCGAAGCCACGCACCCACGCCACCGACCCAACCCCACCCGCAGGCATCACAGTGCGGAAAACGGGGCTAGCGCTGCGCACGCAATCGCTTGCCCTCAATCGTCGCCGATCACGACACCACCGCGCGCGGGCCTGTCCGCAAGCGCGGGCCGCCGAACCGGAAGCGACGTTCGACCACCGCGTCGGCGATTCCTGCGAGAGCGCGTCCGGTCGAGGCTGCCGGTGCTTGCACCGCCCGCAACGCCTTGTCGGGCGAGCAATCGGCCTGCGCGCACACCATCCCAGACGCGTGAGCGACATCCGTTCCGAGACTTGCGGAGACGCGAAGAACCAAGACCCGCGTCGCAACAGGCCGTGTTTGACCGGGCCAGCTCGAACAGGCGTGTACACCCGCCGTCCGGCTGTACGACACGTCACAAATACCAGCAGTCGAAGATGACGTTCGTGTCACCCGACCCGTCGTTACCGTCTCAACAGCCGCCAAAAGCGGGACCGTAGGGCGCAATCGGGATGTAGGGCGTGTAACGGGCCTTGGCCTCAGCGCGGCGGGTCGCTACCTTGCCGCGCGTCGTCGAATGGTGAGGCGGAGGTTGTTGTGGCGGTCGCATTCACGAACAGGTCGTGGGAGTTGGAGGCCGCCTGTCGGGGAACGCGCGCGCCCCTGTTCGTCCCACCCATCGGATACGAGTCCAAGGGGCAACAGCGCGTGCGTGAATCAGCCGCGATACGGATTTGTGCGCGATGTCCGGTACAGGCCGAGTGCCTGGACTACGCGCTACGGGTTGCGAACCCTTCGGCATTTGGGGCGGCCTCAACGAGCAACAGCGCCGCCAACGTTCCCGCCCGATACAAGGCTGAGGCTGCAGCGCCCAGCCGCACCAAATGTCCCGTCCTCGTCGGATCCCCAACACGGGGACGACGGCCGTTCGGCCGGTGCGAGCTCGCCGCTCGTTTCCGTGGTCACCTTGGTGAGACTTCGTGGGCTCGCGGTCGCCCGGTTCGGTAGGAGCTATCACCGCGATACGTCCGGACCGGTACCTGAGATGCGCGTGCGAAACCGGTCCGCGTGTTTCCTTCTTTTGGCTTGAACGATGACATTCCCGACGGAAAATGCGAGATGTGAATCGTCGCGCGGTGTGCTCCTGGAGTCTGGGGCGGCCGGTGCGTGGACCGGGAGGTCGACATGTTCGGTGTGTTGCGTACCAGCGTCGGCAAGGTGATGTTGGGGGTCGTGGCCGTCAGCCTGGCCGCGGGTGGCGCGCTCGCGGCAACGGAACTCACGGCCGGGGCAGTGAATCCGGCGGTGGTCGATCACTTCTTGTGTTACACAGCGACGAGTCCACGGACGAGCGCAGCGCCAGGTTTCACGGTGCCGGTAGGGGTTCGGCTGATCAACCAGTTCTCGCAGCAAGGGTTCGTTCCCGGGATCGGTGCGGTCGATCTGCATTGCAACCCGGCGCAAAAGACGGTCGACAACCGCGTCACGCCGATCACGAACCCGAACGCGCATCTGCTGTGTTGGAATCTCGACACCGCAACGCTGGCCACCGAGACCGTGGTCGTCAGTAACCAGTTCGGCCAGGGCGAGTTGAAAGCCTCGACCCCGTCGCAACTGTGTGTGCCGTCATGGAAGAGTTTGCAGGCTCCACCGACGAACAAGATCGTCGCGCCGCCAGGGCTAAGTCACTTCACTTGCTACGCGGTCGCGTACGTGGCCGCTACCGCACCCCACTTCAAGCCGCCGTCGTCGGTCCTCGTGAAAGACCAGTTCTCGGCCAAGCCAGTCGCGGTCAGGGTCGGCGCACCCAAACTGTTGTGCCTTCCGACGACCAAGGTCCTCCCGAGCGGCGTGGCCTTCCCGATGCTGAACGCGACGACACATCTGTTGTGCTTCGCGGTCAGCGCGACGCCGAAGAAAACTCCGGTCTTCGACCAGAATCAGTTCGGCCACGGCAAGGTCAACATCCTCAAGACCAGCCTGCTGTGTCTGCCCTCAACCAAAGTCGTAGTCGGAACCGCGGCCGGCTGACCCAACCTACGAAACCTCGACGTCGCCGGGGTTGTTCGTGATTGGGCCACGACGGAGCCGCCATCCCAGGAGACCAACAAGCTTCGCCGGCATTCTGCACGCGAACTCGTCGCGGGTGCACGCCCTAGAACGCCGAGCAGCCCGACCGACGTGTCACCGTTGTGGTGGCGCGCGACAACCGCGTGGAGCGCCGGTGTCCGGTCGCTCATCAGCGGCATGCTGAACAGCCACGCCCGGCCCCCAGAGCTTCGCAGCTGCCTTCATCCGAGCAATGAATACTCATGGCGCGTCAAAGGCGCGCGGCCACGTCGGTGGGCTCGCCAGCGAGCGGCGCTCGTATGCGACGAAAAGCTCCGAAGTATCGTCTCGACCTCGCCCTCACGTAGCGTCGTGAGCTGCACGATCCTCGAAGGCACCTCCGAGATCCAGCGCCCGGTCGTGGCGACAAGCATCTCCGGCGTGCACAGTCTCTGAACGGAGTCCGTCGAGTCGCTTCGCCGAGAGGGCGAGTCGCGGGCGCCATCCGACCTACCCCGCCAGTGCGCTACGCATCGACGACCGGCAGCGTGGCTCGTGCCGCAGCAAGAAGGTGCGAGATGTCGCCGTGGTCGGCGGTCACGATTTCAGCGGCTCGGTCCACAGCAAGAACGACCACTGCTGCGTCAACGACGTCGGTCGTCCTCGAGCGTGCGAGCAATCGCCCAGTCGCGTGCGCGTCGACCTCGCGGAAGTCGACGACGTCGCATCCGCGTAGGAACCGGCGCAGTTGCGCTTGACGAGCTGATCTGCTCACCTGCG
>JBKQIY010000145.1:0-48521 GCA_052148155.1 Acidimicrobiia bacterium | reverse complement strand
GTCCCCGACACGAGCAGCTACGCCAGCGCGCAGGTGCTCGTGAACAACGCGTTGACCGAGGTAGCGAACGACCGTGGTCAGCTCGGCGCCGTCCAAAACCGGATCCAGGCGTCCGTCTCGAACCTTCAGACGACCACCGAGAACCTTCAGGCCTCGGACTCGTCGATCGTCGACACCGACATGAGCCTCGAGATGGTCAACTTCACGACAGATCAGATCCTGCTCCAGGCCGGCACCGCCATGCTCGCACAGGCCAACGCCGTCCCGCAGACGATCCTCAAGCTCCTGCAGTAGTTCGCGTCGAACTCCGCGAAAGGAGTCACGAAGCTCCTGTAGGCATGGACGATTCGTCCGATAGAGAGGTGGGGGAGGCAACTCCCCCACCTCTCTAAAGAACCGAGAGAACAAGCTCCATCGCCGCGAGAGACTCCGAAAGGAGTGCGGGTGACCTCAGTGATTTCCGGATCGGGTACCACACCGCCCGACACGTCGACGAGCACGGCACCGACGACCACCGGCCCGACCGCGACGGCAATCACCGGAGCCGCCGGCATCACGACCCAGTCGATTTCGGGTCTCGCCTCCGGTCTCGACGACAGTCAGATCATCAGCGAGCTGGTCGCCGCCCAACGCAGCGCTGAAGAAGATCCAGTCAACGCGGAAATCGCGGCCGACCAAGCACAGTTGGCGGCATACTCCCAGATCGAGTCCGACACGACCTCGCTGCAGTCAGCCGCGCAGGCACTCTCGTCGCCGACCGCATGGCAAGCGCTCACGGCATCGTCATCGAATCCGGACGCAGCCACCGTCTCGGCCGGAAACGGATCGTCGACCGGGACCGTCACGTTCACCATCGGTGCGCTCGCCGCCGCCGGCAGCGTGAGCTCCGCGAACGTTTTCGACAGCACCGCCGCACAGATCACTTCGAACAACGCGATCCTGCTCGCCACCGGCGGTCAGGCACTCGGCTTCTCGACCCTGTCCTCCGACAGTGCCCTGACGCTCGGGACCCACACCATCACCGTCACGCAATCGTCGGCAGGCGCGCTCAAGGTCGGCGGCGGCGCCCTCGGCGCATCCACGACCATCAACGGCACCAACGACACCTTGCAACTCAGCATCGACGGCAACCCGGTCACGCTCACGCTCGCCCACGGCACGTACACCCCAACGCAGCTCGTCGCCGCCGTTCAGGCTGCGGCAACAGCAGCGGGCGCGGGACTGAACGCATCGGTCGACCCGAGCACCGGCGCGCTGCAGCTCGCAACCACCGAAGAAGGCAGCGCGGCGACGTTGCAGGTGACGGGCGGCAACGCGCTGAGCGCGCTCAACATGTCGGCCGACGGCGCCGCCCTCACCGGCACCGACGCAGCAGTGCAGGTCGATGGCGGCAGCGTCCAGACCATCACCGACCTCACCGCCGGCCAGACCGTCACCCTGAACGCGCCCACCGGCACGATCAGTGCGGTGCTCTCGGGCGGACTGCGGGCCGGCACGCTGACCACCTCGAACATCTCGACTGGCGACCAAAGTTTGGGAACCGTCGTCAACAACATCAACGCCGCCGACGCCGGCGTCCTCGCAAGCGCGGTCCAGGTCGGCGCCAACCAATACCGGCTGCAGCTCACGTCGACCACCACAGGCGTGCTCCACGACCTCAACACCGCAGGCTCCGACTTCAACAGCGCCACGGGCGGCCTCGTCTCGACGACGACTGCGGCCGACGCCCAGCTCACCATCGGTACGGGCCCAGGCGCGTTCAACGTCACCTCGTCGTCGAACATCGTGTCCGGACTGCTTCCAGGCGCGACGATCACGCTGGTTGGTCTGAGTTCGCAGCCCGTCACCGTGTCAACCGCCAACGACGCGCAAGGGCTTGCGACCAAGGTTCAGACGTTGGTCACCGCCGCGAACACGTTGCAGCAGACGATCGCCTCAACGACCGCGTACGACTCGACGACGAACACCGCGCAACCCCTCACCGGCGACTTCACGACCCTCGAACTCGGCGACGGCCTTTCGGCCGCGCTCGAAGACGCCGTGGGCGGCACCGCGCTCGTGAGTCCCGACCTGGCCGGCATCACCGCAGACCAAACCGGAAACTTCAGTTTCGACGAGTCGACGTTTCTCGCGGCGTACAACGCCAACCCGTCCGGCATGGCCGCGATGTTCACGCAAGGCGGGTCGTCCACCAACCCGAACGTCACGTTCGTTTCGGCCGCGGACCAGACCCAAGGCGGATCCTACGACGTCAACGTCACCCAAGCCGCGACGCAGGCGACCTCCACCGGCCTCAACGGAACGTGGCCGACGGGAACCGACTCGACGATCGCAGTCAGCGTCGGAACCAGTCAGATCTCGTACGAAATCAAACCGACGGACACGCAAAGCGATGTCGCCGCCGGCCTGAACGCCGCGTTCGCGAACGCCGGACTGTCACTCGGTGCGACGGTCAGCGGTGACGGCATCCAGGTCAACAGCATCGACTACGGCAAGAACGCGACGTTCAACGTCGCCTGGGACGGCACCGACTTCTCGACATTCTCAGGTACCGACGTCGCGGGCACGATCAACGGCGTCGCCGCGACCGGCACTGGCCAACAGCTGATGGTCCCGCCGACAACGCCCGGAACCGGCGGCCTCGCCTTGGAAATCACAGGGACCACGACCGGCGATCTCGGCACGTTCACATACAACCCCGGCATCGCGCAACGCATCAGCTCCCTGATGACTCAGGCAACCGACCCGACGAACGGTTCCATCACCACCGCGCAGAACAACCTGAACACCCAGATCACGAGCTACAACCAAGAAATCTCGGACATGGAGGACCAGCTCACGCAGTATCAAACCAACCTGCAAAACGAGTACACGAACATGGAGACCGTTATCGCCGGGCTGAAAGCCACGGGCAGCGCCCTGACGGACGCGATCGCGCAACTTCCTTCGTTCTCGACCACGTCGACGTCGACGTCCGGCTGACATACGAGGGAACGGTTCCCCAGATGGCTACGCTCGCTTCCGCGAAGACAAAATACGTCAGCGACTCGGTGCAGACGATGTCGCCCGGTCAGATGATCGTTGCGTTGTACGACCGCATGATCCTCGACCTCGACCGAGCCGAAGCGGCAATCGCGGGCGCCGACATCTACGGCGCGCATTGCGCGCTCATGCATGCACAAGACATCGTTGGCGCCCTCCACACGTCACTGGACACGAAGCAGTGGCCGGGAGGCGCGCAGCTCGTCACGCTGTATCGCAACATCGCGAACGAGCTCATCGCCGCGAATGTCACCAAAGATGCCGCCCGCGTTCGCGGATGTCGCGCACTGCTCGCACCGCTTCGGGACGCATGGCGACAGGCCGCGGGTATCGCCCTGTCCGAAGGGCCCGACGCCTTATGACTCCGACGAGCGAGTCGACCGCTCTGCGCGCGTGGACGGCGGTCCTCGACGCGATCGAAACTCAACTCTCGGCGACCGGCACTGCCCTCGCCGCCGGCGCGGCGCCGCCCCGCCCGCCCGATCTGGTCTTTCCCACCGAACCGCTCGCGGGCGAGCTCGCCGACCGGGCGCGCGCGCTCGTCGAGTTGGTCGAACACGTCCAGTGGACAGCCGACCAGCGCCTCAGCCAGCTGCGCGCCGCGCTCCGCCGCCTGCCGGCACGCCGCCCCAGCCCTCGTCGGGCGTACCGAGGCAACATCGTCGACGTGGGCGCCTGAACGACCCGCCGGGGTCGCCGGGCCGCCCGCCCGACTCCTTCACGAGTGGCGCCATCCTGCCGATCAGAACCCGGTCGATCCGACTTCGGGTCGGACTTTCGCTGCCGGGAAGGCATACCTGTGGGTGGAGGAGCACGACGGCTCCAGACGCTCGGTTCCTCGATCGACGAGCTGCTGCTCGGCGCCGCCGAGGCGCATCAGCGCGGGGACCTGGCGGCCACGGAGACGCAATGTCGAGCGGTCCTCGCGGTCGACGCGGCCGAGCCCCGCGCGGTGCAGATCCTCGGCGCAATCCTCGCCGAGCGCGGCGAGGTGGAACTTGCCGTCGATCTGTTCGTCACAGCCGCCGAACGCCTGGGACCGCCGACCGAGGAGACCTTCGGCTTCTACAACAACTACGCGAACGCGTTGCGTCTCACGCAGCGCAACGAACAGGCCGAGGAATTGCTTCGCCAGCTCGTCACCGTCGCGCCACGCAAATGGCAACCCTGGCACAACCTGGGTCAGGTACTGAAGGACTTGCAGCGATTCGACGAGGCCGCCGGGGCGTTGCGTCGAGCGATCACGCTCGAACCGGGATACGGACCGAACCACGGTGTGCTCGGTGAGGTGCTGAACAAGCTCGGGCGACTCCGGAGTGCGGGCTCGTCGCTGCGCCGATGTATCGAACTTGGCTGGGACACCGACGTCAACCTGTGGACCATCCTTGGCAACAACCACCGCATGCTCGGCGAGCTGTCTGAGGCCATCGAGTGCCTCGAACGCGCGTTTGCGCTTTCGGAAGGATCGCCGAACGCACACAGCAATTTGGGAATCGTGTATTCGCAGGTCGGACGGTTCGATGAAGCCCTGACGCATTTCCGGGTCGCGATCCAAATGGAACCCGACGGCCGAGTCCTGCACAGCAACGCCGCGTACGGCCTTCTGATCGCCGGCGAGATCGTCGAAGGCTGGCGGGAATGGGAGTGGGGTGCGCTGCACGCGGGGCCGCGCGGAGAAGAACGCCGGCTGGAAGTGCCGCGCTGGACACCCGAGCGCGCGCCCGGTCGCGTCTGTTGCTACCGCGAGCAAGGTGTCGGCGACGAGCTCCTGTTCGCGTCGTGCTATCCCGACCTGATCTCCGACGTCGATTCCGTCGTGATCGAGTGCGACACCCGACTGGTGTCGCTGTTCGCGCGTTCGTTCGCCGATGCGGAGGTCCGCGCCCAAACCTACAGTCCGCTGTTTGGCGAAACGATGCACGATTTCGACTACGCGATTCCTGCCGGCAGCTTGCCCCAGTGGTTCAGAGCGTCGCTCGACGCGTTTCCGGATCGACGGTCGTTCATCGTCGCCGACCCTGAACGTGTGCGGGCATGGCGTGACCGCCTCGCCGACACCGGACCAGGACCGTACGCCGGGATGTCGTGGCGCAGCCGTCTGAAGACTGCAGAACGCCGCCTCGAGTACACACGTCTCGACGAGTGGGGACCGATCCTGTCGGTTCCGGACGTCACATGGATCAACCTGCAGTACGACGACTGCGAACGCGAGCTGACCGCGGCGGAACGCACCTTTGACGTGAAGGTGCATCGGTGGGAATGGCTCGACCTCATGAACGACTTCGAGGAGATGGCCGCGCTCACCTGTGCGCTCGACCTCGTCGTCGCCGCACGCAACGCCGTTGCGATGCTGGGCGGAGCGGTTGGCGTTCCGACCGTGATGATGGGGAATCGCTGGGACTGGTCGGACCTCGGTTCCGACACGTCGCCCTGGTTCCCGACGATCCGACTGGTGTACCGCCACCTGGGAGAGGAATGGGACGCAGTCATCGCGACCGCCGCGGCCGCGGTGCGCGATGTCGCGATGTCAGCTCGCCTCAACCCCCCATGCCACACAGGAAACTGAGGAGAACGGATGCTCGATCTCAATGGCTCGACGATCCTACTGACTGGCGGCACCGGCTCGTTCGGGCACGCGTTCGCGACGCGAATTGCCGAGTGCTGGCCCGAGGCCACGTTACGCGTGTACTCGCGCGACGAGCTCAAGCAGTCGGAGATGCGGACCCGTTTCGGCGATCAGCAGGTCCGGTACCTGATCGGTGACGTGCGCGACCGCGCCCGTATGACGCGAGCAGTCGAGGGCGCCGACATCGTCGTGCACGCGGCCGCGATGAAGCAGGTCCCGGCTTGTGAGTACAACCCGTTCGAAGCGGTCCGTACCAATGTGCTCGGCGCGCAGCACGTCGTTGACGCTGCGATCGACGCGCGCGTGCGGCGGGTGGTTGCGCTCTCAACAGACAAAGCTGTCAACCCCGTGAATCTCTATGGCGCGACCAAGTTGTGCGCCGAGAAGATCTTCGTGCAAGGCAATGCCTATGCCGCGCAGCGCCAGACCCGGATCGCATGCGTGCGCTACGGGAACGTCGTCGGATCGCGCGGTTCGGTCGTACCGGTGTTCCGCGAACAGCTCGCGCGCGACGGGAGAATCACCATCACCGACGAGCGGATGACGCGTTTTTGGATCACGCTGCCCCAGGCGGTCGACCTCGTCCTCCATGCGCTCGAACAGATGGAGGGTGGCGAGATCTTCATCCCGAAGATCCCGTCGATGCGGCTGACAGATCTCGCCGAAGCAATCGCGCCGGGCGCGCCCCGCGACGTGACCGGCATCCGGCCCGGAGAAAAGCTCCACGAGCTGCTCATTACCGCCGACGAAGCGCGTCACGCAATCGATACCGGCGACGCCTATGTCGTCATGCCCGAGCATCCGTGGTGGGACGAGTTGGGGCCGAACGCGATCGGTAAGGCCTGCGACGACGATTTCGTGTACGCAAGCAACACGAACGAGGAATGGCTCTCGATTGACGATCTCCGCTCGGTGCTGGCGGCGTAGCGCGCTCGGCACCCCATGAGCGAGATCGAGATCCCCTACGGCCGTCAATCGGTCGACGACGACGACATCGCCGCCGTTGTCGAGGTGATGCGAAGCAATTGGTTGACCCAAGGACCTGCGGTCGAACGCTTCGAGGCTTCGCTGTGCTCCATCACCGGCGCCGCGTATACGGTCGTATTCGCGACCGGGACGGTCGCGTTGCACGCGGCGCTGTGGGCTGCCGGAGTCGGTAAGGGTGACACCGTCGCGACCTCGCCGTTGTCGTTCGTGGCGAGCGCAAGCTGCTCCCTGTGGGTCGACGCGCAGCCTTCCTTCGTCGACATCGATCCGAAGACCCTCAATCTCGACCTCGGAAACCTCGGGCGGTGCGACGCGCTCGTCGCCGTGCACTATGCCGGACTGCCGATCGATTTGGCTGCACTCGTCGCCCGGCCGCGTGTCGTCATCGAGGACGCCGCGCACGCACTTGGTGCCTCGACACCTGACGGACCGGTCGGTAACTGCGCCCGCTCCGACGCGTGTGTGTTTTCGTTCCACCCGGTCAAGACGATCACAGCCGCCGAAGGCGGCGCAGTCACAACAAATTCGGCCGAGCTTGCTGGTCGACTGCGCCGATTTCGCTCGCACGGCACGGTTGCGCGGCCCGAACGCGGCGGTTGGTGCTACGAAATATCCGAACTGGCGCCGAACGCGCGAATCTCCGACATCCACTGCGCACTCGGCGCGTCGCAGCTCACGAAGCTCGAACCGTTCGTGACCCGCCGCAACGAGCTCGCACGGCGCTATCAGGATCAGCTCGCAGAGCTCGACGTCGAGGTCGCCCCCACCGCGACAGCAGGTTCCCGGCACGCGTACCACTTGTATCCGGTGCGGCTGCCGAGGCGCCGAGCGGTGTACGACACGATGCGAGCGGCCGGTATCGGTGTGCAAGTGCACTACATGCCGATCTACCGCCATCCCCTGTTCGCGCCGCTCGGGGTGGCCCCGTCCGACTTCCCCGAGACCGAACGCGCCTACGCAGGGCTGCTGTCCCTGCCGATGTACCCGGCGCTCACCGACGCTCAACAAGACCGCGTGGTCGAGACGCTCGCGACTGCGCTCACCTGACCGACCTCGATCGCCGGGAACCGCCGAGACAGCTGCGGCCAAGCTCGCGGGCGGCCAACTTCTCTTGTTGGTGTCGGGCGTCCAAGCGCACAGCCAGGCGTCGCGGCGTGTCCACGCCCGACACACGGCTCGGACGGCAGCGGCGGGGAACCGGGGCCGGCGACGGCGAGGTTGGGTGCGCCGACCGAACGAGCGGCGGACCGAACGCGTTGGTCGATCGCCGCACACCCGACCGACCGGTCGTGCAGGGCGCTGCGGCCGTGTTCGATACTGCGGGCTGGAGCGGCGCCGTCACTCTCCGGCTCTTCTGTTCGCCCTTGTGGCCGAGCAGACGATTCGACTGGCCTATTTCGCAGCGCTTCGCAGGCGACTACGGTCACCAGCGTGATCGTGCTCGTGGCCATTCCTGCAGTGCTGATACTCGGCTGGCTTGTGCTGCGCGGACGCCACCTCGACGCGTAAACATCTTGTGCGGCACGGCCCCTTCCACGCGACCTGTCGCGCTGCCAAGCCCGAAGCGTAGTCGCTCGAACGCCGACCGTGGACTCGTCTGGGTCGTCGGGAGCAGCACTCGCACTGCGCTGTGCAGCTCCGTTGCCGACGGGCGGCGGTAGTTCTGGAGGGCCCGCGCTGCGAGATCGAAGATCCGACGTTCAGACGCGGACGGGAAAACCATGGTCGGCGAGGTAGCGCTTCGCCGCCATCGGGGTCTGTTCCGTGAAGTGAAACATGCTGGCCGCCGCGACCGCGGACGCGCCACCGACCCGGAGGACCTCTTCCATGTGCGCGAACGTGCCGGCACCGCCCGATGCGATGACGGGAACCGTCACCGCGGCGCTGACGCGGGCGACCGTGTCCAGGTCGTAGCCCTGCATGACGCCGTCGTCGTCGATCGACTGGAGCAAGATCTCGCCTGCGCCGAGCTCCTCGACTGCGAGCGCGACGTCGACGGGGTCACGGCCGGTCGGCACCCGACCAGACTTTGTGCACACCTCACCGCCGCGGGTGTCGACCGACACGACGACGCACTGCGAGCCGAATCGATCTGCACTCTCGCGTACGACGTCCGGCGTTCGCAGCGCCGCTGTGCCGATCACGACCTTGTCGGCGCCGGCGCCGAGCAGTGCGCGCACGTCGTCGACAGAACTGATCCCGCCGCCCACCGCGAGTGGCATGAAGCACTCGTCGGCCAGTTCGTCGATCAGGCCGAGATCAGGGCCGCGCCCTTCGGCCGTTGCGGTCACATCGAGGAACACGAGCTCGTCGACGTTGCGCAGGTTGTAGACCTTCACCGCCTGCATGGGACTGCCGACCATGCGCCTCGAGTCGAAACGTACGCCCTTCACGAGGCCGAAATGTTGGTGCAGGAGCGTCGGGATAACGCGAATTTTCAACATCACGCGGCGAGAAAGTTTTCGAGTACGCGCAGGCCCCAGCGTTGGCTCTTCTCCGGATGAAACTGCACGCCGAACGCGCTGCCGTGTTGCACGGCCGACACGAAGCCGCCGCAATAAGGAGTCGTGGCCAAGATCTGATCGGCCGCGACGCAGGTGACGTGAAACGAGTGCACGAAATAGAAATCGGAACCGGCCGGGATGCCGTCGAAGAGTGACGAATCGACCGACGGTGACACCTCGTTCCAGCCGACGTGAGGGACGCGTCGATCAACTTCGGTCGGCGCGAACCGTACGCAGCGTGCATCGATCCACCCGAGGCCTTCGGTCGGTTCGACTTCTTGACCAACTGCCGCCATCAGCTGCATGCCCAGGCACACGCCGAGGAAGGGCGCGCCTTCGTCCCGGACCCGTTTGTTGAGCGCCTCGTCGAGTCCGCGTACCCGCAGGTTGTGCATCGCGTCGGGAAAGGCCCCCACGCCGGGCAGCACGATACGGTCGGCTGCATCGAGGTCGGTGGGGTCGTCTGTCACCCACGGCCGAGCGCCCACCTCTTCGAACGCGCGCCGCACCGAGTCGAGATTGCACATGCCGTAGTCGACGATCGCAACGAGCTGCGCGGCCATGATTCTCCCGCTCAGTCCACGTTGTCGTCGTTGATCTTCGTGAGCTCCATACGGTCGTCTCGTACGAGTTCACCGTGCCCGTCGGTCACAAAGAGCCGCTTGTTGGTAAATCGGTCACACACCCCGATGAACTCGTCGAAGGTCATGTCGATGTTGGCGAGCACATCTTGGATCGGCTTCCCGAGGTATGTCCAGGGGAACCGGCCGTCGTGACGCTTCACCAACTCGAGCGCATCAGCACGTCGCAGACGGTCGCGGCGCACGTGCATCGAAGCGATGTCCGTCGCGCGTCCGAAGGCATATTTGATGTACTTGAAGTAGTCGTGGATGCCGGTCTGGAGGTTGTCGAGGTTCTCGTAGTTCGCGAGTGAGCCCTCGATCGTCGTCGGCCATGTTTCGAAGCCGTGCGACTGGGCAAAGATCGCGTTCTGCAACCCGTCCCACGGCAGGTAGTAGCCGAGGAAGATTCCGGTCAGCTCGACGCGGGCCAGATCGGCGTCAGAAGGATAGGTGTACGGCACAAGATGTTTCGGCTCCACGCCCGCCTGGCCGACGAGGTCGCTCACCCGCAGGCCGAGGAGCCCGCCGAACTCTTCGAGCCAACGCCGGGTGAGCGTCTTGCCGGTCGCGGCTGCCGCCGGACCGCCGTATTCGTTTTGCGGGTTCTCGCCCCACACGATGAGTTTGATACCCATCTGCACCGCCAGCCGTACCGGCAACGTGAAGATGGTCACATGTTCAGGCCATGAAATGTCGCCGACCTGACACAGCGCAAGCTTGTTGACGCGGCGCCGCACCGTCTGGTTCGTCGTGTATTCCACGAAGTCGACGCCGAGCGATTTGAGGTTCTCGATGTTGCGCCGGCCGATGTCCGAAAGCTCGTCGGTGGTCGCGGTCACACACAATGGGTTCATGCCGAACTCGAGCATGCGCAGCGTTTGCGTGGTCGAGTCCTTCCCGCCGCTCACGCCGATGATGCAGTCGTAGGCGGCGCCGTCGGGCGAGCGGTAGCGGTCGAGTATCTGCTCGAGTTCGCCTCGGCGCGTGTCCCAATCCACATCGGCCCGATCGTCGAAGTGGCGGCACGCGCTACAGACGCCGTGCTCGTCGAAGAAGATGTCGGGTTTGGTCTCCGGGATCAGGCACCGGCGGCAGTACACGATCGGTCGTTTTCCCCCTGGGCGGATCACGGGGGCCATCTCGAGCGCAGTCATAGCGTCTCTATCGGCATCCTCCGGCCTCGGCGCAGGCCTCCCAGCCCGACCTGGACGTCAGACCAACACGGTTCGACACTCGTCGACGTGGCCGTCCTCGCCGTGTTCGCCCGCCAGGTACGGTCGGGCACCGGAACGAACGCGTCCGGACCGAACCCGCCCGCAACCCCACCAGCTGCGACCGCGAGCGGCTCCTTTGCGATCACCGGCCTCAACGGCGGCGGACCTTCACACGCACGCACGGTCGGTCAGATCGGCTTCACACCGTCCGTTCCGGCGGGGATCTCCCCCAACTCGCGCCGGAACCTGCGGAACTCGCCGTCCGAACCATCAGCGACGAAGCCGACACGCGCGAACGCCCGCATCGACGCGGTGTTGCCGACGTGGACCACGGCGGTCAGGGCGACGACCTGTGGATCCGTGCCGACATCATCGACAAGTGCTTCCAGCATTGCGGTACCGAGACCCTGACCGCGATAGGTCGGCGCGACCGCGAGACCGACGTCACCGACTCCGGAGCGCACGTCGACGCGCACCGTCCCGACCGGGTCGCCTCGCACACTGGCGAGGCGCAACCGGACTCCAGGATCGTCGATCTTCGCCGCGAACCAGCGCGCGTGCTCTTCTCGTCCGATCGGTCGGCGCGAGCGGCTGTGCTGCACCGCGTCGATGTCGTTGCGGCACGCGAGGAAGAACGCACTGTTCTCCCGGCCGGCCGGGACGAGCACGACGGCGTCCGCGTCGACGAACGACCGCGGCCCAACGACCTTCCACGCTTGCCGCCATCCGAAGAGGTCGTCGTTCATCGCGTTCACGATCTCGCGTACGAACGTGAGGTCGTCAACGGTGTCCACGGTCCAGCGTTCGCGCCCGAGCGGCGCATCGTTGCGCAGGTTGGCCAAGCTGAAGCGCTCCGGACGGCGGTAGAGAAAGGGGGTCACGTGCTCGCGCTCGATGGCGTCGACCGCTTCGGTGTGTGCGGTTTGGAGCGCCGCGCCAGTCATCACTTCGCAGTCAAGACCGCGGGGAAAGGTGCGGGGAAACACGTTCGAGGTGTAGTCCGCTCCCCGGTCGAGGTGGCGTGCGATCACGGCTTCGACGAGCGCCGGGTCGATCAAAGGGCAGTCCGCCGTGAGCCGCACGACATGATCAGCAGGATGTGCCAGCAGCGCGTCCGCGAACCGGTCGAGCACATCCGATTCCGACCCGCGCAGAACTGCCCGGCCCGCAGCGCGTGCGATCTCTGCGACCGCGTCGTCGCGGGCGAGCGTGCTGGTCGCGACGACAACCTCGTCGACACGAAGATCTGCGAGGCGATCAAGCATGAACTGCAGCAGTGGGCGGCCACCCAGCTCTTGCAGCACCTTGCCCGGTAGACGGGTCGAACCTGTGCGCGCCTGCACCACACATAACGTCGAGCGTCCCCTGCTCATCGGGACACCAACTGTTCGAGCGTGTCGGCGATGCGCGCCGCCCCTTTGCCGTCGATTGCCGAACGGGCCGCGGCCGACAGCCTCTGCCGGCGAAGGCGATCGTCGATCAGCGAACGCACCGCGTCGACGACGGTGTGCGGTGTCGCGACGATCACTGCGCCTTCCTGTTCGAGGCCGAACACGGCCTGACGTTGATTGTCGGCGAGCGTCACGGCCACGATCGGCCGACCGAGGCGGCACGACTCGAGCAACGACACGCCACCCGCGGTGACCACCACCGACGCCGACGCAAGCTCGCGTATGAGACCGTCGGGCGCCCAGACCGCAGTCACGCCGCACGGCACGTCCGACGCACCCCACGGTCCGACGACGAGCCGGATCTCGACGAGGCCGGCGCCGGTGCTGAGCCCGCACCGTGCGAGTGTGTCCGCGACGCACGCACCGATACCGTCGGTGTCGGAGGCGCCCATCGTCACGAGTACCCGTTCGACGGGCTCGTCGACGGCGACTTCGATCGTGTCGGTTTCGGCCTCGCACACGAGCGCGTACGCGGCGCCGGCGAGCACCCGCCGGGCCCGACGGTGCGCGGCGCCGATCGCGCCGGGCGACGGGTCGACGACGAAATCGACCGCGAGATCTCGTCCGAGGTCGTCGACCGCGCCCACGACGCGCGCCGGCGCGAAGGTGGCGGCGTCGGCTCGAAGTCGATAGGAATCGACGACGACGACGTCGGCGGCCACCGTCGTGGTCGAGGTCGTGTCTAACGCGGCGAGCGTGCAGTCGTGTCCGCGGCTCGTCAACTCCGCTTCGAGTGCCTCCATACGTCGGCGGTGGCCGAGGCCGACGCCCGGCCCCTCGTCGAAGACCAACAAGACGTTCCTCGAAGCGTCTGACGGTCGCGACGTTTGGGCGACGTCGTCCTGGAAGACCGCGCCGGAGATCGCCGCCGCATGGTCGTCACTCACAGCATGTCCCAGGTCACGACGTCGTCGTCGTCGATGTCGACGGCGGCGGTGCGGCCCACCAGCGCGTCGATCAGTTTGGGTGCGATGCCGTGACCTGGTCGTTTGATGGTGAGCATGTCTCGGGTGACGCGCGTCCCGGCGGGAATGGCGCACGCGGCCACGACTGATCGCCGCGCCTTGGAGTACATCTCGACCCGTTCCTCGTCGGACGGGCCGCGCTTGAGTCCGTCGCCCAACGCGACTTCGACGTCACGCACCTGGGCGACGAGTGCCTTCAGTTCGTGGGGCTCGATCGCAAACGGATGATCGGGACCGGAGCGGGTGCGGTCGAGTGTGAAGTGCTTCTCGAGCAACTGCGCGCCCAACGCGATCGCGGCTGTCGCCACGTGAAGACCCAGTGTGTGGTCCGAGAGGCCGACGGGCACCCCGAACGCTGCTGCCATGGTGGGTATGGCGCGCAAATTCATGATGTGGGGAGGTGACGGATACAACGACGCGCATTGGAGCAGACACACGTCGGTGGTGCCCGATCGGCGCGCGGCCGCGACCGCGTCCTCGATCTCGCCGAGTGATGCCATTCCGGTCGACAGGATCAGCGGGCGACCCTTGCTCGCGGTGTATTCCACGAGCGGGATGTCGATCAGCTCGAACGACGCGATCTTGAACGCGGCAACCTCGAGTGCGTCGAGCTCGTCGACGGCGGCTCGATCGAACGGACTTGAGAGGAACTCGATACCGGCGTCGCGGCAGTGCGCGGCCAGCAACGGCTGCCATTCACGCGGGAGTGCGACATCGTCGAGCAGCTCATGAGCTGGTTTGGCACCCAATTCGCCGAGATACTCGAAGCGGGGCGTCTTCGTGGAATACAACGCGCGACCTGAGTACGTCTGGAACTTCACCGCGTCCGCACCGGCGTCGGCTGCGACGTCGATCAGCCGGCGCGCGACATCGAAGTCGCGGTCGTGGTTGGCGCCCGCCTCCGCGATGACGTAGCACGGCAGGCCGGGCCCGACCTCACGGTGGCCGAGCTTCACGATCAGCTCTGGGAAGCGACGACGGCGACCGCTTCCAGCATCCCCGCCACGTCGTCCTCGCCGCGCGCTTCTGCCTCCGCGGCGAGACCTTCGAGCACCGGGACGGGTAACAGACTGACCACTTCCTCGGTCGTCAAGTCGTCGGCTGCTTCCAACGAGAGGCCGTGTACGAGCACCGCGTACGCCTCTGGGGCCGCGCCCCGCTCGAACAGTGCTGTCGCGATTGCGAGCGATCGGGTCGGTGTCGTCGCGCTGGCCGACACCGCCGAGTCGGCGAGCCCGGCCGCGATCGTCCACACCTCGAGGACTGCCGCGACCACGTCGTCGTCGAGCAGGCTCGGAACGGCCTGCTCGAGCAACCCGCGCGCCCGCCGATCGCCGAAGGCTGCGTACGCGAGCACGCAGGCGCGCACACGCTCGATCGGATCCACCCGTTCGTCCTCGGCGCGGGTCAGGAGCGGACAGGTTCGACCCATGCCGATGCGACGCATCCGTCCCGACCACTCCATCGCGCGGACGCTTTCGAGTTTCGATGCGAATCGGGGCACGAGCGCAAGGACTCGGGCGTCGCCGGGATTGCGAGCCCAGAGCAGCTCGACGATCCGGTCGACCCCCTCGGGCGCCGAACTCCGAAGCGCGGTGATCACCTCGAAGGTGCGGTCATCGGGCACGTACCCGACGACGTCGGTCGGATCGAAGTCGGTGTCGGCACAGAGCCGGGCGAACGCGTCCCATACCTCGGGTGCGAAGCGGTCAACCTCGAACGTGGCCTGCACCGCGGATCTGGCCTCCTCGACGTCTCCGTCGAGATATGCGACGTGCGCGCGGGCGATCCGGGCCGCGGTCGCCGAGCACGGGAACCACGGGTCGGTCGGGTCCTCGACCCGTGCGAGCACTGCACGTGCGCCTTCGAGGTCGTCGAGCTGCAAGCGGGCGGCCGCCTCGAGGAAGTCGCCGAGGTCAGGTCGGGAGGCGTGCTCACGAACGATCTCGGCCCACACGTCGACCTCCCACGGCCGGTGCGAGCCGAGCAGCAGCCCGGCCACGAACGCCGCGGCCGACGCCCGCACCACCGGGTCGGTGGCGCAGCCGCTGGCCAGCTCGAAGTAGTCGAGTGCTTCGTCGTCGCGGAACTCAGTTAAGAGCTGACGGGCATGGTCGAACTCGGTGCAGCCTGACGGCGTGACATCCGCGGCCATCGGTCGCTCCTCGGGCTCGATCGCTGTTCCTTCCCGATCGGCATCATCAGCCGAAGATTGAAGTTCCGACGGGCCCAAATCCGATGACGGCAATGACCTGCCGAGTTCTCTCAACTTCCCAGGGGTCTCGCCGATCGGAACCCAACTCGGGCGGAGCAGGGATTGCTCGCCGTCACCCGCCAGGACGGATGGGGATATCGGCGGAGGGTGGGGGCGTGCTCGATCCCACGATGCAGGCGATCCAAACGTCATTGGATGGACTCGCCGCGCGGCAACGAATCATTGCTCAGAACCTCGCGAACTCCGAGACGCCCGGCTATCTCGCGCAGAACGTCAACTTCGAGGACAGCCTCAGCGCGGCGATGGCCGCCGGCAACCCGAGCGCGGCTGCGATTACGACGTCGACCTCAACCGATCCCGTTGGGGCCAACGGGAACAACGTCAACGTCGACAGCGAGACGGTCGCACTGATGGACACCGGCTTGCGCTACCAGCTCGCCACCCAGTCGATGAACAACGAGTTCAACATCATCAGCGACTCGATGAGACAGGACCTCTGATGACGATCTTCCCAGCCTTCGATATCGCCGGCTCGGCCCTCACAACCGACCAAACCTGGATGGACGCGATCTCGGACAACCTCGCCAACGTCAATACGGTGAAGCCGTTCGATCAGCCCGCGTTCCAGGAGCGGTTCATCGAGGCGCAGGCGCTTCCGTCGAACCCCGGCGATCCGGTCGGTGTCGGCGGCGGCGTCGAGGTGGCATCGATCCAGTACGGCGACTCGACCGGAGTCGTGCACTCCGACCCCGGCAACCCGATGGCGAACAGCCAAGGCCTGATCCGTTCGCCCGATGTCGACATGGCCCAAAACATGACCGACCTGATCATCGCGCAGCGCTCGTACGAGCTGAACCTGTCGGTCGTTCAAAGCGCAAGCCAGTCGTACCAGCAGGCCATCCAGATCAATGGGAAGTCGTAAGCCATGACCATCTCACCCATCGGAGCGATGATGAGCGCGGCGACGACCGCGCCAGTTTCGGGCGTGCAGCAGGCCGGCGCCACCGCCGCCGCGGCACCCGCGGACCAGACGGGGGGCGCCTCAGACAACTTCGGCAACGTCGTCGTCAACGCGCTCCAGGGCGTGCAGGACACGCAGAACACCGCGAACAACCTCGCGGTACAGGCCGCGACCGGAAACCTCACCGACGTACACAACTACACAATCGCCGCGACCGAAGCGTCTTTGCAGACCGAGCTGACGGTCGCGGTACGCGACCGCGCCGTTGACGCCTTCAACCAGATCATGGCGATGCAAGTCTGATGCCGGCGATCGACCTCGACCGGATCCGCGACCAAGGCAAGAACTTCGTCGACGGGTTCACCCCCGGCCAAAAAGCGATGACGATCCTCGGCATCATCGCCGTCGTGTTCGCGGGTATGGCGTTCTCGAAATGGTCGAGTACCACCAACTACGCGCCGCTCTACACGAGCCTCAGCGCCTCCGACGCCGGCAAGATCACACAAGCGCTCGACTCGGCCGGCGTGAAATGGAAGCTCGCCGATAGTGGAGCCACGATCCTCGTCCCGTCAGCCATGGTGTACAAGGAACGCATCGCGCTCAGCGCCCAGGATCTGCCATCCAGCTCCGACAATCTCTCGCTGCTCGACAAAGAAGGGATCACCGCCTCCGACTTCGTGCAGCAAGTCGACTACCAGCGCGCCATGCAAGGGCAACTCGAGAACACGATCGAAGCGATCAACGGCATCCAGTCCGCGACCGTCAACCTCACGATCCCACCCGACCAGGTATTCGCCGGCGCGACAACCGACCCGCCGAGCGCGGCGGTGCTCGTGGATCCCGACAGCGGCACGACCGTTTCAAGCGACGCCGTACAGGCAATCGTGCACCTCGTCGCGTCCAGCATCCCCAACATGACCCCCGACGAAGTGACCGTCGCCGACTCGAACGGCGACGTGCTGAACGCACCCGGCATGAACACTTCCGGCACCCAGGGACTCGAACAGCAAAACTCGTTCGACGTCGCGCTCAGCACCGCAGTGTCCAACTTCCTCGCGACCGCGCTCGGCCCGAACCACGCCGACGTCCACGTGGAGTCGGACATGAACTTCGACCAACAAAGCACCACGAGCGTGACCAACAGCGCACCGGGCGGGACCGGCGGCAAGCCGTTAGCCGCGCAGCAAAGCACAACCGACGAGAAGTTCACCGGGCCGGCCAGCGCGGCTCCGGCCGGGGTGCTCGGTGTCAACGGAGCAGCCGGTGCCAGCACGGGCGGTGGCAACGAGAGCTATTCGAACACGTCAAACCAGACGAGCAACGCGCTGAACGAGGTCGAGACCCAGGTACAACAAGCACCCGGCAAGATCAACCGGATGTCGGTCGCGGTGCTGCTCGACAGCTCGGTGGTCAAACCGGCTGACATCCCGAGCTGGACCAAGCAGATCGACGCCGCGGTCGGCTACGACCCACAACGCGGCGACGTCGTACAGGTGACCGCGGTCCCCTTCAGCAGCGCGGCGCAGAAAGCAGCCAAACAGCAGCTGAGCGCCGCAACCAGCTCAGCTCAGAACCCGATGCTCGACCTCGGACGCGACGCCGTCACCCTCTTGATCGTCGCACTCGTATTGTTTTTCGCCTGGCGGGGAATCAAAAAGGCCGAAGCCAACCGGGTGCCGCTCCGAGTGCCCCTCGACCTCCACGAGCTCGAAGCTGCCGATACGCGCGCGCTCGAATCGGTCGGGTCACCACTGCGCCTCCCGGAGGCAGAACGACGGGCGTTGGGGCCCGCGGTCGCCAACCAGGGAGTGGAAGGTGAGCTCACCGATCTCATCGAACACCAGCCCGACGAAGTGGCACAGACACTGCGGTCCTGGCTCGCTGACCGGCGGACATAGCCGTGGCTCGTGGCTTCAGCGGCGTGCAGAAAGCCGCGATTCTGGTGATGCAAGTCGGCAAAGAACGAGCGGCACCGATCCTGCGCTCATTGCGCGAGCAGGAGGTTGCGGAGATCATGGCCGAGGTCGCTCGGCTTCACCACCTCGAACTACACGAAATCGAAGAGGTGATGGGCGAATTCCGCGACACGTTCACCGCCCGCGCCCACGTTGCCCAGGGCGGATATCAAACTGCGCGCGAGCTCTTGGAGTCCAGCTTCGGCGGCAACAAAGCCGACGAGATTCTCGACAACCTCGGTGTGACGATGGTCGCCGCGCCATTCGAGTTTCTTCGCCGCGCCGACACCCGCCAGGTGCTCTCCTACCTCCAGGACGAGCACCCGCAGACGATCGCGCTCGTGCTCGCGCACATGCATCCAGAAGCCGCCGCGATGGTGATGGGATCGCTTCCCGAAGAGCAACAACGAGACGTCGCGATCCGCATCGCGACGATGGACCGCACATCACCTGAGGTCATCGAACAGATCGAGGCAATCCTCGAACGCAAACTGTCTACGGTGATACAGCAGTCCGACTTCGCGCAAGCCGGCGGCCTCCAGACCCTGGTGGACATCCTCAACTCTTCTGACCGTGCCACCGAACGGCTCATCCTCGAAGGGCTCGAACAGCAGGACGCGGAGCTGGCCGACGAGGTCCGCAATCGGATGTTCGTGTTCGAAGACATCACGAACCTCGACGACCGCGCCGTGCAGATGGTGTTGCGCTCGGTCGACGCCAAGGAACTGGCGGTCGCGCTCAAAGGTGTCGACGCGAAGGTCCGCGGCAAGGTCACCAGCAACATGTCGGAGCGCGCGGCGGCCAACATCACTGAGGAGATCCAACTGCTCGGACCGATGAAGCTCAAGACCGTCGAGGAGGCCCAGGCGTCGAT
This sequence comes from Acidimicrobiia bacterium, assembly GCA_052148155.1. GTDB lineage: Bacteria > Actinomycetota > Acidimicrobiia > IMCC26256 > PALSA-610 > JBBQER01. The sequence goes on along the minus strand of JBKQIY010000145.1, from coordinate 29,104 downwards.
CGTCCGCGTCATCAGGACGCTCGAGGAGTCCGGCCAGATCGACATGTCGAGAGGCGGCGATGAGCTCGTTGTCTAGAGACCGCCCGAAAGCACGAGTGCTGCGCGACGTCACCGTCGCGACGCCGGCCGACCTGAGTCAGGTATCGGCGCGGGTCGCGCGCACACTGGTCGTGGATCCCAAATTGGTCGAGAGCGCCATCCACGACGGCTATCGCGTCGGATACGAAGAGGGCTGCCGCTCCGGCTACGCCGAAGGGCTCGCCGAAGCACGCGCCAACACCGAAGACCTTGCGGTACGGCTCGTCGGCCTCATTCCCCAACTCGGAGAAGCAGCCGCCGCGTTGCGCGCCCGCGAAGCGACCGCGCGCATCGAGATCGAAGATCACGTCGTCGCGGTCGCGTTCGAGATCGCGCACGTCCTCGTCGGGCACGAGCTGACCCACTGCGAACAGCCCGGACGCGACGCGATCGCCCGCGCGCTCGCGTTCGCGCCGGAACAGGGCCACGTCGTCGCGCGCCTCCACCCCGAGGACCTCGTGGCGATCGGCGACGCCGCCAGCCTCGCGCCGGGTCGGGCGCTGACGCTCGTGCCCGATCCCGGGCTGCGACCCGGCGACTGCGTGGTCGATGTCGACGGCTGCCGGATCGACGCCCGCATCGACGCCGCGCTCGACCGAGTTCGTTCGGTCCTCGACCCGACCGGACAAGACGAATGAACGCACTGCTCGACTCCGTCATCGAAGCGGCTCGACCACATGTCTCGGGCCGGGTCGCACGCGTCCTCGGGCTCAATCTCGAAGTCGTCGGACTACATCTGCCGATCGGAAGTTCAGTTTCGGTCGAGACCGACCTCGGTTCTGTGATCGCCGAGGTTGTCGCCATTCGCGACGACGAGCTCGTGTGCATGCCGCTCGGCGACCTGCGCGGCGTACGCGCCGGTGACCGAGCCCACGAAGCTGAGGGCGCGACATCAGTTCCGGTCGGTGCGGAGTTGCTCGGCCGCGTGCTCGACGGTCTGGGTCGCCCCATCGACGACGGGCCGCCCCTTCGTGGCGTCACCCGGGTCTCGGTAGAACACCGGGCGCCGCATCCCTTAACCCGTCGCATGATCGATGCGCAGCTACCGCTCGGCGTGCGCGCCATCGACACACTGATGCCATGCGGTCGCGGTCAACGAATGGGGATCTTCGCCGGGTCCGGCGTTGGGAAGTCGACGCTCCTGTCGATGATCACACGCGGGACCGAGGCACCAGTCACGGTCCTCGCCTTGGTCGGCGAGCGCGGACGAGAAGTGCGCGAGTTCATCGAGAAGGACCTCGGGCCCGAAGGTCTCGCCCGCGCCGTGGTGGTCGTCGCGACGTCCGACCAGCCGGCCCTCGTGCGTCTGCGCGCCGCGTTCACCGCGACCCGGATCGCGGAATGGTTCCGCGACCAACATCTCGACGTGTTGTTATTGATGGACAGCCTCACCCGTTTCGCGATGGCGCAGCGTGAAGTTGGGCTCTCCGCCGGCGAGCCGCCCGCGACCCGCGGCTATCCGCCGTCCGTGTTCGGCTTGCTTCCGCGCCTCCTCGAACGAGCAGGCGCATCCGATTGCGGCAGTGTCACCGGCTTGTACACGGTGCTCGTCGAAGGCGACGACCTCATGGATCCCATCGGCGACGCGTCGCGCGCCATCCTCGACGGCCACATCGTGCTTTCGCGCTCCCTCGCAACTGCCGGCCACTTTCCCAGCATCGACGTCCTCGAGTCGATCTCCCGACTCACACCCGCAATCACGACACCCGCGCAGCGCGCCGCGGCAACCGAGGTTCGGCGATTGCTCGCCGCGTACCGCGACGCGAAAGACCTGATCGAGATCGGCGCCTACGTCGCCGGCACGAGCCCACTCGTCGACCGCTCGATCGTTCTCCGAGAAGCAATGGATGGCTTTCTCCGACAAGACCTGCAAGACGTCAGTTCAGCATTGGACGCCTGGACCGCGCTCGGTCGTCTCGTCGGAGGAGTCAGCGGTTGAAACGATTTCGTTTTCGACTCGAACAAGTACTGAGGATCCGGCGTCTCCAAGAAGACGCAGCCCGCGGGGCCCTCATGCACGCGCACCGCGAGGCGGGTATGGCCGCCGACCGCGTAAACGCCCGAATCGAAGACTACGCGGCCGCGGGCCGCCCGAGCGGCACACAAACGTTGGAGACCTTCAATCGGCTGCAAGCCCATCTCGACAACGCGGCCCGCGCGATCGCGGTGGCACGCACGGGATACACCCAGGCGCTGGCCGTCGTCGACGAACGGCGAACCGAGTGGGCGGCCGCCCGCCAACGGGTCGCCGCGCTCGAGCGGCTCGAAGAACGCCGACACGACGAGTACACGATCGAGATTGGACGTGCCGAGGACAGACTCGTCGACGATCTCGTCGTCGCCCGCCACTCCCGAGGAGCACACGCATGACCATTGCGCCCGTCGCGTCGACCGGCATCGAGCCGGCCACGTCCGATTCGAGCGCCGATACCGCGCCGTCAGGATTCGACCTCGTCTTCGCCGACGCCAGGTCGACGACCGGCTCCCTCGCAGCGAACGGATCACCTGACGACGACTCGTGCGCCGAGACCCCAACCGGCGCCCCTGACCCGTCCGACACGGCCCCCGAGCCGCGCGTGACGAGCGACTCCACACCGACGGCGACCGCGCCGGACGCGGCCGGTACGGCATCAACAGCCGGCAGCGCGACCGGCGCGAGCCCGACCGCCAACACGGGCACGGGACCCTCGACGCCGACCGCGAAGCCCAATCGCGGCGCCGACGCCGGCGGGCTGCACGCCGCGCTCGCGGCGCTGACGTGGACCGCTGCCCCACCGACAAGTCCGGTCACGACCGCGAGCGCGGCTTCCGACTCGGCCGCGCCGACCGTCGGCGCGGCCGCGACCGCCGAGGCCGTTGCCACCTCCTTCGACCCGAACGCCACTCCCAATCTTGGTGAGGCGACCGACCCGACAGGCACCGTCGACCCCGCGTCGGCGCCCGCCCCGAACTCGCCGGCCGCACGGGTCGCCGACCCAACACCCGCGCCCGCGGGAACGGCAGTCGCGCCCGCCACCAGCGCACCCGGTGTCTCGGCCGTCGCGAACGCGGCGATGATCGCAGACGGCAACGGCGCCAACCCGAATGGCGCGAACGGCAACGGCGCCAACCCGAACGGCACGAACGCGAACGCGGCGCGCGCACTGACCCCGACGATCACAACGATGCCCGCCACCGTTTCCGGCGCATCACCGTCGGATCGCCCGCGAGTCGCGACGCAGCCGCTGACATCTCTCACATCGACCGGCACCACTGCGGTCGCTACGGCCGCCCCAACCGTGTCGTCGGCGACCACGAGCGCCAGCGATACCGACGTCGGCACCGCCGCGACCGCGACCGTTGCGCCACCGCCGACCGCCGAGCAGCTCGTCTCGGTCCTCACACCGTTGCGGACAACGCCAAACGGGTCGTACACCTTGCGACTCGAGCTGAAGCCTGCCGAGCTCGGCCGGATCGACATGCGCGTCGAGATGAAAGACGGCGTGCTGCACGCGTCGATCCACGCCGACCGCGAAAGCTCGGCGGATCTGGTACGTGATTCTCTCAGCGAGTTGCGCAAACGCCTCGAGTCCGAAGGCATACAGACCGGCGAGTTCACGGTCTCGGACGGCGGAGTCGGATCGGATACGAGCGGCGGCCGCAACCCGTCGCTGTCGTCGACGGCGACGAACGCCTCGACCGACGACGACGACGCCGCCGGCGGCGGCGAGTTGATCCCGTCCCTCGGCGAATCGGACGCGACGTCATTGTTCGACGTACGCGTATGACGACGATCAGGAGCACACGATGACCGCCATCAGCCCCACCGTGACCGCAGCAACGCCGACCTCAGCGTCGCCGACCCCAACATCGACGACGGGATCGGGTGCGAGCGGCTCGAATCAAATCAACGAGAACACGTTCCTTCAGCTGCTCGTCGCGCAGATGCAGTACCAAGATCCGCTCTCACCGACGGACAGCACCGACTTCCTCACCCAGACCGCCGCGTTCACCGAGGTGAGCACCCTGCAGCAGATCGAAACCGACCAGACGGCGATCCAGAACACGAACCAGCTGCTCGCCGCGAGCGGGATGGTGGGACACGACGTCACCTACTCGACCACCGGCATCGCGCCCGCGACACCCGTCGCGACAACCACCGTCAGTCTCGGCGGCAACCTGCCGCAGGCAGAGCCGGTCGGCGGGCACGTCGACGCGAACACCACCGTGTACAACGATGCCGGCGCCACCGTTCCCCTCCAGCTCGAGTTGACGCAGACGTCGTCCGGCTGGTCGATGCAGGCGTCGAGCAACGGACAGGCGATCGGCTCGCCGAGCGCGGTCACCTTCGACGCGGCCGGTGATCGCACCAGCCCGGACATCACGCTGGCGCAATCGGATCTCGACCAGCTGTCCGGCATGCAAGGAACATGGCCGGAAGGCGGGATCACGATCACGATGGGCACGTCGAGCGACCCGAACCGACTGGAAAGCGGCCCGGGCGCGTCGAACGTCGCGGTCCTCGAACAAAACGGCGGCGACGGTCAGTCCCTGACCGGAATCGTGACCGGCGTCAAGGTCACGTCCAGCGGACCTCAACTCGAGATCGACGGCAGCGACATCCCGATGTCGGCCGTCACGGAGGTACAAGCCGCGAACTCCTGACCCGACGCCAGCGCACCGGTGCGCACATTCAGAACTCGCTATTCACCAAAGCACGACCTTGAGCTCTTAGACGGAAGGATTCCCACATGCTTCGCTCGATGTTCTCGGCGGTCTCCGGACTGCAGGCCAACCAGACGTTCATGGACGTCGTGGGTAACAACATCGCCAACATCAACACGACCGGTTTCAAGGCGAACACGGTCGAATTTGAGGATCTGCTCAGCCAAACCCTGAACGGTGCCAGCGCGCCGAACGCCTCACTGGCGGGCGGCACCAACCCGGCGCAGATCGGCTTGGGCGTACGGGTCGCCGGCATCGGAACGAACTTCGCCCAGGGCGCCGCGGAGGAGACCGGCAACTCGACCGACTTCGCGATCCAAGGCGACGGCTTCTTCGTCGTGAACGATGCCGGCGCGCAGGCGTACACCCGCGACGGCAGCTTCTCGCTCGACGGCTCGGGCCACCTCGTGACCGCCGACGGCGGCATCGTGCAAGGCTGGCAGGCCGACACGAAAGGCAACGTCAATACGAACGCGGGCGTCGGAGCGATCTCGATCCCTGTCGGTCAGTCGATCGCACCGGTCACGACCGCGAACATCAGCATCGGCGGCAACCTGCCGTCGGACTCGGCGGTCGGCACAACGATCAACGTGTCCATCGACGCGAACAACAGCCTCGGCGCGTCGGTTCCGCTCACCATGGAGTTCACCAAGGTCGCCGACACGGCCGGGAGCACCAACTGGACGGTGACGACGAACGACAGCGCCAATACCGCCATCGCCGGCCCGACCAACGTGCAGTTCGACGACAACGGCAACCTGACCAGCGGCAACATCACCCTCACCCAAGCGCAACTCAACGCGATACCCGGCACGTCAGGAACGTGGGGTGCGGGCGGCATCGCACTGAACTTCGGCGCGGCAACCGACCCTGACCGGCTGACCGGTTCGGCGACGCTCAACAGCGTCGCCGCGCTGTCGCAGGACGGCTCGCCGATCGGATCCCTCTCGAGTTTCAGTATCGGGGCGAACGGACTGATCTCCGGCGTTTTCTCCAACGGCCAAACGCAGGCGCTCGGTCAGATCGCGCTCGCGACCTTCGCTGACCCGTCCGGTCTGCTCAACTCGGGCAACTCGAACTTCACGCCGTCGGCGAACTCGGGAGTGCCGCAGATCGGCGTTGCCGGCTCGGGCGGTCGGGGGACGCTGAGCGGCGGAGAACTCGAGGCCTCGAACGTCGATCTCGGCCAGGAGTTCACCAACATGATCATCGCCCAACGTGGCTTCGAAGCGAACGCCAAGGTCATCACGACGTCCGACCAGCTCCTCCAGGACCTCGTGAACCTGAAGCAGACATAGGCCCACAAACACCAGCGGAGCAGGGCCTGCCGTTCACCCGACGGGCCCTGCTCATCGTCCCCTGGTCACTCCCGAGTCCGCGCTCGTTTCCCTTCACTCAGTTCCGGAGGGTGCCGATAAGTGCGACACGGCCTGGGAGGGCCACCCGCGAGGTCCAAGGATGGATCGATGATCACTGTCACGCGTCTCAACGGTCCGGCGTTCGCGCTGAACCCCGATCTCATCGAGCGCATCGAGACGACGCCCGACACTGTTATCACGCTCGTCGACGGCGCCAAGTACGTCGTCCGAGAAAGTGTCGACGAGCTCGTCGCCCGGGTGCGCGAATCGAAAGCGGTCATCATCGCGTTGTCGCATCTCTTGGAGCAGCCGTCCAGCGGCGGTCCGACGCTACGCGTCGTACCCGACGGCGACAAGGAGATCTGAGATGGCCAAGAAGAAGAAAGAAGAGGCCGAAGACAGCGACGGTGGAGGAAAGAAAGGTATGAAGAAGCTGGTCATCATGATCGTTGTGATCATGCTGATCGGCGGGTTCGTCGCCAAGACGATCCTCCTCAAACCCAAGCCCCTCACGGCCTCTCAAGTCGCCGCCGCGGCCGCGCTGGCCAACACCAAGCTCGAGAACCTGTGCGCGTCGCACAACGACCTGCCCACACAGTCGCTCCCCACCGAAACCCCACCAAAGGGCTCGAAGGTGCAGCCCGCCACGACGACGACCACGATCGCCGACGCCCCCGCCCCGGCCGGTCCGGTCGACACGCTGGACTCGATCACGATCAACCTCGCGGCCGGCCACTATCTGAAGATCGGTCTGGCCCTGCAAGTGCCGGCGGGTATGGATCCCACGACCGTCAAGGACACCGAGAACTGGGAGGCAGTGGCCCTCAAGACGGTCATCGACACGCTCTCGGGTCAGACCCTCGACACACTCAGTGCACAACGCGAGATCGACGAGAACAACATCGGCGACTCCGTGTGCCGCAAGACTGACGGCAAGGTCCTGACGATCTACTTCACCGACTTCGTCATGCAGTGACCATCACCCCGCCCACCGCGTTCACCGAGCGCGCGAATCTCTGATCCGGGGCTCTCAACTCCGGGCCGGTCGGGCCGATCGATGGGTCCGTGGGAGCTACAGCTTCAAGCAAGCGAGGCCGGCACCAGCCGAACGTCGTTCCGTTCGACTTTCGCCGCCCGAACAAGTTCAGCCGCGATCACGTCCGCGCGTTCCAGATCGTGCACGAGACCTTCGCGCGACAGCTTTCAACCGTGCTGGCCACGACACTGCGCGCGGGCGCCAACTGCACGCTGGGGACCGTCGAGCAGCTCACCTACGACGAGTACGTGCGTGCGCTCCCCAATCCGTCGTACCTCATCGTCCTGTCGTTAAGCCCGCTTCCCGGCTCCGCCATCTTGCAGTTCCCCCTCCCGATCGTGTTCGCGGCGATCGATCGGCTTCTCGGCGGCACCGGCGACTCCGTCAGCCCGAAAAGGCCACTCACCGAGATCGAGTCGAGCCTGATGCGTTCGGTCGTCGACCGGACCTTGCGCGAGCTCGAATATGCGTACGAAACCCTCGTGCGCGTCGAAGCCGAAATCGTGCAACAAGAGTTCAACCCTCAGTTCGCGCAGATCGCGGCACCGTCCGACATGGCGATGGTTGTCTCGTTCGACACGCGCATCGGAGAAAAGCACGGCAACGCGACAATTTGCGTCCCGTTCTCGACCATGCAGCCCGTCCTCGAGAGTCTCGCGAGTCAGTCGCTGCTCCACGACCACCGCGGTCAAGATCCCGTCCTGTGGCAACAACAACTTGAACGCGCGTTGTCGCGCGTCACTATCGAGACTTGCGTGCGGTTCGATGCCGTCGCACTCAACTCCGAGGAAATCATCGGCCTCCAGGTCGGCGACATCGTTCCCCTTGAACATTCCACCGAACAGCCCGTGACGATCAGCGTCGACGGCGTGTCCTGCAACAAGGCCGTGACCGGCCGACGCGGGAAGCGACTCGCATGCCTCGTCGTCGACGCGGCTCAGGAGCACAACCAATGACGCTCATCGACGACCTCGAAGCTACGAACGACGTCGCGCTCGCGGTGACGTCGGCGCTCGAACAGGTACTCGGCGAGAACGTGATCTTGGATGTCGGCGTCGCGCAACGCCAAGTGACGACTCAGAACGTCGTCCCTGAAGGCGCGACCCGAACAGTGTCGCTGGGCGTCACCGACGGAATCGACGGCGAGATCGCGTTGATCGTCGGAGCAGCCCTCGCAGGAGCTCTCGAAGCTCGCGCCGGAGACGAGCTGCTGACGTCGAGTACCGGCGCGGCGCTCGAGGCCGGCGCGGCCGCGATGGCCAGACTCGTCGCGGCCGAGGTTCAGCTCGGACGCACGATCGAGGTGTCGACCGAGACAATCTTGGCCGACGACGACGCCGACTTTGTCGCATATCCGTTGTTGCAGAACGACGAACGTGTGGCCTGTCTCGTGATCAAACTGACGCTGGCCGAGTCGGAAGCGTCGGTTGCGCTGCACGAGTTCACGCCGTTGAACGACGGATCACCGAGCTCCGCTGGGAGCCGGCCGCTCGCGATCCTGAAAGACGTCGAGATGGGCGTCACCGCGGAGCTCGGACGTCGCCGCATGACTGTCCGCGACCTGCTCGCCCTCACGCCCGGTTCGGTCATCGAGCTCGACCGCGCGGCCGGAGCACCCGTCGACGTTCTCGTCAACGGCACTCTGATCGCGCGTGGCGAGGTTGTCGTGATCGACGAAGAGTTCGGCATCCGCATCGCGGAGATCGTCGCCGCGGAGCCGATCGGCGCGACCTGATGTCGACTGGGGCGACGCTCGCACTGCTCGCTCGCCTGTTCGTTTCACTCGGAGTCGTCATCGGCTTGATGTGGTTCGCGGCGCGTGTGGTACGTCGTCGCGGCCTCGGCGGCTTTGGGAGCCCGACCCGACGGCCGGGCGTACACATCGACGTGCTCGCCCGTCGCACGTTGAGCCGAAATACGTCGATCGCGATCGTGCGCGTCGGCGGCCAGGGGTTGATCGTCGGTGTCACCGATCACCAGGTGACGAAGTTGGCCGACGCCGATCTCGACGAGCTCGATCTCGACGACGCGGAAGGCCAGTGGACGGCCTCTTCGCAAGGGCCGGACGGCCCGACTCCGTCATGGAAGGCGATGCTCGACGGCCTGCGGGAACGCACCGTCCGGCGCTGAGCATCACCAAGCCGTCAGACGTCCATGACCGATCTGTCCACAATCCGATCTGCTCGGGATCGATCCGACCTGCGCCGCCCCCGCTGGTTTCGAACCCGTCGGCGCGGCTCAGACCGTCGCTTCGTCGTCGCGACCGTGGTCGCGCTCGGGCTCGTCGGAACGCTCGTATGGATCGCGTTCGGCTCCGGTATCGCCGCGGCCGCAGGTCCCACGCCGAACATCACGCCGCCGAACATCACGCTGCCGACGATTACAACGATCACGGTCCCATCGATCACCGCGCCGTCGATTACAACGCCGGGAACGACCACACTCACGACGCCCGATACGAGCACCGGTGCGACGTCGGCGACTACAACCACCCTGGCCGGCGGGTCGGGAAGCGACGGCAACACCGGCTCGATCTCGATCGATCTCGGCAACCTCACCGGGAGTGGGAATTCGAAGAACCAGAAACCGAATCAGAGCATCATCATCATCCTGCTGCTCACGGTGCTCGCTATCGCTCCGGCGCTCATGGTGATGCTCACGAGCTTTACGCGCATCGTGATCGTGCTCTCTCTGACGCGCAACGCGCTCGGGCTCACCTCGATCCCACCGAACCAGGTGGTGATCGGTCTCGCGTTGTTCCTCAGCTTGTTCGTGATGGCGCCGACGCTGACACAGATCAACAACGACGCGCTGCAGCCGCTGTTGAACGGCAAGATCAGCTACGGCAAGGCGTACGACGCCGCGCAGCAGCCGTTGCGAACGTTCATGCTCGCCCAAACCCGCCAGAGCGACCTGAGTCTCTTCACCGCGGCGGCTAACGAAAAACCTGCACCACCGGACAAGGTGCAGATGACAGCTCTCGTTCCTGCATTCGTGCTCTCCGAGTTGAAGACGGCGTTCATTATCGGATTCGTCATCTTCATTCCGTTCTTGATTATCGACCTCATCGTGAGCTCGACGCTGATGTCGATGGGCATGTTCATGCTTCCACCTGTGCTCGTATCCCTCCCGTTCAAACTGCTCCTGTTCGTCATGGTCGACGGCTGGGCGCTGATCGTCAGCTCGCTCATCACGAGCTTCCACCACTGACTCGAGGTTCCGTCGGCGTCCAATGATGCCGCCGGAGCCGACCACTCGGACAAAGGAACCACTCGTGAACGATCACGAAGTCATCAATATCTCGGTGCAATCGATCCTGCTCGCGGCGAAGCTCGCCGCGCCGATTCTCGGCGTGTCGTTGGCGATCGGACTCCTCATCGGCCTTGTGCAGTCGGCGACCCAGATCCAGGAACAGACCTTGACGTTCGTTCCGAAGTTGGCGGGCGTCGCGCTCGTCATCCTGCTCGCCGGACACTGGATGCTCGGCGAGACGATCGCGTTCACGCACTCGCTGTTCAACATGATCCCGCAGCTCCTCCAAAACTGACGTCCGCGCCGGATCCCCAAGATCGAATCTCCGACAGTCGAACCCAATGACGATCCCGATCAACCCGATAGTGGTGACGGCGTTCATCCTTGCGCTTGTGCGCGCCTCGGCCTGGCTGTTCGTGGCGCCGCCGTTCAACACAACCATGATCCCGAACACCGTGAAGGTCGGGGTCGCCGCGTCGTTGGCGCTCGCCGCCGCGCATCACATCACAAACCCTGCCCTCCCCAACGAGACAGGAGCGTTCATCACGTCTCTTGTCGTGCAAGCGCTCGTCGGATTCACCTTGGGCATGTTTACGTTGCTGCTGGTCAACGCTCTGCAAGCCGCCGGGCAGTTCGTCGACCTGTTCGCGGGCTTCTCGCTGTCGGCCATCTACGACCCGTACAACGGCGCGCAAGCAGCCATCTTCGGCCGGTTCTACGAGCTCCTCGCCACGACGCTGTTGTTCACAACCGATGCGTACCTCATCCTCGTGAACGGATTTTTCCGCTCCTTCGATGTGATTCCTGCGGGCGGCCTCTCGATGAGCACGATCTCGGCGCTGCTGACGCGCAACATGGGCGAGTTCCTCGTCGCGGCGATCGAGATCGCCGGTCCGATCCTGGCGTGCTTGTTCCTCGCCGAGATCACGCTCGGGCTGCTCGCCCGTGCCGCTCCGAACCTGAACGTGTTCGCGCTGGCATTCCCGCTCCGGGTCGTGATCGCGCTCATCGTGGTGGCCGTCGCACTCCCCCTCACCTCACCGGCGCTCGGCAACCTCGTACGCGACGCGGTTGCGCCGCTCGGCCACTGACGAGCGACTCGTATGGCGGGCGACACTTCCCAAAAGACCGAAGCACCGACTCCACGGCGCCGTCGGGAGGCGCGCGAGAAGGGTCAGGTCGCCAAGTCCGCCGATCTTTCCACGTGGGCCGGGATGCTCGGAGCCGTCGTGCTCCTGCAAATATCCGTGACGCGCGGCGCAAGTTCGATGCGCGGCCTGCTGCTCGATATGGGCCAGACCATCGCGCATCCCGACCAGGCCGCCGACATGAGGTTCGTCGGCGAAGCGGCATTGAAGGGCGCCGGGGTTCTCGCCCCCATCTTGATTGGGATGATGCTGATCGGCGTCGTGGTCGGGCTCGGCCAGGTCGGGTTACGTCCCGCGGTGAAGAAACTCAAACCTGACTTCGGCCGCCTCAACCTGTTCAAGGGTCTCAAGCGAATGTTCGGCGCAGAAGTGTGGTGGGAGATCGTAAAGTCGATCGCGAAGATCGCCCTGCTCGTCGCGATCGCGTGGCCGGCGATCGCGCACACCATCGCAAGTCTTACCCTGACGTCGAACGGTTCGCTTCAGGGTCTGGCGACGATCAGCGCCTCGACCGTGCTGACGATGTTCCGAAACGTCGCGATCGGCGGCCTCGCGATCGGCGGTATCGACTACCTCGTGCAACGCCGTCGGCTCATGAAGCAGCTCAAGATGTCCCGTCACGAAATAAAAGAAGAGATGAAACAGCACGAGGGAAACCCGACGGTCAAGCGCGCGATCCGATCGAGGCAGATGTCGATCAGCCGGAACCGGATGATCGGGCTCGTGAGCAGCTCCGATGTCGTCGTCGTGAACCCGACGCACTACGCGGTCGCGCTCAAGTACGAGTCAGCTCGAGGTGCACCCCAGGTCATCGCCAAGGGCGCCGGCGACATCGCCAAGCGGATCCGCACAGAAGCTGAAGCCCACGGAGTCCCCATCGTTCACGAACCGGTCCTGACTCGCACGCTGTACTGGGCTTGCGAGCTCGGCCAGCTGATCCCGGCCGACCTCTACGAGGCCGTGGCTCAGCTCCTCGCGTTCGTATTCGGGCTCCGGGCCAAGGGCCGGGCGTACGGATACCACGAACTTCCCAAACCTGCCGTCTTGTAGCGCCCTGAACGCCAGGAGTGCTCACCGGGGTGCATCGTCCCCCGAAACCGGCCGATCGGATTGGTCGGTTCGCGACCGGACGCCGCCCGAGAGGGCCTAAGCCGGAGGTCGGCCGGGCCGATCAGTACCGGGGTTCGCCCGAACCTCAAAGAAGGTGCCACGGACGGCGCGCGCGAAGGTGCCGAGGAGTCCCGTGGTCAACAACCGCATCGGACAGATCGCGATCCCTGCCGCGATCGTCGGGATCGTGGTGATGATGGTCGTGCCGTTGCCGACCCCGCTGATCGATCTGCTCATCGTCGGCAACATGGCGCTCGCCACGCTTGCACTCCTGGTCAGCATGTCGACACGACGTGTGCTCGACTTCTCGATCTTCCCGTCGTATCTCCTCATCGCGACCCTGTTCCGGCTCGCGCTCAACGTGTCGGTCACGCGGCTCGTGCTGCTGCATGCGTACGCGGGCACCGTGATCGAGTCGTTCGGTCATTTCGTGGTGGGCGGATCCGTGATCGTCGGGCTGGTGATATTTCTGATTCTGATCGTGATCCAGTTCATTGTGATCACGAACGGTGCCGGCCGCGTCGCCGAGGTCGCGGCTCGATTCACCCTGGACGCGATGCCCGGTAAGCAGATGGCGATCGACGCCGACCTCAACTCCGGTCTGATCAACGAGACCGAGGCCAAACGCCGCCGCAAGGAGATCGCCGACGAAGCCGACTTCTACGGCGCGATGGACGGTGCTTCGAAGTTCGTGAAGGGCGACGCGATCGCGGCCATCGTGATCGTGCTGATCAACCTGATCGGCGGCTTCGCGGTCGGGATACTGCAAAAGCACATGTCGTTCGGCGACGCCGTCTCGAAGTACAGCCTGCTGACCGTCGGCGACGGGTTGGTCGCACAGATACCGGCGTTGCTCATCTCGTTGTCGTCAGGCCTGATCGTGACCCGCGCCGCGACCGAGAGCGATCTCGGCACCGACCTGTTGCAGCAGTTCACGCGGCATAAGCGCACGATGCAACTCGCCGGCGGTGCGATGTGCGTGATCGCCATCGTGCCGGGCTTGCCGAAGGTTCCGTTCATCCTCGTCGGAGGCTTACTCCTCGTTCTCGCGGCTCGGCTCCCGTCGGACGAGCAGATCCTCGCCGACGCCACCGAAGCCGACCGCGCGGCTGAGACGCCGCCGCTGTCACCCGACGCGCCGGAGCGGATCGCGACCGACATGCGCGTCGAGCCGCTCGAACTCGAGATCGCGTTCGATCTCGTCGATCTCGTCGACGCGAGCAAAGGCGGCGACCTGCTCGACCGCGTACGTGCGCTGCGGCGCAAACTGGCGCTCGAGCTCGGCATCGTGATCCCACTGGTGCGGACACGCGACAACATGGAGCTGCCGTCGAGCACGTACGCGATCCGTGTGCACGGCGTCGAGGTCGGTCGCGGCGAAGCGCCGCAGAACCACGTCCTCGTCCTTGGCGACGATCAACCGGGACTTCCCGGGACCCCGACCCGTGAGCCGGTGTTCGGGCTGCCGGCCCGCTGGGTGCCGCTCGAATTCCGACATCAGGCCGAGGTCACGGGCGCGACGGTTGTCGACCGTGCGTCGGTCATCACCACACATCTTGCTGAGGTCGTGCGCCGAAATGCGGGCCGGTTGCTCGGACGCCAGGACGTCAAGCTCCTGATCGACCTTGCGAAGCAGACCGATCCGGTCGTCATCGACGAGTTGAACGGCGCCAGTATCACCGCCGGCGAGATTCAGCGCGTGCTCCAGTCGTTGCTCGACGAGGGCGTCGGCATCCGTGATCTCGTGCGGATCTTCGAAGTGGTATCCGAGCGTTCGCGAGCCACGAAGGATCTGGAACAAATCGTCGAGGCGGTCCGCACCGCGCTCGGGCCGGCGATCTCGGCGTCGCATTCGCGCGACGGCCGGCTGCCGGTGCTGACCCTCGAACCGATGATCGAGCACTCGCTCGCGGAAGCGTTACGCACCAGCGACCAGGGCAGCTATCTCGCGCTCGATCCGCAGATCGCCGAGCAGTTGGCGACGGCCGTCGCGCGCAACGCGCAGGAGGCCGAGATGAAAGGCATCGAGCCGGTGCTCGTTTGCTCCACCCAACTTCGGGCCGCGTTGCACCGCCTTTTGCAGGCCGTCGCCCCACGGCTACCTGTTCTCGCCTACACGGAGCTCGGCGCGCAGCTCGAGCTCGACACGATCGCGGTGGTGAACCTTGGCCAGCCAGCGGCAGTTTGAGGGACCGGTCCTTGAGGACCTCCTCGAGCGTGTGCGCGCCGAGGTTGGCCCCGACGCGCGCATCGTGGCCGCGAACCGGATCCGCAAGGGCGGCGTCGCTGGCTTCTTCTCGCGTCAAGCGTTCGAGGTACTCGTCGAGGCGGACGCGGCTCGGACCGCGATCCCGGATTCCCCGCCGACCCCGGATTCCCCAACGACCCCAAATTCCATGCCGACGCCGGATTCCATGCCGACCCCGGTTCGCACGCCGAACCCGTCGTCCGTGCCGGTTCCGGTTCGGTCCGAGGGCCGCGTTCCGGCCACGATCCTCGAACTCGCCGACGCGGTGAGCGCCGACGAGCGCAACAACGTCATCGACCTCGTCGAGGAGCGGTCCCTCTCGACGGAATCGCGCGACTTCGCGCAGGTGCTCGACCGGTTTAGCCGGTCGATCGACGCCACTGCTGACGAACTCGGCGCAGACGCCGAGACGGCGAGCGAGTCGCGTCGCGCGGTGGAAGAGATCGATCTGCGCACTGCGAGGACCGCGACCACGAGCTCTGCCGGTCCAGCTGCGCCTTCGTTGGCGCTGCCGAACGAACCGGTCGATACGGCGCCGCGACCGGACGAAGACGATGACCTGCGTGTCTCCACGTTGGGCACGGTGTCAACACCTCGCGGCACGCGACCCGTGACGCCTTCGGCCGAGGTGATCGACCGCTACGAGACGCGGCTTTCGAAGATGGGTCTGCCGCCCCGACTGATACCGCGCGGCGTCGGCCACTCCGGGTTGAAGGGCGCGTTGGTCGAGTCGCTGATTCGGCTTCCACCAGCGCCGAGCGTCCCTGGAGCCGTGGGTGTGGTCATCGCGACGGTTGGGGTCGGCGCGACGCCGGTCCTGCTCGCACGCGACCTCGCGGCCGAAGCCGGGCTCGACCCCGACGACGTGATGCTCGCGACGCAGGAGAAACTTGGTGGAGGGATCCCGACGTGGCTGCAGATGTGCGACGCCGCGACCGCGCTGGAGCGCAGGTTGAGCTGGCGTCGCCGCACGCGGCCGACGATTGTCGCGTGCAGCCTGCCGACCCCGACTCGCGGGCTGCGTTGGGCAAGGGGAATACTCGACAACCTTGAACCGACCGTCACCTGGGCGATCGTCGACGCGGGCTGGAAGCGGGAAGACATCGCGCACCGGATCGAAGAGCTCGGCGGCGTCGACGTCCTCGCGCTCGACGGCCTCGACGAGACGGTGAGCCCGGCTACCGCACTCGACATCGGGATTCCGGTCGGTCGGCTCGAACAAGAGCTGGCATCACCGCTGACCTGGACCGAGCTGTTGCTGGAGCGCTTGTCGTCATGAAACGCCCTTCGGTTGACCCGGCATTCACGTTCGCGTTGAGTCTCGTACTGTCGCTGCTCCTGTGTCTGCCGACGTTTGTGAACATGCTGCACGGCACCGTCGACGTGACCGAAGGCGGAATCCGCTATCTCGTTGCGCTGGCGATCTCGTGGTGCGGCGTACACGGCGTCGCGACGCTCGTTGCCGGCTACGCGAACCAACCGCGACGACCCTCTCCGCCGCCGCCGCCGGCGATCTCGCAACCAGAGCGCCGGCGCGACGACAGCGACCAGCCGCAAGCCAACGCCGCCTGATCCACCATCCGCCCGACGCCCCCTCGAGTGGGAGCTGCACTCAAGCGGCGGTGGACCGATCGCGTTGTTCGCGGGCCGACTTTTGGCGCCGGCGGACAAGTCGGTGGCGTTCTACGGCCGTCAGTCCGCCCCAGACGCCGTCGGGCTGGCGGGTCTGGATCGCATATTCGAGACACTGCTCGGAGACCGGACACGTGGCGCAGATTGCCTTGGCCTGGCCCGCGAACGTCTCCGAGACGGGGAAGAACACTGTGGTGTCGACGCCTTTGCAGGCAGCCTCGTCGAAGAAATCGGCAGACGGTGAGGCGGGATTCCCGGACATGGTCCGCGTAACGTCGGGGCGGGTTCGGTCATTCCCGGGCTCCTAACCTTGGGTCCGTGACCCGTCGTTCGAGCCGCCTGACGTCGTTGGCCGACGTCGCCGCCGGGGCCGGGGTTTCGATCACGACCGCGTCGCGTGTCTTGTCGGGGAGCCGACATCCGGTGGCGGAAGCGACCCGCACCCGGGTCCTCGAAGTCGCGGGCGAGCTCGACTTCGAACCGAACCTCCTCGCACGCGGCCTCGTGATGCAGCGCAGCCACATTGTTGGTGTGCTGGTGCACGACCTCATCGACGAGTTCTACGCGCGCATCGTGCGCGGCATCGAAGATGTCGCATTCGATAATGGCTTCTCGGTCGTGGTATGTGAGACCGACCGCGACGCCGACAAGGAAATCGCGTACGTCCGGCGCCTGCGTTCCCAGCGGGTCGACGCGATTATCTATGCGGGCTCGAGCGCGGCCGACGCGGCCAAGCAGACCGAGCTCGTCGAACAGCTCCGCCGGGTCGAGGCCGCGGGAGCGGTGCTGTTGCGGCTCGCCCCGCACGCCAGAGTCGAGCCCGACGTGTCCTATTCGACGCGTGAGGGTTTCGGACTTCTCGTCGACCACCTGGTGTCGCTCGGGCATCACGAGTTCGCCTACGTCGGCGCGCCGGCCGCGCTCAACAGCACCCAGGTCGCCCGCTACGCGCTCGCCGAGGTGCTGCGCCGCCACGGAATGGAGTTCCGCGCGTCGCGCATGATCACGGGCGACGGGACCCGGGCCGCGGGCGTCGAGGCCGCCAAGCAACTCGTCGAGGCGTCCGACGTCGACGGGAACCCGGTGGTCACCGCAGTGCTTGCGGCCACCGACCACGCGGCGGCCGGCCTCGTGCAAGGCTTCGCCGACCACGGAGTGGACGTGCCCGCTGAGGTGTCGGTCGTCGGATTCGGTGACCTGACGGTGGCGGGCGACCTCGGACTCACGACCGTGCACGTTCCTCTGAACGCGCTCGGCGACGCGGCGATGAAGCGAGCGATCTGGATTCTGGGCGGCGGGGCGCGCATGGGCCGCGACAACCTTCCGTTGGAACTTGTCAGACGCGCGTCGTGCGGGAAGGTGCGCTAGACGCCGGCGAGCGGTTCAGATCCGGTACAGGCGCTTCGGATTGTCGTACAGGATGTTGCGTTTCACCTCGGCGGAGAGATCGTCGCGTTCGGCGAGTTCGCGCATCGTGAACGGGCACATCCCTTCCGGATGGCAGTAGTCGGAGCCGATCACGAGCCGTTCGGCTCCGATCGCTTCGACGACGGCCGGCAGTGTGGGTTCGTCGGGGTCGGCGGCGAAATACAGCTGCTCGCTTCGCACATAGTCGCTCGGACGTTGGCGCATCCGATTTTGCGTGGAACCGAACATCTCGTAGTTCGTATCGAGCCGGTCGGCCACATAGGGAACCCAGCCGGCGCCGACCTCGAGGAAGCAGATCGTCAGCTGCGGAAAACGGTCGAGCACGCCACCCATGATGAGATGTCCGAGCGCCAGCATGCTGGGAATGCTGCCGTAGGCCTCGTCCATCATCGGCAGGTGGACCATCGACTGGATCGGCGAGATCTGCACACCGATGGTGTGGACACACACCGGCACGTCGAGATCCTGCGCGGCCGCCCAAATCGGATCGAGGCGCCGATCATCGAGGGTCATACCGTTCGCATGGTGGGGAGGGAGGACGGCGCCAACAAGTCCGAGGTCGGTGACCGCACGCTTGAGTTCCGCGGCGGCGAGGTCGGGCGCGACCATTGGAATCATCGCGACGCCCTTCAACCGATCGGGTGCCGCCGAGCAGAACTGTCCGAGGTACTCGTTGTAGGCGCGCAACGTCGCGTACGCGATCTGAGGTGACTCCACCTTGGAGGCGACGAGAAAACAGTGGCCACCAAACAGGACGCAGACGTCGATGCCCATCGCGTCCATGTCAGGCAGGCGCGGGGCGGGCTCGAACTCTCCTTGGCGGGGCGCGGCCCAATACTTCGGGTCGCGTGTCGACTCTTCGGTCAACTCTGCGAGGTCGTGCTCGCCTCCGGGCAGCAGCCGTCCTTCGACCTCGATGTGCGGGAAACCCGAAGGCTCGTAGTGGGTGCGCGGCGCGGTGTCGTGAAGCTCGGGCGGCAACAGTGTCGGCCAGTCGAGGTGGAAGTCGTGAATGTGCGAGTCGGCATCGATGACGCGGTGACCGTTCAGCATCTGACCCCCGAACACTGCGACGTTGCGGGAACAAGCCCGTGCCCGGAAGGTACTGCTCGACGAGCGGTATGGCAAACGATTGCCATACCGTCTATGACGTGGTCTTGCTCCGGGAACGGCGGACGGGCACGAGTTGTCTGCGTCGCGGCCACACAATGAGCGCCGCCAGCGTCAACAGCCCGACGGTCAGGAGGATCGGGTAGTCCGGATACGACTTGTATTGGAACACGATCGTGTGGGTTCCGGCCGGGACTTCAACGCCGACGAGGCTTGGTGCAATCATCACCGGCTTCTGCGCGACGCCGTCGACGGTGACCGTCCAGCGGGGATCGAACGACTCTTTGAGCAGCACTGCCGCGTTTCGATTGGCTCGCACAGTGGCCGTAAACACTCCGTTGACCGCATCGCGGCTGTCCTGTGTGAGCACGGTGCCCGGCGTACCGGCCGGTGGGGAAGCACCGACAGCCGTCGCCGGCGCGGCGCGGCCCCCGTTGAACGCGACCGACGGGTAGACGTTGTCCGTCGCGAGCGGTCCGTATCGGAACGTATACGACTCGCTGTTGATGTCGGTGCGGTTCTCGCTGATCGCTCCCATCACGTCGATGACTTGGAAGTAGCCGGAGGTGTTGACCTCGTACAGCCGGTGCCGACCTCGCGAGTCGAGGAACGTCGCCGGGACCGGCGGTGGGTGACCTTCCGGCAAGATCATGTATTTGATGTTCAGGATCTGGTACTGGGCGAGGTTGAATTCGTTGAAGCTCGCATCGACGTCAGTGGACAGCGACTGCACGGTGCGGAACGGATATCCGATCGCGTCGGCATCGTAGTTTTCGAGCTCCGCGTACGCCGGGACGTTTCCGATCCTGTACTGCTCGCCCCAGTTGGCGCGCAGACCAGCGTAGATGCGGCCACCGCCGTCCCGTTCCGCTTCCAGGACCAACGCTCTGAAGTCGGCGCCGTCTTGCTGTTCGGCGATGCGTTGGTACGGGATGAGCGTGCCGTCGAACAGGTCGTAGTGCGCGACCTGCGTCCACGCGGGTGCGAGCATCCCGACCATCGCGACAGCCACCGCGGTCCACACGACAGCCGACCGCACGGAGACGCGACCGACGAAGGCGACACCGCGGCTCACGATGAAGCCGGTCAAGCGCGCAACCGCGACGAGACCGAAACCGGCCAAGAAGATGGCGGCGAGGTCGACGCCGACCATGAACCGGTGCATTTGCAGGTCGCCGTTGCCGGGCAACAGGTTGACGACCGAACGGACACCCCACGTCGCTCGTCCGAAGAACAGGAACAGGCTGAGCGTCCACACGCCGAGCACCGCTCGAGCCGGTTCTGAACGCTGAGCGCGGACGACACATACGACGAAACCAACCGCGACCAGCAACGACAAGATCGGGAAGCGTCCGTGATCGAAGAGCTCACCCGTGAACAGCCAGTGCAGGATCTTGCCGGCACCATAGGAATCGTCGAAAAAGGTGCCCTTGTAGAACTGTGTCTGCGCCGAGTAGTTGCGATCAGCGAGGAGCGGCACGAGAACCCATGCCGCGGTCGCGAGCCCGCCGACGGCGACGATGGCCGCTCGGGCGACTCGACGAACGAATTCACGTCGTGACAGCAACACCCACACACCGATGCTGAGCACCGCGAGGTATCCGGTCATGAGATGCGTCGCGATTGTGAGGGCGAGCACGAGCGCGGCTGGCGCGTACCACTTGGAGCCTTTCGTCACCGCGCGGTACGTCAAACCCCACACGAGCGGTAGGAGCCACATACCCCACAGCTGTGTGAACACGCCGAGGCCCTGCCAGGTGTAACTGCTGTGCTCGTAGCCGTATCCAGTCACGCTCACGATGAGCGGTGAGACCAGTGCCGCCGCGGCCGCGGGCCATCGTTCCAAGCTGAGCAGCCGGGCGCCGAGAAAGACCGAGATCGGCCACAACGCGAGCATCAGATACAACAGCCACAAGTAGGTCGTGGTGTCGCCGAGTCCGGTGAGACGCGCCGCGTAGGCGGTCAGCGTGTACGGCAGGCTCTGATAATGATGAAAGAACGACGAGCCCAACGCCAGGTTCGGGAACCAGCCGTCGAGCGGCACCTTCCCTTCGCCGATCTGATGGTCGGCCCACCGGACCATCTCGAGGTGGAACGCACTGTCGTTGAGGTTGTTCGCCGGCGTGGTTTCGCTGCGCAAGATCACCAGACTGAACACGCACGACACGATCACCAGTCCGAGCGGCAGGAGCCGCAACCATCGCCAGGGTGCGTCGGTTTCCTCGGCCGCGATAGGCGCCATCGCCGATCGGAACAGCCGAAGCCACCGCGGCGTCGTGTCGCCGCGACCTGCTCCGACGTCAACTGCCCCGGCGTCAACGGCTTCGGTCTCGACTCCCTCGGTCTCGACTGCCCCAGACCCGACTGACCCAGACTCGACTGGCCCGGACTCGACTGGCCCGGACTCGACTGCCCCGGACTCGACTGGCCCGGACTCGACTGGCCCGGTCTCGTCTGGCCCGGCCGCAACCGTCTCCGCCGCGACAGCCGCGCTGGGCGCGAAACCGGTTCCGACGAATCCGGCGGCGACCGAGACGCGCTCAGTCGGCTCGGGAAGCGGTGAACGGTCGTCGCCCGACAACGTCGCGGCGTCGTCGACGCGTTCGATCCAGCGAAAGCCGCGAGCCGTCAGCACGACACACGCCGCGACCACGAACAACGACCACATCTTTTTCTGCCAGGTGTCGGTCGTCGCGATGTTCCCGAACACCCAGTGAAAGACCGGCTGGTAGTAGAAGGTCGTCAACTTCCACGTCGGGTAATACACCTTCCACGAATAGTTGTAGACCGCGAACGGATACCACAGATTCACGACAAACAGCGCAGAAACTGCGGCGTAGACCCACCGGAACCCGCGCCATACCACCAGCGGTGCCAGGCAGGCGAGTACCGGGAACAGGTAACGCTCGTGCATACGCGTGAGCACCGTGAACGCGATGAGGCTGGTCGCAGCCGCCGCCACCACGAGCACTCGGGCTTCGTCGTGTCCGCGGTTGATCGAACGGTGCGCACGCCAGATCACATAGGCGGTTCCCGCGACAAACGCGAACGCACCGACGTCGAACGCGGGGACACCAGCCACGAACTGCACAACGGTGCCCGCGTTCCGAACGTCGCCGCGCTGGAAGCCGACGACCCCCCACAGGTTGAAGGCCCAAACGCTCGTGATCTTGTAGCCGTTCGACGCCTTCGAATAGAAATCCTTGAGCCCGACAGGGCTCAGACCGAATGGGAGCCCCGACACCGCCAACAACCCGAGGGCCGGCGCACCGACCACGAAGATCTTCGCACATCCACGCGCGATTTCGGAGATGCTCCGGTGATGGAGGTGACGCCGGTACAGGGCGTAGCCAAGAACCGGAAAGATGAAACTCGACTGCGGCTTCATCGCGAACGCGGCGGCGAACAGGATCATCGCGGCGAGCTCTCGCCGGACACTTGGCCGACCGGTCACCAAGAACAGGAGCGACGCCATGACCAAGAACGCCGGTATGGCATCCACCTGTCCCCAGACCACGCTCAGCGCGATGACCGCCGGGTTGAACAGCACCGCCGCGATCACCGCGGCGCGCACCGGCACGCGTTGCCGCAATGTTTGTGGTGCAAGTCGTTGGGCGAGCACACCGCAGGTCCAGGCGAGCGCGAGGTCGCCGAGAATCGTGGGAAACTTGACGAGCAGATAGCTGGGCGAGCTCGAGAAGCGAGCGAGCACATCGAGGACGTACAGATAGCCTGGTGGGTATACGTAGGTGGTGTCGCCGACTGAGGCGTAAAAGTGCCGGATCCCGACGTTGTGGAGGTCTGTGATCCAGCCCCGGAAGTAATTGAGGTCGCCGTAGAAACCGAATCTCGGGGCGATGGCGACGCGGATCGCGAGCGCCAGCACGAACATGAGCACGAGGCCCAAAGGCGTGTCGAGCCACCACACGAATCGGCGGATGGGGCCGCTGTCACGAGTCGATCTCAAGGACGTCTCAGGGGCGTCCGAAGTAATTCGCCGGCGGCGCAGCACCGGGCTTGTGAGGCTCATGTGGCCTCACGGTTCAAGATGACGGGAGGTTGGAGAACCGATGGAGAGGTTGCCTTCGCTCTCATGCTTCTTTCCCGCCTATAACGAAGAGCCCAACATTGCCCGGCTCCTCGATGAAGTGGTCGCCACACTCCCGCAGTTCGCCGATCACTGGGAAGCCGTCATCGTGGACGATGGCTCCACCGACCGCACCGCAAGCATCGTGCGCGACTACGCCGCCCTGCACCCTGAGATCCGACTCGTCGTGCACAAGAATAACCTGGGATACGGCCACGCACTACAGACAGGCCTCAAAGAAAGTACGGGCGAGGCGGTCTTCTTCACTGACGCCGATCTCCAGTTCCATCTCTCAGATATCGGCGCGCTCCTGCCCGCGTTCGAGGACGCCGATGTCGTGATCGGGTACCGGATCAAACGTCGGGATCCTTGGCATCGGCTGGTCGTCGCGGGCGTCTACCACACGGTGCTGCGCACGATGTTCGACCTGCACGTGCGCGACATCGACTGCGCGTTCAAACTTTTCGATCGCCAGGTCGTCGACGCGCTCGTCGGCGAGCTCGAGTCGCGCTCCGCGTTCATCTCCCCCGAGCTCGTGATCCGGGCCCAGATCGCCGGTTTTCGCATCACCGAGGTGGGCGTAACGCACTACCCGCGCACTGCAGGAAAGTCGGGCGGTGCGAGTCTGAAGGTGATCTCCCGCACCATCCGAGAGATGCGCCGGTTGCGAGCCGACCTGAAGGCGAACAAGACCGACTGAGTTCCGTCATCCAGCCCGGTTGGCCAGGGGCACGAGATCCTGGCGGAGCAGCTTTCCGATCTCGTTGCGGGGGAGTTCGCCGACCATCGTCACGCCGGCCGGAACCTTGTACGCCGCCATCCGTGCCCGACACCACTCGCGCAGCGCGTCGGGGTCGAGATCCGCACCGGATTCGGCGACCACGAAGGCCCACGGCACTTCGCCGAGGCGGTCGTCGGGAACGCCGGCGATCGCGGCGTCCGCGACCAACGGATGCTCGCGCAGGTGCTCCTCCACCTCGTCGGGATAGACCTTCAAGCCACCCCGATTGACCATCGCGCTCACGCGTCCCTCGAGCCACACGAAGCCGTCGGCGTCGATGCGGGCGAGATCGCCGGTACGCAGCCAACCGTCGACGGTGACGCGATCGCCGAGCGCCGGGTCGGGAGGAGCTGCCGTTCGCGACCGGACCTGTAACTCGGCGTCGCGGACGCGCACCTCGATTCCGGCGTGTGGACGACCGATCGCGCCGAGTTTGGCCGCACCGAACTCCCGCCAATCGTCGGCGGTCCAACCGACGACCTCGCCGCCGAGTTCGGTCTGTCCGTAGCCGTTGAGAATCGCGACACCGAAACGCTCGTGGAAGTCGCGGGCGTGGGTCGGTGAGAGCGGAGCCGACACGCTCCGCACGTAACGCAGCGGTTCGAGGCTCGTCACGCGGGGCTCGCGGGTGAGCATCACCATCGCGGCGGGCGGCAACACCGACGAACGGATGCCGAACTCGCCGATCAGTCGAGCGAACTCCACCGGCTCGAATCGCTCCATCAGCACGACGGGCGCGCCAACCCGAAACGCGAACAGCACTTGGTAGATCCCCGCCCACAACGAGAGCGAGACCGGGACGAGGTTCGGCATCGGCGCCCGTTTCGCGACCGGACGACCACCGCGCAGCGAGCCAATGACGCCGTCGAGCAAGTCGAGGACGGTGTCGTGGCGGAGGGGCACCGCCTTGGGCCGGCCGGTCGTACCCGACGTGAACTGCACGATGGCGACGCCGGCGTCCGCGTGAGACGCGGCCGCGCCGGGAACCAACCGCAGGGTCGGCGGGTTGATCACCGCGGCGACGCCGGTCGACGCGATGAACGCGTCCCGCTCGGCGGGCGGCACCCGCGGGTTCAGCGGAACGAACGCACCACCGACATTCCATACCGCGAACCATGCCGCGATCGCTTCCGGCCCATTCGCGGCCAGAACGCCGATCACGTGGCCGGCGAGGCCGGCGTCGCGTAGTTCGAACCCGACGCGATCGACCGACGCGCGGAGTTCAGCTCGGGTCGTCGCGGTGCTGTTCAGATACGCGACGACGTCGTCAGGGTCTCCGTCAAGCAGGGATCGCAGCGACGCCTCGGTCATGGGCCGATGTCGGAGAGCGGAAGCCGGTCGCTCACCTGCGGTTGACGGCCAAGGCGCATCGGGCTCAGCGGGGCGTCGACCATGAGCGTTCTGTGCACGCGCGCTTCGAGCGCATCGAGCACGGCTCGCCACGGCGCGAGCGAACCGTCTTCCCAACCGCGTTCGAAGGCCGCCCACACCGACAGGTCCGGCGCGGCCCAGATCACGACCGCCTCGGTGTCGGTCGACATCGCGACCCGGAACGCGCCGACGCAGCACAAACCGAACGCTTCGACCGCCGATCGTCCGGACACTTCGAGCGCAGCCAGGAAGCCGCGCGATCGTCCGACCGGCACCGTCACGAGCTCGTGCAGGTACACGGTTCCTTTCACGCCGGCACCGGTCAGCTCGTCGATCGTCGGACTCCACGGCTCGGGCACCACGATCCGGTCGACTCCACCGCGCCGAAGGTCAGCTGCGACCGCCCACCACTCTGCGAGCGACGGGTCCTGCGCGCCCCGCCCGACCAACTCGTGTTCGAAGTTGGCGGCGAGACCGTCCCACCCTTCGAGTTCCCAAAGGTTCACGACTTGCGGCCAGACGCCGGTCGATCCGACGGTTGCCCATACCCCAAAGCAACGCTGGTTCCGCTCGGCGATCCCGACCGGACACCAATTCGCGGTCATGTGGTGCATGTACCGGGCGCGGTTGTGACCGATGACGTCGATCAGCTCGTGGATGTAGATCTTCTCGTTCGCCATCTTCATATTTCGTCGACGTAGGTGTCGGTGCCGGGGACGGTACGGACGAACGGGCTGGCGAATCCCACCTCCGGGAACGACTGGATCGTCGGAGCGACGCGGACTCGCCACGCGTCGAGCGGATCTCCCACACAGAAACCGACCACGAGGTCATGGGGCGGCGGATCGGCATCGCCGAGTATCACGCGTTCGGGTGTGAACGTCGCGGCAGTTGGCACCTCGCGACCCGCGATCGCCGCCGCGCACGCAGGTCCGAGACCGGCGCGCACCGCGACCGCCGCCACCCCGGCGAACGGGTGGTCGAGCGCGGTCGCGGCTGAGACGCCGTCGTCGGTGCGCTCCTCACTGACGAAGCGGTACACCGCAGTATGGAGATGATCGCGTCCAGCGAACAGCCGATCAGCTTGCGCGTGCAAGCGCTTCATCTGATTGCCGACCCATACGTCCCACTCCGGTTGCGCGCCGTCGAGCACCCACACCGTCGTGAGAAACGAACCTCGCGCCGGCTCGCCGAACCACGTCGCGCCGGACGGACGCACCGCCTTGCAGGCGCGGGTCGCGATCCAACGCGCCCCGGAGAAGGCGCCCGGGCCGGCTGTGGTCGCGGCGTACATGTGGTCGCGTTCGTACCAACGATTGAATGCCTGCGCCTGTCCGGCGTGCGGTTCGATGTACGCGATGATCGCGGTTCCGATCCCGACTTCCGTCACGACGTCGTCTCGTCGTCTCGTCGGAGGGGTTGCCAGCGCGGCTCACGCTTGTCTGCAAACGCGCGGGGTCCTTCTTCCTGGTCGGGATGGCCCCACATCGACACCAGTTCGGCGGCGCCCGCCCTGCACGCGTCCGTGAGGCCGAGCTCGAGCGCGCCCCACAGGGCGCGTTTCGTTGCAGCCATCGCGGCCGGCGAGTTGCGCGCGATCTTCTCGGCGAGTTTCTGGGCCGCGTCGCGCAGATGTTCCGGAGGGTCGACGACCTCACTCACCATGCCGAGCTCGTAGGCGCGCCGGGCCGACATCCGCTCGTGCCGTCCGACCAGTGCCATGCGCATCACGGCCTCGGCCGGTATCCGTTTCATCAGTCCGATCGCCTCGATCGCGACGACTTGACCGATCGACACGTGCGGGTCGAAGAACTGTGCGTCGGACGCGGCGATCACGATGTCGGAGTCGGCAATCCAGTGGAAGCCGCCACCGGCGCAGATGCCATTGACCGCGGTGATCACGGGCTTCCAAACGTTGTTGTGCCACGCAGTGAAATGGAAATCGAAATGCTCGACGGACTCGCGATAACGCTCCATGCCCGCGCCGTCGGTGGCGATCTCGTGCACGTCGACACCAGTTTGGAACGAGCGCCCCTCGCCGGTGTGGACGATGACACGCACCTCGGGATCAGCATCCAGGGCGCGCCAGGCGAGCTCGAACTCGTCGCGCATGCGTGCGTTCATCGCGTTGAGCTGATCCGGACGGTTGTTGATCAGCCAACCTACCGGTCCTTTTCGCTCTAACTTCAGCGTCTCCAACTCGGGATAGGTCACGGCATTCTCTCCAATGCATCCCACAGCGCGTGCTTGATCGCGGCGAGCTCCGGGCCGGGACGTTCGGCGATCTCCTCGGCCAACTTTTGCGCGGCGGTTCGCAGTCGTTCTGGTGGATCTACGACGTCACTCACGATCCCAAGTTCGTACGCGCGCGGCGCCGATATTCGTTCGTAACGACCGGCGAACGCCATGCGCAGCACAGCTTCCATCGGAGACTTCTTCGCCAACGCGATCGTCTCGAACACGCTGGCTTGACCGACCGACACGTGCGGGTCGAAGAACTCGGCATTTGTCGCGGCGATCACCACGTCCGCGTCGGCCACGAAGTGGAGACCGCCGCCCGCGCAGACACCGTTGACCGCCGCGACGACTGGCTTCGTGACGCCAACCTGCCAGGCCGTGAACCGTAACTCGAAGCGTTTCGTGCGCCGGCTTTGCTCGCGCAGTGCATCGAGATCGCGACTCATCTGCGCAAGGTCAACGCCGGTTTGGAACACTTCGCCCGCGCCGGTGTTCACGATCACCTGCACTTCGGGGTCGGCGTCGAGTTGTCGCCACGCGTCCTCGAGCTCGCGCATCATGGTCGCGTTCATCGCGTTCTGTGCGGTCGGGCGATTGAACTCCAGCCAGCCCACCACCCCTCGGCGCTCGACGACGAGCGTGTCGTAGCTCATCGGTCAGTGGGGCGTCTCACGCCATGACGCGCCGCGCCACGGATCAGGTTCGCGGGGCAGGCCGAGCACCCGCTCGCCGAGCACGTTCTTGTTGATCTCGGTGGTGCCGCCCTCGATCGTGTTCGCCCGGCTGCGGAACATCCCCTTCACCTCGGGCGGGAGCGACTCCCCGACCCAGGCGGCCGCGTCCATCCCGCGCAGTGCAGTCGCGAGGAGCTGGATGCGTTGGTTCAGGCCACCCTGGTGCACCTTGCCGATCGAGCTCTCCGGACCGGGGGGCCGCCCGGCCTTCGTGTGGGCCCGCACCCGCTGATTCGTCCAGTCACGGATACGTTCCTCGCTGAAGACGCGCATCAACGAGTGCCGTACGACCGGATCCCGACTTTGATCCGAGCGCCGAGCCAGGTCGACGACGTTGTCGACGCCGAGCCCGCCGATGCGATCGACGCCGCCGGATCCCGCCCCGGCGACCATCTGACGCTCACCCGACAGCGTCGCGTTCGCCACTTTCCACCCTTCGCCGACTGCGCCGACGCGGTAGGCGTCGAGCGCGATCGCGTCATCGAGGAACACTTCGTTGAAGTCGACGTCGCCCCCCATGTGCCGAAGTGGGCGGATCTCGACACCGCGTTGGTGCAGATCGAGGAGGAAATAGGTGATGCCGTCGCGTTTGGGCGCGTCCGCGTCGGTGCGGGCGAGCAGTACCGCCCAGTCGGAGCGATGCGCCCACGTGGTCCACACCTTCTGGCCGGTCAAGATCCACCGGTCGCCGTCGCGTGTGGCACGCGTCGCGAGCGACGCGAGGTCGGAGCCCGCGGCCGGCTCGCTGAAGAGCTGGCACCACACCTCCACGTTGCGCACGATCGGTGG
>JBKQIY010000144.1:0-70743 GCA_052148155.1 Acidimicrobiia bacterium | reverse complement strand
GCTCAGGTGCCTTGCTTTCGCTTCATGCCGTGACCGAAGAACCCGCCGACCGGACGACCGTGCGCGTGGTAGTGATCAGGGATGTTGCGCATGTTGTCGTCGACATAGTGGTCGAACTCGAAATGTTCCTGGACGACGTCAGCGAGCCGAGCGTGCATGTGAGCCAACTGTTCGGCGGGCGGGTTCGTCCCGTGGCCCCGCCATACGACCATCGGCGTCGCGCAGATCTCGCATTCGGCGATCCAGCACACGTCGTCTTCGTAGTACCAAGGGGTGATTCGCGCGGCCTCGCACAGGTCGCAGCCGTCTGCTCGGTCATAGCGTTCGGTCATGGGCCCGAGGCTACGACAGGCACCGGACCGGCTGGCTCGTGCTATTTTCTTCACGGATGAAGGGCCTGATCCTCGCCGGCGGCGCCGGTACACGGCTTCGTCCCATCACCCATACGAGTGCGAAGCAGCTCGTACCGATCGCGAACAAGCCGATCCTGTTCTACGTCATCGAACAGATCGCCTCGGCTGGCATCAAAGAGGTCGGGATCGTCACCGGGGAGACCGGCAGCGAGATCCGGGCGGCTGTCGGCGACGGATCCCGGTTCGGGATCGAGGTCACCTATATCGACCAGGACGCACCTCGGGGACTCGCTCATTGCGTGCTCATCGCCCGCGACTTTCTCGGAGACGACGATTTTGTTGTCTACCTCGGCGACAACATGCTCCAAGACGACCTGCAAACGTTCGTCGACAAGTTCTTGGCCGCCCGTGACCGTCCGCCCGAGCTCGGAGAGGCCGTCGCCGCGCCTCCCGCCGCGCAGATCCTCCTCGCCCACGTCGACGACCCTCGGAACTTCGGGGTAGTGGAGCTCGACGTGCGAGGCGAGATCGTACGGCTCGTGGAAAAGCCGGCGATCCCTCCGTCGGATCTCGCGTTGGTTGGCGTATACCTGTTCTCGCCCGCGATTCACGATGCCGTCCGAGAGATCGAACCTTCAGCCCGCGACGAACTGGAGATCACCGACGCGATTCAGCGGCTCCTCGACACCGGCCACTCGGTGCGCCACGAGATCCTGCAGGGCTGGTGGATAGATACCGGCAAGAAGGACCCGCTCCTGCATTGCAATCGTCTGGTGCTCGACACCATCGAACATCGCGTTGACGGCCACGTCGACGATCGGTCGCGGGTCGAACGGCGGGTCATCATCGAAGAAGGCGCAGAGCTGATCGGGTCAGTTGTGCGCGGACCGGCCATCATCGGCGCGCGCACGCGGCTCGTCGACACCTACGTCGGGCCGTACACGTCTATCGCGGCCGACTGCGAACTCGTCGACGCCGAAATCGAACATTCGGTTGTCCTCGAACGCAGTCGGATCCAGGGTGTGCACCGCATTCAGGACTCCCTCATCGGACGGGATGTCGAGGTCGAGCGATCCGGTGTGCGTCCGCACGGGACTCGGCTCGTGCTCGGCGACCACTCCCGCGCCGACCTGGAATGACGATGGTCACGTGCCGCCTGCCGGTGCGACGGTGAAGGTGTTCGTCACCGGCGGTGCCGGTTTCATCGGATCGAACTTCGTCCGTTTCTTGCTCGCGAACACCGATGACGAGGTCACGGTGTACGACGCGCTCACCTACGCGGGAAATCTTTCGACGTTACGCGACGTCGACGACGACCCGCGCGTTCGATTCGTGAAGGGAAACATCTGCGATCCGGCTTCGCTCGAAGACGCGATGG
The DNA here is from genome assembly GCA_052148155.1 of Acidimicrobiia bacterium. Taxonomy (GTDB): domain Bacteria; phylum Actinomycetota; class Acidimicrobiia; order IMCC26256; family PALSA-610; genus JBBQER01. Next base: position 69,012 of record JBKQIY010000144.1, on the reverse strand, counting down.
CCAACCATGATGCTGTCGTACATTTCGCGGCCGAGAGTCATGTTGATCGGTCGATCGCAGGGCCCGACGACTTCGTGCACACCAACTGTTTCGGCACCAATATCGTGATGGACACGGCCCGCCGCCTCGAGATCGGACGCGTCGTCCACATCGGGACCGATGAGGTGTACGGGTCCGTCGAGGTCGGATCGTCGACCGAGTCCGACCCGCTCGAGCCGCGGTCTCCGTACTCTGCGTCGAAGGCCGGTTCGGATCTGATCGCGTTGTCGTACCATCACACGTACGGGTTGCCGGTCGTCGTGACCCGCTGCACCAACAACTTCGGGCCCTACCAATATCCCGAGAAGGTGATTCCGCTCTTCACGACCAACCTGCTCGACGGTGCGTCGGTCCCGCTCTACGGTGACGGGCTGAACGAGCGCGACTGGATCTACGTCGATGACCATTGCGCGGGTGTGCAACTCGCGTTGCGTCGCGGCGAACCGGGCGAGATCTACAACATCGGTGCCGGAAACGAGACCCCGAACCGGGTGCTTGTCGACAAGCTGCTCGCGTTGGTTGGCCGGGGCGAAGAACTTGTCGAATACGTCGCTGACCGCCTCGGACACGATCGGCGCTACTCGGTCGACATCTCCAAGATCCGTGCGCTCGGATGGCGGCGGGAACGCAGCCTCGACGAAGCGCTGGCCGAGACGGTCGAGTGGTACAGGGCGAATCGTTGGTGGTGGGAGCCGCTGAAGGTCCGCATATGAAAGTGCTCGTCACCGGTGCGGGTGGGCAGATCGGTCGGGAACTCGTCGATGCGCTCGCATCCCACGAGGTGGTCGCATGCACCCACGCCGACCTCGACGTCGGAGACCGCCAGGCCGCGCTGGCCGTCATCGCCGACGCACATCCGGACGCGATCGTGCACTGTGCGTCCTGGACCGATGTCGACGGGTGCGAGTCGGATGCTGATCGCGCGTTCCGGGATAACGCGTTGGCCAACCGCAACGTGATGGAGGCCGCCCGGCGGGTCGGTGCGTACGTCGTTGCCCTGTCGACCGACTACGTCTTCGACGGCGACAACGATGAGCCGTACCACGAGTGGGACACCCCGAATCCTCTGTCGGTCTACGGCACGTCCAAGCTGGCGGGCGAGTTCGAAATCGACCCCGACTGCGCGGTGGTGCGCACTTCGTGGGTGTGCGGACAGCACGGCTCGAACGCGGTGAAGACGATGCTGCGGCTCGCGCGGGAGAAGGGAACGATGCGGTTCGTCACCGATCAGCGTGGATCGCCGACGATCGTGTCCGACCTCGTCGTTGTCCTGCACGCCTTTGTCACGGATCGGTTACCGGGCACCTGGCATGTCACCAACCAGGGCGCGTTGACCTGGTACGAGTTCGCACGCGTCGTCCTCACGGCCGCGGGCGGCGATCCGGGCCGGGTGGAGGCGATCAAGACCGCTGACCTCGACCCACCTCGTGCCGCGGTTCGCCCCGCGAACTCGGTGCTCGACAACCGTGCGTTACGCCTCGCCGGGCGCCCCAGCTGCCCCCACTACCGCGATTCCCTCGACCGTCTGGTCCAACAACTGCTGGCATAGCCGGCGCGCCGACTCGGAACCGCCAACGTCTCGGATCACCGACAGGTACGCCGGGTGTTTGGTGCGTGTTAGAGCCGTTCGACGATCGCTTTGGCGAACGCGGACGTCTTGACTTCGGTTGCGCCGTCCATCAGTCGGGCGAAGTCGTAGGTGACGATCTTGTCGGCGATCGTCGCTTCGATCGCCCGTTCGATGTCCGCGGCAGCCTGGGTCCAGCCGAGATGCTCGAACATCATCACTCCGGACAGCAGCACCGAGCTCGGATTCACCTTGTCCTGCCCGGCGTACTTGGGTGCGGTGCCGTGGGTCGCTTCGAAGATCCCGTGGCCCGTGACGTAGTTGATGTTGCCGCCCGGCGCGATGCCGATACCGCCGACCTGCGCGGCGAGCGCGTCGGAGAGGTAGTCGCCGTTGAGGTTGGTGGTGGCGATCACGTCGAACTCGGCCGGGCGTGTCAGCACCTGCTGCAACGTGATGTCGGCAATGTTGTCTTGCACGAGCACCTTGTCGCCGGGTTTGCCGTCGCAGTCGTCCCAGCCGACCGCCACGTCGGAGAACTCGTCGCGGGTCAGTTCGTAACCCCAGTTGCGGAAGGCGCCCTCGGTGAACTTCTGGATATTGCCCTTGTGCACGAGCGTGACCGACTTGCGTCCCTTTTCGACCGCGTACGTGATCGCGGCGCGAATTAGACGTTTCGAACCAGTTTCGGAGATGGGCTTGATGCCGACGCCGGAGTCTTCGCGGATGTCCCAGCCGAACTGATCTTTCAGCAGCGCGATCAGTCGTTTCGCTTCCGGTGTTCCCTCTTCGACTTCGAGGCCGGCATAGATGTCTTCGGTGTTCTCGCGAAAGATCACCATGTCGACCAGTTCGGGATGTTTGACCGGCGACGGAACACCTTCGAACCATCGGACCGGCCGCAAACAGACGTACAGGTCGAGCAGCTGGCGCAACGCGACGTTGAGGGACCGGATGCCGCCGCCGACGGGCGTGGTGAGCGGGCCTTTGATCCCGATCAGATACTCGCGGAACGTGTCGACCGTCTCGTCGGGCAGCCACGACCCGGTCGCGTCGAAGGCCTTCTGGCCTGCCAACACCTCTTTCCACGCGATCGACTTGCCGTGCTTCGCGGCCGCCGCGTCCATGACCAGCTTCGCGGCCGGCCAAATGTCGACGCCGGTCCCGTCGCCCTCGACGAATGGAACGATCGGTTCGTCGGGGACGACGAGCACACCGTTGGACATCGTGATCTTGTCAGCCATAGCCGACAAGCTACCGGCTGGTGCCAGCCCCTCCCGGCCGCGAGAGGAGGTCTAGTTCGCTCCGAGATTGGGAGTGAGGTCGGCGCTCGACGGTGCCACGTCGGAGCTCACTGCCGCCTGTACGTGCGGCGCTGCGGGCGTGGGCGTCGTCGTCGGTGTCTGGTCGAGTCCGGCGTTCGCAAGCGTGTCGTTCACGACCGTCGACTGCACGATGATCTCGACCCGCCGGTTTCGTGCCCGGCCGGCCGCCGTCGCGTTCGACATGATCGGGTCGCGCGAGCCGAGACCCTCGGGGAACAGTCGCGCTTCGGCAAGGCCCTCTGACATGAAATATTCGGCCACACGGTCGGCTCGTGCGCTCGAAAGCTCGAGATTCGACGGGTACATCTCGGTCGAGATCGGGACCGAGTCGGTGTAGCCGTCGATGAGTACCGGGTTGGGCACGGCCTTCAAGGCGTCGGCGATCAGGCCGAGCAACGCGTCGCCCCCCGGGACCAGCGCCGCGGAGCCGCTGTTGAACAGCACCTTGTCGGTCACGACTGTCACGACCAATCCGCGGGACTGCAACTGCGTCTCGATCTCCGCGCCGTATCCCCCCGCTTGGGCGCGGGCCTCGATGGCCTTCTGGACGCCTTGCAACGTCTCGGCCTGTTCGGCTTTGGCGTTTTGGAGGTCGTCGGTCGCGTTCAGCAGCTGCGCGAGCTGAGAGGCGGTGAGGACGTTGTCGCTGGCGACGAGGCTGCCACCCGAGCCGGGCCCGTTGCCGTATCCGTTGCCCGGGATCGGTGACGTGTCGGCCGGATCGGACCCCGCGAACACCGAGCTGTCGAGCTTTCCGCCGCCGAGAGCCTGATTGAAGCCCAACGCGAGGTCCTTGAACTTCGAGGTGTTGACCGTCGAGATCGCGAACAGCGCGATGAACATCGCCATCAGCAACGTCAATAAGTCGGCGTAGGGAATGACCCACGCCTCGTGATTCACGTGCTCTTCGTGCTCCTCGGGGAGCCCACTGTCGCCGGACATCGTGTGTGCATCAACCGACTACGCGGCTTCGGCCTCGGCCGGCGCCTCGGACGACACCGGAGACACGACGACGTCGTCACGTTCCGACGGCGGGACGTGCGACTTCAGGAGCTCTTCGACGACGCGGGGGCTCACTCCGGCTTGGATCGCCATGATGCCCTCGACGATCAGCATCTTGTGGGCGATCTCTATGGTCGACAGCTGCTTCAACTTGCTCGCGAACGGCAAGAACACCGCGTTGGCGAGGAACACACCCCAGAACGTCGCAACGAACGCGCCGGCGATGCCTGCGCCGACCGCCGTCGGTTTCGACAGGTTGGCCATCGTCGCCATCAGGCCGAACACGGCGCCGATGATGCCGAACGTCGGTGCGAACACCCCGGCTTGGGTGCACCAGCCCTGACCGACCTTGTGGCGATCGCGCATGGCGCTGATCTCCGAAAGGAGCGTCTTCCTCAACGCTTCGGGGTCGGTGCCGTCGACCGCGAACTCGATCCCTTTGCGGAAGAATGGATCCTCGATCGACTTCGCTTCGTCCTCGAGGGCCAGCAGGCCCTCGGAGCGCGCCCGGTTGGTGAGCTTGACGATCTGCGTGATCGTCTCCATCGCCGAGTGCTCCTCGCCGCCCTTCATCACCTTTTTGACGTACTTGGGAAGGTTGGACGTGGCTTCCATCGGAAAGGCGACCATCGTGGCGCCGATGCAGCCGGTGAACACGATCAGAATCGACGGCAGTTCGGTGAAGAGGAACACCACGTTGATGCCGTGAAGCGTCGCGCTCAAGAAGACGCCGACGACGGCAACAGATATGCCGATCAGTGAGCCCTTCTCCATCGTCCCTCCCTGGATCCATTCCCGGCGTCCCTGCCGTACCCGGGGAGGTATCGACCGTGGCCGCGAACCGCTGTAGGGCGAATGTCACATCCGAGCGGGGATCCGAGCCTCAGCCGACGTCGAGCGCGGCGCGCAGGGTCGCGACGAACGCGGCGGCTTCGTCCGGGCCGCCGCCCTCGAGGAGACGTCGCACCAGGGCGCTGCCGACGATCACGCCGTCGGCGCTCGCGGCGGCCTGCGCGGCCTGCGCGGGAGTCGAGATGCCGACGCCGAGGAGGACGGGCCGGTCGGTGACCGCCTTGCAGCGCACGCCCATCAGTTCGGCGTGGACGGGGAGCGCGCTGCGCTCGCCGGTCACGCCGAGTAACGACACGCCGTACACGAAGCCGCGCGACCGTTCGCAGATTGCAGCGAGACGGTCGTCGGGGGTTGTCGGCGCCGCGAGGAGCACGGTGGCGACACCGGCCGCATCGGCGGCGTCGCCCCAACCGTTGAGTTCGTCGAGGGGAAGATCGGGGATGATCGCACCGGTGACGCCGACGCCTTGCAGGGCTTGCGCGGCGCGTGTGTGCCCGAGGCGGACGATGAGGTTGTAGTAGGTCATCACGATGAGTGGGACTGGGACATCGATGTCGGCGAGCGCGTCGATCACACCGATCGGTGTTGCGCCGAGATCGAGCGCCCGTTGGCTGGCCTCTTGGATGGTGCGGCCGTCCATGATCGGATCGGAGAAAGGGATGCCGATCTCGACTGCGTCGGCTCCGGCATGGACCACCGCTCGCACGACCTCGCACCACTCGCGGCCGAGCCCGCCGGTGACGTACGGAACGAGCAGCTTGTGCCCGCCGGCGCGTCGTTGACGTAGGTGCGTTTCGAGTTCGACACCTGCGCTCATGCGCCGCTCATGTCGTCTCGCCGAGACGTTCGGCGACCTGGGCGGCATCCTTGTCGCCCCGCCCGGACAGTGTCACCAGTACCGTCGATCCGGCCGGGACGGAATGTCCGGCTTCGCGGGCGAGCCATCCGATCGCGTGCGCGGGCTCGAGCGCAGGCACGATGCCTTCCGTCGCCGCCAGAAGTTGAAAACCTTCGAGTGCTTCCGTGTCGGTCGCGGAGTAGTACTCGGCGCGGCCGTCAGCGGCGAGCATCGCATGTTCAGGTCCGACGCCGGGATAGTCGAGTCCGGCGCTGATCGACGTGGCCTCGAGTACCTGACCGTACTCGTCTTGTAGGAACAGCGAACGCATGCCGTGCACGACGCCAGGGATACCTCGACTGACCGCGGCGCCATGATGGCCGGTTTCTAAGCCGAGCCCGCCAGCCTCGACGCCGACGAGGCGGGCGCCCGAGGCGATGAAGGCACTGAACGTCCCGATCGCATTGGAGCCGCCGCCGACGCACGCGAGCACAACGTCGGGATCTTTGCCGTCGAGCAACGCCCGTGTCTGGGTACGTGCTTCGTCGCCGACGACGCGCTGGAATTCGCGGACCATCCATGGAAACGGGTGCGGACCCATCGCGGAGCCGATGCAATAGTGGGTCGTTTCGACCGCCTCCACCCAGGCGCGCATCGCTTCGTTAACGGCATCTTTCAGCGTTGCGCTCCCCGTCTGCACCGGGACGACATCGGCTCCGAGAAGTTTCATGCGCCAGACGTTGAGCGCTTGACGTTCGACGTCGACTGCGCCCATGTAGACCGTGCAGCCGAGCCCAAACAGCGCGGCTCCGGTCGCCGCGGCGACGCCGTGCTGGCCGGCACCGGTCTCGGCGATCACGCGTCGTTTGCCCATTCGTCGCGTCAGGAGGCACTGTCCGAGCACGTTGTTGATCTTGTGCGAACCGGTATGCGCGAGGTCCTCGCGTTTGAGGAACACGCGCACGCCGAGCCGTTCCGACAGGCGTGCACACTCGGTGACGGGCGTCGGTCGGCCGACGTAGCTCGACAAAAGCGACGCGTACTCGTCGCGAAAGGCGCGGTCGCTCCACGCCTCGCGGAAGTTGACCTCCAGTTGGGCGAGCGCCGGGACGAGGGTTTCGGGCGCGAACCTGCCGCCGAAGTCTCCGAACCGTCCGAGTCCCGCGGGTTCGGGGCCCGGTGGCTCGAGATGGACGACCGTACCGCGCGGCGGAACTGACATCGACGTCGCGACTCCTGTTTCGATTTCGGCGAGGGACGGCACCGGCCGGGGGCACGGGAACGGGTCGCATCATGTTAGAGGTCGGACACCGAGGAAGTTCTGTGAATCTTCACAGCGTGCATGCCGTGCTCCCGGCGGGCTCAGTCGTCGAGTTGCCAGTCGTACGGACGGATCTGTGCCTCGGCGACGTCGCTGACACGGTGGTCATGCCCGGCTCGTTCGTGCCTGGTGGGCTCGTCGCGGGTCAGGTCGACACTCAGGTCGCCGACGCCGACCGCGGCCGCTCGCGCGGCTTCGATGAACTGTCGGAGCTTGCGGGGATCCTTGCGGCCCGCCGCGACCTCGACCCCACTCGAGACGTCGACGCCCCATGGTCGCAACACGCGAATGGCGTCGCCGACGTTGTGGGCGGTGAGCCCGCCGGCGACGAGCAATCGGACACCGCTCGGCGCGCCCTCGGCGAGACGCCAGTCGAAGACCCGGCCCGAGCCCGGATTCGGCGAGTCGACCAAGATGACATCCGCCGGACTGTTGGCGGCGGCGGCCAGCGCAGGATCTCCGGCCGCAAATGCTTGGATCACGAACCGCACACGTTCGCGGATCCACTGCACCTCGGAGCGAGGCTCGCGACCGTGCAGTTGTACCGCGTGCAGACCGACACGCGACGCGACATCTACGACGTGCGCCGGCCGATCGTCACGGAACACGCCAACAGTTGTGACCTCGCGCGGCAAGCGCTTGACGATGTCGCGAACCGTGTCGGGGTTCACCTGGCGTCGGCTCGGCGCGAAGACGAAGCCGAGCGCGTCCGCGCCGAGCGCCACCGCGAGCAGTGCGTCGTCCTCGTTCGTGATGCCGCAGATCTTGACGAACACGCGTCGCTACCGGAACGTCATACGTCGATCAGGCGATGGTGGGTGACGTCGTCGTCGACCTGAACGTCGAACGTACCCCGACCCGACGAGTCGCGCCGCATCACTCGTGCCTGTCCGGCGGCAGCCGCCGCCCGCGCATGGTCGCTCGGTCGCCGACTGCAGGTCCGGCCTCGGAGGCTGGAACCTCGTCCTGGGCGACCACGAAGGCAGGTGTCCATCACGACCTCCGTTTCACCGGCGCGGCGCCGAGGTCGCGCACCAAAGCTGCAGGATCCGCGGCACGGACGAGCGCCTCGCCGACGAGGACCGCGTCGAACCCTACGGCACCGAGCCGGACTGCGTCCGCCGCGGTACGCACCGCTGACTCGGCGACCGCGATCACCGACGGAGGTACCCGCGCCGCGAGTGCCTCCCCGACACCGAGATCCTCTTTGAAGGTGGCGAGATCCCGACTGTTGACACCGACGATCGCCGCACCCGCACGTAACGCCCGTTCGATTTCGGGTGCGTTGTGGCACTCGACGACCACCGCGAGACCGAGCTCGTGGGCCACAGCATGAAGATCTGCGAGCAACTCGTCGTCGGGAACCGCGGCGGCGATGAGGAGGATGGCGTCGGCACCGATCGCCCTCGACTCGTAGACCTGGACCTCGTCGATCGTGAAGTCCTTGCGCAACACGGGCAGCGACGTCGCGTCGCGCGCGGCGGTCAGGTCGTCGACGCGGCCCGCGAAGAACGGGGCATCGGTCAATACGGACAGCGCGGCCGCTCCGCCCGACTCGTAGGCGGTCGCGGTGACGACCGGGTCGAGATCGGGTGCGAGATCGCCTTTCGACGGGGAACGACGCTTGAGTTCGCCGATCACCGCGATGTGGTCCCCGACGGGGCGCAACGCCGCCGCGAAGTCGCGTACCGGCGGTGCGTCGAGGGCGCGGCGCCGGAGCAGGTCACGGGTCTGCGGTCGTCGCAGGAGCGTGACCTCGTCGCGTTTGCGGGCGAGGATGTCGTCGAGAACGGTCACAGGATGCGCAGAAGTGTATGGGCCCCACGTTCGCGCCCAGGCGTTCTAGCCTCAGGCGGTGACACTTCCCGATGGATTCGTCTGGGGTGTGGCCGGCGCCGCGCACCAGATTGAGGGCGGCAACTGGAACAACGACTGGTGGGTCTTCGAGCACACGCCCGGGACGGCCGCGGTCGAGGTGTCGGGCGACTGCTGCGACAGCCTGCACCGCTACGCCGACGACATCGCCCTCGTCGCTGACCTCGGTTTCGGTTCGTACCGGTTTTCGATCGAGTGGTCCCGCATCGAACCTGAAGACGGCGAATTTTCGCGTGCTGCGCTCGACTACTACCGGCGGGTGATCGCAACCTGTGTCGAGCATGACGTCGCGCCGGTGGTGACGTTTCACCATTTCACCACGCCGCGCTGGATGGCCGACCGCGGCGGCTGGGCCGCGCCGGAGATCGTCGACAAATTCGGACGGTTCTGTGACCGCTCGGTGAGCGCTTTCGGCGACCTCATCGCCATGGCCTGCACGATCAACGAACCGAACGTCGTGTCGCTCCTGGGCTATCTCATGGGACGGTTCCCGCCCGGCCGGCAGGACTTCTCGTTGTACGCGAAAGCCAATGAGCATCTGCGCGCCGCGCACCAGCGTGCGTACGACATCTTGAAAGGCGGCCCAGGCGACTTCCCGGTCGGACTGACCTTGTCCATGTCGGACTGGTGGACGCCCGAGGGCGGCGAAGCCGGGATGGAACGGGCGCGGGCAATGCACGAAGATTTCTTCCTCGAGTCGACCCGCGGCAACGATTTCATCGGCGTCCAGGCCTACACGCGGACGCGCATCGGCCTGGACGGCCTGCCCATCGATCCCGACCCCGACAGTGCGACGGTCGAGTCGATGGGCTACGAATTCTGGCCGCAGTCTCTCGAGGCCGCGATCCGCCACGCCGTCGCCGTGACCGGCAATCCCGTCTACGTCACCGAGAACGGTATCGGGATCGACGACGATACGACCCGGATCAGATTCGTGACCGAGGCGCTCCAGGGTCTGGGCCGGTGCGTGAGCGACGGCCTCGACGTGCGCGGCTACACCTACTGGTCGCTGCTCGACAACTTCGAGTGGGCCGATGGCTACAAGCCCCGATTCGGGCTGGTCGCGGTGGACCGTGACACCTTCGTGCGGACGCCGAAACCCAGCGCCGCCTGGTTGGGCAGCGTGGCGAAAGCGAACCGTCTCCCCGACTTGACCGTCCCATAACACAACGCTCACCTTCATCCGGCGTTCGGATGCGACGATTGAAGGCATATGGAACGCGGGACCATTCTCGTCGTCGACGACGAACCGAACATCGCCGACCTGATCGAGCTCTACCTCGCCCGCGAAGGGTTTCGGGTGGTGAAGGCAACCACCGGCGAGGACGGCGTGCGGGCGGTCGGCGAACACCGACCGCGGCTGGTTGTCCTCGACGTCGGTCTGCCCGACGTCGACGGGCTCGAAGTGTGCCGCCGGCTCCGTCAGACGTCGACGATTCCGGTCATCTTTCTGACCGCACGCGACAGCGAGATCGACCGGGTGCTCGGCCTCGAGCTCGGCGCCGACGACTACGTCACGAAACCTTTCTCGCCGGTCGAGCTCGTCGCCCGGGTCAAGGCGGTCCTGCGTCGCACCGACGGTCCGGCCGCGGCGGAGATCCTCCAGGTCGGCGCCGCGACGATCGACATGGGCCGACGCGAGGTCCGTGTACACGACACGCCGGTCGCGTTCACCACCAAAGAGTTCGAGCTGTTCCGGTTCCTGGCGGAACGCCCCGGCCTGGCCCTGAGCCGCCAACAGATCCTCGACAGCGTATGGGGCTACGACTGGTTCGGCGACGCTCGAACCGTCGACGTGCATCTCGCCCAGGTTCGCAAGAAGCTCGACGGCACGGTCCGTATCGACACCGTGCGGGGCGTCGGCTATCGCCTCGAACCGGCGTGAGCGGCGAGCGACGTCGACGTCGCACGCTCACGGCACGGCTCGTCGCAGCGATCGTCGCAGTCGCCGCGGTTGTGCTCGGGCTCTCCTACGCGACCAGCTATGTACTCGTGCGACGGGAACTGCAGCAGAACGCGCTCGCGAACCTGCGGTCGCGCACCGCCGAACTGAGGCCATTGGTCGCGAGCCTCGCGGTCGACTCCGGGCTGCGCGGATCCGGGCTGCTCGCCGGACTGGCCGGGCTCAAAACCGACCTCCGCGCGGGCCTGCGCATCACCGACATGAGTGCCGTGCTCGTCTCCCCCGCCGGAACGGTCACCAACATCGGTGTACGTCCCGTCTTCTCGCTGCCGTCGTCGCTGCAACCATCTGACCTCGACCCGCAACAACTGCTCGACGGGCAAGACGTCAGCGGCCGACGCGGCAACACCGTGTTCCTCGCGCTCCCCGCCCGTTCGCTGCCCATCCGCCGCCAGCTCCTCGTCGTTGTCGCAACCGACGGCGTCGAAACGACGGTCTTGTCCGACGCGCTGCCCCTCCTCCTCGTCGCTGGGCTCCTCATGTTGTGCTTAGCCATCGTCGTGGCGGTCGCGCTCGCGCGAAGGTTGACCCGCCCGATCCGCGAGATCGAACGTGCCGCGGCTCAGCTCGCGTCGGGAGATCTTGCGGCCCGGGCCGACGTTCCGCCCGGCACCGACGGCGAGCTCGCCGCACTCGGCGGCACCTTGAACGAGATGGCGTCGCAACTCGAACGCTCTCGCGGCAGTCAACGGGCGTTTCTCCTGTCCATCTCGCACGACCTTCGGACACCGCTCACGTCGATACGCGGCTACGCCGAGGCGCTCGCCGACGGCACCCTCGAAGACGCCGAACCCGACGCGCGGAAACGGGCAGCCACCGTGATCGGTGCCGAAGCGCGCCGGCTCGAACGACTCGTGCACGATCTCCTCGACCTGTCGAAACTTGATAGTCGCGAGTTCTCCCTCAAGTCGCGCCCGTGCGATCTGGCGGAGATCGTCACCGACGCCGCCGAAGCGTTCGCGCCCCAGGCGCAGGCGCTCGGCCTGCGGCTGCGGTCGTCGAGCAGCGCCGCGCTCCCCGTCGCGCTCGATCCCGAACGGTTGGCGCAAATTGTCGCCAACCTTGTCGAAAACGCGTTGAAGTACGCGGCCTCAAGCATCGACGTGTCGGCCAACATGGTCGACGCCGACCACAACGAGATCACCGTCACCGACGACGGCCCCGGAATTCCTGCCGACGACGTCGCGCACGTCTTCGATCGGCTCTACACGGTACGTTCCACACCCGGACGATCGGTCGGGACTGGGCTCGGGTTGGCGATCGTGCGCCAGCTCGCCACCGCGATGGGCGGTGTCGCGACCGTCGAAGCACTTCCCGAAGGCGGAACCCGTTTCATCGTGCGTCTGCCGAGCCACACCGCCCACATCGCGGCGGAAGCGTCCTTGTCGTAGCGATCAAACGTCGACCGCCTCGACGCGCGCGCAGACATCTCCCGATGCTGTCCGGACCAGCACCTCGACGCCCGGTTCGACCTGTCGGCGGATGGTGGCGAGCGCCACGCTCCCGGCAACGCTGGTGACCTGGCCGACCTCCTTGCCGTCGGCAACGACCGTCGAGCCGCGCGTGAGCGACGCCGTCGCCCGTAACCGGCGGAGCAGCCGGTTGACGTGACCACGACTGTCGATCCGGCACACCAGTTCCTGACCGAGGAAGCAGCCTTTGGTGAACGACACGGCGTCGCGTTCGAGAAATGCTTCTTGCGCGATCGTGGTGTCGTCGATGTCGAAACCTTGACGGGGTATGCCGGCTTCGACCCGTAACGCCTCGAACGCGGCCTCATCGATCTCGACCGCGCCGGCTTCGACGAGGCGGCTGATGAGGGCCGCGGCGGACGGCTCGCACAACACTTCAACGCCCGGGCCGGTCGGCCAGTCGGCACGAGCGACAATCAGGGCGTCCGGATCGACGACAGAAGCGACCAGCGCCGCCGCGTCGGGTCCGCGCACCGCGACCGTTTCCGTCAGCGCCGAACGATCTTCGATCTCCACCTTCACGCGAATGCGAAATCGTTTCAGTCCCTGCACGAGTGCAGACCCGAAGCCGGCTTCGCAGATGCAACACCACTGCTCGGCGAGTACGTGCACTGCGCGCAGGTCGACGACAAGCTTTCCCTGCGGCTGGAGCAGCAGCGCATGGCTGCTGTCACCCACCACGACCGGGTCGAGGTCCTGCGAAAGGAGACTTTGCAAAAAGGACGTCGCGTCCGGACCTGAGACGAATACCGCATCCCGGTCCACCCGCGACACAAATGTCTGCGTCATACGAGATCAATCCTCGTTTCGGTCCAGTCGGGCGGCCGCCGCGGCCGCGGTCAACAACGCCCGGGCCTTGTTGCGGCATTCCAGGGCCTCGTCGTCAGGTTCGGAGTCGGCAACGATCCCGGCTCCCGCCTGGAGCGTGGCCTGGCCGTCGCGCCAGACCATGGTCCGAATGGCGATCGCAGTGTCGAGATTGCCCGAGAAGTCGACGTAGCCGACAACGCCGGCGTAGGGGCCCCGCTTCGTCGGTTCCAGTTCGTCGATGATTTCCATCGCCCGAACCTTGGGTGCGCCGCTCACGGTGCCCGCGGGGAACGTCGCCCGGAGCACGTCGATCGGACCGTGATCCGAGGCGAGCTCGCCCGCGACCTGACTCGTGAGGTGCATCACGTGCGAATAGCGTTCGAGGGTCATCAACTCTTCTACCCGTTCGCTGCCAAATCGCACGACGCGGCCGACGTCGTTGCGGGCCAGGTCGACCAGCATCACATGTTCGGCACGTTCTTTGGGATGCTCCACCAGCTCGGCTGCGAGACGTTGGTCATGTTCGGGTGTTCGCCCGCGCCGTCGAGTCCCCGCAATCGGACGGCTGATCACCCGCCCGCCGAGTACCTGCACCATCGGTTCCGGTGACGACCCGACCAGGGTCGCTTCGGGATGACGTAAGAAGTACATGTACGGCGACGGGTTCACCAGGCGCAGCACCCGATACACCGAGAACGGATCGACCGGTTCCACCAGATCGAATCGTTGGGCGAGGACGACCTGGAAAATGTCGCCTTCGAGGATGTGCTCCTTGGCGGCTTCGACCGCCGCGGTCCATTGTGCGTCACTGACATTGGCCCGGACCGTCGGGATTTCGGCGAGCTCGTCGGCCGGTGGGACGGCCGGAACGTACGCGAGGGGCATTCCGAGGTCGTCGACCGCGTCGGAAAGCCGACCGACTGCCGTGTCGTAGTAGCGGCGCAGCGTCGGTTCGTCGCAGCCCGGCTCGGGGTACACGTTCTCGATCAGGAACAAGCGTTGGCGAAAGTGGTCGAACGCGGCGACATGTCCGGCGAGGGAACACACCGCGTCGGGGAGGCCGAGGTCATCGTGGGGGACGTCGGGAAGGCGTTCGATCTCTCGGACCGTGTCATAGCCGATCCATCCGACGATCCCGCCGTGAAAGGGCGGCAACTCGGGCTGCGCGGGCGCACGGTATCGCTTGAGGAGCGCATCGAGCGCCGCGAGTGTCCCCTGCTCGGAAGGCACATCAGGCGGTGGACCACCTCCGATCCATTCGAGGTGACGTCCGCGAGCGACGAACGTGAGCGCCGGGTCGCGACCCAGGAACGAGAAACGACCCCACCGTTCGGCATGCTCGACCGACTCGAGCAGGAAACCTTCGCGGTCGCCGACCAACTTCATGAACGCCGACAGCGGCGTCTCGAGATCGGCGAGCACTTCGCGCCATACCGGCACGACGGTGTAGTCCCGCGCTTGAGCCGCGAACGTCTCGAACGTGGGGTGAACTGTCGCCGAACCGCTGTTCACACTGGGCCGGGGGCCGACCCGTCACCGAACGCGCGAAAGAAACAGGAATGTTGGCCGGTGTGGCACGCTCCCCGTCCGGCCTGTTCGACGACGAACAACAACACGTCCATGTCGCAGTCGTAGCGTGCGTCGCGTACGTACTGCCGATCGCCCGACGATTCACCTTTGCACCAGTACTCCTGGCGGCTGCGGCTCCAGAACCACGTGCGTCCGGTCTGCAACGTGCGTTCCAGCGCCTCGCGATTCATCCACCCCACCATGAGCACGTCGTGGGTGCCGGCCTCCTGCACGATCGCCGGGACCAATCCCTTGGCGTCGTACGAGACGGCATCGAGCTCCTCGGCGGTGTACGGGATCGGCGTGGTCGTCTGCGCAGACATCGACGCAAATCGTACCGGGCTGTGGAGGTCCCCGACCGGCGTTTAGGCTCTTCGCTGATGGGTCCGCCGACGCCGCCGCAAGCGCCCCGGCGCCCGCACGTGCTTTCCTTGCACGGCGACGAACGCGTGGACGACTGGTATTGGTTGCGCGACCGCGACGATCCTGGCGTCCGCGTCTACCTCGAAGCCGAAAACGCCTACGCCGAAGCCGTGCTCGCACCCGTGGCCGAGCTGCGCGAACGCATCTACGGTGAGATCCGAACGCGAGTCCAAGAATCCGATGATTCGGCTCCCGTCCCGCACGGCGACTGGAGCTACTTCTCTCGTACCGTCGAGGGACTGCAGTACGCGATGCACTACCGCCGGCCCCGTACGGGAGGCGCCGACCAGCTCCTGCTCGACGAGAACGTGCTCGCCTCCGGGAACGACTATTTCTCGTTGGGCGGGTTCGAAATATCTCCCGACCACCGACTCCTTGCCTACACGACCGACCTCTCGGGAGCCGAGCGGTACACGCTGCGGTTCCGCGACCTCGACACCGGCGCCGACCTCGCCGATGTCGTCGAGGACGTCACCTACGGGCTCGCGTGGGCCGACCGCGCGGAGGTGTGTTTCTACGTCCGGCCCGACGACGCGATGCGCCCGAACGAGGTGTGGCGTCACACGCTCGGAACATCAACGTCTGACGACGCGCTCGTGTACCGCGAGGACGACGAACGCTTCTTCATCGACATTGGACGCACACGATCTGGCCGCTTTGTCCTGATCGACTCGTCGTCGAAACTGACGTCGGAAACATGGTTCGTTCCGACCGACGACCCCACTCAACCCCCGACGCTCGTCGCCGCCCGCGAGCACGAACACGAATATACGGTCGAGCATCATTGGAACGAACGCGACCACGACCGGTTCCTCATCGTCACCAACGGCGACGGCGCACGCAACTTCAAGTTGGTCGCAGCACCGGTCGCCGATCCGGCCCGCGTCAACTGGGTCGATGTGCTGTCGCCGCGCAACGACGTCCGGCTCGACGCGGTCAACGCCTTCGTCGAACATCTCGTGTTGAGCGAACGCGCCGACGGCCTCGACCGGCTGCGCGTCCTTCGCCTCGACGAAGAATCCGACACGGTGGTGCCGGTCTCCGATCCTGTGTACAGCATATGGCTCGGACCGAACCCCGAATACGACACCCACGTCGTGCGTTACGGCTACACGTCGTTGATCGCCCCCGTGACCGACCTCGACTACGACCCCCACCTCGCGACCTCGACCGTGGTCAGAGTCCAACCGGTCCTCGGTGGCTATGACCCGACCTTGTACACGTCGGTGCGTCTGTGGGCGACCGCCCCCGACGGTGTCCTCGTGCCGATCTCGGTCGTGCATCGGCGCGACGTCGTCCTCGACGGTCGCGCCCCCGCGCTGCTCGGCGGCTACGGCGCCTATGAGCATTCCAGCGACCCGGCGTTCCGTGCGTCACGTGTGTCGCTGCTCGATCGGGGCTTCGTCTGCGCGATCGCACACGTGCGGGGCGGCGGCGAACTCGGACGTGCGTGGTACGAAGCTGGCCGTCTGGAACACAAGGCGAATACGTTCAGCGACTTCGTCGCGTGCGCGCAGACGCTGATCGAGCACGGCTTTACGACACCGTCTCGCCTCGTCGCCCGAGGAGGGAGCGCAGGCGGCCTGCTCATGGGCGCGGTGGCGAACTTGCGGCCCGACCTGTTCGCGGCGATCGTTGCCGAGGTACCGTTCGTCGACGTCGTCACGACGATGCTTGATGCCGACCTGCCCCTCACGATTACCGAATGGGAAGAGTGGGGCGATCCGCACGAGCCCGACGCGTACGCCCGGATGAAGGCGTACTCGCCGTACGACAACGTTGACGCGCGTCCGTATCCCGCGATGTTCGTGACGACCGGCCTCAACGATCCGCGCGTGCAGTATTGGGAGCCCGCGAAATGGGTCGCCAAGCTTCGCGTCCACACCACTTCCGACAAACCGATCCTCTTGCGTACCGAGATGGGAGCGGGTCACAGCGGTCCGTCCGGTCGTTACGACGCGTGGCGTGACGAGGCTGCGATCCTCGCGTTCGTGTGCTCGACGGTCGGAGTGCAGGCGTGAGCACGGACGCGCGCGACCTCATCATCCAAACCGATGACGGGCCGGCACTCGAAGCGGAACTGACGTTGGGCGACCACGCCACGCCCCGAGCGGGGATCGTGCTGTGCCATCCGCATCCGCAATACGGCGGCACGATGCGCAGCCTCGTCATCTCGGTGCTGTTCGCGGAATTGTCGGCCGCGGGTTTCGCGTGCCTTCGGTTCAACTTTAGGGGCGTCGAGGCCAGCACCGGCACCTACGCCGACGGTGAAGGCGAACAACTCGATGCGCTCGCCGCGGTCGCGACGATGGCCGACGCGGTCGCGGGGTTGCCGATCGCGCTCGTCGGCTGGTCGTTCGGCGCAGATGTGTCGTTGACGGTCGTCGATCCCCGCGTCGCAGGGTGGGTCGCGATCGCGCCGCCGTTGCGATTCTGGCCGACGTATTTCGCGGCGTCCGACGTACGCCCCAAACATCTTGTGCTGGCCGCGAACGACGAGTTCCGAGCGCCCGCCGACGTTGAAGAAGCGGTGGCGGGCTGGACTGCGACCACCGTCGCGATTGTTCCCGGCGCCAGTCACTTCTTCGTCGGTCGGACCGACCGCGTCGTCACCGAGACGCTGGCCGGTATCGCCCGCATCGTCACACCGTGAAGGTGTGACGATTAAGCCAACATCGGTGCCGCCGCGAAACCGTTCCCCTCGAGGAACGACTTTCGGCGGATGACCGCGGAGCACCAGGCTTCGTAGTCGAAGTCGAAGGCGCTGCGGTCGCCGTCCTCGTACGCGTGTTCGAGTTCGTCGAACGCGCAATCTTCGGCATCGAGAAGCGCCCGGTAGCGGCGGAAGAAGTGATCATCGACCGCACCACCGTGCGCAAGAGCGTGTGTCTCGGGCATAGGCCCTCCTTCGCTCCGTGCCCGGCGCCGAGCCGGGCACTCAGTCAGGTCACGGTACCTCAGCCCGCCTCCGGGGGGAACCATCTCCTCGTTACGACCGCGTTACCGGATCCTTCCCTGGACATGCAACGCTCTCACCTGGACCGATAGTCGGCTCAGGGGCGAACTGTGAGGCCGTGCGCAGCCAACGCGGTCTTGGCGTCGTGCACCGTGTACTGCCCAAAATGGAAAATCGACGCAGCCAACAGGCCGGTCGCGGCCCCTTCGGTCGCGCCCGCACAAAGATGTTCGAGGGTGCCGACCCCGCCGCTGGCGATGACGGGCACGTCGACCGCGTCGCTCACCGCGCGCAGCAACTCGATGTCGTAGCCGACCTTCGTCCCGTCACGGTCCATCGACGTGACCAACAATTCGCCGGCGCCGAGCGCGCACGCGTGCGCCGCCCATTCGACCGCGTCGAGGTCCGTCTCGCTACGGCCGCCGTGGGTGACGACCTGCCAGCGTACGTCCGGCCCGTCGGTGGGGAGACGGCGCGCATCGATCGCGACGACGATGCACTGCGTTCCGAACTCGTCTGCTGCTCTCGACACCAGATCGACGTCGTTCACCGCCGCGGTGTTCAGCGACACTTTGTCGGCACCGGCGCGCAACATGCGCCGGACGTCCTCGACCGTACGAATTCCGCCGCCCACGGTGAACGGAATGAACACCTGGTCCGCCACCCGTTCGACGACGTGCACCATCGTGTCTCGATCGTCCGACGAGGCGGTGATATCGAGGAAGACAAGCTCGTCGGCGCCTTCGGCGTCGTACCGGGCCGCGAGTTCGACGGGATCGCCAGCGTCGCGGATGTCGACGAACCGCACGCCTTTGACGACGCGGCCTGCGTCAACGTCGAGGCACGGGATCACTCGAACGGCGAGCACGCGACGATTCCTTCGGCAACGGTGAAACGCCGTTCGTAGATCGCGGTTCCTGCGATCACCCCGGACAGCCGACGGCCGCCCGCCTCCAATGCTGCGAGCGCCCGAAGATGATCGAGGCTCCCGACCCCGCCGCTGGCGATGATCGGGACCGGGCTCGCCGCGAGCACCGTCCGGAGTTGATCGAGATCGGGACCTCCAAGCATGCCGTCTCGCCCAATTTCGGTGACGACCAACGCCGCGACGCCCGGTCGGTCGAAGCGCCTCGCGAGCGCGACCGCGTCGTGGCCGGTCGCTTTGGCCCAGCCATGGATGGCGACGTCGAGCCCGCGCGCGTCGATGCCGACGGCGACCCGGCCCGGATGCATCGTCGCGAGCTCATCAACGAGCTCGGGGCGCTCCACCGCGGCACTTCCGATGACCACACGGGTGACGCCGACCGCGAACCGGTCGGCGGCATCTTCGATCGTTCGAACGCCGCCTCCGGTCTGGACCCGCACCGACACGTTGGCGCAGATCGATTCGATCACGTCGAGGTTCGCGTCGCCGCCGTCGCGGGCCGCGTCGAGATCCACGACATGGATCCAGCGAACTCCACTGCTCTCGAATCGGCGCGCGACCGCGACCGGATCATCGTCATAGTGCGTTTCGCGTTCGTAGTCGCCTTGACGGAGTTGTACGACGCTGCCGCCACGAATGTCGATTGCGGGATACAGGTCCACGGTCAGGCGGCCGCCGCGTCGACGAAATTGGCGAGGAGCGCCAATCCGACCGCGCCGCTCTTTTCGGGATGGAACTGCGTCGCCCACAGCGAACCCCGCTCGATCGCGGCCGCGAATCTGCGGCCGTAGTCGCACCACGCCGCAATGACGGATTCGTCGTTCGGATCTGGCGCGTAGGTGTGCACGAAGTAACACCAAGCCGGCTCGGGAAGACCGTCCAGGAGGCGGGCACCGGCTCGCGGTTCGAGTGTGTTCCAACCCATCTGCGGCAGTCGAACGCCGGCAGGAAGCCGTGTGATCCGTCCGGCCACAACCCCGAGCCCCTCGACGTCGGGTGACTCGTCGCTGCCGTCGAACAGCATCTGCATGCCGACGCAGATGCCGAGAAACGGCCGGCCGTCGGTCGCGGCGGCGCGGGTGACCGCCTCCAAACCGCTCGCCCGCAGCGCCCGCATGCACGAACCAAAGTTGCCGACACCGGGCAGGACCACAGCATCGGCATCCGCGATCTGCGCCGCGCTCGACGTCAGCCCCGCATCCGCTCCGAGATGTTGCAGGGCCTTTTCCGCCGAGCGGAGATTCCCGATTCCGTAGTCGACCACCGCGATCGTCATGTCAGCTCGACAGCGTTCCTTTCGTGGACGGCACGTCGTCACCCTCGACCGTCACCGCGTCGTGCAACGCCCGCGCGACACCCTTGAACGACGCTTCGATCACGTGATGGCCGTTCTTTCCGGAAACGCTGCGGATATGCAACGTGACGCGGGCACCATCCACGAAACCTTTCCAGAACTCCTCGGCGAGCTGCGGATCGAAGGTGCCGATCCATTCGGCGACCGGCTCGACCTCGTACACCAGGAACGGCCGACCAGACAGATCGAGCGCGACCTGCACCAGTGCTTCGTCGAGCGGTACCAGGGCGTTGGCAAAACGGCGGACGCCGCGCTTGTCGCCCAGGGCCTCGCGCAACGCTTGGCCGAGCACGATCCCGACGTCTTCGACCGTGTGGTGCAAGTCGACTTCGAGGTCGCCCCGCGCGTCGATTCCGAGGTTGAAGCCGGCATGCTTGGCGAGCTGTTCGAGCATGTGATCGAAGAAAGGGATGCCGGTCGAAATGGTCGTGGTGCCCAGGCCGTCGACGACGAGCACGAGATCGATGTTGGTTTCTTTGGTTTCTCGTCGTAGCTCGGCTTTGCGGATCACCCGACCACCTCCGGCAACGCCGCGCGGAGCGCGGCCAGAAATACGTCGTTTTCGGCGGGCGTGCCGACCGTCACCCGTAGACATCCTTCGACGCGCGGCCACGACGAGAAATCGCGTACGAGGACCCCGCGTTCGAGCAAGCGCACCCATAACTCGTGCGCATCGCCGTCGACGCTGATCAGCACGAAGTTGGCACCGGACGGCACGGGAGTCAGACCGGCCATGTCGGCCAGACCTGCGAACAACCGACCGCGCTCTTCGACCAGCGACGCGATCCGTTCTTCCATCTCGCGACGGAAGTCGAGCGCGACGATGCCCGCGACCTGGGTGGGGACCGAAAGCGTGTACGGCAGCAGGACTTTGTCGAGCTCGGCGATCACCCATGTCGGCGCGACCGCGAAACCGAGCCGTACCGCAGCCAGTGACCACACCTTCGAATAGGTGCGCACCACGATGAGCGGACGGTCGTCGCCGACAAGCTCGAGCGCGCTCCAAGGTGCGAACTCGCCGTACGCCTCGTCGACGACGAGGAGTGCACCGATGTCGGATGCAATCGACAAGAGTTGCTCGACGGTCTCGCGTGCTTCGACAGTTCCGGTCGGATTGTTCGGACTGCACACGAACACCACCGACGGCCGTGCCGAGCGGAGCAGCCCGGCGGCGGCGTCGACGTCGATGCTGTAATCCGGTCCTCGCTCCCCGATCGCGACGTCGGTTGCCGTCGTCCGCGCGATCTGCGCGTGCAACGCGTACGTCGGTTCGAACACGACCGCGCGACGGCCGAAACCTCCGTACGTGAGCAACAACGTCTGTAACACTTCGTTGCTGCCGTTCGCGCACAGCAGCCGCTCGGCCGGTTGACCCAAAAATGCGCCGAGCGCAGCGCGAAGGTCCCCCGCGGTGCGATCGGGATACCGATGCCAGGCGACGTCTTGCAGGGCGGCGACGTAGCGCGCGACGAATCCCGGCGGCGGCGCGTACGGGCTTTCGTTGGTATTGAGCCGAACTGCAACGTCGACTTGCGGTGAGTGATATCCCGCGAGTGCCCGCAGGTCATCGCGTGGCTGCACACGGTCACCGGTCGCCGAGCTCATGACGGTTCCCGGAGTCGGATGGCGGCGGCATGCGCGTGAAGCCCTTCAGCTTCGGCCAACGTCGTCACGAACGGAGCCAACGCATGCAATGCGCCCGGTTCGAGCGACACAACATGTACGTGCTTGCGGAAGTCGTCGACGCGCAACGCATCGGCAAAACGCGCGGTCCCGCCCGTCGGAAGGACATGGTTCACGCCCGCGACGTAATCACCGATCACCGCCGACGTGTCGGCACCGACGAACACCGCGCCCGCGTTGCGGACGAGCGGTACCAGCGCCTCCGGGTCTGCGCACAGCAGCTCGAGATGTTCGGGGGCGATCAGGTTGACGGCAGCCAACGCCTGATCGCGTCCATCCACCAGGATCAGCCGCCCACCGGCGCGGAGTGCCGCTTCGGTCTCCGCCGCATGCTGCGTCCCCGCCAACAACCGTTCGAGCTCACGTTCGACGGCAACGCCGACCGCGTCGGACCAGGTGATCAGCGCCGATGCCCCGCCCGGACCGTGTTCGGCCTGGGCGAGCAGATCAGCCGCGACGAGCGTCGCTCCCACCGTCGTGTCGGCCACCACCGCGACTTCGGACGGTCCGGCGTAGCCGTCGATGCCGACATCCGCTGCGACCTGACGTTTCGCTTCCGCGACGTACGCATTGCCGGGCCCGACGATGACATCCACCGCGTCGATCGTCTCGGTCCCGTACGCCAGGGCCGCGATCGCCTGCGCGCCACCGACGCGGTAGACCACCGCGACTTCGGCGAGCGCCGCGGCCGCCAGGATCGCGTCGGGCACGGTGCCGTCGACACCGGGCGGCGAACAGAGCGCGACGTGTTCGACGCCAGCGACCCGGGCCGGCAATGCCGTCATCAGCACCGACGATGCGAGCGGGGCCCGACCGCCGGGCACATAGCAGCCGGCCCGTTCGACCGGGACGGCCAGCTCCCGGATCCGAACACCCGAACGGACGTGCTCGATCTCGCAGCCGGCCTGGACCTCGTGCCATGCCACGATCTGATCGCGTGCCATTTCCAGCGCGGCGCGCAGACGGCGATCCACACGGTCGAGCGCCCCGTCCATCTCCGAACCGGCGACCGCGAGCTCGTCGAGCCGGCAGCCGTCGAACCGTTCCGTATATGTACGAACGGCACGATCTCCATGCTCTCGTACGTCGGCGATGATCGCCGCGACGGGCCCTCCCACATCGACTCCGGCTCCCGGCCGCCGCGCGAGCGCGCCGCGCACGTCGGAACAACCGCGGAGATCGACTCGGGCCAGCATAGGGAGCCGCTCATCGTACCGGCCGGCCGTTCGCGGCGGCAGACGAATTCGGGTGTCGGTCGCGGGTCGCGTGCCATGCTGCATCGGTGAGCACCAGCAGCGACCTCGCCCTCTTGTCGAGCATCGGCGCCCAACTCGAAGACATCGCCAATCGGATCACCGAGATGGCCGAGCGTTACGGCGCGACGCCCGACTCGGCTGTCGCGGCTGAACTGTACGGCGCCGAGCGTGGCGTCTTCGGCGCGAGCCGCTCCTTGGATCGCGCCCGCGGGTATCTCGAGACGTCCTGACTACACCCGGCCCGCCGACGGGCAGATAGCCGCGAGACCACACCCATCGCAGCGTGGTGTGCGGGCGTCGCAGACCTGGCGTCCGTGTTCGATGAGCCGCAGCGACAACATCCCCCACGCCGCCGGTGGAACCATCGCACCGAGGTCGGATTCGATCTTCACCGGATCGTCGTGCGCGGTGAGACGCAGCCGGTGTGACAGACGCGTGACGTGGGTATCCACCGGCAGTCCCGCCAGCCCGTACCACACCGAACGGACGACGTTGGCGGTCTTGCGGCCGACGCCGGGAAGGGTCACGAAGTCGTCGAGCTCGGTCGGGATCTCGCCGTCGAAACGAGCGATCACGGCTTGCGCCATGCCGATGAGGTTCTTCGCTTTCGATCGGAAAAACCCGGTCGAACGTACCAACTCCTCGAGGGTTTCGGGATCCGCGACGGCGAGCTCGGCCGGGCCCGGATACTTGGCGAACAGCGCGGGTGTCACCATGTTCACCCGCTGGTCAGTGCACTGCGCCGAAAGGATCGTCGCGACGAGCAGCTGGTATGCGTTGTCGTGCGTCAGAGCGCAGCGCGCGTCGGGATAGAGCTCAGCCAACGTCTCGACAACCGCGGCCGCGCGCGCCCTCGCACCTCGGGGACCGGCCACCGACGCAGAGTACCCTCGGGGCGGTGACGACCGAGGCGCTGACCCGCGTCGATCCTTCGGATTTCGCAACGTGGCGCGACTCCGTCGCCGCGCTCGACGCGGCAGCGCGAGCAGTCGACGGGCACAGTTCGCTGGGCGACGCCATGTGGCGCGACCTCGCGCACCCTGGTGCCGATTCGGTCGGTTTCGTCGCGAACGCGAGTGCGTACCTGCATCTGACGCGCGCCGACGGGGCCAGGTCGGCCTGGACGGCGGGGCTCGTTCGCCTTCCCGAGATGCGAAACCGTTCCGTCACCACGATGCTGGTCACCGCCGCGGCCGCACACGTCGCCGACCACGGCGGGGGCACACTCACGTGCTGGGTGCTGGGCGCGACCGACGCCGACGACTCGACGTTCGCCGGGGCCGGGTTCCGAACGACCCGCACATTGTTCGAGATGCGCGCGCCGCTACCCGTGTCGGAGCCGGTCCGATGGCCGGCCGGCATCGAAGTGCGGAGCTTCGTCGCCGGCCGCGACGAAGCCGACTGGCTCGCCGTCAACAACCGAGCGTTCGCCGAACATGCCGATCAGGGCGGCTGGGCCGACGCGACCCTGCAGGGCCGGATGGCCGAACCGTGGTTCGACCCTGCACTGTTTCTCGTCGCGTTCGACGCGCTCGGGATGGCCGGCTTCAACTGGTTGAAACAGCACCCGGCCCGTCCCCCAGATCCGCAGCTCGGGGAGATCTACGTGATCGGCGTCGATCCCCGAACCCAAGGTACGGGGCTCGGTCGGGCGTTGGCGCTCGCCGGACTGCACGCAGTACACGAACGGGGCGCGGTCGAAGCGATGCTCTTCTGTGCGGCTGCGAACACGAGCGCGCTGTCGCTGTACCGGTCTTTAGGCTTCTCGGTGCATCGCACCGACCGCGCCTACGACGACGAGATCGAGGGGTCATGACCACCCGCTACGGCGCGTCACGAGAACAGCTCGCGGCGATCGTCGCCGCCAACGGCGCCGCGCCCTATCGGGTCGGACAGCTCTACGACGGTCTGTGGACGCAGCGGACTCCGCTCGATGCGCTCACGACACTGCCGAAGACGTTGCGTCGCCAACTCGACGTCGCGCTCCCACTCGCGCTCGCGCCGGTGATCACCCAGACCAGCCGCGACGCCGCGACGACCAAGTGGCTGTGGCGAACCCACGACGGTGCCCAGGTCGAAACCGTGTTGATGCTCAGCGCGCAACGGGCCACGGTGTGCGTGTCGTCCCAAGCGGGTTGCGCCATGGGGTGCACGTTCTGTGCGACCGGCCAGGGCGGCTTCGAACGACACCTCGACGCCGCCGAGATCGTCGAACAGGTCGTTCGGGCGCAGCACACGACGTCGCAGCGGGTATCCCACGTCGTGTTCATGGGAATGGGTGAGCCGCTGGCGAATATCGAACCGGTCTGTGCGGCACTCGAACGGTTGCACGACGATCTGGGCCTGTCGGCCCGTCACCTCACCGTCTCGACCGTCGGTGTCGTGCCCGGCATGCACCGCCTCGCGCAACACGCACTGCCGGTCACGCTCGCGGTGTCGCTCCACGCGCCCGACGACACGCTGCGCGAAACGCTGGTTCCGCTCAACCACCGGTATCCGATCGCCGCCGTGATCGACGCCGCCCGGGCCTACGCGGCGATCAAAGGTCGGCGGGTGACGTTCGAGTACGCGTGCATCGCAGGCGTCAACGACGACCCCGCCCAGGCCGATCTGCTCGCCCGCCGGCTCCAGGGCCTGCGAGGCGGCACCCACGTGAACCTGATCCCGCTGAATCCGACCGGTGCCTTCGCCGGCCGTCCGCCGGACCGGGACCGGATCAACCGCTTCGCGGCTCACCTCGCCGCCGCCGGAGTCATGGTCACTGTGCGTCACAATCGGGGGGTCGACATCGACGCTGCCTGCGGTCAACTCCGGGCTCGGGAAGCGGTCGGAGCCACCAAAACTGGCCCCGGTGCCGAGATCGGTGCCAGATCCGCAAGAATGGTGCTGTGAACGAGCGCCGCTTCCTCAACCGGTCACAGCCGCAGACTCTCTACATGGCGGTGATCCTGTGTTACATCGACGTCCTCTTCAACCTCCTCGGCGGACTCGCGGGCCTGACGCTGATCGGATTCGTGCTCGCCGGCGGCGCCTACGGGATCGCGAACGAGAAAAAGTGGGGCTACTCGCTCGCCGTCGGAGGTTCGATCGTCCAGGTGCTGGTGCTGTTCAGATATCTGGGCATGGCGACGCTCACCGATCTCGGCGGGTTGATCGATCTCATCTTCTTCGGTGCGCTCGTCGGATTGTTGTTGCACCCGATGAGTCGCGACTACCAGCGCATCTGGTTCCGCTGACCGAACGGAACACGCGATCCGCCCGCATCGCGTAGCTGGGACCGTGGCCCGTGTGCGATACGCTCTGTGTGCGTACGAACGACAGCATGGTTTTCGCCAAGAACTCTGACCGTCCGCCCGAAGAGTCCCAGGTCGTGTGCGCACACCGCGCCCGCCCTGCCGGCGCCACGCTGCACACCCAGTACCTCGAGATCGCCGACCGCGGCGCGTACGCGCTGGTCGGCTCGCATCCCACGTGGCTGTGGGGACTCGAACACGGCGTGAACGAGCATGGTGTGGCCATAGGCAACGAACGGGTCTGGACGATCGACGACCCGCGGATCCAAACCGCAGGCCTGATCGGGATGGATCTTGTGCGACTCGGTCTGGAGCGAGCGCGATCGGCCGACGACGCCCTCGCGGTCATGACCGGAGCGATCGCCGAGCACGGCCAGGGCGGCAGCGGCGAGCGGCACCGAACCGAACCGTATTTCTCTTCGTTTTTGATCGCCGACGCGCACGGCGGATGGGTGCTCGAAACGAGCGCTCGAAGCTGGGCCGCACGGCCGGTCGGTGATGGATCGGCGATCTCGAATCGGATCTCGCTGGCCGCCGATTGGACCGTCGCTTCGACCGACGTCGCGCCCGGAACCGACTTCGACCAGTGGCGGTCGCGCACGATCCGAACCTCGATCGCGGATCATCGTCTGGCAGCAACCCGTGCCTGCATCGCGCGACGTTCGTCCGGCCTCACCGACCCGACGACCGGCCATGGGACGGTCGGCGACGTCGTCGCAACGCTACGCGATCACGGCCACGGACCATGGGGGACGCCCGGCTCGTCTGATCGCGAACAAGCATGTGTCGCCAATGCGGTTCCGAGATTCCACCACGACGACGATCGTCACGTCACGGTCTGCATGCACCTGCGCAACGATCAGGCCACGACCGCATCGTTTGTCGTCGAATTGCGCGTCGACGCACCGCCCCGCGCCTGGGCGTGTCTGGGCAGTCCGTGCGCAGGTGTGTTCATTCCGTTCTTCCCGCCGCTCGTTCCCCCAATGCTGAGCGATCCCGCGCAATGGCAGCGCTTCGCCCGGCTTCGCGATCGCGTCGAGCGCGACCCGGATGCCCTTGGGGACGTTCGCCAACGGCTCGCGCCGGTGGAGGCCGAACTTTGGGTCGATGCCGACGCGGTCGACGCCACGGGCACGTCCGGTCGCCATGAGGAGCTCATGATCCGCGCCGGCAAACGGGTCGACGCCGCGCTCACGAGTCTCGGCGTCTGAGGGGCACCGGCCCGTTCGACGCCCGGCTCGTCCCACTACTACGGTCCGGCCCAGGACCCTGAACCGTCGCGGAAGGTTGGACATGGAGTACAACCTCGCCGATCTGTGGGAACGCGTCGCCGACACCGTGCCCGATCACGAAGCGATGGTGTGCGCCGCCCGGCGTTTGACCTTCGCCGAAGAAGACACGCGGGCCACACAACTCGCCCACGCGCTCGCCGAGCGAGGAGTGGGCCCCGGCGACCACGTCGCTTGCTACTTGTACAACTCGATCGAATATCTCGAGGTGATGCTGGCCGCGTTCAAGCTCCGCGCGGTGCCGATCAACGTCAACTACCGCTACGTCGAAGACGAGCTCCGCTATCTCCTCGACGATGCCGACGCCTGCGCGGTCGTGTTCCACCGCGAGTTCGCACCGAAACTCGCAACGATCGCCCCGTCGTTGCCGAAGCTCCACACGTACCTCGTCGTCGACGACGGCACCGACGCGGCGTGCTCTGACCTCGGTGCGATCGACTACGAATCGGCGCTGGCGGCCGCGAGCTCCGAGCGGACGTTCTCAGCCCGGAGCGCCGACGATCTGTACATCCTCTACACCGGCGGCACCACCGGGATGCCCAAGGGTGTCATGTGGCGCCACGAAGACGTGTTCTTCGGGGCGATGGGCGGTGCCGGGGGCGGCGGCAAACCCATTACCGCGCCGGAAGAGATCGCCGAGCGGTGCCTCGACGCACGCACCCGCTGCATTCCGGCCTGCCCGTTCATGCACGGAACCGCGCACTGGATGGCATTCAGCGCGCTCTTCAACGGCGGCGCGGTCGTCATTCCGGTCGAGCATCGACTCGACGCGCTGAAACTGTGGGAGCTCGTCGAACACGAACAGGCCAACTTCATGGTGATCGTCGGCGACGCGTTCGCTCGCCCGCTCCTCGACGCGCTCGACACCGAAGCCGGCCGCGCGCTCGACGTCTCCGGGCTACGAGTCTTGCTTTCCGGCGGTGCGATCCTTTCGCCTGCTCTCAAACGTCAGCTGGTCGAGCGGCTGCCCGGCGTGCTCATCGTCGACGGATACGGCGCGTCCGAGACCGGCGGACAAGGCCAATCGGTGGTTGTATCAGGCAGCGACATTCCGAGCGCGCCGCGGTTCCGGGTGTCCGACGACACGGTGGTACTGGGCGACGATCTTCGTCCCGCCCCGCCCGGCGTCGTCGGTCGACTCGCGCGCCGTGGGCCGATCCCGTTGGGTTACTACAAGGACCCCGACAAGACCGCCGCCACCTTCCCGGTCGTCGACGGTGTGCGGTGGGCTGTCCCGGGCGATCACGCGATCGCCGACGCCGACGGATCGATCACGTTGCTCGGCCGCGGTTCGGTCTCGATCAACAGCGGAGGCGAGAAGGTCTACCCCGAAGAGGTCGAGTCGGTATTGAAAGCCCACCCTGAGGTGATCGACGCGGTGGTCGTCGGCGTGCCCGACGCACGTTGGGGTGAGCGTGTCGTCGCCATCGTGCAACCCCGCGCCGAGACCGCGCCCACCCTCGAAACGCTCCATGAGCACGCCCGGGCGCACCTGGCGCGGTACAAACTGCCACGCGAGGTCGTGCTGGTGGAAACGATCGTGCGGTCGCCCGCCGGAAAACCCGACTACCGCTGGGCCAAGTCGACCGCGATCGAGTCCGGCTCGCCGAACCGATGAGCAACCGCCTCGCCGCCGAAACCAGCCCGTACCTCCACCAACACCGCGACAATCCCGTCGACTGGTATCCCTGGGGCGACGAGGCGTTCGCACAGGCGCGCACCGAAGACAAACCCATTTTTTTGTCGGTCGGCTATTCGTCTTGTCACTGGTGTCACGTGATGGCCCACGAATCGTTCGAGGATCCGGCGATGGCCGAGATCATGAACCGGCTTTTCGTGAACGTGAAAGTCGACCGCGAAGAGCGGCCCGACGTCGACGCGGTGTACATGCAGGCCGTGCAGGCGCTCACCGGCCAAGGCGGGTGGCCGATGTCGGTGTGGCTGACTCCCGACGGTCGTCCGTTCTACGGAGGTACCTACTTCCCCGACCAGGATCGTCACGGCATGCCGGCGTTCGCGAAGGTGTGCGAGGTCGTCGCGCAAGCATGGAATGAACAACGCGACGACGTCGAGGGACAGGCCGCCAAACTGACCGATGCGATCGACGAGCGTGTCCTACGCCCCGCCCAATCCGGCGGCCTCGATGCCGGAACGCTCGCAGCCGCAGCGCAGAACACAGGCGCGGGGTTCGATCGCCAATGGGGCGGATTCGGCCGGGCTCCGAAGTTTCCGCAGGCAATGACGATCGCCTTCTTGTGCCGTGAGCTCGTGCGCACCGACGCAGCTGAGATCCGCGAGATGATCACAACCAGTCTCGACGCGATGGCCGCAGGCGGGATCCACGATCAGCTCGGCGGAGGCTTCGCCCGGTACTCGACCGACGAGAGGTGGTTAGTCCCCCACTTCGAGAAAATGCTCTACGACAACGCACTGTTGACCCGTGCCTACACGCACGGCTACCTCGTCACCGGTGACATCCGGTACCGGTCAGTGGTCGAAGACATCGTGGGGTACGTGCTGACCGATCTCGCCGACCCCGCCGGCGGCTTCTACGCGGCGGAAGATGCCGACTCCGAGGGTGTCGAAGGCAAGTTCTATCTGTGGTCGCCGGACGAGATCGGCGAGGTCTGCGGCGCCGACGCCGACGAAGTGATGCGCTACTACGGCGTCAGTGCCACACCGAATTTCGTCGACCCGCACACCAACTTCGCGGGCAGCATCTTGCACGTCGCTGTCCGCGACGAGCCCGAGCCGGCCGCGGTTGCCCGCCACCGGCCGGCGCTGTTGGCCCGCCGAACCCGCCGAGTCCGTCCCAGTCGCGACGACAAGGTGTTGCTCGGCTGGAACTCGCTGTTCCTCGCCGCGATGGCCGAAGCAGCCGCGGCGTTCGATCGTGACGACTGGATGGCAGCGGCGCGCACGAACGCGACGTTCTTGCTGCGCGAGCTGCGCGACGCCGACGGTCGTTTCCGTCGGTCATGGCGCGCGCCGTACCTCGCGTACGCAGAAGACTACGGCGCGCTGCTGGAGGCGCTGGTCACCCTCACCGAACTCGACGACATCGCCTGGCTCGCCGACGCGCGCGCCGTCGCCGACGATCTGCTGCGCCTCTTCTTCGATCGTGACGTCGGTGGCTTCTTCACGACTGGCCATGACGCCGAACCCCTGGTGGTACGGCCGAAGGACATCTTCGACAACGCGACACCATCCGCGAACGCGTTGGCCGCCAACGGCCTGCTCCGTCTGAGTGTGCTCACCGGCGACGAACGGTACGCGGCGCCCGCCGTCGCGATCCTTGAAATGCTCGTCGGCCCGATGACGTCGCACCCGACCGGATTCGCTTATCTGCTCGGAGCACTCGAACGTCAGGTTCTCGCACCGATCGAGATCGTCATCGTCGGCGAGCCGTCCGATCCTCGGAGCCGCGCGTTGCGGTCCGAGGTGGTGGGCCGCCTCGTCCCCGCGTCAGTGACCCTCGTCGCATCCGGCGCCGACGAGACGATTCCGCTCCTCGCCGATCGGCCCGCACGCGAGGTCCCAACCGCGTACGTGTGTGAGCGTTACGCGTGCCGCGAACCGGTCACGACGCCCGTTGCGTTGCGGACGCAACTCGATGCGGTGTTACGAGACCGCGCCGGTTAAACACCTAGAACGCGGCGACGTACGAACCGGCCGCGAGCTCTTCGGCGATCGCCCACCCGAACACGATCATCGCTTTGCCGCGCGTCGCGTCGAGTTCGCCGACCAGGGACACGATCTTGGAACCGCCGGTCGCCTTGACCGGACTGGCGTCGAGGATCGGGACACAGGTCGGCTTGCGGCTCTTCACCGCGACCGTGAACCCGCGGTCGTCGAAATGGGGGTCGAGTCCGAACCGCTTCGCGAGGCGCCGGCCCCACGCGCGGTCTTCGCCGTTGGGAACGTAACCGGGACGGGGAACGAGGTTCGCGTAGCTGGCGAGGAGTGCATAACAGCTCGGCTGCGACAGGCGGGTCGCGACGAGCACGTCCTCGTCGGGAAACGAGATCGCGGCACGGCGCGACAACTCGCCGGTCATCGCTTTCAGCGCGGTCGCGGCCTGCTTGCCTTTGCGCGCCACGCCGAGACCCCAAAGGATCGCGGGTGTTCCACCGATCCGTTCGAGCGAGCCGAGCATGACGCCCTGGACCTCGCTGTCGAACATCGCGACGACTGCGAGCGGGAACGCTTCAAGCTGCAGGTCGATCTGCTCGTCGGTCAGGGAGAGCCCGCTGACGGTGAGCATCTGAGCGAACTCATCGAGTTCTGCGGGCTTGAGCGAGACGGAATCGCGGGATTCAACGTTCATCGCTTATAGATTGTGGCCGAAACAGGTGTCCCGGCGAAAGTCGGCCTGGTCAGCGCCCCGCGGCCGTGCCCTTTCGTTGCGTTTTCGGCATCGAATCGCGCTAAGCGCGCGTACGTGCGCGCGTCATGTCCCAATACGCGCGGAGCTCGACGATGAGTCCATCGTCGTCGAGCACGAAGACGTCGACGGCATCCATCACCATCGTCGACGACGAGCCGTCCGCCGCACCCACGGTCACGTGGATCTCGAACACCATCGCCGCCTGGTTGGCGCACACGATCACGTCGCTCGGGACGAGTTCGATGACATCCGCCATCGTTCGGGCTTGCTCCCAGAACGCGCTCACTCCGACGTGACCGACGTGCGGCGGCTCCCCGACCGGATCGTGCCACTCCGCCCCGGCCGCGAATAGGTCCAGGCACGCTTGTTTGTCGTTCCGTCGATACGCCTCCACGTACGCATCGACGACCACGCGTACCCGCTCCGGCGAAATCATGCGCCGCCGGCCGGGGTCGGCTGGCGCGGCGAGCCATCGCGCCTGGACGGGTCAGGCGCCGGCCACCGCACGAGGGTGCCACCGGTCTGCGCCAGGCTCTGCATGACCTCGACATCGTCGCTGACCACGATCGTCTGGAGGTCATCGGCACCTGCGAGGGCCTTCACCGCCGCTTCGCGTGCGGCAGGGGTGAGCCCGTCGAGCGCACCGTCGAGAACAAGCGGGAGCCGACCAGCCAACAGGGCCCCCGATCGGTACCGATCGAGCAACACCTCGACTGCCCGCGTCAGCTCGGCGGCCGGGAGCGTCCGCAGATCGGCGTTGTAGACCGCGTCGATCGCCGCGAGTTCGGTATCGAGCTGCTCGAGAGCGCGGTCGTGAGCGAAGCGCTGCTGTTCCAGCGTTTCGACGTCGAGGGTGCGAACCGAAGTGACCGCGGCCGGCACGACACGAACCGGTTCCGAAGGTGTCGAGGTCGCGGGTCTGTCCCGCGCCGCGGTCTGCGGCTGACGCGACCTCGGCGCAACAAATGCGCGAGCGCAATCCACGAGATCGCCGATCACCACGACGCCCGCGGTCGTCAACACCTGCGCGATCTCGTCGAGCAGTTCGGCGCGACCTTCGGTCGGGACCCGCAACGCGCGAAGCTCAGCGGCCGGATCGGTTCCCGGCGCGTAGCCAAGCAGTTCGAACGCGCGGGCGCCCATCTGGGCCTCACGTTCTTCGAGCTCGGCGCGCGTCGGCATGTCGGGAACCTGCAGCGCCTCGTCGAGCTCTGCTCTTGCTTCGGCGAGTTCGGCCAGTGCGAGCCGTCTGGCGGCCGCATTGGATGCGGCGGCGCCTTCGTCGACCGCGACAAGGAACGACGCGTGCGAATCGAGCCCGGCATCTGCGAGCGTCACAAGTTCCGCGGCGACAGCATGTTCGTAATTCGTGATCGCACGCGAGCGATGTCGACGTTTCGCCGCGAAGAGTTCCGCCTCGGCCTCCACCACCCCGCGGTGGCATTCTTCGATCTGCAGTCGTGCCTGGTCGGAGATGCCGGCCGACGTCTCGGCGACGCTGGCGCGCGCCGCGTCGACGCGCTGCTCCAGCGTTTCCACGTCAGCCGAAGGAAGCGCGTCGAGGCCGTCGCGGACCCGGACCAGCGCCGCGTGCGCATCCCATGCGTCGGCGAGGAGCGCTCCTTCCGGCAGCGGCGCCGCGGGAAGCACGTCGAGTGACGCGATGAGGGACTGCACCTGGCTGCGCAGGGCCGCGTTGTCGTCCGGTTCGCCTTCGGGTCCCGTCTCCGGCTCGGGGCCGGACGGCAGTTCGGCCGCCCGATCGGGCTCGGGCCGCGGGGCCGGCTCGGGCCGGGGCGTCGATGCGGCGGGGCGGGTCCGCGCCCGCTCGAGCGCCGCCTCGATCCGATATCGCTCCAGACGATGCGACGCATGCGCCGCCGCGAGTTCATCGCGGCGGCGGGCGCAGCTCGACCGCCACTGGGTCCAGAGCAGGCCCTGGTCGACCACTCGCGGTTGTCCCGGTGCCAGCATCGGCGACGGGAGCGTATGTACCGACACGACCGTCCCGTCGACGTCGATGGAGCCGTCGGCATCGGCCGGCCGGGGCCCGGCGACGGTCGCCGAGATCCAGGATGCGGCGGCGCTGCGCTCTCGGCTGTCGGCCAGGATCCCTGCCAGATGTCCGCCCAGATGGAGCTCGCGGCCGGGACCGACGCGGAGGTCGACGACGCGCAGTCGTGAGTGCTGGTCGGGTGGGCGGGTGTCGGGATCCATGGTCCGGTCGAGCCCCATGACGATCAGCCCGAGCGCCTCGTATGGCAGTACCAGACCGTCTGCGGGCACGGGACGAACAGGACTCTCACATTAGCGGCGGGGAGCGGTCAAGCTTCCGCAAGCTTGCGTCAAAGTTGGCGACCGCCCCTATCTCGTACGCCAGTAGTTCGATAGACCCTTGGCATAACAGAGCGGTTTCGTCCTACTCTGTCCTATCTGTGGCGGGGAAAATGGGGAAAGTAACCTTGCGGGCCTCGAGCGCCAAAAAGCGGCGACTCGCCATCGCGGCTGCGGTCGCGCTCGCAGTCGCGGTCATTGCGCCCATGATCGCCCCCAGTGCCGGCGCTGTCATCGCCGACGCGGGTGACGTCACCATCTCGATGCACCTGTCCGTGTTCACCCCGACGTTCACCGTGGCGGGCATGTCGACCATGGGGTCCGCCTCCGCCAATGTGTCGCCGAACGGCCTGATCACGATCCCGCAGTCGAGCCTTTCGTTCCAGCCGGTCGAAGTACAGGTCAATCTGCCCGATTCGCCGGGCTCGTCGAGTTCTTCGGCATCGACCTCTCCCGCCGTGGTCAGCGTGCAAGCCGTCGCGACCAGCAACTTCGAAGGCGGCATCGACCCGGCCAGCGGTGCGGCGTTCCTCTCCGGAAGTATCGAATTGCTGTGGTCGCAGTCACCGACCATGAACAACTGTCCGGTCGGGCCGTTCCAGGTCGTGACCCGCACGAACGCGCAGGGCGCGATCCCGTACTCGTCGGACACCGGAACAGTTTCGATGGTTGACCCCGACTTCACGGTCAACGCGATCCCGACCGCGACCTCCGGATGTGGCGGATACGAGAACGCGATCAACGGCGCGCTCTCCCTTCCGGTCACGACCACCACGACCACCACACAGTTCAACCAACCCGCGCCGGCCACCACGATCGACCCGAACAGCGGTCCGCCGGTCCCGGCGGTCGTATTGTCACTCACGTTCACTCCCGCTCCCTACGCGGCAGCACCGCCACCGACCCAGCCTCGTCCGCGCCCGACCACCACCGCCGCGACGCCAACCACCGAGTCGGCGACCCCGACGTCGAGCAACGCGTTGCCGCCGCTGCCGGTCCCGACAGCCGGCAACGGAGGTGGAGGCGGGTCGGTGCGCCCCCACTATCGACCGGTCTCTCACAAGGTTGGCCATCCGGCGCAGCATCAAAAGGCCCGGTCCAAGGCCCGGCGCGGCGCCAGGTACACCCTCAAGGGCAAGCCTGCGAAAACCAAGGCCCAGGCCGCCGGTTCCGGAACCGGCAATACGGGCGCCGGTGGCGGCTACTTCGCAGGGGGCCACAAGGCCACCAAAGCGGCGCGTGGTTCGCGCCAGCTGTCGTTCGTTCCGGCGTCGTTCGTCAAACGGTCGACGTCCGCGTTGGCGACAGGCCTCAATCTCGCTGCCCTGCTCGGCTTGCTTGTGTTCAGCGCGTTGGCGCTCTGGCTCGTGACCAGCGAACTCGCTGACTTCAAGGCAGGGACCCGGCGCCTGCGGATGCATCGCATCGCCGGAATCACCGACCACCGCTGACGCGACCGGTCACCACGTCGACATCGGGTCTGGGCCGAGGCGCGCCCGAAGTGTCGCCCAGGAGGGCCTCAAGGCCCATCTCCTCCGAGCCGATCAACCCGTTGGCCAACAGGACGGCCAGGTGTTGAAACGGGCAAGGAGGCCCCAATTATGTTACGTAGGCAACGTACGAATTTCTTTGCGCTCGCGATCATGGTGCTCATCGCCGTCGCGGTCGGCGCCGCGTTCACGGCGAGCAACACATTCGACACTCACGCCGGCAACCAGCTCGGTTACGGCACGCAGAACGTGTCGGGCGCCCACGTCACGAGCATGCACTACACCTTGGCGTCCGACGGCGTGACGGTTGACACGGTCACGTTCGTGGCCGCGGGCGACTTGACGGCGGGCGTACCGCAAGAACACGGCTTCGTCGGGTTCACGGTGAGCGCGACGCCGGGCCCGACGGTCGATTGCGGCGTCGGCGTCTACGACGGCTCGACGTCGACCACGTTCACGTGCGACGTCACGAGCTTGGCGCAAGACGTCGCGACCATCCAGGCAACCGACATCGCAGTCTCCAACTAGCGATCCGGGGGAAGCGCGCGAGCGGGGTAGGGGCCAGCACTCGGGCCTCTGCTCCGCGCGCGAGCAACCACGACGATGCGCCCCCTGCGCTTGCTACGGACGACGGTGCAGCTCGCACTGACCGGCGCGCTCATCACCGTCGCGGTCGTGTTCTGGCCGGCGACCCTCGGCGGGAACACCACGTTCGTCTCGACCCACGGGACGAGCATGATCCCCCGCTTCCACACGGGCGATCTGGCGATCGTGCAGCCGGCTTTGGCGTACCACGTCGGCGAGATCGCGGCCTACCACAGCGCGACGTTGCGCACCGTCGTGCTGCATCGCATCATTGCGATACACGACGGGCGATTCACGTTCAAAGGCGACAACAACAACTTCACCGATCCTGATCACCCGACCGCGAATCTCCTCGTCGGCAGGCTCGTGGCCCGGGTACCTCACGGTGGAGAGGTTCGGGCGCTGGCGGGCCGACCGGTCGTGCTGTTCCCCGTGCTCGCGTTCATCTTCGGCGGATTCGCGTTCGGGAACCGGCGATCGCGGCGCAAACGAGTACAACGACGCGCCCGGCCGCGGTCCCCACTCCCACGCTTGGCTACACCTCGGCTCGGTCGGCGGGCCGTCGGGGTGCTCGTTTGCGCCGCGATCGCCACAAGCACGGCGGTGCTTGTCGCCGTCACCGTCTGGTGCGCGCCGCGCACGGAGACGACAACTGTCGCCGAGCCGTACCGACAGACCGCGACGATCGGCTACTCCGGGCTCGCCCCTCGTGGTGCGGTCTATCCGCAAGGTCAGATTCAAAGTGGCGATCCGCTGTTCACACGGCTGATACACCAGGTCACCGTCGATCTCCATTTCACGTTCGCGTTGAGCCCGGACACACCCCGAGCGATACTCGAAACGTCGCAGGTCGTCGCCGACGTGTCGAGCGCCACCGGTTGGCAACGTGAGCTCGTCCTCGCGGCGCCGCGCCGGTTCGCCGGAGATCAGCTGCACACCACTGCGACGCTCGACCTCGACGCGCTGCAACGAATGGAGCACGCGTTCACTGCTGAGACTGGACTCAGCACACCCGATGTGACATTGCAGGTCGCCTGGCGGTTGCATGTGGGAGGCGACGCCGCCGCGACCCGTCTCGATGTCGACCTCGTTCCCGTGTTCGCGTTCCAGGTGACACCCGTGGAACTGTTGCCGACGCCGCCTCCGGCCACGGGCGGTGAACTCGCGGCCGGCGCGTCAGTGTCGAAGACCGGCGCGGTACGGGTGCCGGCCGAACGGGCACGGACGTTTATCGTCGGGCCGGTCCAGTTCTCAGACGCGCTCGCGCGGTTGGTCTCGATCGTGCTCATCGCACTGATCCTCATGACGGCCGCGTCGGTGCTCGCCGTCGATCGTCGGCGTGCCGGTCAGGGCGCCGCGGCCGCGATGATCGCCCGCTACCGGTACCTCCTCGTCGACGCGGACGCGATCCCGTTGTCGGGCCGGCGGCCGATCGTCGAGGTCGACCGCATGCGCGATCTCGTCCGGTTGGCGAAGGTGCACGAGGAACTCATCGTCCACGCCGAACAGACAACCCGTCACCGGTTCGCCCTGTTCACCGACGCGGTCGTCTATGTGCACGACATCGGACCAACAGCCGCAACTCGAGCCAACATCGACGATCTGGCGACATGGGCGCTCGCCGGTCTGGAAGCGTGCGCCGCCGCACGACGGCACGCACCGCCGGCGCGCCATGGCCACGGGAGCCCGACACAACCACATCCCGAAGCGCAGATCCCCGACAGCATCTTGTCGCAGCATTGAAAGGGCGCGGCATCGGCGCCGTCCTTCGACGCCCGCAACGCGCCGTCGCGTTCGTGTCGTCCGAAGGTGCCGTGGTCTACGCAATATCCGGCCCTCCCACCCGCCGAGGGTGCACCTAACGAATCGCCACAACGCACGTGGTCAACGTCTCGGACGACCCGGCTGCGTCGTCCGGCCTGATCGGCGCGGTCGGAACGCGGGCGTTTCGGCCTAGGCGTCACGCCGGACGAGGAGCACGGCACCGACCGCCAACGACGCGACCGCGTACGCGCAGAACACGGCGAATCCGACCCACAGCGACAGGTCGGTGCTGGACAGGCTCGCAGTATGGAACACGTTGTTTCCGGCCTGCAACGGCAAGAACTTGGAGATATCGGTACTCCACGGCGACGGCAGGAAGTTGACGAGGATGGGCAGGATCAGTAACAAGCCGACGAGCGCAGCGATCGCCCCCGCGGTGCGGCGCAGGATCGTTCCCAACCCGATTCCGAGCGCGCCGAGTACCGAGAGGTACATCGCGCCGCCGATGACGGCGCGGAGCGCGCCGGGATCGCCGATCGAGGCGTGGTGGAACCGCGTCGAGCCGCTCAAAATGCCTTGACCGATGAAGAAGGCCGCGAAGCACGCGACGAGACCGACGACGAAGACGACGACCATGAACACCACGACCTTCGCGGCGAGGACCACGTTCCGTTGCGGGGTCGCGCCCAAGGTTGCCCGGATCTGACCGGTCGCGTACTCGGAGCTGATGACCAACACGCCGAGCACGCCGACCGCGAGTTGCGCCAAGAAGATGCCGTTGAGGCTGAACCCGGTTGGATCGAAGTTTCGCAGGTCGCCAGGATCGAGGCGGTTGGCTCGTGCGACTCTCGCGGCGCAGAACAGCGCCCCGAGTCCGACAATGATCGCGATCGTGACGAGTAACGACCAGATGGTGGACCGGACAGACCACAGCTTCGTCCACTCTGCGCGCACCACCGCGACGAACTGGCTGAGCGGCGATGGTGACGGCAGGTTCCGACGGACCGCAGGCACGACCATCGTTTCGGCGGTACTCATGCCGTGCTCCCGGCGGCGTCGGGGTCTGAGACGTATTCGGCGCTGCCGCGGGTCATCTCCATGAAGGCCTCCTCGAGCGATGCCTCTTGGCGCGACAGCTCATAGAGCGTGATCCCGGCACCGGCAGCGATAATCCCGACATCTCGGCACTCCAACCCGGTCACGATCAGGGTGTCCGCGCCGTCGCGCTCGACATCGGCGCCGGCCGCGGTGACGCGCGAACGCAACGCATCGGCTTGAGGTGAGACGACCTTCACGTGATTCGCGGACGCCTGCGCGATGACCTCTTCGACGCTCGCGTCGGCGATGAGCCGGCCTTTGCCGATCACGATCAGGTGATCGGCAGTGAGCGCCATCTCGCTCATCAGATGGCTGGACACGAACACGGTGCGACCTTCGGACGCAAGTGAACGTAGGAGCCGACGCACCCACTGAATGCCTTCCGGGTCGAGCCCGTTCACCGGTTCGTCGAGCAACAAGACTTCGGGATCGCCGAGCAGTGCGGCCGCAATGCCGAGGCGCTGGCTCATGCCGAGCGAGAACGTCCCCGCCCGCTTCCGCGCGACTGACGTCAGTCCGACCTGTTCGAGGACTTCGTCGACACGGCCGGAACTGATCCCGTTCGACTGGGCAAGCCAATGCAAATGGTTCCGGGCCGTGCGACTCGGATGAATGGCCTTCGCCTCCAACAACGCACCGACTTCGTGCAACGGGAAGCGCCGATCACGTAGCGAGCGCCCGTTCACGGTGACGGTCCCCGACGACGCGGCATCGAGACCGACGATCAGTCGCATCGTCGTGGATTTCCCGGCACCGTTCGGACCCAAAAAGCCTGTCACGCGACCGTCGGCCACGGTGAACGTCAGGTGATCCACGGCCAACGTTGTTCGGTACCGTTTCGTCAAAGCCGTGGCTTCGATCATGTTGCACTCCGAAAACCACGACGCCGATGCAATTCGGGCATGTCTAGCGATCGAGTCTGTACATCAGCTGTGTCGACCTGTCTTCGCGCTCGCGGCTTCGCTCGTTCACGACCCGCCGTCCATGCCTGACAGAGCCTTGATGAAGTCGTCACTTCGTTGCGATCGGTCGCTGGAGATCTGAAACCACAACGGCCACCTGAGTGCTCACCGCGGACACGTCGCGCTCGAAGCGGCTCTTCCAACCTCCGGACGTGACATAACTCAACGGACCGAGGTCGCCGAGATCTTCGACCAGCCGTGCGTCGACAAGAACGAGCGCGCTGACCGCGGAAGCAACATCGGGCGGCCATGACACCTGCAACAGACGTTGATCAGCGGTGCTGATCGCGTCCGCGGCCGGCGTGGCGATCCTCTGAGCTTGAGCCCCGGTCGCGTTGGCCGGAAGCGCCTTGAGTGCCGAAAAGAACTTCCCGCTCGCTTCATCGGCGGGTCCGAGGATCTGCAGATACAGCGTCGCGTACCTCGACTGCGTCACCGATGTGCCCACCACCAGCGACGATGATGTGACCGACGACGAGCTGGCAGGCGAAGGCGCCGCCTTCGCCTTCGCCGCAGAATCGCAGCCCGCGCAGACGACCACGACGACCAGCGTGGCAGCGACGAGCAGCCCGCGTCTCGACCAATAGGGCCTCCGAGACCTGCGTTTCATGCGACGCCCGCGACTGTACGCGTGACCCACCTCACCGCTGCGATCGCAACCTAAGGATCTGTGAAGAACTGGCGTTGTCGGCGGTCACATCGCTTGGGGCAGCCGACAAGCACGCCGCCGGTCGTGGGACTGACCGGAAGGAAACGCCCGTCGACGGTCGTCGTCGTGGTCGGTCGCAGCTGCGTCGTGCTGGTCGACGGAACAGGCGTTCGGGGCGATCGCCGCATTCGAGGAAGGTTCGTCAAGAGATGTTTGCGTGCGTTCCAGTCGCGGCCGACAACGACGCGTCCGTCACCGCCGAACATATCGGCCGCACCGGGCGACTGGCCGAAGCCGCCGGCTCTGGCGGCGTACACGACGACCACCACCCGCCGCACGAACATCTGCAACCCAACACGCGCACGCATCGAGACGCAACTTAGCGACCCACCGTGCGCGCAGTGAGGCACGGCCGCCAGGACTGGCCGGCCATACTCCGTCACGACATGCGCGCCGCGCCCGCGTCCGTCACCACCCACATTGAGCCAACGATCATGAGCAACCGCACGCCACAGAACAAGCTCAAGTTCGGCGTCACGTGTCTCGGCGGGCCGGGTCGGCGAAATGGCACCGACCACGACACAACCGACACGTACCGGTTCGTGCGCAACGACCGCCGGGACGAACGTCGCCTCGTCGGCGTGGCGACATCCGACGTCGCCGACTCGTCGCGCCGACACCGCGCCACGTCGATCACGGCGAACTCCACCGTCAAGACTGAGGCGACCGCAGGCCAACCGCACAACAAGGCCTGGTGTCGCCGACGCCAACCTTCGCCGCCGATCCGCCCGGGCATCTCGGACCGCACACGCTCGCGAGTGGGAGCTCGAACCGTCTCGACGTCACTCGCGCACCCTCGGGGTTCCGTCCCGTCGTCGCCGCAGCGAACACCACACCACCACCACCACCACCACCACCACACCAAACCACCACCGCATCCATGCATGCGGTTTCGAACCCTGCGGGGATACGCTTTGGTCGGCGCCCAAGAACACGAACGCTCCCGCGGACGCGACCCAGCCTGATCCCGGGCTCCGCATCACCGCGCGAGCCACGATCACGTATGACCGGACACCTATCGCCGAGGGCCGAACGACGCGTCGACGACGACGCGGCTGCCCCTCGGGTGCGCTGTCGAACATGGGCAGTGTTGTCGTCCGTGCAGAACGGCAAGCGTCTGTCCCGTCCCGACTCGAATGTCTTACCTGATTCTTGAACTCGACTCATAGAACACCGTGACGGTCGACACACGCACCATCGTCCCGAGATGAGAGGTTTCGTTGAGCGCTGCGCTTCCCTACCTTGTGATGGGCATCACCACCGTGCTGGTCGGCTTCGCGGTGACGCAACTCGCGATGTTTGCGACGACCGTGTACCTCCACCGTTTCCTCGCTCATGGAAGCATCGAACTGCGGCCCGAGGTTCGCGCCGCAAGTCGCGTCGTCATTTGGATCACCACAGCGTTGAAGCCTCGGCAATGGGCGCAAGTGCATCGATACCACCATTTGGCCGAGGACACTCCCGACGACCCGCACACGCCGCGC
This sequence comes from Acidimicrobiia bacterium, assembly GCA_052148155.1. Lineage (GTDB taxonomy): Bacteria > Actinomycetota > Acidimicrobiia > IMCC26256 > PALSA-610 > JBBQER01. Next base: position 26,387 of record JBKQIY010000144.1, on the reverse strand, counting down.
AACTTCGGAGGCGGGCGCCGAGGCGCGTGGCGGGTGTTCTGGCGGAACGGACCGCTGTACACCAAAAGCACGCGCGACCCGCAACTCGTCAACAAGTATCGCGACCTGACGCCAGATCGATGGGACAGTTTGCTGTTCGACCACGGTGAGTTCGGACTCGCGATCGGCGTGGCAGTTGCGTGCACGACGATGGCGTTCGTTGGGCACTGGATTGTCGGTGGTTGGGTCGGTGTCGCCGTCGGTGTCGTCGCGGGTCTTGCCGCGTCTGGTCTTCACGCGGCCTACTACCTGCTGGCCGGAGGTGCGATCAACGGCTTCGGTCACGCAGGCGTGTCGGAACGGACACTCGGCGGGTACGCGACGAACATGCCGGTGATCGCGTGGCTCACGGTCGGCGAAGGATGGCACCGGAACCATCACTGCGCCGAGAACTCCCCGCGCTTCGGCTGCGGCGCACAAGTCGACCTCGGCTGGATCGTGATCTGCGGTTTGCGCTGCCTGCGGCTGGCTCGTCTCTCGACGCGCGGCGAAGCCGGCTTGCATCGCCTGCATGCGCTGGGCCCGGGTCTGCGCTGACCATCCTCCTCCCCGACGCCGAGACGGGGGCCCGAGGCCAGAAGCACCGTTGCGAGCGGACCCACCACGGTCGAGCGGACCTGGAGTGCGACGTCTCCGTACTTTCAGGCCGTTACCGCGACCGCGCTCACAACACCGGCACGAGCGTCAACGCGCGTGTGCCTGACCGCGGACGCCTCGTTTGGCGGCGGTTCACCGGTTCAGCCGAGCGCACTTCGGACTGAACGAAACGTTGGACGCTCCGAGAACATCGGGCCCGAAATGTGACAAACGCCCGCGACTGCGACGAACACGCGCGGCATCGTTTCCGACCGTGGCTCGGCTACCCGACAGGCGCCGCCACATGCGAGGAGCAACACGTTTCGCTCTGGAAACGGATCCCCTCGATCCTGGCCGACGCCGAGACTGAGAGTCACGTCATCTCAGGGCGGCGCGCGCCGCGCGGTCCGCGGATGAATTCGAAGTGCCCGCGGCCCGCGAGGGGAACCACGGTGCCGTTAAGCTCGAGGTTCTTGCTGTTCGTGAGCTTGCGTGACCTGCAGTGGCGGCGCCGTCGGTTTCTGATCGGGGTGCTTGCGGCCGGGTTGGTCTTCGCGTTGACGCTGTTGATGAGCGGCGTCAGCGCCAGCTTCGGAAACGAGATCAAACACACGGTTGCGGCCTTCCATGTCGACTCGTGGATTGTGCCGGCCGGCGTGTCGGGACCGTTCACGAGTTCGCGGGTATTTCCGGCTTCGGAAGCGCACAAGATCGCCGCGCTCCCCGGCGTACAGGCCGCCGAGCCGGTGCTACTCATGCGCACGAGCGTCACGACGACGTCGGTGCGCGACCTCAACGTGATCGGGATCGTGCCGGGTGGGATGGTGAATCCGAAGCTTGCCGGCGGTCGGTCGTTGCGCGCATCGGGCGACATGATCGCTGATGCCTCGCTCGGCCTGCGGCTCGGTTCGACGGTTCGTGCGCTCGGCCGCGAGTTCACGATCGTGGGTCGCACCAAAGGGCTGACGTACTTCGCTGGCGTTCCCGTCGCATTCGTGCCGCTAGCCAGCCTGCAAGAAGGAGCGCTGAACGGCGCTCCGCTCGCCACGACTGTCGCGGTGCGAGGCTCGATCGTGTCGCCACCCGCGGGCTACCAGCTGCTCTCGAACCAGGCGGTGAAGGCTGACCTCAAACGACCGATCAGCCAAGCGACACAGACAATCAGCTTCATCACCGTTCTGCTGTGGATCGTGGCAGCGGGAATCATCGGTTCGATCCTGTACTTGCAGGCCATCGAGCGATCCCGCGACTTCGCAGTGTTCAAAGCGACCGGCGTCGCGACGCGGACACTGCTGTCCGGCTTGGCGTTCCAAGCGATCGTGCTGGCGTTGTCCGCCGCGGTCGCCGCATACATTCTCTCGTTTCTCCTGACACCCGCGATGGCGATGGCGGTCTCGGTCCCGATCTCGTCGTACGTCGTGCTACCGATCGTCGCGGTTGTGGTCGGTCTGGCGTCGTCGCTCGTTGCGTTGCGACGAGCCGTGACCGTCGATCCTGCCCTGGCGTTCGGCGGGTGAGCGTGTCCACCGCCCGGGCCGATCTGCGCGTGACCGATCTTGTCATCGAGTACTCGTCGGGGGGATATCCGATCCGGCCGATCGACGGACTTTCAGTCGAAGCATCGGCCGGCGAGCTCGTCTTGCTGCTCGGCGCGTCGGGATGCGGCAAGACGACGCTCTTGTCGGTGCTCGCCGCGATTTTGACCCCGCACTCCGGCGAAGTGTCCGTCGCAGGAGTTGATGTCATCGCCCTCCACGGTGCGTCACTGACCGAGTATCGCCGCAAGACCGTCGGCGTCGTGTTCCAAGCGTTCAACCTCGTCCCGTCCTTGACCGCAGTCGAGAACGTGATGGTGCCGCTGCGCGGAGCCGGAGTGAGATCTCGCGTGGCTCGTGCCCGCGCCACCGAACTCCTCGAACGAGTGGACCTCGGCCACCGCCTCCAGCATCGACCTTCGGGAATGTCGGGCGGCCAACAACAGCGCGTGGCCATCGCGCGGGCGCTCGCGCACGACCCGCCCGTCATCCTCGCCGACGAACCCACCGCCCACCTCGACTACATCCAGGTCGACGGCGTACTGAAGCTGATGCGGGCGCTCGCCGACGACGGCCGGTTAGTCGTCGTCGCCACACACGACGAGCGGATGATTCCGCTCGCCGACGGTGTCGTAAACCTGACTCCACGTGCCGACACCTCACCCCGCGATCCCGAAACCATCCAACTCGCGGCGGGCGAGGCCATCTTCACCCAGGGCGACCGCGGCGACCTCGTCTACGTCGTGGAGACAGGCCAGATCCAGATCCTGCGTACACGCGACGACGGCAGCGAAGAAGACCTCGCGCGCATAGACGTCGGCAGCTACTTCGGCGAACTCGCACCCATGTTCGGCTTGCGGCGCAGCGCGACCGCCCGCGCAATCGGACCGACGACCCTGACCGGCTACGGACTGCGCGACTTCCGGGAGAAGGCGCAGCTTCCGAGCGATATGAAGGTTCTCGCCCAAGCCGCAGACTGAACCGCCACCATCCGCCGAAACGACGACCCGTCAACGGCCTCAGCGGGCCTCAGCGGCGCATGACCCACCGTTCGAACGGCCGCGCGGCCGGCGGGACGTGCACCCCGACAGCCAGGACCGGCGGCGCGGATCGTCGCAGCGTCCTTGACCGGGTGACGCGGCGCGTGGGCGGGTCGACCAGACGCGCCGGCGGCGCGGCCGGACCGTGGGATCTTGCGCCACGTCGGTCCGTCGCACACCGTCGCGCTAAGACGCCGTAAAGAACACCGGACCCAGCGTAAAGATCGCGTAGCTGTGCTCGTCGGGTGAGTTCGTGTTCCACGAGCGTTACGACCTTGTTGGAATCGCGTTAGACGTGAGGTCCCGATGACCGTGAAGAGGCCGGGTTGACGACCGCGCAGGAGCGGGAGTTGCCAGTGGCGGACGGGCCGATTGAGTTGTCGCGCCTGGATGTGTACGCGGCGCTCGACAGTTCGCCGCGTGGACTCACGAACGACGAGGCCGCAGCGCGGCTCGTGCGGTGCGGTCCGAACGAGCTGCCGCGCGCAAAGCACCGCCCGATCATCTTTCGGTTCTTCGCGCAGTTCACCGATCTTTTCGCGGTAGTGCTGATCGTTGCGTCAGCGATCACGTTCTTGGCGTACGGCATCCAAACGCCGCACGATCCCGGCAACTTGGAGCTGGCGATCGCGATCTTGTGTGTCGTATTGCTCAATGCCGTGATCGGATTTTTCCAGGAGTATTCCGCGGAACGGACGGCTGAGGCCCTGCAGGCGATGGTGCCTCGATCGAGTCGCGTGATTCGCGATGGCGAGCGCGTAGAGGTGCCAGCACGGGACCTGGTTCCTGGCGATGTTGTGGTTCTCGAGGCGGGCGATGCGATCTCCGCGGACGCTCGCGTCGTCGAGGCTCATGAGCTGTCAGTCAACAACATTGCGCTCACCGGCGAGAGCGACCCGGTGGGACGCACCGACAGCGAGGCGGCTCCCGGCACGGAGCTCGTCGAGGCCCGCAACGCAGTGTTCATGGGGACGTCGGTCGTAAACGGAACCGGCAAGGCCGTCATCTTCGCGACCGGATTGGGAACCGAGTTCGGGCGGATCTTCCAACTCACCTCTGAGGTCCACGAAGAAAAAAGCCCACTCCAACGGCAGGTCGCGATCATGGCCAAGCGGGTTTCGGTCGCGGCCATCGGTCTTGGTGCGGTCTTGTTCGCGTTGCGTGCCACAACCAGTGGTTCGAAGGTGACGGACGCGTTCGTCTTCGCGCTTGGCGTCATGGTCGCGCTCGTTCCGGAGGGACTCCCAGCCACATTGTCGGTTTCGTTGGCGATCGGCGTACGTCGCATGGCGAAGCGCAATGCGTTGATCAAAAAGCTGCTCGCGGTGGAGACACTTGGCTCCACGACGGTCATCTGTACCGACAAGACCGGCACCTTGACCAAGGCCGAAATGACAGTACAGGCAGCGTGGGCGTCCGGCATCGTGCACCGCGTACATGGTGTCGGCTATGCGCCCGAAGGAGCTGTCGACGACGTCGATGAAGACGTATCTGTCCTGTTGCGGACCGCTGCGTTGTGCGCGGACGCGAGACTCTTGGCACCGACGGCAGACCAGGGCTGGCGGATCCTTGGGGACACAACCGAAGGCGCGATCGTGGTCGCTGCCGCGAAGGCGGGTTTCGACATCGAAGCTGCGGCTGAGAAGACCCCACGGGTCAGTGAGCACCCTTTCGATTCGGATCGCAAACTGATGTCGACGATCCACGATGTCGACGGCTGCTACGAGAGCTTCGTCAAGGGCTCTCCGCAAGAGCTCCTCGCGCGATGTACGACCGTACGCTGGAACGGGTCCGTCGTCGCGTTGACCGACGAGCTCCGCAACGAGATCACCGCCGCGAACGACGCGCTCGCCGGAGATGCGTTGCGGGTGCTGGGTGTCGCGTCAAGACCCGTCTCCCAGGCCTACGCGCCGGTCGAGGAGGCCGAACGTGAACTCGCGTTTTTGGGCTTGGTCGGGATGCTCGATCCTCCTCGCCCGGAAGTGGTCGATGCGGTGCGTGCGTGTCGCGGTGCGGGCATCCGCGTGATCATGGTCACCGGCGACTACGGCCTCACCGCCGAAGCCATCGCTCGACGGGTCGGCATCGTTGTCGGCGATGACGCCAAGGTCGTCAGCGGCAACGATCTCGAAGCCATGTCCGACGACGACCTCAAGGACGTGCTCAGAGCGCATTGGGAGATCGTGTTCGCACGGGTACGGCCCGAACACAAGATGCAAGTCGTGAGCGCCCTGAAAGACATGGGCGAGATCGTCGCGGTCACCGGCGACGGCGTCAACGATGCTCCGGCGCTCAAACGCGCGGACATTGGTGTCGCGATGGGCATCACCGGCACTGACGTCGCTCGTGAAGCCGCTGTGATGGTCCTGCTCGACGATTCGTTCGCGTCGATCGTCTCGGCGGTCGAGCTCGGACGCTCGGTGTACCAGAACATCCGTAAGTTCCTCATCTACCTGTTCAGTCACAACATTGCCGAACTCAGCCCGATCCTGATCAGTGTGTTCGTCGGATTCCCGCTCGTGCCGCTCACCGCGCTGCAGGTCCTCGCGATCGACCTTGGATCGGACGTCATGCCTGCCCTCGCGCTCGGCGCCGAGCCACCCGAACCTGGCATCATGGACCGTCCGCCTCGCCCTCCATCCGAACGGCTGTTCTCGGGGTCGGTCGTACGCCGATTCTTGTTTCTGGGCATCATCCAGTCAGCTGGTGTGATCTTCGCCTTTTACTGGCGGATCCATTCCGCACACATTCCGTTCAGTCAGTTCACCGCGAGCAACCCCACCTACCGCGAAGCGCTGACCATGACCCAAGCCGGCATCGTCGTCAGTCAGTTCTTCAACGGCTTCGCGGTCCGCACCGACGAGGAGAGCGTGTTCCGAGTCGGGCTTCTGTCCAACCTCCCGCTGGTCGGCGCAGAATTTCTCGGCATCGCGATCATCTCCGCGATCAGCTATGTCCCACTGCTGCAATCGGTGTTCCACACGGCGCCACTCACCGTGTACGACTGGCTCATGCTCATCGCGTTCGGTGTCGTCCTGCTGATCGCAGACGAACTGCGCAAACTGTGGATCCGATCACGACGCCAACCGACGACCGCCTAGGAGAACCAGCATGCACGCCATCGTCATGGGCTGCGGACGCGTCGGAGCCGGCATCGCGGAACGGCTCGACAGCGAAGGCCACTCCGTCTGCGTGATCGACAAGAACCCCAAAGCCTTCCTCCGCCTGTCGCGCCGCTTCTCGGGACGCGCGCAGACCGGAATCGGGTTCAGCAAACGCGTTCTCGAAGCCGTCAACATTCAAGAAGCCGACGCGTTCATCGCGGTCACGTCCGGCGATAACTCCAACATCGTCGGAGCGAGAACCGCCCGAGATATCTACCGCGTTCCGAAAGTCGTCGCCCGCATCTACGACCCCCGCCGCGCCGACATCTACCGAGACCTCGGCATCACGACCGTCGCCTCTGTGCGTTGGACCGTCAACGAGATCCATCAACTCCTTTCCTTTCGTGAGCTCGAACCCGAACAAGTCTTCGGCAACGGCGAAAACCTTCTGGTCCGTGCGCCTGCGCCCATCTATCTCACCGGACGTAACGTCAACGAGTTCAACGTCGACAGCGAGATCCACGTCGTCGAGATCAACCGCGGGGGCCAATCCCTCATCCCGACCACGACGACCGCCATCGAAGACGGAGACATCATCAGTTTCATCGTCGCGGCAACCTCTCTTCAACGACTTCGCAGCTTCTTGGACAAGGAATGGCCACGATGAGAGTCATCATCACCGGAGCCGGACGTCTCGGTATCGAAACCGCGACCGCGCTGACCGCGGCTCGTCACGAGGTAAGCCTCATCGACATCGACGACGAACTCGTCGAACGCCTCAAAGGTAACCTCAAATGCCAGGTCTTGTGGGGTGACGCCTGCGACCCCAACGTCCTCGAAGGATCGGGCGCGCTCAAAGCCGACGTGTTGGTCGCGACCACCGGCGATGACGAAGACAATCTCGTCACCTCGTTGCTCGCCAAACGCTATTTCGACATTCCACGCATCGTTGCACGCGTGAACAATCCTGAAAATCAGTGGCTCTTCGATGAACATTGGGGCATCGACGTCGCTGTCTCCGCATCGTCGACCCTCTTGTCGCTGGTGATGGAAGCAACGGGCTCGGCTGACACGATCGGGCTGCTGCAACTCGCCCGTGCCGGCGTGCGGCTCATCGAAACGACGATCGGTGCACACTCCGACGCTGCGGGACGCACGCTCGCCGATATCACGATGCCCACCGGCACGATGATCGCTGCGGTTGTGCGAGGCGGTGAACCCAACGTCCCCGGCGGATCATTCCAACTTGCGCCGGGCGACGAAGTCATCCTCGTTACGGAAAGCGCCACCGAAGCGGACATCGAACGGCTCTTCCAACATTCAGCGTCCAACCTCAGACACGACTAGAGGAGGCCCTCACGGCGTCCCAACGACAAGAGGAAACGGCGACACACACCCGCCAGCCACCGGCACGGTCCAGACATGCGCCGAACCCGCCCGGAACGCAACGATGCCCGGTCGGTCCGAATGTGCGAGAGCCGTGACCAAGCTGCTCGTCATCGAGGACGACACCGCGTTAGGGCGCGCGCTGCGGATCCTCCTCGAGGCCCACGAGTACGAGGTCGTGATCGCGACCACAGGCAGCGAAGGTCTGACGCTCGCCGAACGCGAACATCCCGACGCCGTCATCCTCGACCTCTATCTGCCCGACATGGCCGGCGTCATGGTCGCGACCGCGTTGCGAGACTGGACTGACGTGCCCATCGTGGCGCTGTCGGCCGTCGATACCGAGTCTGCGAAGGTCGCAGCGCTCGACGCAGGCGCAGACGACTACGTCACGAAACCGTTCGTCGTCAATGAATTCCTCGCACGACTGCGCGCCGTGTTGCGGCGAGGAACAACCACAGAAGCAGCACCAGTCGTCGTCACCGACGACTTCACGATCGATCTGCGAGCCAAGCAAATACGCGGCAATGACGGCGAGATTCGTCTCACGCCCAGGCAATGGCAGATCGTCGAACAGCTCGTCCGCCACCCCGGCAGGCTCGTGACGCAACAGCAGATGCTCCAACACGCATGGGGGCCAGAACACGACGACAAGACCCACTATCTGCGCATCTACATCAGCCAGATCCGAAACAAGCTCGAACCCGAACCGTCCCGACCGCGGTACTTCATCACCGAGCCAGGCATGGGATATCGGTTCGACAACCGCGAACGCTGACACCCGGACGCCAACGCCGCTCCCGCACAACCTTGGCTGCAGTCAACCTCGTCGACGTGTCGGCGAACCGGATCGGGTCATCGAGCCACTCGGCGACGGACTTCGAGGCCCGTTTGGTCGCAGACGTGACGACGGCGCACACCCCACCGCGGTGCGATCCCATTGCGCTCGAACGACCGACCGTACCCGAGCACGCAACCCGCGAGCGCCAACCTCGACACGTTTCGGAGCGTCACCGTCACCGTCCCCGTCGTCGATCGTCGTCGGGCCGCGACGCGACTTGCCTACCTCCAGCTCGTGTGAGTGCCTCTTGGTGGACGGGCGATCGCGCCGACGCGACTGAGACCGACCCTGCGGAACGTCACTCGGCCGTCGTGTCAACGATGAGCAAGCTGCACGGGCAGTGGTGCGACACCTTGTTCGGGACGCTGCCAAGCACGAAGCGTTTCTTGCCGCTCATTCCCCGGTTGCCCACAACGACCAGATCGGCGCCGACATCTTCGGCGACCCGGACCAGCGCATCCGCGGTCTCGACGGGGACCGCATGCAGCTCAACCGAGACACCCAGTTGGCGCGCCTCGCTGGCGGCATGCTCGCACACCTGTGCGCTTTCGGTGCCGACACTCTTATTCAGTGCCTCGACGTCGATGTTCGACATTCCTCCAGCAGTCGCGGCGACCGCCACGCTGCTGATCGACATCGTCCGGTAGGCGTTGACGATGTGGAGTGTCGCTCCGGTGAGGGCTGCGAGCGCTGTCGCCTGATGGACCGCGACGCCCGCCGTCTCCGAGCCGTCCGTCCCGACCACTATCACGTTGTACATGAGGATGAGTCTTGTTCGTCACCGGCCCGGGGCGCCACCCCGGCCCCTGACCGGCACCGGAGCAGCCCGCGCGTCCGACCTGCTGGTCGACGGACCGTTTCTCGCACCGGAGCGTCTCGGGTTCGGACTCGGGTGACATCCCGAAGTCGCGTCGGGCGAGCGTTCCTGACCCAGCTCGTCCCGCCGACACCGAACATGCTCTTGCGGTCTCGACGCTTCCGGCGACGACCAGAGATCGGCTCATAACGGCCGTGCGTGTCGAATGTCGAGTTCGCGACACAAACGGGTCCGGCTCGCCGCCGGGAAGGCGATTCCCCGCTCGAAACGATCGCGACGTGTCGCGCGAGCCGACCCCGAACGGACATCGAACCTGGCGGCACTGCCGCGGCACGAACGCGACCCGACCGGGCGTTCGGGCATGATCTAGCGATGCGGGAAGCGGCCGTGGGCCGCATTGCGGGAGGCCAGCATGAGCTACGACGTCTTCATTTCGTACAGCCATGGCGGCGACGATCTGTTATCGGAGCGCGTGCAAGACGGACTGTCGAAGTTCGCCAAGCCGTGGTACCGGCGCCGGGCACTGGACGTGTTCCGGGACCGGACAGCCCTGTCGGCCAATCCGGGGTTGTGGTCTTCCATCGCCGACGCGATCGATAGCTCACGGTACTTCCTGTTCCTTGCCTCGCCCGACGCGGCGGCGTCGGTGTGGTGTGGACGCGAGGTCGAACACTGGCGGGCCAAGCACGGCTCGGACGGACTCTTGGTGTTGTTGACTGACGGCGAGATCCGCTGGGACGAAAGCGCGAACGACTTCGACTGGAAAGCCACAACCGCGCTGGGGTCGGCGTTCGCGGGCTGTTTTCAGGAAGAGCCGTTTCATGTCGATATGCGCTGGGCACGTGCAGAAGTCCAGCTCGACCTGACCGACGGCCGGTTCCGAGATCACATCGCCGACCTCGCCGCGCCCGCGCATGGGATGGCCAAGGACGAACTCACTGGCGAAGACGTACGTCAGCATCGGCGAGCGTTACGGCAGGCGGTCGCGGCGGGCGTCGCGCTCGTGGTTCTCACCCTGGCATCGATCGCGACGTCCGTCTTCGCGGTCAACGCGGCAGGAGCCGCTCGACGCAGCGCGGCACGGGCGCGAACCGAACAGCACCTCGCCGATGTCCAAAAGGGGCTCGCACTCATCGCGAGCGAAAAGGCGATTGTCGCGCGCGGAAAGGCGACCAGGGCCAGCCTTGTGGCGGACCAGCAGCGCATGGAGGCAGACCAGCAGCGTGGTTTGGCTTTCGCCCGCCAGCATGAAGCCGAGCTCAGTGCCATCGAAGCCTCCCAGCAGCGCACCCTGGCCGAGAGCCGCGCGCAAGAACTCTCCATCACCAACGCGAATCTCGACACCGCGAACTCGAACTTGGTCAAGGGCAGCCTCGCGCTGCAGCAATCGACCCTCCTCGCCGAGGCGAGACTTGCTGCCCGTCGCAGCGAACAACTGATGAGCTCGGGTGACCAGACCTACCAGCTGGGCGTCCTCCTCGCGGCGGAGGCCGTACGCCACGCATGTGCGAGCAGCGCGATCAACCCGAACTCGACCTCGAACACCGCCTCGTATCCAGACAGCGGCTGCGAACAGCCTGATATCCAGATCGACGGTTCAGTTGCGAACAGTGCACTGGACGCACTCGCGAATGCCGGCGGCCGCTTCGTGACCGGCCAGCTCGCCGGATCGACGTCAGATCTCCTGTCGGCGCAGCCGTATCCCGTGTCATGGTCATCGGACAGCCAGCGCTTCGCGACGTATTCATCGGCACAATCGAGCCGGCCCGACGTCGTGCAGGTGTGGAACGCCGACGGCTCACTGGCGGCGAACGCGACGAGTAGCACCGGCCTGACTTCCGAAAGCGCCCTCTCGGGCGACGGCAACGTCTTGGCGCTGACGTCGAACGCCGCGAGCGGCGACGGCACCGTCTCGGCATGGTCGGTCGCCTCTCAAGAACCGGACAGCGGCAACGGTCTGACCGGACGGCGCCCTGCGCTGTCGGGAAACGGCGACGTGCTCGCGTGGCTCGCCCCGAACGGCGCGAAGGCGGTGGACATATCAACCGGTCAATCACCCCCGCGCCGAATCGCACTCCCCCACCAGCCGGTCGGTGTCGCGATCAACGAGGACGGCTCACTCGCCACTGCGCTCGTCTACACCGGAGGCGACGACTACGCGTTGGTCCCGATCGACGTCGCGACCGGCAAGGCCGGCGCCGCCTACAAGATCGGCAGTTTCGCGACACCGGAGTTGAGCAGCTGGGTCAACCCGCCGCGGATCTCGCCAGACGAGACCGCCGACCCGCCCGCGGTGGAGTTCGCGCCCACCGGCCCGACCGTGTGGGTGTATAACAACGAACGGCACGTCGAACTGCAAGTGGTTGCCGGGGCCTCGGCGCCCCGTGCACAGTTCGAACTGACGCGGCCTATTCCGGCCGCGCTTGGTGGCGGCAACCTCAACACGCTCGTGACCTCGACCCCGGACGGCCGCGCGGTCGTGCTGCTCAACTCGATCGGGTCGGTCCCGACCTACCAGGTGTGGAACCTCACCGCGGCGAAATGGACGACGCAGGGTGTCGTACCGCTCGAGTTATGCGCGTCGTACTTCTGCAATCTGTCGATCAGTCCGAACGGAACCAGCCTGGTCGCGTCGAGCCTGACGGCATTGCAGATCATCGACCTGCAGTCACCGGCCAGTACCTCGTCCGCCATCGTGCCCAGCAACGGTGCTGTGCCCGCGGGGACGACCGTCGTCGAGGCACCGACCGGCCAGACCGCGCTCGCCTGGAGTGCACACTCCCTCGCCATGATCGACGGAGCCGCTCACACCGAACGTCGCCTATCCGTGCCCCTCGGACCCGACGAAGCGATCAACGCGGTCAGCTTTGATCCCAGCGGGACAGACGCGGTCGCGATCATCGGACACACCGGCGGATGCCCGTGCCGCGTGCTGATCCTCGACGCGGCGACCGGCACCATCGTCGACAGCACGCAGTTGGGCGCGACCCCCCTGGCTCGCATACCCGACGACATCCCCGTCGGTGTGTCATTGAGTGACGCCACCGACGTCGTCGCCGTGACCTTCGACGACAACGCGCACGGGACGTCCGGACCGCACAGCTGCGCGCTGGTGACCTATTCCGTCGCGACCGGTCAACCACTCCAGGTGATCGACAACCAGTCGGTCGGGCTGGGCGAGCAGACCGTGTCCGTACCGGCCTTTCAACCCGGCACCGACGTCGTCGCGCTTGTGGCAACGCAGGGTTCTTCCGGCGAAGTCGGCGGCGTGCTGTTGGATGCGCGCAGCGGAGCGATACTCCACACGCTGAGCATGAGCGCCGGGGTCGTTGCCCTCGGCAGCGGCAGCTTCGGAAACGACGGTTATGCCCTCCGGTTCAGCCCGAACGGCCAGCTTCTCGCCTTCAATGCCGGCGGGACCGTCGCGATCTGGAATCTCGGGTCAACGTCGAACACGCAAGACGTGGCATCGGATGTCGTGCTGACCTCATCGTCCACGTTCGATCCGACCGCGCTGGCGATTTCAGACAACGGGGAGGTCGCGACGGTAGGCCTGAACTTCTACAACGACGTCCGCGGTGACGGCACCGATGTCGTGGTGACCGGCGACGAGTTGGGCCGATTCTTGCAGCCGCTGGGAATCGCGCGAGACGTCACGCCGGCTGTCGGCCAGGTCGAAGGGCAGATATCTGTGGGGATGCCCGCTGACGGTGAAATCGCCGCGGTCGCCATCGATTTCCACGGTTCGCGTTTCTTCACCGACTCGTGGGGTGCGTCACCCGCCACGCTGCTCAGCCAGCTCTGTGCCGCCGCCCCGCGGGCGCTGACCCCAGACGAGTGGCAGACATACTTTCCCGGCGAGACCTACGCACCCGCGTGTTCGCCGGCTCAGACCACCGCCACATGGAACATCAACGCGTCCCCGCCGATCGCGCGGCCATCTGTGGTGCGGACCGCGAAACCATTGCCGGTCCGTGCCGAGCTCCCATCTTCGGGGCCGGTGAACGAGAGCCCGTCGGGCTGTCCTGCGATGGGCGAGACGCCTCACCGTCCACGGTGCCGACGGCCGAACCGTAAGACTCTGTACGGCTCGGCCGGCATCGCGGCCCGTCCAACCGACGTTCCGGCGAGATTGTCCTCCGCGGTTCCCGACGCGACGACCACCTCGAAAAGCTAGATCTCACCGTCGAGTCCACCGGACCGAGCGAGGTTGCAGACCTACGAGACGGGCGTGCCCGCGCGCCCTCCGCCCGACAAGTCGGCCGGAGTCGTATTCGCCAGTCGGAGTCGATACATGCGCAGCGACCCGTAATCTTTCGCGGCGGGCCGATGTCCGACGTAGTCGCAGGCGAATGGGTGTCCGTCGGTGAGTTCGAGCGCAGCCGCGAACGGTGATGTGACGTAGACGGCACCCGGCGGTGTGACGGGCTCGATACGCGCCGTGCGGTTCACGTGCGAGCCGACGAACGATCGCCGTTTGAGGATGAGATCGGCGACAGGGAAGATCGGACCGACGTGTCCGCCAAGACGGAGCGCGAGATCGGCCGGGAGCCCAACCGTCTCGGGAGCCAAATGCTCGATGGCGTGTTGGAGGTCGAGCGCACACGCGGCCGCCGACACAGCATCGGTGATGACCGCGTAGAGCGCATCCCCCCACGTGTTGCTGTACTCCACAACGGTGCGGTATCGGTCGAGCACCTCGGCGAAAGACCCGAACACATATTGTGCAAACGTCGGAAGTTGCTCGTCAGTGAGTTTCGAGAACCCGCGTACGTCGGCGAACAACATCGCCCGGATGACGCGCCCCGAACCTGCCTCCACGGCCCGGTCGTGACGCGCGACGGTCGGGCCCGGTACTGACCGCTGGCCCGAGTCCGTGATGATCGGCGGGCCGTCGACAGTGGGAGGTCGGACGATCGTGACCGGATGACCGGTGCTCTGCCACAGAGCGACGTCGATTGCGGTACCGGCCTCGCCGCGGGCCGGCTTACCGTCCCACAACGCGAATTGGTGCACCTCGGCGTCGAGCCAGCGTGCACGCACCAGGGTGAGTCCCATCGCAATTTCGGAGCAGTATCGGTACAGGACGTCATCGCCGAGGAAGGCGTCACTGGTGCCGTAGGTCACCGACGCAGCCCGATCGAGGCATTGCGAAAACCGTTCGACCCACGAGTGTCCGGAAGGGGCGACCGAGCACTCGACGAACTCTTCGAGCGCAAACGGCAAGACGATATGGAGTTCGACGCCGCGGGCGAGAAGCGCCTCGGCCCACAAGATGTCTCCGCCACTCGCCAGCGACCCATAGGCGAACCCGACGTTGTGTCTCGCGACCACGTCCACGATCAGGCCACCAACATGGCGTTCGTCCGTCGACCGGAACGGTCCACGGTCATCGACATCGATCCGGTGACCGCAGAAATGAACGACTGCTGGTCCAGCCACAGCCGCAAGGACCTCCGTATCGATTCCGGCGGTCTGGCAGATCATGCGTAACTGGCGGCGCGTCGTCGCGAGCGCGCCGTAGTCACCCTTGTTCGCACGGGCCGCACGCTCGAGCGCACTCCGTGCGCTTTCGACCTCGCCCCGAAGCAGGTGCGCTTCGGCTTCAGTCGCCAACGCGTAGTAAGAATCGTCGTGCGAAGCGACGACGGCTCGGAGCGCATCGCCAGCCAACGCAACTCCCCCGTCGCGATCGCCGGCAAGGAAACTTAACGTCGCCGCATTCACCGCAGGGAAATAGCCGCCGGTCTGCTCATAGATCATCCGATACTCGAGGGCAGCTTGCAGAGCGAGTCGCTGTCCTTCGTCACCATCGGCGACGAGGGCAGCATCCTTTTTCAGTCGCGCCGACAGCGCCTGCGTGTCTTCATCTTTGACGATCCCGAGCTCATACTCGTCGAACCTGCGAGCCGCCTCTCCCGTCGAGCCGGACCGCGCGAGTGCGAGGACGGCCCGGAATTGGAGTTCGACATCGCCCGGGAATTCGACCAGCGCGCGTTCCACGAGGTCGAAGGCGAGCAAAAGCTCACCGCGACGCTCCGCGTCGACGACCGACGACAACCAAGCCTCCTTCGAGTTGGGTGTCCGGTCAGCCAGCAACCATCCGATCTTACGTCAGCGCTGCTACGGCGAGCCGGGAGACCAACCGCGACGACCGGCCGCGCGAGCATGCCGGTGCAGTCACGCACATGGGCGTTGCCTTGCTGTGTTCAACGTTCCGTCTTGGGCGCCCGACAGTGCCGGCTTGGCCCACGACGGCTCAAGACCCGCGATCTCCTCGCCGAGCCAACAACCGACCCGTACGACGCCGAAAACGCCGGACCGGCAACACGGCCCGGAGAGCTAGTGGGATTCGTTCGCGTGCCGAATACGTTCCGCGAGCACCTGCATCACTTGAAGTGCGAAAGTCGGATGCTCCTGCACCAAGAACATGAACTCTCTTCGATCCACCCGAGCGAGCTGCGACTCGACACGCGCGATCGCGGTCGCGCTGCGAGGGCTCGCGTCCACGAGTGCAAGTTCCCCAAATATTCCGCTCGGGCCGACCGTCTCCACCGCGACACCGCCCAACGAAATGTCAACGGCTCCGTCGAGTACGGCGTACATCGCGTCGCCGGCGTCGCCTTGGCTGAAGACGACCTCGCCCGCCTGGACCGCCATCTTGTCTCGGGCCCGCGCGAAAATGTGGATCTCTGCCATCACATGAGCCTCGCACGCGGTACACCGCTCGCGCACGATAGTCCGCCCGATCTCCTGTCCTTCACGCTTTGTTTACCGAGACGACAAGTTGCCACGGCTTCGGCGGCCGAGGCGTGTTGGCATCAACACATGTCGATCGATTGCCGGCCCGGGGTTCACGACGCGTGCGCGTGCCCGAAACCGAAACCGCCCAAGCCGTGGCAAGCCGCAGCCGCAGCTTCACGCTTCGCAATCCACACGAACTGCCCATGTCCCGCCTCTCGCGCTGGCTATTTCGCGACGTGGTAGCGGAGGTGGGTGACGCCGTCGGATTCGACCACTCGGGTGCATTCGAGGCAGAACTGGCGGTCTTCGATATTCGCGAAGAGCCGCACACCGCTGCCGAGCAGCACGGGAACAAGACTCACGTGGACTTCGTCGAGCAGGCCGGCTTTGAGGTACTGCTGGGCTACATCAGCAGCACAGACGGCAATGTCGCGCCCATCGGCCACCGCGCGTGCCTGGTCAAGTGCGCTCTCGATGCCGTCGGTGACGACCGTTCCGCCGGTACCTACTCCCACGTACCGGCTGGGCGCGTCGTGGGTGAGTAAGAAGAACGGGACGCCGACGGGATGGTGCCCGCCCCAGCCGTTGGCGATGTCGAAGGTACGCCGACCAGTGATGATCGCGCCGCAGTCGAACATTTCTTTCACGATCGCGCGACTGCGCGCCGGCGGCTTGAAGCGGTCGTCGGCACCGACGCGCTCGGTGCCGGCTGACCACCAGTCGAAGAGCCTCGCTCCGCCGTCACCGAGCGGATTGGCGGGACCGTCGTGAGGTCCGGCGATGAACCCGTCCAGCGACATCGAGAGTGCGACTACGACGTTGCCCATGGCTACCTTCTCGCTCGTCGGTCCGTCACGGAGACATTCGTCGACGGGTCAAGTCATCACGTTCGAGGCGTTGGCCGCAAACCGCCATGCCTACTAGCAGGACCGCGCGAGGACCGAACGACCTGTGCGCGCGGCGTGGTCAGTCAGCTCACGTTCATACCCTGGCCCGGTTGATACCTCACGGTCCAAGACGTAACACACGCCGGCGCGCCACGATCGTGATCGACGGCATCGCGGCCGGGGACGGTTCTCACCCGTGAGCGATCGAGATCGCAGGCCGCGCCGAAGCCATCAGCGGGCCTCGAGTCTTCATCCACATCTCCCCCGAACGCGTCGGCCGCTGGCCCTCGAACGCGTCGGCTCGACATCGAAATGTTGGTCCAGCCGGTTTCGAAACCGGCGGTTCCACGACCCGGCCAGTACGGCCGACGATGGGCTTGCGCCGGTGTCGCCAACAAGAAGTGCTGGACGACGTCAGACGTACGAGTCGATGCTCACCGAGAGAATTCCGCGATCACAAACAGGACGAGGATCACGGCGATCGCCAACGCCGTGAAGCGGATCCATGGTGGCCGTGCGACTGATAGCGGCGCTTGCGCGTCCCAGTCCCAGTGGTCGGGATCATTCGGGTCGATCTCTTCGGGTCCTAGCGGACCGACAGGCGTCGGCACCGCACAAGCTTATGGTGGACAGGGCGAACCCGCCCGACGTTGGCCGGTCAGCTCGTGGACGACATAGAACCGACATCGTGCGCCGGGTCGAGGGGGACGTGTCAAGGTGGACGGTGCAGCCAGGTCCTCGACGAACGCCGGTCTTAATTTCAGATGTCTTTAGGCGCCGGTCGCGACGTTCTTGGCCCACGGGTAATCCGGTTTGCCGCTCGGCGAACGTTCAATTTTAACGACAACGTGCAGCTCGCGTGGCACCTTGTAGCCCGCGACATGGTTTCGGGCATGCGTGGCAAGGTCCTCGAGCGATACGACGTGACCGGGCCGCACCTCGATCACCGCGGCCACACGTTCGCCCCAACGTTCGTCGGGCACGCCGACAACGACTGCGTCGAACACGGCCGGGTGAGCTTTCAGCGCGGCCTCCACCTCTTCGGGGTAGATCTTCTCGCCGCCAGAGTTGATGCATTCAGAACCGCGGCCGAGCAACGTCATCGTTCCGTCGGCCTCCACGATCGCCGAGTCTCCGGAAATCGCGTAGCGTCGGCCGTCGACGGTCACAAACGTTGCCGCTGATTTGTCGGGATCCTTGTGGTATCGCAACGGCACGTTGCCACCGCGTGCCATGCGTCCGACCACCCCCGAACCTGGCTGTACGACGTTCATGTCGTCGTCGAGCACCACGGTGTCCGGACCCATCCGCACCGTCGGAAGGCCGAGCTTCTCGCTTCCGCCCTTCGTGCTCACCTGCACGCCGTTGTAGCCGGTCTCGGTGGAACCGACGGCGTCGGCGATGACCAGGTTCGGGAAGCGTTCGCGGAACTGTTCTTTCACCGTTGGGCTGAAAATCGCGGCTGTCGAAGCGATCGCGACGAGCGAGGACGCGTCGTACTCTCCATCATCGAGTGCTTCGATGAGCGGCCGACCCATCGCGTCGCCGGTAAGGCCGAGCGTCGCAATGCGGTACTTCTCGATCGCCTTCCACACCTCGTGCGGATCAAACCTGGCCATCAATACCGTCGTGCGGCCGTTGATCAATCCGTTGATGGTCCCCCACTGCGCGGCACCGTGCATCAGCGGCGCGATCACAACGCCGAGGCCAACATCGTCAGACGCCCTGGCAGCGGCGTTCGCGAACTCCCACTCGTCTTCGACGCGCACGCCGGTGTCGAAGTTGACAAGACCACCGAGAACGCACAACACGTCCTCTTGACGCCACACGACACCCTTCGGCATGCCGGTCGTGCCGCCGGTGTACAGCATGTAGATATCGTCGCCGGATCTACCAGCGAAGTCACGCTCTGGCGCTCGACTCGCAAGTGCGTCCTCGTAGAGAACAGATCCGATCGTCGAGGCGTCTTCGTTCGAGCCGTCGTCGTTCACGATCAGGTGGCGCAACATCGGCAGCGAATCGCGTACCGCTCGGATGCGCGGCGCGAACTGCGCGTCATGTACGAGCGCGACAAGATCGGCGTTGTCGAAAAGATACCGCAGCTCGCCTTCGACGTAGCGGTAGTTCACGTTCACCGGCACCGCGCGCAATTTGTAGGCCGCGAAGATCGTTTCGACGAACGCGTGACTGTTCAGTCCATAGATCCCGACGTGATCGCCCACCCCGATCCCCTGCGCGGCAAGGTGGTGAGCCAACCGGTTCGCGCGTCGCTCAAGCTCGATGAACGTACGCGGCTCGTCCCGGACGATCAAGGCGACGCGATTGGGCACTGAATCGACGACGTGCTCCGTGAGATCTGCGATGTTCCAGGCCATCCATCACCAGACGAGTCGCCCATTGACACAACGTCCGATCCTAAACGGCGTTCGGGCCCGACGACGTCGACTGGCGGGGGACGATTCCCGGCGGCCGCTGTGGTCTCATCAACGACACGCCACCACATCAGGAGCAACTGTCTCCAGTTTCGCTGCGAAGCTTGAGGCCGTCGGCTTCCATACGCAGATAGCGACGCGTGAGCCGCGACATGGGACGCGCGGCCAGCGGCGCCAAGGGACCGGACTGGCGAATCGCAAGATCCACGACCACGGTTCCCCGGTCACCAACCTTGAGGCGATGTGCGGCGACGGAGGCGACCCCGCCGGCCCTGGTTTGCGAGACGAACGTCTGCGAAGGTTCGAAGACGGTGACCTCCCACACCACTGCGGGAAGACGGGGTTGCTTCACCCGCGCCCTGGTGCCGACCTGCAACTCCCTCCCGTCGCCGAGAACGACGATGTTCTGCGTCGAGCGGGTCCACTCGGGCCAACGTTCGACGTCGGTTAGCACCGTCCAGACTGCGTCAAGCCCGGCGTCTATCTCGACGGTGATGTCATGCTCCACACTGGCTTCCCCGCGAGCAGCTACTCATCTGTTCCGTATGGTACATGAACCATACGTTTCATGTACCATACGGAACATGGCAATAGCAGAGTCGACGCTCAGCGACGTCACCAACCCCAGACAACAATTGCTCGAACGGACGATCGACTACGTCAGCGAACGCGGGATGAGCGATCTGTCGCTACGCGAACTTGCCGCCGCGGCGGGCACGAGCCACCGAATGCTCATCTACCACTTTGGATCGAAACAAGCGCTCCTCGTCGAGGTCGTGCGGAGCATGGAACACCGCCAACGACTCGTGCTGTCCCAACTCGTCGAGTCTGCCGATTCAGTCGGCGACGTCGCCCGGCGGTTCTGGCGTCAGCTCAGCGACCCTTTGCTCGCTCCTCACGAGCGACTGTTCTTCGAGGTTTACAGCCTCGCGTTGCAGGGCCGTCCCTACGCGCTTTCTCTCCTCGATGACATCGTCGACTCCTGGATCGACGCCGTGGCCGGCGCCCTCATCGACAACGGCGTGGCCGAGGACGTCGCCCGTACCGAGGCGCGCCTTGGTGTCGCGGTCATCCGGGGACTGCTCCTCGATCTCCTCGCGACCGGAGACACAGACGGCGTCAACGACGCATTCGAACGCTACGTCGCCAGCCGGAACCTGACGTGACAGGCCGGACCCGGTCAGCGTCTGGACGGCGGCCGGCATCGGGTCCGTTCGAAGAGCGGACCGCACAGCGCGACGCGGCTGTATGAACCACCGAAAACGCCGATCCCGTCGGGTTGCTCCGTTCCGACGTCGGCGCTCCCAATCTTCCTCGCTGCCAGTTCACGTCGACCAGCTTTCCCGGCAGCGGCCGCCCTGATTCGGTCCTCGTCTCACATGACGTCGACGCTTCCGTCGCCGCGCGCCGTCGCCCAGATGGTGCGATATGCCGCTTCCCCGCGAGCCCCCGTCGCCGTAGAATCGGATGCGGTTCCGGAAACATGACCGACCGAAGAGCCGGCCTCGAGGGTGTGAGCCGGCCGCCTTGGCGATGCTCGATTGAGCTGTAGGTGTGGTTCCCTCGTTGTCAGCTTCCGGGCCCACTTCACAAGATCAGCCTGAGACGTCACCGGCGAGGCCACGGCTGACGCACCGTCGCAGGCGGTTGATCGCGTCGACACCCGCCGAGGCCGAGCAGCTGGGTTCGATGCCGCGCGCGACGCGCGCGACGGTCCGTGATGCACTCCCACCTGCCCGCGGCAGCCTGGGCGCCCGGGACACTCATTCGACCCAGCCGCCGTATTCGTATGAGTACACCGCTCCAACTCGATCGGGGTCGTCGCCGGTCGACACCATGCAGAGGTGAGCCGGCGTCTTCGTCCCCTCGTTTGGGTGGGTGGTGTCGGCGACAACCCGATCAGAGTTCAGAACGCCCATATGCCTCGACATAGGCCGCAGTCCGAACCGCGGCGTCTGTTCGCACGGAGTGTCCGAACCACGCTCACGGATCCGCGAGACCCGAGGCCTCGACCGCTCCGGCGGCCGTGCGATTGCCGAACTGGGGATCCTGACGGTGCGCCTTGCACACTCGCACAGGACCACCATCCGGGAGCAATTTCCGCGACTGACAGCCGAGCCGCGTCGAACGTCGCCTGATCTCACGGCGCATTGAGCGGCCGATGATGCCCCTCCCGTATCGGAACCGTGAAGGCCACCGCGCAGCCGCGCAACACCTCCACGACAGCGCGAACGTTCTCGTCGGTTCCCAGAACCGGTCCGCGATCGTTGCCGACCGATACCGGACCATACGTCGCAGTCTGCCGTGACATGCCGGCCACATCGGCGCGTCGGCGAGCCGGAGGGACACGCAAAGCGGTACGGAATTCCGTTCGCGTTGACGTCAATGAGTCGGAACCGACCTCGACGGCGGCGCGCGTTTCAGCGCGACGCCGACGATTGCGCGGTCGTCGTCAGCCTTCCCGGCAACGGCGCGCCAGTCGCGTGTCGCGCCACCGAACGCCGCGAAGGCCGAGTTGCGTTCGACGTCGTCGACGACAACCACTCCACCGTCGCGCAGCGCCGGCCATACCTGCGCGAGTTCGAACCCGACGTTGCGGGTCGTGTGCATGCTGTCGTGAACGAAGAGATCGACCGTTCCGAGAATCGAAACGAGTCCGGGAAGGCGGCGGCGGCTCGATCCTGCGAGATAGCGCCAACGTCGGCGCAAGCCTGCGGGCACCGCGAGCGCGGTTTCCGCCTGCAGGCCCGTCTCGATTAACGGTGGGATATCGATGCTCCACAGGTGACCGAAGCCGTTTCGTTCGAATGCCTCGAGCACCATTCGCGATGTGACACCTCGTGCCACGCCGGTTTCGATCGCGTGCTCAGGTCGCGTGTGCAACGTCGCGCACCACGCGGTTCGCGCGAGGGCTGCATCACCGTCGTCCCAGCCGCCGTAGGCACCGCGGCCGACCTGCAGACCCCGAGTCGTCAACGACGCCATCACCTCTTGGTACAACGCCGAGAACTCGTCGTGCGCGGGGCACGGCCACGGCTCGCCCAACAATCCGTGGAACTCCTCTTCCCATCCGCCGACGATCGGAGGCTGAAAGGGGGCTCGGCGACGCTCCTTCCATTCGTCGAGGCGTTCGAGAACGCGCTCGCGTGCCTCGTACGGATCGTGCGCGACGGCGCGAGCCATACCCGCGAGCCGCCGACCCGCGTCACCGAACGGTCGGTCAGTCACCAGACCGCACTGTTCGGTCGTCGAGGATCGGCGACGACGGCGCACGGCGAAGCTGGTGAGACCGGGCCGACACCGAAACCGCAACCGCAGCCGGTCCACGCTCGCCGACGGATCCTGACCTCAACAAGCGCCTCCTCGACCGACGCCTCGAACGCTTCTCATCAGTGCTCGCCACGCGCTCGTCCCATACCCGCCGACCGACCGTTTAACGGTCGGTCGGGGTCGTGTCAACCTTGGCCGCGGATCGTCGGCAGTTCCGTGTCCGTCTCTCGACGCGCGTCCCCTCCTCGGAGACCCCGACCGGTTCCTCGGGCCGTCATCGCAGGCATGAAGAACATCCGGTCGCGCATTCCCAACCTTCCCGTGATCTGATTCCGAGGCTCTTAAGTCGAACGAACCGATCCCTACACGTCCGCGTCGGCGGCAACACGACATGTCTCCAGCCCGCAACGCAACGGCACAATGCCGGCTCCGGCGGCCCGACACCACCACGCACGCCGCCTGCCGTCGCCGCACTGAACCCGGCCGAGCGGAGCAAAACGAGCGACCCAGCCGCAGGCGACAGCCCGGAGCGCGAGGCTCAGCCGCGCGTGTGCTGGTACTTCGAGACCGGCGATCGGTGTCTTGCCTGACGTCTCTTTCGGACGCGTAGCACTCGTCGAGTTATGTAGTTTCGTTCGCGCGTCGGCCTGCTGACGGAGGTGATGTGCGAGCGCTATGGCGGGGCCAGGGTCGTACTGACTCGTACCGTGCGGCGGCGGCCAAGACCAGGTCCTCGCGAAAGCGCGGTCCGATGATCTGGAGGCCGACTGGGAGACCGTCTGCGACCAGACCAGCGGGAACGCTAATGGCGGGCAGGTTGACGAGGTTGGCGAGCATCGCGAGCACGACCGACATGCCACCGTGTACCTCGGTGCCGTCGATGCTGGTGGGCATCGGTCCCTGCGCGGCAAATGGTCGCATCGAAGACATCGGCGTAACGATGAGGTCGACGTCGTCGAAGATCGCGGCAACGTCGGCGACGAGCTGCCGACGGTCGTACTCCACTGACGCAGCCCACGGCAACGTCTTCATGCTGAGGCGGGTCCAACCTGGCGCCGACAGCGGGTCGAGTTCGCCGAGTCGGCTCTCCCACAAGTCGCGTTCGATGCCGACGAACTTGTCGACACCTTCGACGAAGGCGTAGGTGCGGATGTAATCCTCGAGCTGGATTGGCCGGTCGACGAGTGACGCGCCCGTTGCGCCGACGAAGGCCTGCGCGGCTTGCTCGCAGAGGGCTCCCACCTCATGGTCGATGGTTGCGAAGCCGAAGTCCAAGGACCATGCGACCCGACAGCTTTGGAGTCCGACTGCGTCGAGCGCGTCGAGGTAGCTGCCGGTCGGGGCTGGTAGGCATGTGCGATCACGGGCGTCGGGTCCGGCCATGACGTCGAGCAACAAGGCGGTGTCAGCCACGGTCGTCGTCAGGCATCCGACCACAGCGTTCTGGGCGAGATGCGTGTCGCCGAAGGTAGGGATACGCCCGTAGGTGCTCTTGAGTCCTACGAGCCCGGTGAAGCTGGCCGGGGTCCGGATCGAACCACCACCGTCGCTCGCCGTACCGAACGGCACCATTGCCGACGCCACGGCGGCGGCAGTGCCGCCACTCGACCCGCCCGGTGTGCAGCTGAGGTTCCACGGGTTGCGCGTGACCCCGAGCAGCGGACTGGCGGTATAGGCCCACGCCCCAAACTCGGGTGTCGCGGTCTTACCGACCGGGATGGCGCCCGCGGCCCGCAGCCGGCCGACGTGGATCGAGTCGGCCGCCTTCGCCGGACCGTCCGCAAACCAGCGCGACCCACGCGTTGTCGGCATGCCGGCACAATCCTCGAGGTCCTTCACCCCGAACGGCACGCCTGCCAAGGGCCCAAGTTCGCTCAATCGTCGGTCGTGCACCATCGCGTCGACCGCCCTGGCTGCTCCCAGCGCATGCTCGGCATCGATATACACGAACGCGTTGAGGTCGGGGTTGCCACGCTCAATTTCGTCGAGACACGCGACCATCAGCTCCTCGGCAGACAGCCGGCCCGCACGGATGAGCTTCGCCGCGTCAGCGACGGTCGGCATTTCCATTCGCTCAGCTTGCCGCATTCTGCGACGGCACGCCGCGATCGGGAACGTCCCGGTCCCGGTCGGGGGCACCCGAGGCGGGATTTGGGAACAGGCGTCTGTCGAACGCGCGCCCCCAACCGGCACGATCAGCCGACAGTCCCAGGGTCCCGGCCATCGCCGCACCAAAAAGGTGACGGCGCGTCATCCCTGATCCGATTTCGTCGGGTTCGCGAATTCGCATAGGGAACCGGGCTGTCTCAATGGGTCCAGAGGTGGTCTGCGGAGCGCCCGCGGTTTCGATTCACACACCGCGTGGTCCGCACGTGTGACGGGCGGGTCACCATCCCGGGCGCCTCTGGCGGCCCAAGCCACACCGACACTGCCCGAAGCGGCGCGACGGACAGTTCTGGCGCGCCGCGTGCTTCGATTCTGTCGAGGATTGTGTCCGTGCGCCCGGGTTGAGCTCGTCGTTTCTGCGCTAGTCGGCCTGCAGTGCGGCGAGCGCCGCTCTCATTCTGAACACTGCGGGCGGGAGTTCGCCCTGCGCTCGTCCGTTTGCCAGCAGCGCCGACCACCACGCAAGATCATCGAGCATCACGGTCATTGCAACGTTGGTTGCCGGGTCGATCGGCACGCCCGCGTCGTCGAAGGCGTCGTTGACGTGTGGTATCAGGACGGTCTGGCGCAAGGGAACCATTTCTGCCTCGATCGCTATCGCCATGAGATGCTCGATCGCGCGAGTTCCGGCTGCAACGCCTCCGCTGTATCCAACGCCGGCGATGGGTTTGTTCCGCAACGCAAAGCTCACGAAGATACTGTCCAACGCGTTTTTGAGGACGCCAGGCACCGAGTGCAAGTACTCAGCGGTGATCACGAGCACGGCGTCCGCCTCTTTGATCTTGTGATTCCATTGCCGCACGACCGGTTCGGAATACGTGGGATCAGTGAAGTCGCCGATCGAACCCATGTGTTCCTGAAACAGGGGCAGCGGCCAGTCGCGAAGGTCAAGCACCTCCACGTCGAACGCACCGTGCGCTCGTGCCTGCCCGACAACCCACGGGTGCACCAGATCTGCAGCCCGAGTCGGCCGCGTCGTGCCGATAATGATTTTCAGTTTCCACATGGTGAACGCCTCGCAGTGTTCGGCATCGTCTGGGACAGCATCGGATGAGTGCTTGCGCTCCGACTGAGAGTCCGGCAAGCCCGCCGCAGCCTAGAGAAGCCGTAGTGCGCGAAGAGACCCGCCGCCGGGTTCATAGGCGTCGGGCGCGGCACGAGCGCGGTTCGTTGCGGGCGGATCCGGCGACAGCGCCAGGATGCTTCGCATGAGCCTCGTCCTTGTCCTCACGCCCAAGGCCGACGTGAAACTCGCCGAGATCGATTCCTCCTCGCCTGTTCGCGGGGATCTGGCTCGTCGCCGCACAAATCCGTCACCTCAAGTTCGCCACTGAGAGGACGATCGTCGCAGGACTCGCGCTCGCGCCCCGTTCTCATCATCGCCACGCACTGGCGCCACTCGTCTAGGGAGCTATAGCCGGCGAGCCGGCGAAGCCGGCACAGTTGAGTCAAGTTTCATGCGGCGAGGCCGGATTCGGCGATGATCGTGTTGAGGGTGGTGTCGAGACGTTCGAGTTGGCGGCGTAACGGTGTGTCGATCGCGTGTGGGT
>JBKQIY010000143.1:0-41785 GCA_052148155.1 Acidimicrobiia bacterium | reverse complement strand
TGTTGCTGCGCGGCCGAACCGTCAAGCCCACCGCGAAAAAGAAGAAGAAGGCCGCGACCTACCGGCTCGGCAAGCGCGACTACGCCGAGTTCGCACTGCTGGCGCTCGCTCCGTTCGTCGTGATGGCACTCTTCCTGCTCGCCTCGGGATATCGCCGCGAATCGCGGGCGTCGCCCGGTCCGTAGCCGCGTTTCACATCCAAGGCGGCCGCCTCGGCTGCACTCGGTGCACCCTCTCGGTGCGCGACCGCGGCCAGAAGCTCCGGCGCGACGCCGATCCGGATCTCAGCTGACCGGGCGTGCGACCAAACGCACGAGTGGGCTGTCGGATCGGCCTCGACGACCGTTGTGCTCAGGCTGTCGTCACATCCCGGATGTAGCGCAGTCCGGATCGAGTTCCCGACCATGCTCGCGGGGTCGCTTCGCGCAGCCGATGCCGGACCGCGCGATTCGCGGTCCGCAAGGACGACAGTCTCGAACTCCAGATCGGGTTCCGGTTCGGTCGCTCATGCCCGTCAAAGTGAGGATCGCGGCCGTTCGGGTCGATGTCGTCGCGGCGAGCAGGTCACGACCGTCGGACGCGAAACCGCCCGAACGGCCGGCTATCCGTTCACGGACCGAGCTGTGTCTCGGGCGGGACGGCACGCATAGTTCTCGGCTCGTGTCTCGATCGTGCTCTCATCCGGACGTGAACCGATGATCCGACGGGTTAGCGGCGAACCACCCACCGACGTCGACGACGCAGCGCGAGCATCCCCCCGCCGGTGAGGCAGCTCAGGCCGAAGATGGCCGGGAACGCCGCTCCGCTCCCGGTGAAGGGAAGCGTCTCAGACGCCGAACCAGGAATGATCGAGGTCGTCGTCGTCGGAATGGTGCTGCCCTGTGAGCCGACGGTCACGGTAGCGGGTCGCGTCGTCGACGTCGCTATCACGCTCGTTGGCAACGTCTCGATCGACGTCGTCGGGGAACTCGACGTCGTGGTCGCAGCCGCGGTCGTCGTCGTCTGGATTGCGGTTGGTGCGGCTGTAGTCGTCGTCGGTGCCAACGTCGTGGTTGTCGGCGCCATCGTCGTCGTGGTCGTCGGTGCTGTGGTGGTGGTCGGGCAATAACTGGGCGGCGGCAGCTCCGCCGATTGCGTGAAGTCCAGGCTCCGGTCGCTGTTCAGGATCGTGAGCGTGACGGTCCCGCTCGACGGTGCCGGACCGCTGGCCTCCCAGATCTGCAAGGGCTGGCTCAACTGGGTTGTCGTGTAGTGAGCGTCGACAATGCCGGTTGTCCCAGGAATCGTCGACGACACTTCCACGAAGTGGGAGGATGAGACATTGGTGTTGAGCGATACCGAGGCCGACCACTCGTAGCAGGTCTGCGATGTCGTGACGAACCCGGTATTCGCACCCGCCGGGAGCGCAAACGCCACCACGGTCACGGTCGCGACCAAGGTGACGAGCCCGACTCGCGCGCTGTTCCGGCGAGCATTGTTCAGGATCCGATGCATGTGGTCCCTCCGGCCTGACAGCCGCCCCAGCGGCAGGTTGGACAGACTTTTACGTACGCGCTGGGGCACACTAGGCATAGTTCTTCTGTCGTATCAAAACGGTCGGTTCCCGGTGTTTTTCTTCGACTCCGCTGTACTACTTAGCGCGGTATCACTAATGCTGAGCGCGCGTTATGTCGTATGTCGGTCTGCGTGGGATCCGACGCGCCGATTCGCCAACATGCTCGACGCCGCATACCACGTACGGGTCGGCTATCGGTGCGATCGTGCTCACGCGTTCGAGTTGGGGGGGTGACGTGTGCAGTTGACGTGCGGCCAGCCTACGCAGCCGGAGTCCGCGATCACGGCATAGTACGAGACTCGGCTCGGTCGTGCACGGTGATCCGACCGCACGCGCGATCCGCCAACCCGATGCCGTCGCCGCGACCGCGAGCCGCTGCTTGTACGAAACGTGCGTTGAGCCTCCGTCACGTTGCGCAGGGGTCATGGCGTGGAGGCTTCGGTGCTCAGCTCCCGACGATGACCGCCAGCGCGCGTTCGTAACCCACGGCGCGCCGGCCGGTGCGCGACTCGCGGCGGTCGGCGGCCGCGCTCAGCCGAAGTCCGGCGTTGACTCCCAACCAGCGCAGCGGCTCGGGTTCCCAGTCGCGACTGTGATGGTCGACCCATGCCAGCGCAGTGCGCTCGGTGTCGCGGCGCACGATCAGGTCGGTGAGCGTTCGTCCCGCAAGGTTCGCTGCCGTGACACCGTCGCCGACGTAGCCGCCGGCCCACGCCAAGCCGGTCGAACGGTCGAGACCGACTGAGGGATACCAGTCGCGCGCAACGCCGAGGGGGCCGCCCCAACGGTGCGTGATGTTGGCGTCGCGTGTCCCGGGAAACATGTCGTGCATGACGCGCGCGAGTTCGTCGAACACTGCGGGATCGCGGTCGAAGGCGCCGTGGGTCCGAGAGCCGAAGTGATACGGCGCGCCCCGCCCACCGAATGCGATGCGGTCGTCGGCGGTGCGCTGGGCGTAGATGATGAGATGGCGGCCGTCGCCGATCGTCTCGCGATCACGCCACCCAACCTGTTCCCAAAAAGATGGCGGGAGCGGCTCGGTGGCGATGATGAACGAGTAGATCGGAATGAGCCGACGTTGCATCCCGGGAAGTTGCGGCGTGTATCCCTCGGTGGCGCGCACCACGATGTCGGCCCGTACGACGCCCTGGTCGGTGACGACGCGTCCCGGTTCCACGGCGCGGACGCGGGTCGCCTCGTGCACGGTCACGCCGCGGCGCCGGACCGCTTCGGCAAGTCCACGCGCCAAGCGCGCCGGTTGGAGAGCGGCGCAGTGCGGTGTGAACGCGGCGCCGAACACCTGGGCGCTCCCAACGCGACGGTAGGCGTCATCGGCGTCGAGCCACCGGATGTCGTGATCGTCCATGCCCCAACGATGGTCGGCCTCGACATGCTCTCGAAGTCGCGCGACGTGTGCCGGTGACGTCGCGAGGATCAGCGTGCCGCCCCGCTCGAACGAGCAGTCGATCGACTCGTCGGCG
Organism: Acidimicrobiia bacterium; assembly: GCA_052148155.1. Lineage (GTDB taxonomy): Bacteria > Actinomycetota > Acidimicrobiia > IMCC26256 > PALSA-610 > JBBQER01. The sequence goes on along the minus strand of JBKQIY010000143.1, from coordinate 38,749 downwards.
CACGTTCGTTCGATGTCGTCGATCGCGCTGACCATCTGTCGGTGGAGCGCGAGCACGCCGTCTCGGCCGCGCCGTTTGGCGGTGACGGCACGCGTCCCGGCGAACAACGCCGACGCCCAGCCTCCGTTTCGACCCGACGCGCCGAACCCGCAGGTCTCGGCCTCGAGGATCCGGACCCGACACGTTGGCTCGGCCCGCGCGAGCGAATAGGCCGTCCACAAGCCGGTGAAGCCTCCACCCACGATCGCGGCGTCGCAGGTCGCGTCAGCGGTCAGTGGACACTGGGGCGTGAGCGGCTCACGGATCTGGTCGAGCCACAGGCTCCGGCTCCGATAGCGCTCGTCGCCGACCACGGCGCGCTAGACGGGAGCTTCGACGTCGAGTCGCGGCTGACGCGTAGGAGGTTCGTGGTCGGCGAGGTCGGCCAGCAGGTCCGATCGCCGCGCCGCGCACGACGGGTCGTCCCAGCGGTTCACCCACTGGGACGGATCTTCGACAAGGTTGTAGAGCTCGCCCTCGCTCCCGTCGTGCACCGTTCCCGGTCGATAGGTGCTGCACACCCAGCCGTCGCGGGTGATCGTCCGCACGTGCACCTCGACTCCGAACTGTTCACTGTCCCACTCGGTGAGCACCCGCTCGAACCCGCGTGCGTCCGCGTCGACGTCGTTCACCGGGAGCGGATGGCCCTGCATCCAGTCTTGCGGAGCGAACCCGGCGATGGTGGTGAACGTCGGGGCGAGATCGACGAGGCCGACGGGCCGCGTCACGACTGCGGGCGCGACACCTGCGTTTGGTGCGGGACGCCAGATCATCGGGAGGTGCATCAGCGCGTCGACGTGGTAGGGGCCCTTGAACAGCAGGCCGAAGTCGCCCTGCAGCTCACCATGATCTGTCGTGAAGATCACGTCAGTGTCGTCGGACCAGCCGCGGGTCGCGATCGCGTGCAACACCCGGCCGAGTGCCTCGTCGATGAGTTCACATTCGACCGCGTTGCGCGCGTTGACCTCGCGTACTTGGCTGTCGGTCAGCGTCGCGGGGACCCAATCCTTGGGCGCCTCGTAGTTCGACACGAGCGTTCCGTCATACCAGAGGCGCCAATGTCGGGGTTTGGCGTCGAGGACCTTTTCGCGTTCGGTGCGATCAGCTGGATAGCCGCCGGGGAGTGGAACATCGCCCGGGTCGACGCGCGACAGCTCGGACTGCGGCGGATCCCAGGGATGGTGCGGATCGGGAAAGCTCATCCAGCAGAACCAATCGTCTTCGCTTGGAAGCGAACCGAGCCAATCGATCGTGCGTTGCGCGACCCAGTCGGTGTGGTACCAGTCGCGCGGGATCGGATTGTCGTGCACCTGCGGTGCCCCCGACGCGCCGCCACCGGCCGCGTTGACGTTGAACGATCCGTCGATCGCTGGGTAATACATCCCGATCGCCTCGGCATGATTCGCCGCGAGCCATTGCGCGTAGTGCAGCATCCCGGCGGCGCCGTGCGTGGCGAACTCGAGATGCTCGAATCCGCGGTGCGGTCCGGTACTGCCGTCGGCCCACCGACGTTGCGCCGTCTCCTCACCCGATCGGGCAAGCATGTTCTCGGTGAAGCGACCGAATGGATCCATGAACGGCTCGAAGTGCGCCTTGCCGATCAGTGCGGTGCGGTAGCCGCCGCGCTGCAGTTGCGCCGCCACCGAAGGCGCATCGACTGGCAAGGGAACGCCGTTCATCCACACGCCGTGCGTGCTCGGATGTTGTCCAGTCAGGATCGTGGACCGGGACGGCATGCACACGACCGACTGCGCCACCGCGCGCTCGTAGCGAACGCCGCTCGCCGCGAGCGCATCGACGACCGGGGTGCGGGCCAGCGTCCCGCCGTTGCAGCCGAGCGTGTCGTATCGCTGTTGATCTGTCGTGACGAACAAGATCTTGCGGCCCACTTAACCCTCCGATTCCTGACTGACGGACTCGAGCTGTCGCGCCAACTCGTGCAGCGCGTTGCCGCACGCGCCGCCGATGATCAGCGCGACCGCATCCGGAAGGCAGTCGGTCGCGTAGGACACGAGGCTCGTCCCGTCGGCGAGGTCGAACACGTCGATCGTTCCGAGGTGCTCCCGAACGATCGGTGAGGTGATCCGGTACTGGAACCGGCGTTGGAGCGGGTCATTGGTCACGATCTGTTCCGGCATCGGAATTCCGGCCGCGGTCGTGATCACGCGCGTCGTTCCGTCGACCTGCGCGTCGACGACCCCGGGAAACCAGCGCGCCAGCGCCGCCGGATCGCCGACGATCGCCCACACGTCGGAAGCCGACCGGGCGATCCGTACCTGCCGGCGGATCGTGGCCATCAGTGATCACCTCGAGCGGCCGGATCGAGCAGCACCCGCAGCGCGGTGACGAGCAGCGTGTGAGTCTCCGCCGAGGAGTATCCGCGGTGCACTCGGTACAGGTCGATCGTTTCGATCTGGGTGAGCGCGTCGGCCGCCGCGAGCACCGCCTGTCGCTCGGGCTCGGGCAGGTCGAGTTCGGGTGCGAACTGCTGCTCAACTTGCGCTCCGAACAGACGCCGGGCCCGGTCGAGCTGGTCTCGGATGAGGTCGTTGGTCCCCGCGCTCAGCCGCGACGCGCGCGCGGTCGCGGCGATCGCTTCGTAGCCGCGCATCCGTGCCCGCACGAAATTCTCGACGCGTACCGCGATCGTGCCTTCGCCCCCGGAGTCGATCACGAACAGCGGCTGGACTCGCTCGAGATGCCGGTCGACCGCAGCGCGGATCAGATCGCCGCGGTCGGCGACGTAGCGATAGACCGACCGCAGCGATACCCCCGAGCGGGCCGCGACCCGCTCGGGCGACGGGCGCAGGTCACCTTCGGAGAACAGCTCGAGCACGGCGTCGAGCACGGCGACGCGGTTGCGGTCGCGGCGCGCGGTGCGGCCGTCGAGGTCGTGGTCGTCGATGAGCTCACCCGCGTCAGACAACATTTGACAGTGAGTATGTCATAACTTAGTGTTGGGCAAATGACCGGGTCTGAGCGCCGCGTCGCCCTCGTCGGCGACGCCAGCTTCTATGTTGGGCCGCCCCTCGCCCGTTTCCTAGCCGCACGCGGGCACGACCTCGTGCTCGGCGATCCCGGACCAGGTTTCGCGGACGAGCTGCGCGACCTCGGCGTCGCGGTCGAAACCGTCGACGGTGTCCGCAATCTCTCAGATCCGGAGTCGGCCCAGCGTTTGGTCAGCGCCGGTCTGGCGCGGTTCGGTCGGATCGACGCGGCGGCCGCGTTCTCGGGCCGGGTGATCACGGGCCGTTTCTTGTCTTCGACGCTCGACGATCTGCACGCTGCGGTGCGCGGCTGTCTGGAGGCGCCGTTCCACTTTCTCCAAGCTGTGCTGCCGTCGATGGTCGAGCGGGGCGACGGCCAAGTGCTCGTCATCACGAGCGCCGCAGGCGCGCGGCCCACTCCGGGCGCTCCGCTGTATTCGGCGGCGCGTGCGGGCGCGACGATGCTCACACGCAACGTCGCGGGCGAGGTGGCACGCCACGGCGTGCAGGTGAACGCGGTCGGCACGAACTTCATGGACTTTCCCGAGTTCCTGCGCGCGTCCGGCGCCGACGACCCCGCGGTTCGTGCCCAGATCGAAGCGCAGGTCCCGTTGCGGCGGCTCGGCACGGTCGAGGAGTTCGCGTCGTTTTGCATGCCGTTCCTCGATGGGACGAGTCGATTCACCACGGGCCAGTTCGTCGCCTACGCCGGCGGGTGGGCCTGAAAAGGAGCACCGATGGCCGCAGACCTCTTGCTCGATTCACTGCAACGGCGGATGCGCACAATGCATTCGCTCTACTACCAAGCGGTCGGCTCGATGGGCATCGAGCACGTGAACCATTTCGAACGCGAAGGGGTGCTCCCGATCGCGTTTTCGCTGTTCCATTACACGAACATGGAAGACGCGAGCTTCATGTTGATCACCGGCGTCGCGCCCGTGTGGAACGACGACTGGCAAACACGCGTGCAGATGACGGTCAACGATCACGGCAAGCACCGCACCGTCGACGAGATGGTCGACCAACGCATCGGCGACTACGACGCGTTCTGCGCATACCAGCGCACCGTGTTCGATCGGACCGAGGCGTATCTCGACGACATCGATCCCGCCGACTTCACTCGGGTGCTCATCACCCGGCCGTTTCCCCCGCAGGTCGCGAGCACCTATAGCGCGCAGGTGGCCGGGCCCGAAGGCGTGACCGTGCTCGACGGTTTCGAGTGCTGGCTGTACCAGCACGGGCTGCGTCATATGGGCGAAATCGAACTCGCGCGAGGGCTCGTCGGGCTCGGTGGGATGACCTCGTGACCGTCGCCGCGGAGCCGACCGTCGATCCCATCACCGGCCCGGTCGAGGCGCCCGCCCCCAACCGCGAGCCTCGCTTCGTGTTGGAACCACGCGAACGGGCCGCCAAAGCCAAGCTCGACGCCTTCGCCGCCCGCACCGGCCGCCGTCCGAATGTCTTGGTGATCCTCATGGACGATGTCGGCTGGGGCGACTTCGGCTGCTACGGCGGTGGAGTCGCGGTCGGCGCACCGACACCGAACATCGATCGACTCGCGCGTGGCGGGTTGATGCTCACATCGTGTTACAGCGAACCGTCGTGCACGCCGACCCGCGCGTCGATCATGACCGGCCGACTTCCGATGCGCCATGGGCTGTTGATACCGCCGATGTACGGCATGCCGGGCGGGCTGCAAGGCGAGATCACGTTGCCGCAGATCCTCTCCGACGCCGGCTATGTCACCCAGGCGGTCGGCAAATGGCATATGGGCGAGAACCGCGAAAGCCAACCCCAGCACGTCGGCTTCGACGACTTCTACGGATTCTTGTCCGTCTCCGACATGTACACCGAGTGGCGCGACCCGTACTTCTTCCCGGAAGTCGTGTACAGCGAGGCGCGCACCGAATGGGTGAAGAACATCGCGTTCAACAAGTGCTTCGTCCACGCCGCACGCGGCGGTGACGTCGAAGAGGTCGACGAAGTCACCATCCCGGTGCTCTCGCAACTCGACGACAAGTGGTGCGCATACTCCCAGGCGTTCATTGAGACCATGGCCGGCCGCGACCGGCCATGGTTCCTGTACCACTGCACGCGCGGCGCCCACTTCGACAACTATCCGCATCCCGACTTCCTTGGACGTTCACCGGCGAAACATCCGTACAAGGACGCGCTCGTCGAACTCGACGACATTTGCGGTCGGCTGGTCGACACACTCGAACGGACCGGTCAGCTGGAGTCGACGATGGTGGTGATCTCGTCCGACAACGGACCAGAAATGGAGACGTGGCCGGACTCGGCGTTCACACCGTTTCGCTGCGCCAAAGGTTCCACCTGGGAAGGCGGGGTACGGGTCCCCGCGATCGTTGCTTGGCCAGGGATGGTCGAGCCCAGTCGTTCGAGTGACGGCCTCGTACACCTCCTCGATCTGTTCGCCACGTGCGTCACGCTCGCCGACGCCGCCGACCGCGTCCCGAACGACCGTTATCTCGACACGGTCGACCAGACGTCGTTCTTGCTCGCGCCGGCCGACGAAGGCGAAGTGGTCTCGAACCGCAAGGCCCAGCACTACTGGCTGACACTCAACTATTCGGCCGTACGCGTCGGCGAGTACAAGTACATGTCGGCCTCGATCACCGACAACGACACCGACGTCGTAAACCCCGGCGGGTTTACCGGCACGGTGCAGCACTACGGCTACGGACGGCTCTACAACCTGTACCTCGATCCGAAGGAGTCACGCTCCTACATGATCCGAAAGTTGGTGTACGTCGACACGATGCTGGCCGAGAGCGCCCGCCACCGTCGCACGTTTCGGGAATGGCCCAACAAGCCGAACCCGTGAACGCCTCCCGCGGTGTCGTCGCGCCGAATCGTCGGGGCGAACGTCTACTTCAGCAGCGTCGGAGTGCCGTGTCAGCCAACGATCGCCCGGTTTCGATGCGTGCGGTCGAACGCAATCATGCGTGGCATTTCGATCCCACCTCGGGGGAGCGTGCCCTGCGGGCCGTCCATTGGATGGCGGACGCGATCGCTCCGCTTGCAAGGCCGAGGACTCCACCAAAGATCGTTGTCGGTACTCCAAGTTCGAAAACCGCAAACCATGCCGTCGCCGGATGGACCGCCAGGCCCACGACGAGGCCCACGACGCCTCCGATCAGTGCGGCACTGACGGCACCTACCGCTGCCCATCTGAGAATCAGCGGCAATGCACGCAGACTCGTCATCGATCTGATGGTAGATGGTCAAAATCGCAAACGTTGGCCGACGCGGCACTAGGTCGGCCCGGCGAACTCCAGGAGCTGAGGCGCGAGCAGCGGCCATCTCTCGAAGAGATGACCGTTGCCGGCCCGGGCCGCGTCGCCTCGCTCGTTCCATTCGTCGTCGCCCCACGGCGGCTCGACGAGCTGCGCGTTGGGCATGAGCGCCGAGATGCGCTCAGATGTCGCTCGTGTGTGATGCGCATCGCGGCTGCCGCTGCGGAACACGAGCGTGGGGACCTCCAGCTGCGCGCACGCAGCGTCCGAAAGACCGGCGACGGTCGCGCCCGGCTGCGGGCAGTAGACCAGCATCCATCGCTCGAGCGTCTCGATGAATTTGTGCGGGTCGAGTGCCAGGAACCGTTCACGGTTCGAGGGGTTGCGTTCCAAGACCGCGGCCCACTCGGGCAGCGCGACCACCGCGTCCATCCCGCCCCGCCACGCGACGCGGATCGATTCGCCGCAGTAGTGCACCCCGAGCAGCATCGAGCCGTACACGCCGCCGGAAATCCACAACATTGCGAGCTTGGCGACCACGTCGGGGTGTTTCGCCGCGGTCAGCAACGAGACACGGGCTCCGCCGGAACCGCCGACGATCACCGCGGGCGTCCCCTCGAGCGTCCGCAACAGTCCGGCCAGCTTGTCGGCCTGCATCTCCGACTCCGACGGTCCCGCAAAGCAGACGTCGGAGGCGCCGGTGTTCGGCCGATCCCATACGACGACCCGTTGGCCGTGCCCGGCGAGCGCGTCCGCCAACTCGCGAATCCCGGGTTCGTCCTTGTCGAAACGACCGCCCGGTGTCAGCACCCACAGCGGCCCGTCGTCGCCGATGATCTCGTAGGCGATCGTCGTCCCATCGATGTCGGCCGTCGCCATGCAGACCTCCTGTCGGCGAACGGCAACTGTACGGGGCGCGGCTTGTCGCCGCAGCGTGCGCCGACGAAACTCGAGTCATGAGCCCGAACTCGTTGCCCGTCGTGTCCCATTGGGTCGACGGGAAGGTGGCCGACCAGCCGTCGGGACGCACAGGTGAGGTCTTCGACCCCGCGACGGGACGCGTCACCAAACATGTTGTGTTCGCGTCGGCGGCCGACGTCGACGCGGCAGTGTTAGCGGCGAACTCGGCGTTCGGCGCGTGGCGTCACGCCTCGCTGACCGAACGGATGAAGGTGCTGTTCCGATTCCGCGAGTTGTTGGCCCGACGCGCGGCCGAGCTCGCCGCGATCATCACATCCGAGCACGGCAAGGTCCTGGCCGACGCGCTCGGGGAAGTGACGCGCGGTCTCGAAGTTGTCGAATTCGCGTGCGGGATGCCGCAGCTGCTCAAAGGTAACTACTCCGAAAACGTGTCATCGCGGGTCGACACCTACTCCATTCGTCAGCCGCTCGGCGTCGCAGCCCTCATCAGCCCGTTCAACTTTCCGGCGATGGTTCCCTGCTGGTTCTTTCCGATCGCGATCGCGGCGGGGAACGCGGTGATCCTGAAGCCGAGCGAGAAAGATCCATCGCCAGCCAACTGGATGGCCGAGCTCTGGGCCGACGCAGGCCTTCCTGCCGGCGTCTTCAACGTCGTGCACGGCGACAAAGTCGCTGTCGACGCGCTCCTCGAACATCCGGACGTGAAGGCAGTCTCGTTTGTCGGGTCGACGCCCGTCGCACGCTACGTGTACGAGACGGCGACGCGTTTCGGCAAACGCGTGCAGGCGCTCGGCGGCGCGAAGAACCATATGGTCGTGCTGCCCGACGCCGACCTCGACCTCGCGGCCGATTCCGCAGTCAACGCCGGATTCGGTTCCGCCGGTGAGCGTTGCATGGCGATCTCAGCTGTCGTCGCCGTCGGTGCGGTCGCCGACGACCTCGTCGCCAAGATCGTCGAGCGAGTCGATCGACTGACCGTCGGCGATGGCCGCGCCGGTACCGACATGGGGCCGCTCGTCACCCGCGCGCATCTCGACCGGGTGGTCTCGTATCTCGAAGGTGGCATCACCGCCGGAGCGACGATGGTCATCGACGGACGCGCCCGATCCGTCGCCGGCGAAACATCGGGGTTCTGGCTGGGACCGACGCTGTTCGATCATGTCAGCCCCGAAATGGAGCTGTACACCGACGAGATCTTCGGTCCGGTGTTGTCCGTGATCCGCGTCGACACCTACGACGATGCCCTGCGGCTCGTCAACGCCAACCCGTACGGGAACGGCACCGCAATCTTCACCAACGACGGCGGAGCCGCGCGACGATTTCAAACCGAAGTCGAGGTCGGGATGGTCGGCGTCAACGTGGGAATCCCTGTCCCGGTCGCCTATTACTCCTTCGGCGGCTGGAAGAGCTCCCTGTTCGGCGACACCCACGCGCACGGCACCGACGGCGTGCATTTCTTCACCCGCACGAAAGTTGTCACCAGCCGATGGCTCGACCCGAGTCACGGCGGCGTCGATCTCGGGTTCCCGCGCAACACCTAGGCCGTTCGGCGTACGCTGACCAAAGACGCCGGACCGGCGAACAACACGAGGGGAATGCGCATGAGTCTGCCGCTCGATCAAGTCAAAGTGATCGACGCCGACACGCACATGACCGAACAGCACGACCTGTGGACGAAGCGGGCTCCGGCCGCATGGAAAGACCGGGTGCCGCACGTCACCCAGGTCGAAGGCGCCGCGACCTGGGTCGTCGACGGCGCAGTGCTCGGCCGCGCCGGCGCCGGCGGTGTCGTCGACAAGAACGGTGTCAAAGGACGCACGTTCGAAGGCTTGTACGAATGGGAGATCGAGCAGGCACACGCGGCCGCCTACGATCCGGTCGCGCGCGTCGAACTCATGGACGAGATCGGCATCTGGGCGCAGATCATCTACCCGGGAGTCGTCGGCCTCGGCGGACAGAACCTCGCGAGCCTCGTCGAAGATGTCGAACTGCGCACGTGGTGCCTCGAGATCTTCAACGACGCCAACGGCGAACTTCAGGCGAACTCGGGCGACCGGCTACTGCCGATGGGCCTGCTGCCGGCATGGGACATCGACGCGTGCGTCCGCGAGGTGCACCGCTGTAAGGGTCTGGGGCTGCGCGGCGTCAATCTCACCGCCGATCCGCAAGACGTCGGAGCTCCCGACCTGGCCAGTCGCGACTGGGATCCAGTTTGGGAAGCGTGCAGCTCGTTGGGGCTCCCGGTTCATTTCCACATCGGTGCGAGCCTCACGACGATGAACTACTTCGGGACCTATCCCTGGGACTCGCACGACGACGACACCAAGCTGGCGATCGGAGGCGCGTTGCTTTTCATCGGCAACGCCCGGGTGGTCGTCAACATCATCTGTAGCGGCATGCTCGACCGGTTCCCGCAGCTCAAGATCGTCTCGGTCGAGAGCGGCGCGGGATGGATCCCGTTCATCCTGGAAGCGCTCGACTACGAAATGACCGAGAACGCACCGCAAACAAAGGCGTCGCTCTCCCTCAGCCCTTCGGAATATTTCAAACGCCAGATCTACGCGACCACATGGTTCGAGCGCACCGACCTGGCGGCGATCGTCGCGGCCGTCGGTGAGGACAACATCATGTTCGAGACGGACTACCCGCACCCGACATGCTTGTATCCCGATCCGTTGAAGACGGCCGACGAAAACATGCGCGAGCTGAGCCCGGCCGTGCAGCGCAAGATCCTCGGCGAGACCGCTTCGAAGCTCTACCAGCTCTGACTCGAAATCCTTACGAAGGGGTTCCATGGACCGAATGAGCCCGCTCGACGCTTCGTTTTTGCATGTCGAAGACGCGGTCAGTCATATGCACATCGGTTCCGTCGCGGTGTTCGAAGGTCCGCCGCCCGCGGCTGAGGACTTCGCTGGCATGGTGCAGGCCAAGCTGCCTGCCGTCCCGCGCTACCGCCAGAAGGTGCGCTTCGTGCCGTTGCAGCTCGGCCGGCCAGTCTGGGTCGATGACCCACACTTTCAGCTCGGATATCACCTTCGCCACAGCGCGCTCGCAGCACCCGGTCGCGACCGCGAGCTGCGAAACCTGGTCGGGCGCGTCATGTCGCAACAGCTCGACCGTCACAAACCGCTGTGGGAGATGTGGATCGTCGAAGGACTCGAGCACAACCATTGGGCGCTCGTGTCGAAGGTCCATCACTGCATGGTTGACGGAGTCTCGGGTACCGATCTCCTCACGGTCGTGCTCGACGCCGAGCCGGAACCGGCGCCGGCGTTGCCCGACCCATGGCATCCCGAATCGGAACCGGGCACGACGCGTCTCGTGCGAGACGCGCTCGTGGATCTTGTCGCCAGCCCGTACGAGCAGATACGCGCGCTGCGTTCGGCGACGCGTGCGCCCCGCCAGGCAATCGGCCAACTCGGAGAGCTCGCACGCGGGCTGCGCGCCTGGACCGGCGTCGTTCGGCCGACAGAGGTGTCGTCGCTCAACGGTCCGATCGGCCCCCACCGCAGATGGGATTGGGCCCGCACGACACTCGCCGATGTGAAGATCGTCCGTCGTGCTCTGGGCGGAACCGTCAACGACATCGTGCTGACCGTGCTCACCCGAGGTTTTCGCGACCTGCTCGTCGCCCGCGACGAGAACGTCGCCGGCCGCGTCGTACGGACCCTCGTGCCCGTGTCGGTGCGAACCGCCGGCGAACGCGGCACCTACAACAATCGCGTTTCGGCGATGATCGCCGAGCTCCCGGTCGGCCTCGATGACCCCGCGGCGCGTCTCGGCGCGATCCGCGCCCAGATGGACGACCTCAAGGAGTCGAAGCAAGCCGTCGCCGGCGAAGTCCTGACTTCACTGTCGGGATTCGCGCCGTCGCTCCTCCTCGCGCTCGGAACACGTGTCGCGATGCGAATTCCGCAACGCAACGTCAATACCGTGACCACCAACGTTCCGGGACCGCAGCATCAGCTGTACGCGTGTGGGCGTCCGATGATCGAGGCGTTTCCTTTCGTTCCGCTCGCCAGCACCGTTCGTATCGGGGTCGCGATCTTCTCCTACAACGGCATGCTCAACTACGGCGTCACCGGCGACTACGACACCGCGCCGGACATCGCAGTGCTCTGCGGTGGTGTCGAAGCGGGCATGACGGAACTGCTCAAACTTGCCGAAGCCGCGGAGCCGTAACCCTCGAAGAGCCGCACGCCCGGACCGTCTGCTCACCGACGTCGCGTGACGGAGCGCCGGACGACGCCGCATCAAGCAACAAGACCCGATCGTGAGCATCGCGGCGCCTCAGCCGATCGCGCGCCGAACGCCGGGCCTGGCGTGTCACGTCAGCGCCGCGGGCCGGATCCATCGCGTTGAACCCCATCACGCCGAGGTCCGCGGACGTCGGTTGAAACGCGAGGACCGGAGTGCCGCCACGCCGGACTCGGGCCACTTCTGCGGCGAGGGTCAGACGCGACAGGCGACGTGCGGGCTGATCGGGTGCGAGCCGAACCGAGCGGCGCGCGACCGACATCGGAGAGCTGATCACGACGAGGTCGAGGCCGAGCCCCGCCACGAGATCGGCGTTGGTTGGGGAGTGGGCGCCGCCATCGACGTAGCGGATACCGTCGATCGATACCGGCGCGAAGAACCCGGGAATCGCGCACGACGCAGCCACCGCAGTCGCGACGTCCGCCGCCGGTGCGCCATCGCGGCCGAACGTGACGCGCCGGCCGCGGTGGAGGTCGACTGCGTTGATCCACAGTGTCCGATCGGGCCAACGGTCGAACAGCGGGCGTAGCCCACTCGCGATGATCTCGGTCGAGAGACGACCCGCCGGTAACGCCGCGGCGGCGACTGCGCCTGGTCGGGTGTTCCATGGATGGAACGCGGCGCGTACCAGCGCGGCCGGCGCCGACATCGTCGGAAGACCGCGGCGACGGGGAGGGCGCGCAGGGATCGGCGCCAGATGTTGCGTTGCGGCGACCGCCCGGTCGACCAGCCCACGGCCCTCGTCCGACATGGTGTCCTCGGTCGCGCGTGCCGCGAGGTCGGTTCCCGACAACCCGGCGCGGACGAACGCGCCGACGAGTGAACCTGCCGACGTCCCGACGATGATCTGCGCATCGCGGGCATCCCAACCGGTCTCGTCCATCAGCGCGGCGAGCACACCGGCGTGAAACGCGTGTCCGACCGCGCCGCCGGCGCCGAGCACGAGACCGATCCGCATACCAGTCCTTTCTGATGTCATCTGTCGGCCGTGAGCTCACCTTTGACGAACTGCTCGCGCAGGACGAACTTTTGGACCTTTCCCGAGCCGGTCAGCGGGAACGCGTCCACGAAAACCCACATCCTCGGTGTCTTGTAGGGCGCGAGACGCTCACGTGCGTAGGTCGACAGTTCGCCCGCGGTCGCTGCGGCAGGGTCGGCGAGCCGCACAAACGCCGCGACCTGTTCCCCCCACCGGTCGTCGGGGACGCCGACCACGGCCACGTCCGCCACCGCGGGATGTTCGTACAGCACCGCCTCGATCTCGCGCGGGTAGATGTTTTCCCCGCCTCGGATGATCATGTCCTTGAGCCGACCTTCGATCCGCAGGTAGCCGCGCTCGTCCATCGTTCCGAGATCGCCGGTGTGGAGCCAACCTTCGGAGTCGATGGCCGCGTCGGTGGCTTGCGGCATGTCGTAGTAGCCGGTCATCACGCAAAAGCCACGAACGCAGAGCTCGCCGAGCGTGTCCGGCGGCACGGTCTCGCCGCTCACCGCGTCGACCACTTTCACCTCGACGTTGGGAAGTGGCTGACCGATCGTTTCGGCCTTGTCGTCCGGTGAATCGTCCAGCCTGGTCTGTGTCGCGACCGCTGAACATTCGGTCTGGCCGAACACGATGCTGAACTGCACCCCGAGGGTGTGCTGGATTCGACGGACGAGATCGGCGGGGACGGTCGAGCCGCCCGATCCCACCACCTTCAGAGATGACAGGTCACGGCCGACGAAGTCGGGGTGTTCCATCATCGCTAACAGCATGGTGGGAACGCCGCCCATGAGCGTCGCCCGTTCGGTTTCGATCAGCTCCAACACGAGCGCAGGGTCGAACGCGACGACCGGCACGTACGTCGACGCGAAGGCCGCGGTGCCGAGCACCGCCAGCACGCAGCCACCGACGTGGAACAGCGGCATCGGACTGACCTGGGTGTCGCCGGCACCTAAACCGAAGCCGGCGGCGACCAAACGCGAGTCGTTGGTGACGCCCCGATGGTGCAACAACGCGCCTTTCGGGAACCCGGTCGTGCCCGACGTGTAGAGCAGCGCGGCCGCGTCGTCGGGGCCCACCGCCGGTAGGTCGCGGTTCGGATGCTCGCCGTCGGCGACGAAGTCGGCCCATTCGCTGAACAGCACGACGTCACGCAGATCGGGCAGCCCCGCGCGCACGGACTCCACCGATTTCGCCATCGGGTTTGTGCGGTATTCGGTCAACGTGAACAGCCCGACCGCGCGAGATTGTCGCAGCACGTACTCGAGTTCGCCGGCTTGATACGCGGGGTTGACGGTGACGAGGACGAGTCCGGCCAGCGCCGCGCCGTATTGCAGGATCACCCATTCGGGAATGTTCGGCGCCCAGACCGCCACATGCTCACCGGGGCTGAAGCGGCCCAACAGTGCGTGTGCGGTCTGTTGCGCGTCGGCGAGCAACTCGGCGTACGTCCACCGACGGCGGTCGGTCGGGTTCGGCACGCCCGCGACGAGCGCGTCGCGATCCGGCGCGGCCGCGGTCGCGTCGCGGAGCACATCTCCGATCGTCGTCGGGCGAATCTCGTCGTTCCGGTCGGGCGGCCAGTACGACGTCGTGAGCGGCATGCGATGACAATACGCGACGTTGCGAACGGGTGGACCGAGGCGAAGCTTGCGAGCCGACGGTGGGGCATCTCGACAGCTCGGCGCACTCGAGCATCGCGTCACATGTCCTGTCCGGCAGAAGCGGGCCACGCACCGTCCGGTCGCCGGATGTGGGCAGGAGCACTCTGGGTTGTCTCGCCGTTCGGTCGAAGCGTCTCCGAACGCGCACACACACGCGCTGTTGGTCGCGCCCGGGTCGCCGGCCGACTCGACCGAAGCGATGCGTGACGGCGTGCTGGTTGTTCGGGGAACGTTCGTGATCGAACGCATCGTGCTCGAGTGGCGTCTCGACCGGTCGAGCATCGACTTGCGCACGTAGACCGCGACACGCCCGTGATCGTCATCATGGTGTGACGAGGGGACGCGTCCGGTTTCGACGCCGTGATACGCCAGCCAGTCGGCCTGCGGGGATCGGCCGATCTCGGTGGCGGTGTTCAGCCGTGACGACGCCGCGGTCTGGCCGTTTTCAATCCACCTTCGCTACATGCGCCCGGCCAGGGTGTCCAGTCCGTCACCTTCGCAGTCGGCGAGGGCGCCGGTGCGTCCAACCATCGCGAGGATGAGCGACATGCACGGGCCGCGCACCTCCGGTCCGGCCCCGGACGTCCAGTCGACGTCGGTTGCGGTGAGCTTCAGATCGACGAGTCGCTGCTTCGCGCGCAGCGGGGCGCCGGTGTTCTTGTACAGCTGCGCGAGGGTCACGAGGTGTTCGGATGGATGGTCGCCGGAAACGCCGAGCGGACGTCGGATGTCCTCGCCGTGCACCATGACCTCGCCGAGTGCGACGTAGGCGGGGCCGGGCGGTTTGCGGGTGCTCGTGATGATCTTGTCGTAACGTGCTTTCACGTCGGACGGGCTGCCGGTATTGAAGTGTCGAAGATCACCTTCGACGAACTTGTCGAAGTTGAAGCCCGTCTTGATAAAGCCGCCGAAGAAATGCGGCGCGGTGATGTTGCCTGCGGCGGTGAGATGACCGACCATGTCTTGCACGTTCCACTTCGTGCACCACGTGGGCTCGGTCCACTGCTCGGGCGTGAGCGTGTCGAGGAAGTCCGACAGTGATTGTCGTTCGGCGTGCACCATCGGCATGAGGTCTGCCATCAGAGTTCTCCTGGCTACTATTTCGGTTTTAACCAAATTAGTCCAGGACCGAATCGGCGGGCCAGGGCGGGCTACCCTCGGTCGCCATGGCCGACGTGCAGCGGACCCTGTCTGCCCTGTCTTCGCCGGTCCGGCGGGAGATCCTGGCGCTCATCTGGGATCGCGACCTCCCGGCCGGCGAGATTGCGGCCGCATTCCACGTGACGGCGCCGACCATCTCTCAGCACCTCGCGGTGTTGCGGGACGCCGGACTCGTGACCATGGAAGCTCACGGCAACTTCCGCCGGTACCGCGCCCGTCGCGAGGTCGTGCGCGGATTGCACGCCAACCTGTGGGTCGACTCTTCGAAGTGGACTCCGGCCGACGACCTTCCCGAAACCAACCTCGCCCACGCCCGTACCGCCCTGGCCGTCATCGCGACCGTCGACGTCGACACGGATCAACCGACGACCTTCAACGCGTTCACGGATCCGGTGGTCTACTCGCGATGGCTCGGTGTTCCGGTCCGTATCGACGACGGCCGGTTCGCGTGCGACATGGAATTCGGCACTCGGATTCGCGGGACCTACGACTGCGTTCGTCCACCGGATCTGATCGCGTTGCGTTGGGATTTCGACGACGACAACACACCAATCCCCGGTGGGGAGATGACCGGATATCTGCGCCTGTCGCCGAACGAGGCCGGCTGCCACGTGGAAGTGCACCAACTCGTCGACACGCCCGCAGCGGCCGACTTCATGGAGATCGCCTGGACGCTCACGCTCGGTCGGCTGAAGTCGGGCGTCGTTGACGCGTCCGATCCGACGATCCACACCAAAACACGAGCCCGTCGGCCCAAGCGTCGCCGCAGCGCGTAGCCGGCTAGGCCGCGTCGGGGTCGGTGATCGCGATCGCCAGACGCCGAGCCGCGAATTCGACGAGATGCGAGGCGGGGAACGGGTCGAGCGAACGGCGTTCGCTGGTGAAGTGATCGGCGAGACCATTGAGCGAGGTCCACAAAAAGCTCGGCACCAGACGTTCGTCGACGATATGGCGTTCGCCGCGTCGCGCCGCGGCACGAATGCCGTCCATCAACAGTCGGTTGTTCTCGATCGTCGCGTCCCGCAGTTCCACGATGAGTTCTTTCGGAAACGGTGCAGTCTCGGCGTTCGCGTCGTGGCGCATGGTCGACCACAACGTGAAATGACGGCCGAAGCTTCGATACAGACCGAGGTACGCCTCGATCACGAGGGCGAGCAACCGGTCGAGGTTGTGATCGGCGCCGACGACGGGCGCCAAGGCTGCGGTGTGCGCGCGTATCGCCTCGGCGTACAGCGTGGCAAACAGCTCTTCTTTCGTGGCGAAGTAGGAGTACAGCGTCGCGGGTGACACGCCGGCGTCGGCCGCGATGTCGCGCATGCTGCACGCGAGATAGCCGGCGTTGGTGATCCGGTCCCGCGCTGCGCCCAGAATGTCGGCGCGGCGGCGTTCGCGGTCGCCCCATTTGGTTTTCGTCGCAGCGGTCGACGCCACGGTCTCCCCAATTTCGAACGGTGTTTGATTCGAACAGTGTTCGATTCTATAGTGCGGGGGTATGGACCTTTGGACGATGGGGATCCCGGAGATCGGGACCGTCGTCGCGCAGGCCGAACGGGCGGAGCGTCTCGGCTGGGATGGCATCACCTTCACCGACTCTCAGAATCTTGTCGGCGATCCGTTCGTAGCCGTCGCGCTCGCGGCGGCCGCCGTCGACCGTGTGCATTTCGCGACCGGGGTCACCAACGCGTACACGCGCCATCCGGCCGCCCTCGCCAATGTGGCGGCCACGGTGCAAGAGACCTCAGGCGGCCGTTTCGTGCTCGGTATCGGTCGCGGTGACACCGCGCTGTTCCACCTCGGCCGCAAGCCCATGCCCGTCGACGCGTTCGTCGCGTCGGTCACCGACGTGCAGCACTACCTCGCCAATGACACGATCGACTGCGACGGTCGTCCCAGCCGGCTGCAGTGGCTCGACCGGTGCCGCCAGCCCAAGGTTCCGCTCGACATCGCGGTGTCGGGGCCGCGCATGATCGAGTTTGCGGCACGTATCGCCGAGCGGGTCACGCTCGCGGTGGGAGCGGATCCCGATCGCGTCGCCTGGGCGATGGACCTGGCCCGCAAGGCCGCAGCCGACGTAGGGCGTGACCCGTCCGAGATCTCGTTCGGTGCGTACGTGAATGTCGGCTGTCATCCCGACCTCGACGTCGCCCGCGCGCTGATCGGCGGATCGGTCGCGGCGTTCGCGCATTTCTCGTCGATGCCTGGGTCGACCGGCGCGGGCTTGACCGGCCCCGACCGTCAGGTCGTGGCCGAGGTCGGCCGCCGCTACGACAGCAACCAGCACTTGAGCAACGCGGCGCCCCACACCGGCGCGCTCGAACCCTGGTTCGTTGACCGCTTTGCGATCGTCGGCCCGCCCGACGTGTGCGCCCAGCGTCTGCGCGCCCTGGGCGAACTCGGACTCGACCGCTTCGTCATCACCGGTGCGGGTTTCCGATCCGACCGTGAGCACGCCCGCATCGCCGCCGAGCTGGTCGCCCAAGAGCTCCTCCCGGCACTGCGAACCGGGAGCACCGCTTGAACCCGGCGCTTAGGTGGGCGAAGGTCTGGACCGGGTCAACCGAAATCGTCTGATCGACAGCCAAAGGTCGTAGCCGCATGAACACGCATGAAACGATTATTCGCGCCGGCACCGTCGTCGACGGCACCGGTACGCCGCCCCGTACCGCTGACGTCGCGATCGACGACGGTGTCATCACCGAGGTCGGCAAGATCAGCGGCGGCGCCGAACGCACGATCGACGCCGACGGTCTGCTCGTGACGCCGGGCTTCGTCGACATCCACGCCCACTATGACGGCCAGGCGTCGTGGGGCGAACGCATGATCCCTTCGTCTTGGCACGGCGTCACCACCGTCGTGGTCGGCAACTGCGGCGTCGGGTTCGCGCCCGTGCACCCGTTCGATCACGACCGGCTCATCGAGCTGATGGAAGGCGTCGAGGACATCCCCGGTGTCGTCCTGCACGAAGGACTCTCATGGAACTGGGAATCCTTCCCCCAGTTCATGGATTCGCTCGACGGCCGGCCGTTCGATGTCGACGTCGCAGTGCAAGTGCCTCACGGCGCGTTGCGGTTACACGTGATGGGCGAACGGGGCGCCCGCCGCGACGTCGCGACCACCGACGACATCGAGGCGATGGCGCGCATCGCGCGTGAGGGCATCGAGGTCGGCGCGCTCGGCTTCACGACATCGCGCACGCTCAATCATCGCACCAGTACGGGTGACTACACGCCGACGCTGACCGCCGAGGCCGACGAGCTGGTCGGCATCGCGCGGGCGATCGGTCAGACCGGCAAAGGCGTGCTACAAGGCGTCTCCGACTTCACCGACGTCGACGCCGAATTCTCGATCTTCCGGCGCATGGCCGAGGAGTCGAAAAGACCGTTGTCGTTCTCGCTCGTGCAAGTGCGCGGCGACACCTACCGCCGCCAGCTCGAACTGCTCGCCGCCGCCAATGCCGACGGAGTGCCGATGACCGGCCAGGTGGCGCCGCGGCCGGTCGGCATCATGCTGGGCTTGCAGTGCACACTTCACCCGCTCCTCACGAATCGCGTCTACCGAGAGATCAGCGACCTGCCGCTCGCCGACCGGGTCCGGATCATGGCCGACCCGCATTTCAAGGCACGAACCCTGGCCGTCGACGCGCCCCAACGCGACGCCACGCCAGCCAGCCGGGTCATCGACGCGTTCCACCGCATGTTCGAGCTCGGCGATCCTCCCGACTACGAGCCGGACGCAACGTCGAGTCTGGCGTCTCGCGCCCGGCGGGACGGACGCGACCCACTCGACGTCGCGTACGACATCATGTTGGGTGACGGCGGACACGCGTTCTTGTACCTGCCGTTCCTCAACTATGCCGACGGCAACCTCGACGCGGTCGGCGAGATGCTCGCGCATCCCAATACCGTCATCGGATTAGCCGACGGCGGCGCCCACCTCGGCACCATTTGCGACGCGAGCTTTCCGACGACCCTGCTGACGATGTGGGTCCGCGACCGCGACCGCGGTCGGCTCGACCTTCCGTTCGCGGTGGCCCGCCAGACCAGCGCGACCGCACGCTCCGTCGGTCTCCTCGATCGGGGCGTGCTCGCGCCCGGCTACCGAGCCGACGTGAACGTGATCGACTTCGAGCATCTCGAGGCCCGGCGGCCGGAAATGCACCACGATCTTCCCGCCGGCGGCAAGCGCCTCGTGCAACGAGCGCACGGCTACGTCGCGACGCTCGTCGCCGGCGAAATCACCTACGAGCACGGCGAAACGACGGGTCCGCTTCCGGGCCGCCTGGTTCGCGGCCCGCAACCGGCACCGACCAATCCCAGATCGAATGGAGCCACGCGATGAACGCCTCAGAACTCACGCCGCTCGAAACGGGCTGCGAATGGCGCGCCGACCAGATCGGCGACTCGTACATCTTGCAGCTGACCGACGCCGATCTCGACGAGCTCGACGTCGCGCTCGGGCACGCCGAAGCAACATGCGACGACGTGCTCGACATCACACGCGACGCGTTCCCGCTGCCGACGCTCGGCCCGCAGCTCGCTGACGTCACCCGCGAGCTCATCGACGGACGCGGCGTCGTGCTCATCCGAGGTGTCCCCGTCGACCGTTACGGCAAAACGCGGGCATCGTCGATCTACTGGGGCGTCGGGATGCATCTCGGCAATCCCTGGCCGCAGAACGCCAAAGGACATCTTCTCGGCGACGTCACCGATCAAGGCCGCTCGGCGGCCGACCCGACCTCGCGGGGCAACGAGATCGGAGGCATCGCCTTCCCGTTCCACTCCGACGGCTCCGACCTGGTCGGCCTGTTCTGTCTCGACGCCGGCGCGCACGGCGGCGCCAGCGTCGTCGCCAACGTCGTGACGATCCACAACGAGCTGGTCCGCACCGCCCCCGAACTCGCGGCCGAGTTGTACGCGCCGTTCCCCTACGACCTACGAGGCGAGCAGGCACCCGGCACGAAATCGTGGTACACGATGCCGATCTTCAATCGCCTCGGCGACCGGCTGTTCGTGCGTTACATACGTCCCTACATCGAGTCGACCCGTCGTCACGAAGACGCGCCCCGCCCGTCGGACGCGGCCCGGGAGGCGATGGATCTCGTCGACGCGATGTGCGCCGACCCTCGATACCACGTGTCGATGACGATGCAGCCCGGCGATATGCAGTTCGTCAACAACTATCACGTCTTGCACGCCCGTGAGGCGTACGAAGACGACCGCGCGGCCGGCAAGGTCCGTCACCTGAAACGCCTGTGGTTGGAGACCGACGTCCTCGCCGACGGCGAAAAGCCGGAACGATTCCGGCTTGGCCGCACCGACGGCTACTGGGCAAGTCAGGGACGAACGAAAAGCGAGCTCAACGTCTGAGTTACACACGCGCCGCGAGGACGGGTCCCATCATGTCGGCGAAGTTGCGGGAGTAGAACCGCTCGCGTGCGTCCTCGTCGATGTTCGCCAGCGACGCCTCGAACCGTCCGAGCGGGTCGTGACCACCTTCGGGGTGCGGGTAGTCCGAGGAAAACAGGAACAGCTCCGCGCCTGCCTGTTCGATCATCCACCCGACGGGCTCGGTCGGAAACGGCGTGAACTTCACCTGGCGACGCAAATATTCGCTGGGCCGCAACGGCAACTTCAGCGCCGGTTCGGTTCTTTGGAATGTCTGCTGGGCGATGTCGAGACGTTCGAGCAGCGGCACGACCCACAGCGCGCCCTGTTCGATGCAGCCGCCCCGGAGGCCGGGGAACCGTTCGAAGATGCCGTCGAGCACCATGCACGCCAGGAACGTCTCCGGTGGATGATGCAGCACCAGGAAATCTTTCGATCGAATGTTCTCGCCGCCGCCGAGGAAGTCGGTCACCGGCGGTTTGCCGTTCGCGTGGAACGCGCGCCGTAACGGACGACCACCGCCGCCGACATGCAACATGAACGGCACGCCCGTTTCTTGCAGATGCGCCCACACCGGCCAATAGTCGGGATGGGTCGGCGACTGCTCGCGGGGCGGGACGGACGGAACGAGGATCGCGCCGCAGCCCATCGCGATCGCCTCTCGGGTTGCCGTCAACGCACACGTCGGATCGGTCAGCGGAACGAACCCGACCGGAATGAGCCGCCGATCTTCGGAGCAGAACTCGACGATGGCCCGGTTGTGAGCACGGGTGCCGCCGTAAAGAATTTCGAGGTCGTCGGACGCGAACTGGGTCGGGGCGAACGTACTGAACACCAGTTGGGCATCGAAGCCGAGTAAGTCGAGCGCTCGGCTGCGCTCGGCGGGATCGAAGGCTCCGAGCGCCCCCCAACCTTTGGGGCCCATGACGTTGAGTTCGAGCTCGGCTGCGACCGCCGGGTCCGCGCGTCGCGTTTCGGCCGCGTGCACGGCCTGTGCCGCCAGTGCGCCTGCGCCGCCCAACGCGAGTGGCCGGATACGGGCGCGGACGTCGGGATCCGCATAGGGCGCGAGCCAGTCGGACAGCTCCATCAGGTGACTGTCCGCGTCGTAGAAGGTCCGGCCTTGCGCGTACACCATCTCCACGTTCCTTTCGCCTGGTGACGTCGAGCATCGTCCGCCCGGTCACGATCGTCAACACGCGCAGTACGGTTCGGTCGGTCCAGCCGGCTCGGACGACGGGAGACGTTGTGAAGGTCGATTCCAGCGGTGTCGCGCTCGACGTGACGGTCGAAGGGGCCGGAGCGCCCGTGTTGCTCGTGCACGGATGGCCCGACACGAAGCGCCTGTGGTCCAAGCAGGTGCCGGCCCTCGTCGAGCGCGGATTCCAGGTGATCACCTACGACCAGCGCGGCTACGGCGCGAGCGACAAACCGGCCGAGGTCGAGGCCTACTCGATTCCGTTCCTCGCGATCGATACGACCGCGATCCTCGATCGTCTCGGTATCGAACACGCCCATTTCGTCGGCCACGACTGGGGGAGCGCAGTGGTGTGGGCCACGGCTGCGCTCGCACCGCAACGGGTTGACCATCTCGTCGCACTGTCGGTCGGGCATCCGAGCGCATTCGCGAACATGACGATGACGCAGCGCGAAAAGTCCTGGTACATGTTGTTGTTCCAGTTCGCCCCGCAAGCCGAGCAGTGGCTCACGATGAACGACGGCGCGAACTTCCGGGAGTTCTCGCACCACCCCGATTTCGAAGCGACGTTCGCGGAGTACGTCGGCAACGGATCGTTGACCCCGGGCCTCAACTATTACCGCGCGAACGTGACACCCGACGCGCTGGTGGGCCCGCCGCTCGAGTTGCCGCCGGTCCAGTCGCCGACGATGGGGATCTGGAGCTCCGGCGACTTCGCGCTCCTCGAGGACCAGATGACGGCTTCCGCCGCGTTCTGCGCGAACCGCTGGCGCTACGAGCGTGTGGAAGGTCCCGGGCACTGGCTGCAGTGGGAAGCGCCCGACCGGGTCAATGAGCTCCTGATCGATTTTCTCCCACGCTGAGTCGCCGGCTCGGCTCAGCCGTGTTCGCGGCTGTGCAACGTGTGGCGATCGGAGGCGTCCGGCACCGTCTGTGCCGGGTCGAACGCGGCGCCTGGAACCGGTCGTTGGGTCACGTCGGCGACCGGCAGCTCGGCCGGCCAGGACTCGGCGATCCCGACGATCGTCGTGAGGGTCGCGTAGCCAGCCTCGCACAGGGCAGTGTCGGTGTCGGGTGCCAGGGTCTGTTCAGTGACCCGGAGCTCAACTTGCAGACATCCGTCTGATTCCGTGGCGGCGATCGCGGCGCGGACCGCACCGAACGCGGCCAGGCGCGCCCACCGCAGTCCCTTGACCTGTTCCCGTTCGAGTGCGGGCACGTTCAAGTTGAGGACCGATCGGGGTGGTGCGTCGGCGAGCACGTCGAGCACTTCGAGCGCGATCGTCGCGGCGGTTTCCCAACGCCACGGTTCGCCGGCCGCGACGCTGACCGCGAGGCCCTTCGCGCCGAAGTTCTGGGCGGTGAGCGCAGCGCCGACCGTTCCGGAGTGCAGGATCGCACGACCGGTGTTGAGGCCGGCGTTGATGCCGGACAGCACAAGTTCGGGCGGCGGTCCGAACGCGCCGAGCCGTCCGGCGAGTGCACACAATCCGGGCGGTCCGACCAGCGCCCACGCCGGCGCGTCGCAACCGCGGATCTGCACGCGCCGCACGTCGATATGGGAGTCGGCGTGGAACAGACCGATCGCGGCGCCGCTGCCGCTCGCATCTGCGCTGGGGGCCACCACGACGACATCGTGGCCGGCCGCGACCACATGGCGGGCTAGGACATGTAGGCCTTGCGCGTCGATGCCGTCGTCGTTCGTGACGAGAATACGCACGAGGCGAACGTAGCCGAGCGTGCGGGCCGGTCAGGCGAGCGCCGGATCTTGTTGGAGCTCGATGGTGTTGCCGGCCGGATCGATGATCCAGATCTGTACGGTGCCCGGGCCTTGTACCGCACGTTGGAACTCGATTCCGCGTTCTTCGAGCTCGGCGACGGCGGTGTCGAGGTCGGCGACCGCCACGCAGTAGTGATGTCCGGTGGAGTCGATCGGTGTGCCCCACGGTGGCGCACCGACGAGGTGCAGCTGTTGGTCGCCGACCGCGTGCCAGTGGCCCGGTATGCCAGGAATTTCTGGTCTGGTCACATCTGCGAGGCCGAGCACATCGCGGTAAAAGTCGATCATCGCGTCGAGCGGTGTGCTGTTGGTGTTGACCGACACGTGATGAAAACGGGTCACGTTCATTGCGCGCTCCAGTTCGGTTCGAGTTGTTCCATGAACTCGAGTCTGATGTTGCCCGGCGCGGACACGAACGCAATACGGCGCCTCCCGAACGCGCCCTCCACGACCGTTGGTCCCCAAATTATGTCGTGGCCCTCGAGCTCACGGTCGAGGTCGTCGGTGAACAACGCCGGATGCAAAAAACCCTCGGCGGGGAGCTCGACACTGTCTTCGTAGATAGCGTGGGTGAACAGGGTGATCATCACCGGGCCGAGGAAGACGTCGGCGCGCTCACCATTGTTCCAATGCATGCGGTCGCGGATCTCGGCACCGGAGGTTCGGTAGAACTCGCATGCGGCGTCGAGGTCGGCCACTTTCACCGCCATGTTGGCCATACCGGTCACGGTCACGTCGTCTCCTGCGGTCGGGGTAGTTACGCTGGCCGCATGCATATTACGAAGACCTACCTCATGGTCCCGGTGCGTGACATGGACCGCGCCTTGACGTTCTATCGGGACGTGCTCGGCCTCGAGGTCGGCTTCCTGTCGCCGTATTGGAGCGAGCTGAGCTGGCGGGACGCGACCATCGCGTTGCATCTCGGTACCGCCGACGAAGCCCGCGAGAGCTGGCTGGGTTTCAACGTCGACGATCTCGACGCCGCCGCGGCCGAGATCGAAGGAGGCGGCGGCCAGCGAGGTCAGGAACGAACTGAAGGCGGCAGCCGGCTGCTGGCGATCACCGATACCGAAGGCAACTCGTTGACGATCGGTCAGCAGCTATAGCGCATGTTGAGACGGGTCGTACGCGACCGGGAGGCCGTCGCCGTTGCGTTTTGCGACGTACATTGCCGTGTCGGCCGCGGCGATGAGCGATTCGATGGTGGCATCGCGGCCGTCGGCGACCGCGATGCCGATGCTGGCGCGTACTGAGATCGTGCCGTGCTTGAGAACCAGCGGCGGCGCGAGCGAATTCGTGATCCGCGACGCGATGGCTGTGAGCGCGTCGATGTTCCCGTCGGGACACACGACAAGGAACTCGTCTCCTCCGAACCGTCCCAACGTGTCGGACGCCCGGATGTTCTCCTGCGCGCGTCGCGCGACCTCGACGAGCACGTCGTCGCCGGCCGAATGGCCGCGTTCGTCGTTCACTGCCTTGAAGCCGTCGAGATCGATGAAGATCACACCGACCGCCACTGCAGAACCGACCTGGGCGGTGAGCCGCTGCAACACCGAAGCTCGGTTCAGACAGCCGGTCAGCGGGTCGTAAGTGGCTCGGCGTTCGAGTTCGGCGCGGTCGTTGACTCGTTCGGTCACGTCCTCGACGCAGACGATCGCGCCGCCGACTTCGCCGTCGACGTCGGTGAGAGCTCGGAGCCGCAGGAGGCAGAGTCGCCGGTCGTCGGCGCGTCGGGTTCGAACCGCTACCTCGAGGTCACGGTCCATGCCGTCGATCATCAAGCCGTCCAGCGCCAACGCCAGCTCGGTCCGGTCGTCGGGCAGCAGCCGCACGAACGGTGTCGCAGTCGTGTCGGCTTTCGAGATCGCCAGAAGTTCGTACAGGCGCTCGTTGGCGTAGCGGATCTCGCCGGTCCGATCGATGTGCAAGAGTCCGAGCGGGACCGTTTCGGCTACCCGACGCAGCAGCTGTTCGCGGAAGCGGACCGCTTCGTGGGCCGCCATCTCGTCGCTGACGTCGAGCATCTCCGTCACCACGCACGTCTGGTCCGGGTCGTTCAGCAAGTTGTGGTTCGTGAGCTCGAGCCAGATCCACGATCCGTCGGCGTGGCGATAGCGCAGCCTCGCTCGCCGTTGGGCACCCGGACTCGACAGCATGTCCATCCAGCTCTCGAGCGCGCGGTTGTGGTCGTCGGGATGAACGAACTCGAGCGACCCGTGCCCGATCATGTCATCGCGCGACCATCCGAGCATCTTCGAAGTTGCGTCGTCAATGTCGAGGAAGATCGCGGACTCGTTCTTGCGCTGCACGCTCACGCGCGGCGCGACATCATCGAGATCTCTGGTCCCGTCGATCTCGGCGTCACCGTCGGGCACGAGGACGCACATGAGGACGTCGTGCCGTTCCCGCAGGTCGAAGAAGTACAGCGCCGCGTCATCGCCGTGTGTGAGCCGCACTCTCGACTGCGCGGCGCCGGAGCTGCGCACCCGGTCCCACGCGTCGATCACGAGGTTGCGCTGATCGGGTCCGACAAGATCAAGCGCCGAACGTGCCCGCAACGTTTCGTGGTGCGCGTCGTCGAGCGACGCAGGAACCGGCAAAAACAGTCCGTGCGAGTTGATCGCGGTCACGCGTGCGTGATCGTTCGAGTGCAGCAGGGCGCGATATCCGGCCTCGAGCACGACGGGATCGGCGTGATCCACTTCGTTCATCTTCTCAAGATCGGACTCCTGAGGCTCCCCTTGAGAATATGTGAAAACCATGTGACCTAGTTCATCGATTTAGCTGTATATCCCGAATCCGTTGGTGCGGCTGCCGGTGCCGGTGCCGGCTGAGGGTGGGGCAAGGACGCCAGGAATCCGTCGACGTCGTCGGCGCCGAGCGGCCGGGCGAACATGAAGCCCTGGCCGCTGTCGCAGTCCTCGACCTGCAGTTGGCAGAACTGTTCGTGCTGCTCGATGCCTTCCGCCAGCGTCTGCAACCCGAGCTGCTTGCCGAGCTGCACCAGTGTGTGCAACAGGGCCTTCGACTCGACCGAATCGGTGATCGGCGTAATGAACGAACGGTCGATCTTCAAGATGTCAACGGGGAACTGACGGAGGTACGCGAGCGAGGAATAGCCGGTCCCGAAGTCGTCGATCGCGATGCCGACACCGATGGTCTTGACGATACGCAACTGGCGGGCTGTCAGCTCCGCGTCGCGCATGATCGCGGTTTCGGTGATCTCGAGCACGAGAGCCGCAGGATCGAGTCCCGACGAACTGAGGGCGGCCCGCAGGTCCCCGACGAGGTGATCGTCGTCGAGTTGGCGGGCCGAGACGTTCACCGATACGTACATGTTCCGTTCGCGGAGTCGCCACGCGGCTGCTTGGCGGCAGGCCTCGTTCAGCACCCAACGACCGACTTCCACGATCTGTTTGGTCTCTTCGAGAAGCGGAATGAACGTGTCGGGCTGCACCTCACCCCGAAGCGGATGGTTCCAACGTACGAGCGCCTCGACGCCGAGCACGCGCCCGGAGTCGAGATCGAAGATCGGCTGATAGACGAGGAAGAACTCGCCTCGTTCGATCGCGGCTCGAAGGTCGAGCTCGAGCGTCAGTCGGTCGTCGACCGCCGTCTGCATGTCGCGTTGGAACGTCACGCAGCGGTCGCGGCCCGCGGTTTTCGCTTCGTACAACGCGATGTCGGCGTCGCGCAACAGGTCGGCTGGAGTGATGCGGCTGCCGAACGCGACGCCGATACTTGCCGTGATCCGAACCTGGCCGCGGGGCGCGTTCTCGATCTCGAACGGTTCTCGCAGCACTTCGAGCAGTCGTTCCGCAACGAACTCTGGGCTTCCGGTCGCTGCGCCACCTTCGACGAGCACCACGAACTCGTCGCCGCCGATGCGGGCGATGGTGTCCGCTTCGCGCAACGTCGCTGAGAGGCGTGCGGCGACGGAACATAAGAGCTGGTCGCCGGTGTCATGTCCGAGCGAGTCGTTGACCTGCTTGAACCCGTCAAGGTCGATGAACAGGGCTGCGCTGTCGCAGCCGCGTCGGCGTGCCCGCGCGAGCATCTGCTCGACGCGGTCGAGAATGAGCGCCCGGTTCGGCAGCCCGGTGAGCGAATCGTGCAGGGCTTGATGACGGATGCTTTCAAGCAGCCGCGCGTTGCGAATCGCGATCGTGGCCTGGCTGGCCACACCTCGCAGCCGGTCCGAAACGTCGGGATCTCGGGTCAGACGCTCGGGCCGTTCGACGACATCGCCGACCACGAGGCCGACCAGCTCGTCGTCGGCGCCGATCGGGATCGTGGCGACCGCCGCGCTGCCCAGGTCGTCCATGAGACCCGACAACATCTCGCGTCCGGCGGCCGACGATCGATCCCAGACGTTCACGGCAACATCGCCGGAACAGATCTGGCCGACCGGGATCTCCATCGAGCGTAACTGCAACTCGGTCTCGTGCGAGAAACCGTGAGTGGCCACGACTCGGCCGGTTGTGGCGTTCGGTTCGAACAGGATGACTGCCGCGCGGTCACAGCCGATGACTGCGGTCACGGCGCGGGCGATATGCGCGGCCATCTCGTCGGTCGTCGCGATCTCGGCCAGTGCGTTCGACAGCTCGAGCAGCGCGCGGGCGGTCTCGGCCTGTCGACGCGCGTCCTCGACCGCGGCGGCCGAGTCGAGGGCGGCGGCGACGAAACGCGCGTACGCCTGCAAGACGACCCGTTCCTGTGGGAAGAACCGGCCGGTAGCGTTGATCGCCGCGAGGCGACCGTAACGATGGCGGTTGGATTGAACCTCGACGACGAGGTGGTGCTCGTCGTTGTCGTGGCGTCCGTCCAAGAGCTCGGCGGCCAGACGTTCTGCTTCGTCGTCGCGGATCCCGGCTGCGTACACGAGCTTGTCCGCGGCGGGCATGGCCTCCAAGGCGAGCACGAAGACCGGCGCGGAGATGGTACGGGCGGCCGACACGACGATGCGGGTCAGTACGCGTTCGAGGTCGTCGTCGGAAACGAGGTCGCCGACGGTTTGCTGCAGCCCTTCGAGACGAGCGGTCAGCATGTCGACGCGGGCTTCGATGTATTCGGCTGCGGCGGTCGCGTCGTCCGGGAACCATCGAATTCGGTACACGCAGGCCGGGTCGCCGTCGCACGCGCAGGCCTCTTTGATCACCTCGGCGCGCAGTCCGAACAGCTTCGGAATGTTCGAATACAGACCGGCCGCCCACGAACAATATTCGCGGAACGGCGCGAAGCCGTCGGCGAACCATTCGCGAACGACCCACTCGGTCGGACTTGTTTCACATCCCTCGAGTGCGAGGACGGGTGCCAGACCCGCGCCGCCCGACTCGGTGATCATCGCGAGCAACGCCTCGGGGGAGCCGAGCGATTGCAGCATCGCTGTCATTTCGGGCATCGACGGGTCGGTCAGCCCACCGCTGGCGGCGCGCTCGAGAGCTGGGTTCCCGCCGTATAGATGGGCGGTGACTTCGAGGAGGCGACGGAACTGGTCGTACGAGCTCCACGACGCGATGTCGAACAGCTCTTCTTCGGTTCGGGTGTCGCCGGCCTCGCCGAGGACGCGCGCGGCAGCGTCCGGGCCCTCCTGTTCGCGCAAATAGCGAATCAAGAGCCAGGTATTGACGCCCGCGAAATGAAGTCCGGGCGGCGGATCAGCGTCCCCTGCCATCTCCTAGTCACGTCGTCACCGGATGGCCCTCGCTTGAGGGAAGCCTCAGGGGCCGGCGTAGACCCGGGTCAGGGCAGCAAACGAGCAGTAGTAGAAGTCTCGGCCGAAGCCCGCCGCGGGGAACAGCACCGATTGCACCGCGCTGGCGGCGTCGACCCGCACGCGCTCGTGGCCGGATTCGATGTCGAGCACGACGATGTCGTCGGCCATGCGGGCTGCGTCGTGGTCGTTGGTGACGAGCTCACCGGTGTCGGCGAACAGCAGTGGGTGGCAGGCATGGTTCTGTTGGCGCCGCCAACGCGGGGTCGTGTTGCCGTCGGCGTCGAGATCGAACGCGGCGAGCACGCCGTTGCCGCTGTCGTAGCCGACCACGATGTGGCGGGTTTCGTCGACAATCGGCGGATTCGCGACCAGCCCGTTGGGCAACCCGCAGATCTCGGTGAGGGTGACCGCCGCGGTGCGCAGGTCGACCCGTACGAGATGTAACGGCGCGCTCGAGATGCCCTGACCTGCGAACGTCCCGATGTAGCGTTCGCTGCCTTCGCCGTTGTCGAGGAACCATGCCGCGCCGAGCGCGAGCACAGGATCCCACCCGTAGGTCTGGCCGGGGATCGTGCGGTAACGGCCGGCGAAGCTGCGATCGAGGACGAGTCGTGTGCCGTCCCATTGCACGCGCGACAGGGTAGAGGTGCCGACGACGTAGATTGTGTCGTCGTCGGCGGAGAGTCGCGCGATCGACGGTTCGGGCAGTGCACACCGGGCAACAACGTCGAGCGACTCGGGATCCAACGCGACGAGCTCGGCAGGTTCGGGTTCGTGCGCGGCCGGGTCGTGGCCGGGCAGGACACCGCCGAAGTCTTTCGTGACGAGGTGACCGTCGGGAAGGATCACGAAACTGTTGTAGGGCAGGCAGCGAGGCAGTTCGCAAGATGCGAGAACGGCGAGATCGGGACCGAGCCGGTGCGCGTGGTTTCCGAACACGACGTGGAGCGATCCGTTGGCGTGCGCGGCGATGCCGCCCGGCCACGTCGGCCCTCCGGCGAGATCGTCGGAACGGGCCAGGGCGTCGAGGGTGGCCGCGTCGACCTGCTCTACCCACGAGATCGCTTCGGGTCCGGCCGTGTGGCGAAGGAGGAACACCTCACCCGGGTCGCGTAACACCACCATCGTTGCGGCGATCGCGTCGCGCGAACAGACGTTGACGTGTGCCGGGTCGAGGGCCGGGCCGGCACCGCTGGTTGGCTGTTGCGATCGGCGGGGTCCGCCGTCTTCGCCGGGCCAGCGCGATCGCCAATAGCCCGACGGTTCGTTCATCTGCCCGGCGCGCTGGTCCGCATCGCCGACCAGCGTGTCACAACGTGTGGGGGAGCGTCTGCGGGTTCGGACCGGCCGGGGGACGCGGCGACGCCGGTGTCGGGACGAGGACCGGCTCACCGGCCGATGCCACCGATTCCGGTGTGGTCAGCACGGCCGTGATCGGCGGCGAAAGCTCGATGCGCACCGGCTTCGGCACCGTCGTCTTCGGCCCAGTCGTTTTCAGTCCCGTCGTCCTCGGCCCGGTCGTCTTCGGCGCGGTCGGAGTCGTCGCGGGTCGGACCGTCGTGGTCGACGTCGGCAGCGCCCAGGCGGTGTTGACGAGCCCGACGGCGACGAACACGCCCCCGCCGAACGCGATGAACACGGCTGATCGAACGGATCGTCTCGACGGCATCGCGCGCCTCTTCTGCACGGAGAGGTCACGTCATGCCTCGTCGACCGTGCGCCCACCCCCGTCGGGCGGCGTGTGTTCGAACCAGGCGTCCCCTCTCGGGGGCTTGTCGCCGTACCTAACGACCAATGCCGCGTTCGACTTGAGCGCCGCTTACGCGGCCGTCGCGACGACGGCGGCTGGACTCCAACACACCTGGCGGCGAGCCGGGTCGCGAGCGCCGACCACCAACGAAGCCTGTTCGAGCCGTACGAGGTGCCGGTACACGTCGAAGCCGTACGCCCGCCGCCAACCGGCGACACCGGTCGTGGCGACGCACGAGCAGGGGGTGCCCGAGCGGCGCAGGCCGACCCGGCCGTTGGCGAGACACTTGCAGGCCACATTCCCGACCCGTCCGGCGATCTCGTCGGTCGTCCCAGACCCATCGTCGAGCGCGGCCAGGATCTGATCGGTCAGCGCGACCGCGCGCGGGCTCAGAGTTTTTGCCATCGCTTGTCCTCTCAGAGCATCGGAGCTGGACCGGTGCGGTTTGGCTGCGCTACAGCGTGTGGGGCAGTGCCGGCCCGCCCGGCGTTCCCGGAACCAGCGTTGTCGGAACGGTGGTCGTGGTGGATCCGGGAAGGGCTGGTGTCGTGGTTGACGTTGTCGTCACGACCGGCGCCGCGCCTGACGCGACCGTCGAAGTCGTCGCTCCCGAACCGGCAGTGGTCGGCGTCGCCGCCGACGTGGTCGGCGTCGCTCCCGACGTCGTCGACGCGCCCGAAGCGGCCGTGGTGGTCGTCGCGGCGGCCGCGCACACGGGCGTCGTGATCGTGTTGTGGTCGAGGGTGACTGCCCCGTTGCGAGCGAGCAAACGGCCCTCGATGGTCGCGCCCGTGTTCGCGGTAATCGACGCCACCGCCAACACGCTTCCGATCAAGTGTGAGCCGGTAGCGAGCGTCGCCGAGCTGCCGACCTGCCAGAAGACGTTGCATGCGGAGCCGCCGCCGAGCACGACCACGTTGCTGTCCGACGCTGAGATGAGTGTGGAAGCCGTCTGGAAGATGAACACGGCATTCGGGTCACCTTGGGTGTTCAACGTCAGCGTGCCGGTGATCCCGAATGTGCCTGGGGATCGGTACACACCCGGCGTCAGGGTGGTGCCTCCGAGTTCGACGGCCACGTTCGTGAACGGCGTCGCGCCGGCCGCAGTGTTGTATGCCGTCGTCAGATCGGTTTTTGCCTGTTGGGTGACGGCATCGCCGTCCTCGTTGGTTCCGTTCACCGTCACCGTGCCGAATCCGGTCTCCGACGGCGTCGCGTACGAGCCCACATCGCCACTGATGGTCGTCGCTCCGGTGTTCGTGATCCCGGCGCCGGCGAGTACCGAGAAGCTCGTCGCTGTTCCGAGGTCGACGGCCGCTTGTGCCGCGCCGCTGCTGGAGGTCGGAAGAATGACGGCGGCACCGAGCGCGATGACCGCGAGCGGAACGATGCCCGCGAGCAGCCGTCGGTGGCGGATGGGCGCGCGCCACAGAGACGTGAACGTACGGTTCGAAGACATGCGGTGGCTCTCCTGTCGAGGTGGAGAGGTCGCGTCGTGCCTCGTCGACTGTGTGCCCACCCCCGTCGGGCGGCGTGTGTTCGAACCAGGCGTCCCCTCTCGGGGGCTATGCAGTACCTAACGGCGGTGTGCCGCAATTGCTTGAGCCAACGGCACAATTCGTGACCTACGGCCCTACGAGGAACCCTCGACCGCAGATCCGCCCAGCCGTCGGGACCGACGCATCGGCGATCGGCGCCGTCGGTCACAGCCGAGCGTTACGAATGCGACTGCTGCCACGGGGTGAGGTCGTCGGCGGGGAAGTCGCCAATGACCTCGGCCGGAAGTGGACGACCGAGGAGGTACCCCTGCGCGAAATCGCAACCCAAGGTGCGGAGCGTTTCGAGCTGCGTCGGCGTTTCGAGCCCCTCCGCGACCGCGGACAGCTCGAGCGCGTGCGCGAGCCGGATGATCGCTTCGACGATGCTGGTGTCCTCCGACTCCTGGCCGAGACCGTCGATGAAGCTGCGGTCGATCTTGAGCGACTCGACAGGAAAACGTTTCAGGTACGCCAACGACGAGTAGCCGGTACCGAAATCGTCGATGCTGAGGTGGACCCCTTGGCTTCGGAGTGCGTGCAGCGCGTCGACGGTCGAAGCGGTGTCCTGCATGAGCGTGTTCTCGGTGAGTTCGAGGACGACCGCGCCGGCCGCGATACCGGTCCGATCGATGATCTGAGCGACAGTTTTCGCCAGAGTACGGTCGGCGACCTGACGTGCCGCGAGGTTGACGCTGATCGAAAGCTGCGGCGCGTTCGGCGTGCGGTCGCGCACGCTCTGCCAATAGGCAGTCTGACGGCACGCCGTTTCGAGCGCCCACATGCCCATCGGGACGATCAGTCCGGTCTCTTCGGCGAACGCGATGAACTCGCCGGGCGGGAGCAGACCCCGTTCCGGATGGTTCCAACGCATCAACGCTTCGAAGCCGACGACTCGCCCGGTACGCAAGTCGATGATCGGCTGGTAATGCATTGCGAGCTCGTCTCGGGCGAGCGCGCGGTGCAGGTCGTTGCCGGTCCGGAGCGCAGCGACCGCCGAGCCGTGATGGTCGGGACGGAACATCACCGCGCGTGCCCGACCGTCGTGTTTGGCCTGGTACATCGCCGCGTCGGCGTGGCGGAGCAACGTCTCGGCGGTGTCGTCGGCGTTGGCGACGGCGATCCCCAAGCTGGCCGTCACGAACACTTCGTCGCTTCCGACCAGGATCGGCTCGGCGACCACCTCGATCAGACGCTGTGCGATCTCCGAGACGGCACGGTTGCCGAGCACGTTTGTGCACAACACCACGAACTCGTCGCCGCCGAAACGGGCAAGGAGGTCACCGGGTCGTAACGTCAGCCGCAGACGTTGCGCGACCGTCACCAGCAAGTCGTCGCCGGCCGCGTGGCCCAGGCTGTCGTTAATGATCTTGAAATGGTCGAGATCGATGAAGAGCACCGCGGCGAGCCGTCCAGTGGACTCTTCGGTGTCGAGCGCGACGGCCACACGCTCGGTAAAGCTCGTCCGGTTCAACAATCCGGTCATTGCGTCATGCTCAGCTTCGTACTTCAGTCGGTCGCTGAACGCCTTGCGTTCGGTGATGTCTTCGATCTGGCCGATCGAAAACGTCGGCAGGTCGGCATCGTCTTTCACCGTTGACACGGTGAGAGCCACCCATATCGTCTCACCGTCGGCTCGCAGGAGACGTTGCTCGATCCGAAATCCGTCGCGCTGATTACGCTCGATGTCGCGGACGTTGTCTTCGATGACTCGGCGGTCGTCCGGATGTGTGATCTCCACCACGTACTTGCCGACGAGCAACTCGGCGTCGTCGTAGCCGAGCATGTGCAGCATCGCTTCGTTCGCACGAATGATGTGGCCCGACGGATCGACGAGCGTCATCCCGATGCCGGCCTCGTCGAACGCGTGGCGGAACACTTCTTGCGCTTGGCGCAGCGCCGCTTCTGACTGCTTGCGTTCTGAGATATCACGCAGGTTCGCGACCCATCCTTCAACGCTGGGATCGTTGAACAGGTTCGAGAACGTGAACTCGAACCATCGCCACGATCCGTCCTGATGGCGGAGACGCATTTCCGATCGGGCTTCGCGGCCCGGCTGGGTCTGTTCGTCGATACGACCGAGGCGCGCGGCGTCTTCGTCGTCCATGATGGTGTTGATGACCATGCCGACCGACTCAAGCGACGAGTATCCGAGCACGCTCTCAAACGCCGGGCTCGCGTAACTGACGGTGCCGTCGGACGCGACGACCAAGATGATGTCGGAGGCATGTTGCACCAGTGTGCGGAACCGGCGTTCGCTTTGACGTAAGGACCCCTCGACCAGCTCCTTTTCTCGCTGGTTGTGAGCCAGGATCCCGATGACCGCGCAGGTGCCGGCCACCTCGAGGAGGGCGAGCCCGTGACCGTCGGGTTCGGCCACCATCGTTTTTGCCCAACCCAGCGCGATGGTGACCTCGCCGGCCGCGACGGTCAGCGCGGTACATCCCATCGCCCACAGCGCGTAACGCGAGCCATCAGAATGGATGGCACTCGCGGCGGCGAACACGAAACCCACCGCGAGCAGCGCGCCCCAACCGTTCACGTAGACGCACAGGCCGGTGAGCACGATCTGCGCGGTGAGGAGCAGACGGGGCCGCGCGTTCGGTGTCCCGGGAGGGAACGCGACCGCGATCGCGGTCGTCGAAACCTGCGTGAAGACCATCGAACCGAGCAGCAACCACAACGGCGTGTTGACGATCAGGTGATAGTGACGTGCCAGCGCGAGCAGACCGAGCGCCGGAAACGGAATCAGGTTCGCAGGGTTCAGGAGCACCTTGCGCGCCGCGCTGTGTCGCGACGCCACCGGCCAATGAGCTTCCGTATCCGCCACGCTGTCCGCCTCGAGTGCCCGATCCGTCGAAACACAGGACTCGAAGCGATTCGACCCGAAATTCGGCCGACTTGAGATCCTGCCTGCGCCCGACGTTCGGCCCCGGCCGCCCTGCGACGTTCCCGCCGGCGGAGGGTGCGCTCGCTACGACGCCGCCGGCTCAGTTCGGAGTTCTTGGCGCAGCTCGGTGACCGTCGCTTGCGCGGCCGATTTGTCGACGCCGAGCCAGGTGCACGCGGTGACAAGGTCGTTGAACACGATGAGGCTCAACCCCGGCGGCTCGTTCAGATTCCCGAACTCGGTCGACGCTTCGAAGTTGTCGCCGGCCACCGCGGCGCTTTTCATGCCGCGGACCTTGTCGTGGTGGGGTCCATACAGCGCGACGATGTCGGCCTGGTCCGATGCAGTGATGGCCGAAACGTCGGCGGAGCGGAGATCGGTCAGATTGGCGGGGCCGGCCGGCCAATCGGGATCCTCGAACACGGCCTCGAGATGGGCACGCCAATCGTCGGCGGTTACCTGCCCGTCCCACACGATCGTCATGAGCCCCTGCCCTCGGTCGAGACGATACGCGATACCCATATTTGCCGAGCGTACCGGCGCAACGGAAGGAATTCGGTGATTCGGCCGGACGTGCGGTCCGTCGCCCTTACAGCGCGCCCCGGAGCATGTCGATGGTCCGCACAGGACCGACGGAGGTAGCGGCATGGATGCCGGGGAATGCGAGGGAGGAGCCCTGGACGTCGGCGAGGCGTCGCGTGCGCCCGCGCAGCTGATCGATGCGCTGCGCCGCGAGAACAACGCGTTACGCCGTCGGATCGCACAGCTGGAGAATGCCGAGCCGGACTACGACCGTCTCACCGGACTCGTCCGCCGTGAGGTACTCGTCGACCGGCTCGGACATTGCCTGCTGCGAGGTGCGCGCACCTCCGAGCATGTCGCAGTGTTGTACTGCGACCTCGACGGATTCAAGCTGGTCAACGACGTCTTCGGACACGAGTCCGGCGACGCGGTGCTCGCCGAAGTCGCGGCCCGTCTGAAGCATCTCGTGCGCCCGTACGACACCGTCGCTCGCTTCGGTGGGGACGAATTCGTCGTCCTCCTCGAGAACATCCAAGACTCGGACGACGCGGTCGCGATCGCGCAACGCGTCGTCGACGCGATCTCCAACACGTATGCGCTGCCTGACGCCCAAGCGATGATCGGAATCAGTGTCGGTGTCGCCATGTCGGCACCGGGCGAGACGACGTCTGAGGCATTGGTTTCACGAGCGGACGCCGCGATGTACGAAGCCAAACACGCCGGCAAAGGTCGCGTCGAGCTGTTCGGCGCAGTTCTCGACCTCCGGCTCACCGACCGTCGTGAGCTCGGCAACGATCTGAGGCTCGCCCTCGAACTCGGTCAGCTCGAGCTCTGGTACCGGCCGGTCGCATCGCTCGACACTGGCTGCATCGTCAGTCTCGAAGGCAGCGTGCGCTGGAATCATCCGACTCGAGGACTGCTCCAACCCGAAGCGTTCGTTCCGATCGCCTACGCCACCAGCACCATCGAAGCGATCGACGAGTGGGTCCTCACCACCGCCGCGACCGACATGACCTCCTGGCGTCGCGACCATCCTGATCTCGTGGCCTGGATCACGGTGTCGGCGCGGATGCTGCGACGTGATCGTGGCGCCTCGCGCATCCTGTCGATTCTCGACGCGGCCGGAGCCGATGCTCGAAGCGTCGGGATCGAGGTCGCCGAGGAGTCAGTCATGCACGACTTCGCAAAGACGGTCACCGCGCTGCGCGACCTCCACGACGGAAACGTGTGCGTCGCGCTCGACAACTTCTCCGGTCAACTCACCGTGGCGCAACTGCAGCGCGTCCGGCCCGAGACCGTGAAACTCGACCGGAGCTTCCTCACCCAACTCGGCGCCGATATCGAGTCCGCGAGAGCGATCCGGAGCATCACCGGGATGATCCGCCCGCTCGGGGTGACCGTGGTGGCCAAAGGTGTGAACACCCGGGAACAGCTCGCGGCGGTGGTCTCCCTCAACTGCGATGCCGCGCAGGGCACCATCGCCGGCCCGCCCGCTCGAGCGGTCGACCTCGAGTTCAAACGGTGCGTCTTTGACGCCGACGACCCGGCGCGCCCGAGTGGTCAAGGCGCATTCGCAACACGCCGATAGCTCCGAGATCCGAGGAGGACGTGTGAGTCGGTCACCGTTGGAAGTTCTTTCCGTTGTCGGCGCGTTCGGGCTGCTGTTCGCGATGTTCACCGCCCGGCTGGTGCGACGCGAAGAACTCCGCCACGTCGAAAGCGAACCGGCATGCGGACCCGTGCCGTCGGTCGAACGAGTCCGTCCGTCGGGCCAACCGACTCGACGCACAACTCGAACACCGCGTCGGCGCACGCCCCGACAACCGCGTGTGCGTACCCCGCAACCCCCGCGCCAGTTCGCACCGCCGGAACCGTCCGAGGTCGGCTCCGAGCCGGATCCTCGACGTCCCTCGCTGGTCCTGAACCTCGAGGCGTTTACGGAGTTCCGATCGCGCTGAACTGCGCCAGATCAGACGGCGGCCGTCGAAGAGGCCAGCTCCGCGACGAGGTGATGTTGACCCTGCAGTCGAGTCTGTTCGAACTGCAGGTACTCGACTCGAGCCTGAACCTTGCGCAGGTCGTCTTTCACCTGCTCCAACCAGGCGCGCACCTGCTCGAGCGGAAGCCCCGCGCTCGGAGGTTCGACGGGGCTGGGCTTGTTCCTCGAAGCGATGTCGATCACCCGCGCGGGCGGGTCGGTCCGCGCCACGCTCACCACGGCCGAGACGGCAGGTGGGGCGGGTGCCGGAACCGGTGCCGCGATCGTCGCTCGAATCCCGTTCATGCGCCGCACCTCGGCCTCGAGGGCGGCGACGATCTCGAGCTCGGTACGTCGGGGCGGCTCCGCGAATTCGGCGGAGAGGCGCTCGACATCGATCGGTTCGCGCCGCACACGCCCTCTGCGGGGCCGGAGTCGGGCGAAACCGAGCGCCACAGCGCCCACCGCGCCGCCGTCCATCAGCACACTCATCGGGCCCACAGACGTCCGATCGGCAGCCTCAGGTCCCTGCTTAGGTCATGCAGCCGCAAGGCCGAATAGGTCGCAGGGCCTATTTAGGGGCCGTCGGCCGAGGTCGTAGTGATCGTGAACGTGCGCGAAGGCCGCGCGTATGCCGTGCCGGGGCTGGGTTGGTCTCGGAGATGAAAGGACGTTTCGAGTGCTTACTTTGTCTCGGTCCGACGAGGACCATCAGAATCTGATCGAGC
>JBKQIY010000142.1:0-2589 GCA_052148155.1 Acidimicrobiia bacterium | reverse complement strand
CGACCTTCGCCGCGATCGCCGTGCTGCTCGTCGGTTGCAGTTCCGGGTCGTCAAACCCTGTGTCGATCGGGAAATCAGTGGTCTCGCCGACCAGGAAAGAGACCGTCCAGGCGTACGCGGAGCAGGTGCTGATCGAATCGTCGTCCAACAGCTCCCGGCGAGGCCTGGCCGTCGCGTCGCCGGTTGGAGCGACGCTGTCGTGGTCGATCGTCGCAACTCCCAGCCCGTCTGGCGTATCCCAGAGTGCGTTGTCGGCCGTGTCGTGCACGAGCGCGACGAACTGTGTGGCGGTCGGGAATTCCGCGGGACCGGGCCCGATCGCGAGGACTCTGATTGAGCGTTGGAACGGAACGCGCTGGTCAATCGTCGTCAGCCCGAACTCGGCGGCTGCTCCGGAAAGCGTTCTTGAAGGGGTGTCGTGCACGAGTGTGACGAACTGTGTTGCGGTCGGCTCCTCGGGCAGTTCGACGAATCAGGAGTTCAAGTCGTTGGTCGAGCAGTGGAACGGCTCGCATTGGTCGATTGTCGCGAGTCCCAACGCTGGTGGCGCGCCAGACAACGACCTGCTCGGCGTGTCGTGCACGAGTACGACGAACTGCGTCGCGGTTGGCCGGGCCGGATTCGATGTGGGCAGCGATCGACCATTAACGATGCGTTGGGACGGAACGCGTTGGACGATTGTCGCGAGTCGCGTGCCGTCTGACGCCGCACAAAGCGACCTCTCGGCAGTGTCATGCACGAGCGCGAACAGCTGCTACGCGTTGGGTGGTTCCAGCGTGACGGCATATAGGGCGCTGATCGAGCGGTGGAACGGAACGCGCTGGTCGATCCTGACGAGCCCCGAAGCCTCTGGCGGCGATTACCGCCTTCTTTCAGCAGTGTCGTGCACGAGCGCGGCGAACTGCACGGTGGTCGGCGCCGCGTACCACTACACACCGGACGTGTTCAAGACACTCGTCGAGCGATGGAACGGCACGGCGTGGACAACTGTCGCGAGTCCGAACCCAACCAACGCCAACTACAGCGCGTTGGCTGGGGTCTCGTGCACGACCACAACCGACTGCACCGCAGTCGGCGAGTTCGACGTGAGCCGACCGGCGACGCTGACCGAACACTCGAACGGCACGGCCTGGACGCTGATCGCGAGTCCGAGTACCGGCCCCAGCGGCACAACGCTCAACTCCGTGGCATGCACCAGCGTCACGAACTGCATTGCCGTTGGGAATCTGCTGGGCGACCGAACGCTGGCGGAGCGATACTCATAGCGCATTGGCCGGTTCGGAGACGTGCGACTGCGATTGAACCTCTGACCCGCGTCTCGCGCAGACACCGCGATGGCCGCAGCCAGATCGACAGTCACGGCGCGGCCCGGACATCCTTGCGGTAGCGCATCTCGTACAGCCCGGAATCGCCGAAGGGCTTCATGCCGCCATCGTCGCGCCAGCCTGCGCGCTCATAGAACCGACGCGCCCGGGCGTTTCTTTCTAGAACCCACAGTGCCAGCTCGCGCCGACCCGTCGCGGCAAGCGCGTCTTCTGCATCGTGCAGGAGCGCGTGTCCGTAATGCCGCCCCCAATGCGACGGCGCGACGTAGAGCACCCAAAGCTCACCGCGGTCTCCGTCGTTGGGCACGTCGCGGTCCGCACCAAAAGCGCTGACGCCGACCACCTGCTGCGCCGCGTCGGTTGTGACTCTGATCTCGGCCCGCAGCCCGGCGTTCTCGTACCCATCCCGAAGCCACTGAACCCATTGCATCGTCGACCGCGCATCGTCCAGCCCGTCGAGCATCGAATCGGGCAGCAGCCCGCGGTAACCGACGCGCCAACTGTCATTTTTCGTCCGCGCGATCTGATCAGCATCCGTGATCTCCGGTGATCGCACGAGCGCCTCGGGCTCCACACGCACACAGTGCTCGATCCGGCATCATCTTGGCGAGCACGCCTATCTGGCAGTTTGGTGCGGCGTCAGCCTGTCGATGCGCCCGTCCCGGTCGATCGATCCTGCCGGTAACGACGGACCTCGAACGACAGGAACCCTCCTCGAACTCTCGCAGCTCCGGAACAGGCATGACGGTGCGGCCGTGAGGCACGGTGGGGCTCTGAAAGCGCGAGCCCCTTGCCGTGATTGGACAAGAATCGTTTGCGTGAGACGCGTTGCCGTGGTCGGCTGTATCGGCGCTGGGAAGTCCACGGTCGCACGTCGATTGGGCGTTCTGACGGGCCTGCCTGTCGTGCATCTCGACCGGTGTTGGTGGCTTGACGGGCGATATCGCATCACGGGAAAGAAGTCCGTGACCGAACACACCCTGTCGGCCGAGGAGTTCCGAGATCTCCAGCTTCGGGTTGCCGCCGAGGATAGGTGGATCATCGACGGCGGCTACATAGCTGACCTCGATACGCGGCTTGCACGCGCCGACACCGTTATCTTTCTCGGCTCTCCTGACGCTGATGTGGGTCATGCTGCGGTCTGTTGGTGGATTCGTTCGTGTGGGAGTTGGAGGTTGCTGGGTCCGCAGGCGAGCATGACGAGCGCGAGTGCAGCGTCGGCGGTGTGGAAGCCGTAGCCGCGTCGGATGATCAATCGCACTTT
>JBKQIY010000141.1:0-4105 GCA_052148155.1 Acidimicrobiia bacterium | reverse complement strand
GGGCGCAGCGGCTGGTCAGCCAGCGAGCGCCCGGGAACTCGCGTTCGAATGCGATGGCCTCGGGAGGCCGGCGAGGAGACAGGTCTAGGCCTCCACCACGATCTGTACGCGCGGAGGGGCGGTCACGCCCGCGGTGGCCATCGCGTCTTTCAGTCCAGGATCGGCGACGAAGGCTTGGGCCTGGCCGACTGACGGGAACCAATGCAATACGGTCACCTGGTTGGGGTCGGCCGGGTCCTGGAGGACATCGGCTGCGCTGACGCCGTGCTTGTCACGCAGGGGCTGGACCTGTTCGTACACGGTGCGCCAAGCGGCGTAGTCGCTGACGGGGTGTTGCACGATGCTGAGTGCTTTTGCCATCTCGCTCCTTTATCTCGGACTCCAATATCTCGAAGTCAAGATATTACGGACCGTGGAGAAGTCAAGGACTATTTCACGATTCGGTGCGACCACGAAGCCCGACAGCGAACGCGCCGATCGTCGTTCGCGAACCCTTCGGTCCCGGCGTGCGAGCAGAGGCCGCCGGCGGTCTGGGCTGCGCCGGGTGACGCGGTGGGCACCACTGTGCATCGTGGCTGAGCTAGTGGAGGCGGGGATTCGGACGAGATGTCGTCCGGCGTGTGAATCCTTGAAGGCCGGTCGCTGACCCGATCTTTAGGGGCGGTTGAGGAGATGGGCGCGGTAGGTGGCGCCATATCCCGGGCACGCCTGACCGGAATAACTGGAGATGAGCACGGGACCGTTGGAGCATCCCCAGGTGTCCCACGTCCAGGCGAGATAGCTGACGGCGTGTTCGTCGGCCCAGCTGAGGTAGTGGGTGACGAACGC
Organism: Acidimicrobiia bacterium; assembly: GCA_052148155.1. Lineage (GTDB taxonomy): Bacteria > Actinomycetota > Acidimicrobiia > IMCC26256 > PALSA-610 > JBBQER01. The sequence goes on along the minus strand of JBKQIY010000141.1, from coordinate 3,277 downwards.
GCCGGTGCCGTCGGACTCGCCGATCTCGCCGGCGATCAGCGGAACGTGAGCGGCGACCGGCGCGTAGTCGTGTTGCCAGCACGTGAGCGAGCTGCACGAGTTCGAGTTGTAGTCGTGAACACTGGCCGCAAGCTGGTGGGCCGGGTCGTGGGGTTCATGCGTCAGCCATTGGTCCATGGCGTTCGCGTACTGCACGCCGCCGACCATGATGACGTTGGTGGCGCCGGTGGCGCGCACCGTCGAGATCAGCTCCTGCATTCCGGCCGTCTGGTACGAAACGCCGCGGCAGGTTCCGCCCCGCACGAGACAGGTCCACGCGGCATTGCTGTCGTTGTTGTTGTCCGGGTAGGGCTCGTTGAAGAGGTCGAAGAGCACAGCCGGGTGTGTTTTGAACGTTGACGCAACTCCGCGCCAGAAAGCCGGCGAGTGGTCCTGGTCGGGCATCGGATTCTGGCCGGTCGCGGGCGTCGCCCCGGGGGCGGACCAGTGGAGGTCGAGAATGACGTAGATCCCCTGACTGTTCAGCAGATTGACGTACTGGACGATTGCCTTGCGGTAGCTGGCCCCGCCGTACGCAGCCTTGACGCCGTTGATTCCAAGCCAGCAGTCCTCGTTGAGGGGCACTCGCACCGCATTGACGTCCCAGGCCGAAATCGCTCGCACGGACGAAAGATCATGCGGTCCGTCGAAGATCCCCCAACCCTGGACGCATGCGTACTCAGTACCCGAACGATCGACTCCGTGCAGCTGCACCGCGACGCCCCTGGCGTCAACGAGATGATTCCCGGAGACCCGAATCGCGAACGCGGGCACGGCTGCGGCCGATGTTCGGGTCGTCGGCCCGGCCCACCCCGCCGATGAGCTGACCGCCTCGCCCAGCACGGCGGCGCTGACCAGCGCGCATGTTGCAAGAACGGCAACGCCGAACCCCTTGAACGACCTACGAGCGCGCATGGAAGCAGCCACGACAGCGTGCGAGGGCCCGGAAGTTGCACGCCGCCAACATTCGCGGTTCCTTCGGGAGCGGAATCGGTTCCATGCGCCACATCGCGCTCGTCACGATAACGGTCGAACTTGAGCGAATGGCGCAGAGCCGTCCGCCTTTTCGTACCGCTCGACACGACCGAAGAACACTGCCATCCAACGCCAGCGCGGCGGCCGGAACCTCGCGGCGCCATGCTCACAACGCCCGCGTGCCGTCCACAGAACTGCGCGCATCGTGTAGCCGCATGCCGGCATCGTTCGGTGAGAAGGAGGCCGGGGCGGTGGGGCGCGCGATCGGGGACAATCCCACGGGCGTTGTGTCGGGCTGTTGTTCGTGGCACAACGCCGTCGGAGCCGGCATCGGACGGGTCGCGGCTCAGTTGCTGGGCATACTTGCAAGGTGCCGACCGGCCGCGCGACGGAGTGGGAGCCAGAGACCGAGCAGTGGATCGAGTGGACCCGGTCGCCCGGTTTCGACGCCTACTGGACGTACAGCGCTGCGTTCTTCGAAGACGTGCTGTCTCCGGCTGGGCAACGCACACTCGAAGTGGGTTGCGGTGAGGGCCGCGTTACTCGCGATCTGTCCGTCCATGGTCACAGCGTCGTCGCAGTTGAGCCTGCCAAGAGTCTCCTGGCTGCGGCGAGGGCGGCAGGGTCGAGCGGCCAGCAGTACGCGGTCGCGGACGGCACGACCTTGCCGTTTGTTGATGGCGCGTTCGATGTTGTCGTGACGTACAACGTGCTCCAGGTCGTCGACGACCTCGATCTCGCTCTGAACGAAGTGGCGCGAGTCCTTGTGCCTGGCGGACACCTCTGCGCCTGTGTCGCGCACCCGGTCACGGATCTCGGAGACGTGAGCGGGGATCCGACGAGTCCGAGGCTCACGATTCGAGAGCACTACTTCGAACCGCGCCGGGTTGACGAGACAGTGGAAATCGACGGCCATACGATGACGTTTCGAGGATGGACCCATTCACTGGAGGACTACTCGCTCGCTTTGGAACGGGCTGGCTTCCACCTCGAACGTATCCGAGAGCCACGTCCGGACCTCGCTGCGTCGGCGTACAGCCGATGGAGAGCCGCGCCGCTCTTCTTGAACTTCCGGGCTGTCAGCCTGGCGCGCCCATAGCTACCGCTTGGTGCTGGCCGTCACGCTTCGGGGCAACATGTGCGCGTGTCGGTCGTGAGGTCGACCGAGCACGCGCGCGCAGCGTCTGCGGCTCGTGGCGACTGACGTCAGGTGAGCAGCGGGGACTGGACCCGAAGTGGGCACGGGCGAGACGAATCTTGATGGCCATCACCGGTCGCCACGGAGTGATCGACGAGGTGTCCGGCCCGGGCGTCGCGGTGCTCGCCAATCGGGCGCCAAGACAGCGGACGAGGGCACGGGATCCAGCCGTCCTTGCGTACGCGTCACGCCAGAGGTGCCGTTCGATACTTTCCGTCGACCGAGCGTAGGGTCGAGCACCAGGTTGGCGACGAGAGGATCTTTCATGTGGGCGCAATTGATCACGACACGTCTGAAAGCGGGCCACGAGGGCGACTTGCCGCGCTTGATCGGACAGTTGAAAGCGACCGAACAACCAGGTTCCGGTCTTGTGCGCTCGACAGCGATGCAGGATCAGAAAGACCCGACCAAGGTGTACATGTTCATCGTCTTCGACAGCGAGGAAGCGGCGCGTGCGCGGGAGAACGATCCGCGGCGACAAGAAGGATTGCAGGCAGCGAGAGCGACGATGGCCGAGATCTTTGACGGAGCGCCCGACTTCGTCGACCTGACTGTGGTCGAAGAGTTCACGCCTTAGACCCGAACGCGCGTCGTCCGCGCCCATATCTGCCAGTGACGCGCGCCGGTCGTCACCCGAACCGATCAGAACGGGCGGACACCGCGCGCTCGCTGACGCAGTCGGGACGTCAGGTGTTCCGTGCGCCTTGGGCTGCAGGGACAACGAGCCTGCCGGGACCGGTGCGAGTGACCTGTCCCGGTCACCGGCCCGAGCACAACTTCGAGAAGTCCGCGTCGGTCGGCCACCACCATGAGCCGCGTTCCGCCACCACGTCGCGCCGAAACAGGCACGCGAGAGCGATACGGACGAACCAAACGCGAACGTCCCGGTATCGGCGTTTCGTCAACCCTCCGGGCGCGGGACTCGGAGACGGGGGGCTTTCGGAGCGTTCCGTTCGATCGAGTCCCGCGCCCGGAGGGTTGACGAAACGCCGATACCGGGACGTTCGCGTTTGGTTCGTCCGTATCGCTCTCGCGTGCCTGTTTCGGCGCGACGTGGTGGCGGAA